>JAHBVG010000007.1 GCA_019637695.1 Caldilineaceae bacterium | reverse complement strand
TCTGCTCCCACACGCGCAGCACCGGGTTGAACGCATTGAGCGCCGATTGAAAGACCATGGCGCACTCGCTCCAGCGGAACTTGCGCAGATCCGATGGGTTGAGCGCCAGCACATCGATCTCTCGGCTGTCGCGATGGTAAAGCACATCGCCCTCGGTGACACGCGCCGCCTTGACCAGCAAACGCACAATCGCCAGCCCCAACGTCGTCTTGCCCGAGCCGCTCTCGCCGATCAAGGCGATGCTCTCGCCTGCGCCGATCTCCAGATCGACGCCGCGCACGGCCTGCACCTGCCCGCGCCGGGTGAAATAGTTGACGTGCAGATTGCGCAGGATCAGCGGGGGTCTGGCTTGCTGATCGGATCGTCCATCCCCTGCTCGATTCCAGTCAAAATTGGTTGTCATTTGCTACCTTCAATGTTGATGGCATC
The DNA here is from genome assembly GCA_019637695.1 of Caldilineaceae bacterium. Lineage (GTDB taxonomy): Bacteria > Chloroflexota > Anaerolineae > Caldilineales > Caldilineaceae > RI-153. The sequence goes on along the minus strand of JAHBVG010000007.1, from coordinate 123,442 downwards.
ATCCAGACGGTTGGGAGATTTGAGATTGAGGGATTAGGCGATTATCAGAGGCCAGTTCACCTCTCGATCGCTTAATCTCCCAATCTCTTAATCTCTCACTCCCCTGAACGCAGGCGAGGATTAAAGACAAGTTCCAACGAGCGGGCCATGGTCACCATCGCCAATTGCCATAACCCAATGGCGATGATCGGCGCCATAATGTACCAGACGCTGTCCTTGTAGAAGATAGCGCCGCGCACCCAGGCCAGGCTCACCATCACGCCCCAGTTGCTGCCCTGGATAGGCATGTTGATCAACCCCAACAGGAAGAGCGCCACCTGCGCGTAGATCGCGCCCGTCATCGCCAGGATGAAGCTGATGAGGATGTAGCTCATCATGTTGGGCACAATTTCGCGGAAGATAATGTGCCAGATGCCCAGATCGAGCGCCCTGGCTGCCTCGACGAAATCCCGCTCCTTGAGCGAGAGCGTCTGCGAACGGACGGCGCGCAGCAGCACAGGCCATCCTAGCGCGCCGAGCAACACCCCCAACACAGTCAGGTTGTTGATGGTGATGAACGCCGCCAGCACCGCCAACAAGGGCAGGTTGGGGATGGTCAACCAGACATCGGTTATAAACATAATGACGCTGTCGATCCAGCCACCGGCAAAACCGCTCAGTGCGCCAAACGCCACAGCAACAAAGGTCGAAAGACTGGCCGCCACCAGGCCCACATAGATCACATCGCGCCCACCGTGGACAATATGAGACCAGATATCCCGCCCCTGGTGATCGGTGCCCAACCAATTCTCTGAAGAAGGCGGCAGGTAGATCTGATCGATCTTCGTGCGCGTGTCCAGTTCCACAAAGAGCGGACCTACATACGAGAGCAGCACAATGGCGATCACGGCGATGAAGCCGATGAAGCCCACTTTGCTGTAGGTCAGAATCCGAAAAGAATCGCGTAAGGAGCCACCAATCGCCCCAATCCGGCGAACCCAAAAAGAACTCTCTGGTTGAGTTTGCGCACTCATGATCTTCCTGCTTTCTAGTCGTGCCCGCCAAGCCGGATGCGTGGATCGATAAAACTGTAGAGGATATCGGCGAGGTAGTTAGCCGCCACCACCGAAATAGTGATCATCAAAAAGATGCCCTGCATCAACGTATAATCGCGCCGTTGGATGCTTTCAAGCAACTTCAGCCCAATGCCTTCATAGCGGAAGATAGTTTCGATGAGGATAGAACCGCCAACCACGAAGCCAATGCTGATCGCCAGGGTCGTGAAGAGAGGCAGCGACGCGTTGCGCCCTACATACGCCGTGGTAATGCGGCTATCCTTGAGACCGCGCGCCCGCGCTACTGTAACGTAATCCTCTTCCAGCGTACTCAGGGTGTTGCTCTTCATCGCCAACATCCAGCCGCCTATGGTGGTCAGGATATAAGTGAACATCGGCAACGAGGCATGGAAAAAGACATCTTTGATAAATTCCCAGGAAAGGTGGGGACGCATCCCCGGCGAGAGAGAGCCGCGCATTTCGGCAATGGGCAGGATGCGTAACTGCACACCAAACCAGACGATGATCAGGATGCCGACCAGGTAGTTGGGCAGCGAACTGAAGATCGACGCAAAAAGCGTCATGCTGTGATCGAGCAAACTGTTGCGCCGGTAAGCCATGAGGATGCCCAGCATCACCCCCAACACAAAACTGATCATCAGCGAGACGCCAACGCTGAAGATGGTCCACGGCAGGTGACGGGCGATGATCTCCGCCACCGTCGCGCCGGGCGAAAGGATGGACATCCCCAGATCCCCTCTGACAAGTTTGCTCATATATTGAATGTATTGCAGATAGACGGGCTGCTCCAGATCAATATTAAACAGCGCAGACGCCTGATCCCTGGCTTCATCGAACGGCATAGAATATTGCACGATCAACTGGTTCATATAGAGTTCAACAGGATTACCCGGCAGCAAACGAATGAGGAAAAACGTGAGGGTAATCACGAGCCAGATCGTGAAAAGCGCCTTGATCGTTTTACGCAAAAGATAAGAATGATACAGCCTTTTGAGTCGCTCCCTCAGAGGGATGCTCTCATCTGTCTCGGCCCGCGGCAACTCTGCCATCGTCGCCATTGATGAACCTCCGATTTACGAAGTTTGATGTCTCTAAAACTGCAAGGGGAATGTCCTACCATCCCAAATTGGTCAGAACATTGTAAGAGCTAACCTATCTCCAAATTCACTGACTTGCCGAGGCAGCGCTAGTGTATAGTACATCCATAGGACTGTCAAATGACACTCTTTCTACAGGGTAGGCCTTTACTCGGTAGCCAGTGGCAGTGGACGAGGTGGCAGATCTGGGAGCGTTTCGTCGATCCTCATGGCTGCGCCGCTTACGCTCAGCCCGTGGAGCGAGGCGCTGTTGTCACTTTCATTGTGTTCGCGCACAGCGCCAGCCGCGCCACCCCACGAATCGACGACCAGGTATAGATCTGTCGTGCCCGCTGCAAACGATCCGTTCCATTTCGAATAGCCAGCCAGAGGGATACGCGAACTCAGCTCGATCTCATAACCGGCGGGCAGCGTCGCCACATACCAGGTTACCCCATAGCAGGGCGTCATACCACAGTTTTTGTTCCAGGGCGCCGGCGATCCTTGCGGCGGTTGGGCCGGGTTGATATGCAGATCGACCCAAAAGCTGCCGCTCGGTATGCTGCCGCGATTGGCAATTGTCGCCAGGATTGTCACAGGTTCGCCCACTGCGAAGTCTAATTTGCTTGGCTCAAGACGGATTGTGCCCGTCAGATCGGGCAACGGCTCCGTGCGCGCAACCATGGGCAGGAAGATCCCTGTCCAATTCGATTGTCCGTCCGGCGCATCCACCATCCAGCGGAAGGAACGGCTCGCGCTCGCCTCGCCATCGCTCGCCGTAGCCGTCACCGCAAACTCTCCCCTCTCCCAGAGGATGCCACTGATCTGACCTGTAGCGCTGTCAAGGAAAATGCCAGGCGGTAATCCTTCCGCGCTGTAGAGCAGCGGATCGTCGTCAGCATCGAACGCTTGAAGTGAAAGGGATATCCTCTCTCCCACCGCGCCCATTTGTTCATCTACTGGCGCCAATGTGGGTGCATCATTAATCGGGTTGATCGTAATGCGCACCGTAGCCGCAGCCTGACCGCCGCCGCTGTTGCGGATCGCATAGGTAAATTGATCCGTACCATGGTAGTGGGACCGCGGCACATAGCGGATGCGCCCGTTGGCCTCTCCGCTCACCATGCCTGATCGAACATGACCAATGGTCACCAGCCAAAACGCGCTCCCCTTTCCATCCGAATCGTTGGCGAGCAGATTAAGTTCGATGGGTGTATCCTCGTCAATGGTGACGCTGTCATCGATAGCAATGGGGGCGTAGTGAGTGGGCGTAACCGTTGGCGTGCTTGTAGGCGTCCCCGTCGGTGTGCGAGTCGAAGTAGGGGTACGCGTACTCGTTGGCGTGCGCGTACTCGTTGGTGTGCGCGTACTCGTTGGTGTGCGCGTACTGGTCGGTGTGCGTGTATAGATTGTCGTCGGCGTCTTCGTTGGTGTAGACGTCACCGTAGCGGTCGGCGTTCTGCCGTCTGCGGTCGGCGTTGTTGTCGGCGTCGGCCACAGACACCCAGAGAAGGGCGAACCGTCACTCTGTGTCCCCGGTGAGAAGCGCGCCCCCGAAGGGCTGACCGTTGTATGTTTCACCATCGCCCCGATGCTGAGGTCGGGGAAGCGAGTGATAGACTGATTGTCGCCCCCTTCGGAGTCGTAAGTGTAGCTGGCGATAACACTATCGGCGTTGGCGAGGATGACCGTATCGCCGCCGTTGTTGAGGGCGAGCGAACCGGTGGTGCGGACGAGTGCGCCGCCGAAGTCGCCAGTGGGCGTGCCACCGCCGAAGACCACCACTGCACAGCCATTGGGAACCCAGATATCCGCGCCGAAAGTGTAGCGCACGTTCATACTATCGGAGAGTGTCCACCCGCCGATGTCCACAGCCGCGCCGCTGTTGTTGACGATCTCCACGAACTCATCGTCGTCGCTGCTCGCCATACCGTCCCCATTGGCGTCGCCGTGGACGGCGTCCGGATCTGCGTGAATTTCGTTGATAATCCAGCCGTGGAAGGGCGTGGGTGTCGGCGTGGCGGTCGGCGGTCCGCTGTCTGCGGTCGGCGTAGCGGTCGATGTCGGCGTAGCGGTCGGCGGTCTGCTGCTTGCGGTCGCTGTCGGGGTCGGCGTCGGCCATGCACAGCCGGGGAAAGGAGCGCCGTCGCTCTGTGTCCCTGGCGAGAAGCGCGTGCCGATGGCGCTGACTGTCGTGTGCTTCACCATCGGGTTTTCGGTCAGATCGGGATATCGCGTGATGGACTGGTTGTCGCCGCCTTCGGAGCCGTAGGTGTAGCTGGTCACAGGAGCATCCCCGTTGGTGAGGATGACTGTGTCCCCGCCGTTGTTGAGACCCAGCGAACCGGTGGTGCGGACCAACGATCCGCCGAAGTCGCCGGTGGGCGTGCCACCGCCGAAGACGACAACCGCGCAGCCATGGGGAACCAAAGTCCCCGCGCCGAAGGTGTAGCGGGTGCTGACGCTGTCCGAGAGCGTCCACCCGCTGATGTCCGTGGCGCTGCCAGTGTTGTTGACGATCTCCACGAACTCATCGTCGTCGCTGCTCGCCATACCGTCCCCATTGGCGTCGCCGTGGACGGCGTCCGGGTCCGCGTGGATCTCGTTGATCACCCAGCCGTGGAAGGGCGTGGGTGTCGGCGTGGCGGTCTGCGGTCCGCCGTCCGCGGTCGGCGTAGCGGTCGATGTCGGCGTAGCGGATGGTGTGGGCGTGGCGGTCGGCGGTCTGCTGTCTGTGGTCGGCGTGGCGGTCGGCGTCGGCCATGCACAGCCGGGGAAGGAAGCTCCGTCGCTCTGTGTCCCTGGCGAGAAGCGCGCGCCGGTGGGGCTGATCGTGGAATGTTTGACCATTGCCCCGCTGCTGAGATCGGGGAAGCGAGTGAGGGATTGGTTGTCGCCGCCTTCGGAGCCGTAAGTGTAGCTGGCAATGATACTTGTGCCGTCGCTGAAAACGACCGTATCGCCGCCGTTGTTGAGGGCGAGCGAACCGGTGGTGCGAACGAGTGCACCGCCGAAGTCGCCGGTGGGCGTGCCACCGCCGAATACGACAACTGCGCAGCCATGGGGAATCAGCGTCCCCGCGCCAAAGGTGTAGCGGGTGCTGACGCTGTCGGAGAGCGTCCACCCGCCGATGTCCGCGGTGCTGCCAGTGTTGTTGATGATTTCCACGAACTCGTCGTCGTCGCTGCTGATGACGCCATCGCCGTTGGCATCGCCGTGGACAGCGTCCGGGTCTGCGTGGATCTCGTTGATCACCCAACCCAAGACAGGCACAGGACTCGATGTCGGTGTAGCAGTTGCGCTCGGTGTGGCGGTTGAACTGGGTGTGGATGTAGCGGTCTGCGTCGGCGTGGCAGTCGGCGTTGATGTTGCGGTCGGTGGTCTACTGTCCGCTGTCGCGGTTGATGTCGGCGTCGGCCATGCACAGCCGGGGAAAGGAGCGCCGTCGCTTTGTGTCCCTGGCGAGAAGCGCGCGCCGGTGGGGCTGATCGTGGAATGTTTGACCATTGCCTCACCGCTCAGGTCGGGGAAGCGAGTGATAGACTGGTTGTCGCCGCCTTCGGAGCCGTAAGTGTAGCTGGCAATGATACTTGTGCCGTCGCTGAAAACGACAGTATCGCCGCCGTTGTTGAGTGCGAGCGAACCCGTCGTGCGAACGAGTGCACCGCCGAAGTCGCCGGTGGTCGTTCCCCCGCCAAATACGACAACCGCGCAGCCATTGGGAATCAGCGTCCCCGCGCCGAAGGTGTAGCGCACACCTACGCTGTCGGAGAGCGTCCAGCCGCTGATGTCCACAGCCGCGCCGGTATTGTTGACGATCTCAACGAACTCATCGTCGTCGCTGCTGATGACGCCATCGCGGTTGGCGTCGCCGTGGACCGCGTCCGGGTCCGCGTGGATCTCATTGATCACCCAGCCCAAGACAGGCGCAGGGGTCGATGTCGGCGTGGCGGTTGCCGTGGATGTAGCGGTCCAACTCGGCGTTGATGTTGCGGTGGGTGTGGGCGTGGCAGTCGGCGTGTTTGTCGCTGTGGGTGTTCCACTCGCCGTGGGTGTGAAGGTTTCTATTGGTGTCGCAGTTGTCGTCGGCGTTGCTGTCGGCGTCGGCCATGTGCAATCGGGGAAGGGAGCGCCGTCGATCTGCGTCCCTGGCGAGAAGCGCGCGCCGGTGGAGCTGACCGTGGAATGCTTGACCATTGCCCCGCTGCTGAGATCGGGGAAGCGAGTGAGGGATTGGTTGTCCCCGCCTTCGGAGCCGTAAGTGTGGCGAATGATATGCCCGTCGCTGTTGGCAAATGTCACGATTTCATTGCTGTTATTGAGGCTCAGTGTCCGCGTGATGTGAACGCTGGCGCCGCCGAAGTCGCCAGTTGGCGTTCCACCCCCAAAAATTACCACAGCGCAGCCGTCTGGAACCCACGTGTTGGCCGGGAACTGATAGCGGATGCTCACGCTATCCGCCAAGGTCCACCCACCGATATCCATAGCCGCGCCGGAGATATTTATAATTTCGACGAACTCATCGTCGTCGCTGCTGACTGTGCCATCCCCGTTGGCGTCGCCGTAGATGGTGTCCGGGTCTGCGTGAATTTCGTTGATCACCCAACCGATCAGGGGAATCGGTGTGACGGTGGGTGTGTTTGTCGTCGTGGGTGTAACTGTTACGGTCGCCGTTTCTGTAGCCGTCTCTGTGACGGTTGCGGTTGCTGTTTCCGTGGGCGTTTCGGTGACGGTCGCAGTGGGTGTTTCGGTGGCCGTGGCTGTCTCTATCGGCGTTTCCATCGGTGTCTCGGTTGGTGTCGCCGTGGGCGTCGTCGTTGCGGTCTGCGGTCCACCGTCTGCGGTCGGCGTTGTTGTTGGTGTCGGCCATGCACAGCCGGGGAAAGGGCTGCCATCGCTCTGCGTCCCTGGCGAGAAGCGTGCGCCTGTGGGGCTGACCGTGGTGTGTTTGACCATCGCGCCGCCGGTCAAATCGGGGAAGCGGGTGAGCGACTGATTGTTGCCTCCTTCCGCTCCGTAGGTGTAGGTGGCAATGATATTCTCCCCGTTGGCGAGGATGATCGTATCTCCGTCGTTGTGGAGAGACAAGGTACTGATCGTGCGGATGACTGCCCCACCGAAATCGCCTGTGGGGATTCCTCCGCCGAAGACGACCACCGCGCAGCCGTGAGGAACCCATGTCCCTGCGGCGAAAGTGTGTCTCACTCGATCTTCATCGGAAAGTGTCCACCCGCTGATATCGACCGCACTTCCTATATTGTTGACAATCTCGATGAATTCATCGTCGTCAAAATCACGTGTCCCATCCCCGTTGGCGTCGCCGTGGATGGTGTCTGGGTCGGCGTGAATTTCGTTGATCAACCAGCCCACGAAAGGCGTGGGTGTCTCTGTCGGCGTCGCTGTATCGGTGGAGGTTGCCGTTTCGGTTGGCGTGTTGGTGGGTGTGCGAGTACTGGTCGGTGTGCGAGTGTTAGTCGGCGTGCGAGTGCTGGTTGGCGTGCGAGTGCTGGTCGGTGTGCGAGTGCTGGTCGGCGTCAAGGTTTCGGTTGGTGTTGGCGTTCCTATAGGCGTTGCTGTTTCGGTTGGCGGCGCGGAGGTGGCAGTTGAAGTCTCTGTTGCTGTTTCCGTTGGCGTCTCGGTCGGGGTCGCCGTTTCTGTCTCTGTGGCGGTAGCGGTCTCCGTCGCTGTTCCGGTCGGCGTTGGCATTACCGTTTCAGTGGCTGTCGGCGTCATCGTTTCCGTCGGCGTCTCGGTCGGCGTTTCCGTGAAGGTGGCGGAAGGCGTCGGCGTCTCGGTAGCCGTTGAAGTTTCAGTGGCTGTCGGCGTCATCGTGTCGGTTGGCGTTGCAGTCTCCGTCGGCGTGGACGTTTCGGTGGCTGTCGGCGTCATTGTTTCCGTCGGCGTCTCGGTTGGCGTTTCCGTGGAGGTGGCAGAAGAAGTCGGCGTCTCGGTAGCCGTCGAGGTTTCAGTGGCTGTCGGCGTCATCGTTTCCGTTGGCGTCTCGGTCGGCGTTTGCGTGAAGGTGGCAGAAGAAGTCGGCGTCTCGGTAGCCGTCGAGGTTTCAGTGGCTGTCGGCGTCATCGTTTCCGTTGGCGTTGATGTATCGGTGGCGGTGGATGTCGCAGTCTCTGTAGAAGTCTCCGTTGCCGTCGCTGTCGGTGTCTCCGTTGCCGTCGCCGTTTCGGTGGGGGTAGATGTTTCGGTTGGGATTGGCGTCATCGTTTCGGTGGATGTCGCTGTTTCGGTCGCTGTCTCTGTGGGCGTTGCGCTGGGTGTGGGCGTACAGTTGAAAATTTGTCCTGTGTTTATTTGTCCTGATGTTTCTGGTGCAGGTTCTTGCCACTGAAAATCGCCGTAGGTACAGCCAATTCCAATGAGCTGAAGAGAATTTCCTAGAGGGTTTGTTGGCTCATCCTGCTCTTCAACGCCTATATCCTCACTAAGAATCCCGTCCGCTTGATCTCCAACAGCGGTAAATGTTCCTTCATAGCTTAGGAACTGCAACACAGCACCAGTTGCATCAACCAATGCAATGCCATCTGGGCTGCCATTCTGAATTCCCGATCTGGGAAATGCAATCGCACCAAAACCATTCTGTTCATCGGGAATGGTTCCAGACAATGGAAGCGAATCATACCGGGTTCCTCCATTGCCATTGTAGAAAAGCAACCTCCACCCAGCTAGATTTGTGTTCGCTGGACCAGCAATTTCCACAAATTCACTGGCATCTGCTCCAAAGTTATCATAATGGATCTCGTTGATGAAGACCGTTGAGTTGTTGGAGATCTGTGCCATCTCAGCCGCGAGGACGCGACCGAGCCATTGCACGAGCGCGAGCAAACTGGCGACGAAGGCGATCAAAACGAACAGACGAAGCGAAGTAGCGGGGCGCGTGGTAGTTGACATCCGGGTCTTCCCTGGGTGTTGGATGGATCTGCAACACAGAGACGGGGGATATCCACACACGCATATCAGCGATGATGGCAACGATGTTTGCGAGTATCAGGATTATTTCACAAAAGTTGAAGTTGTGCAAGCACAAAATTCAGTGGTAAGATGCGCGGTGTACAGCATAGGATGGGCCAATACCTCATCCCCCTGCTGTCTACACTTCCCTCTCAACCGGCTGGGATCTTCCCCAGTCCGAAACACTCCAGCGACAGATTCCCCGCTTCGCCGGTTGTCGGTAGCTTGGTCCCCCTACAATTGAATATGAGCGCGCAGTTATGCTTCCATTGGTTTCATAGACATAAGACCACAAGGAGACTCTATGAATGATTTTGTGCGCAAACTCTCTGTTTCCATCATACTGCTCGCGTTGATCTTATCTGCGCTGTGGCCGCGGATCTCTTCGCTGGCACAGGCGGCCCGTTCTGACTCTCCAGGGGCAGTCTCGCATCTGCCGCTGGCAAGCCTGCAAACGATCAAGGACCCGCTGACAATTCCCGCAACCCAGACGCCGCCCTCCGTAGACGGTAGCTGTTCGCGAGTCGAATACCCGAACCCATTGGTTGTCAATTTTGTGGACGCCTATGGGGTCAATGCCACCGTCTATCTGACCCACGACGGCAAGACGCTCTACATCTGTATGCAGGGCGCGGCCGGCGATTTCAAAGAGCGTTTCGCCCGCGTCTACCTGGATCGCGACGATGGCCGCGAGGAGTACGCTCAGGAGGAAGATTTTGCGTTTCAGGTCAATATAGAGGGTGGGGCCACCAGCAGCTACGCCGGGACCGGTGTAGCCAACGGCTGGAAAGGGGTGGATCTGGCCGGCTGGGCTGCGTATGCCTCCACCGGCAACGCAGACATCGCCGAGTGGTCGATCCCGCTCGATCTGGTCGCGGTCAACCCCAGCGGTCTGCTGTGCGGCGATCCGATTGGCATCGCCGTCTACCATCACTGGGTCACGGACAACGGGGTTGATTTTGGCTGGCCTAGCAACCAATTTCCCGACAGCCCGGAGACCTGGCAGCGCGTCGTCTTCGAGACGGCTCCTTGCCCGGCCACCGCCACGCCTACCTCAACCGCCACCGCTACGGGGACAGCCACTTCGACGGCCACTGCGACCCCCACGCTGACGCCGACCGATGCACCGGCCATTTTCGATCTGGGGGACGCGCCGGACAGCACCAACTCGTTCAACAACACAGCCATGCTGGCCTATCCAGGTGTTAACGCCGACTTCCCCACCGTCTTCCAACAGGGGTCGCCGCCCCATGGTCCCATGCATCTGAACCCGACCCTGCGCTTCCATCTGGGGCCGCGCATTACCCACGAAGTCGAGGCTGACACCGGCTTTGATGAAGACGGCGTCAACAATATCCAGCCGTTGAGCGACAGCGCCGATCGCGATGGCGGCGACGATGGGTTGATTTTGCCCGTAGTCTTCGGCCATTGCCAGATGGTCAGCCTGAACTATACGGTGACGGCGCTGACTGACGATCTGCCCGCGCTCTATGTCAACGTCTGGATCGATTGGAATCGCAACGGCAAATGGGGCGATCTGTTGGAATGTCCCAGCGCGCCGGCGCAGGAATGGGCAGTGAAGAACCAGTCGATTTCGACCACACAGGCGGGGACGTTCAACTTTACCACACCGGCTTTTCTGGCTTATGCGCCCGGCGAGGATCTGGACCGCTGGCTACGCATCACCATTACCGACGTTCCGATTGAAAGCGAAGACGGCAGCGGCCCAGCCTCTGGCTACGAGTACGGCGAGACCGAAGACTATCGCATCTACGGATCGGCGCCGACTGCCACGCCCACATCAACGCCAAGCGCGACGACGGTTCCCACGCGTACGCCCACAGCCACAGCTACAGCCACGTCGACCGGCACAGCGACGCGTGTGCCCACGTGGACGCCGACGCGCACACCCACACGCACGCCGACAGCAACGCCGACGCACACACCCACGCCCACGCGAACGCTCAGCCCCACGCCCACACCGATTAGCCTCGACCTGAGCATCGCCAATATGGAGATCACCCAGGGCATTCAAAATCTGGCCAATGGCGTGCCGCTGGTCAGCAACAAAGAGACCTTCGTGCGCGTCTATCCGGCGGTCTCCCCCGTGGGGATCAACCCGGTGACTGTACGGCTGGAAGGGCGGCGGGGAGGAACCCTGCTGGGAACGCTCTCGCCCATCAACGGCAGTGTCACCGTCAGCCCAGGCGCGATTGACCGCACCCAACTCAACCGCACCCTCAATTTCTGGATTCCGGCCAGTTGGCGCACGGGCACAGTGGAATTCCGCGCCATTATCGATCCCAACAACACATGGGCGGAGGTGAACGAAGGCAACAATACCTTCACCGTTACCCGCGCCTTCAACGCCGAAGCGCCGATCTGTCTTGTCTTCCGGCCAATACGTACCAGCGTCTCCAACTTTACCACCAGTTCCCCCGGCTTTTGGGATATTGTGGACCGCTTCAAGACGCTGTGGCCGGTGGCCGATTTCCGCGTCTACCAGACGAGTACCGATCTATCGCGACCGTGTGGCTTCCTCTGGCTGGATTCGTGCCCGTGGAACCTGCCCGGAGACAAAGACGGGTTGATGGCATTGCTCATCGCCTGGGATACCTTCACCGCCAATCCGGCCGGCTGTAATAGCTCCAACGCCCATACCCACTGGATCGGCATGGTCCCCGGCAACGCCCCCACCGGATCGCTGCTGGGCTACGCCAACTATGTCTTCCACACCTCCTTCGTCAAGATGGAGGCAGGCGGCAGCGGGTTCAACGCCCCGCGCGGCGGTTCGACCATGGCTCAGGAGTTGGCGCACAACTACAATGGCGCGTTCGGCACTCGCTGGCTGCACGTCAACTGCGGCGGCGCTACCGATCTCAACCCAGGGTATCCGTACAACGGCTGCCAGATCGGCAACACCGGCAACGCCAACCATCACGGCTTTGACCGACGCTCCAACACCGTAATCCGCCCCCAGGATGCCGCCGATTATATGTCCTATGGCGATCCAAAGTGGGTGTCGGACTATACATGGAACGGTATCCGCGCCGAGACGCGCAACTCGGCAGTGATGGTTGCCGCCCAATCTCTGCTCGATAGCCTGTTGCAGAGCGAGCAGATCTTCTTGATCACCGGCGTCTACACCGAGACCACGGCCGGGATCGAGACCGATCTGACCTATCGCCTGGAGCCGCAGACACTGCCGGCGGAGAAGCTGGCCGGGCTGGCCGAGGCGCAGGCGATCTTGCGCGCGGCTGTCTCAAGCCACGATGAAGGGCCTATTGAAGATCCGCTGCCCCTGCTTCTCACCTTCTTCGATGCCGACGGTGAAGTGCTGGCCCACCATGAATTCCTCACCACGCCGCCCTTCGAGCATAGCAGCGGGCGCGTCTTTGCGGCTGCGGTTCCCTTCCCACAGGGCAGTGTGCGCGTGACGATCAACGCGCAGGCCGAGCCGAAACCGCTCCTCGCCCAGATCGACATCAGCCCCAACCCGCCCGCGGTGACGGTGATCAAGCCCAACGGCGGCGAGGTGATCGGCGACACGCTGGAGATTGAATGGGAGGGCAGCGATCCCGACGAGGACCCGTTGCGCTATACCATCCAATACAGCCCGGACAACGGCCAGACCTGGATGGCGCTGGCGACCAACATCGGCGGCAATTCATCGGTGATCAGCGACACTGCGGGTCTGCCTGCCAGCAACGAGGCGATGATCCGTGTGCTGGTCAACGACGGCATGAACACAAGCATGGACACATCCAATGCGGTCTTCACCATGAGCAACCACCCGCCTGCGCCCTACATCGGCACACCCGTGGATGGAGCGCGCCTGGGCACAGATAGCCAGTTCCTCTTCACGGGCGGGGCTATGGACAGCGAGGACGGCATGTTGTCCGGCGATGGATTGGCGTGGTTCATCAACGGCGAAGCCGCCGGGACCGGCGTAGAACTGCTCGTTGAGGATCTGCCTGTGGGTGCGCATACAGTGCGGCTGGTGGCAACCGACAGCCAGAATGCAACTGCGGAAACCGAGATCACCGTGCTGGTGGGCGACTATATCTACCTGCCCGCCCTGAGCCGGTAAGATGTAAAGAGGCCGCGGATTGAACTGATCGCAGTGGGGTATGTCAGATCTGTCAATCCGCGGTCTGTTGTTTCTGTACACTTCCCCAGAGTGCAGGAAAGAGGTTGGTATCTTGGATGTGAATCACAACGTGTATAGCTCGGTCAATAGTCCATTTAAATGGGCAGGCGGTAAATCTCGCTTTCGCAAATACATCGTTCCCCTGATCCCCGCACATACCTGCTATGTAGAAGTCTTTTCTGGCGCTGCTTGGGTACTCTTTGGCAAACCACCTAGCGATGTGGAAGTCCTCAACGACATTGACCAGGAACTCATCACCTTTTTCCGCGTGGTCAAAGAAAAACCTGAAGAATTGATAGCCGCATTTGACTTAGAACTGGTTGCCAGGGCTGAGTTCAACCGTCTGGCCGAAATGGATGCTTCACAATTGACCGATGTCCAGCGGGCACATCGTTTTTACTATCTGATCATGGCAGGCTGGGGAGGAGAATCCGATTACCCCAGATTTCAGACCAGTATTTCAGATGGTGGACACGGCAATCGGCTGATTGGGGCCTTAAAGCGGCTTCGTGAACGGATTGAACCTGTCCACCGACGACTGCGTACTGTGATCGTCGAGAATCTCGACTGGATGGACTGTATCGATCGCTATGATAGTACCAAGACGGTCATGTACCTGGATCCCCCATACCCAGGCAATGGTGTGAACTATAAACATAACATGCGTAGTTGGGATGAACACCAACATCTTGCCGATCGGCTGGCCCAAACCAATTGTAAATGGATCGTCTCTTCGTACAATTCAGAGGAGGTCCGTCGCATGTACGAACAATATGTAATCCTACCCGTGCAAGCATACTCTGGCATGAAGGCCCAGAAAGGCGGCGCTACGAGAGTTCTCAATGAAGAAGTTTTGATTCTGAATTTCGAGCCAATGGTTGCGCCCCTATTTGAAGATATACCTCCCCTGCTCCAACAACCAGGGTTAAATTTTAACATAGATTGAGGAGTTAGCGCACTCCATACCCAAAAATCCAAAACCCAAAAACAAGATAGATGAAATCCGCCTCGAAATCGAGTAGAATGGAAGATGTCTGGTTCAACCTCCAATCCAACTCGACGAGGAGCGAATGATGGCTTTCACCAAACAAGATGCGCTCGACTATCACTCCAGCGGACGCCCCGGCAAGCTCAAAATTGTTGCTACCAAACCCATGTCTACGCAGCGGGATCTCTCGCTGGCCTATTCGCCCGGCGTAGCCCACCCTGTTCTTGAGATCGCAGCCAATCCTGAAGATGCCTTTGAATACACCGCCCGCGGCAATCTGGTCGCCGTGATCAGCAACGGCACCGCCATCCTCGGCCTGGGGGATCGGGGCGCGCTGGCCTCCAAGCCGGTGATGGAGGGCAAGGCGGTTCTCTTCAAACGCTTTGCCGATGTGGATGTCTTCGACATTGAAGTGAATACCAAAGATCCGGCGGAGATGATTCGCTTCTGCGAACTGATCGCGCCCACCTTTGGCGGCATCAATTTAGAAGATATCAAAGCGCCCGAATGTTTCATCATCGAGCAGACCCTGCAATCGCGGCTCGATATCCCTGTCTTCCACGACGATCAGCATGGCACTGCCATCATCTCCGGCGCCGGGTTGATCAACGCCCTGGCCGTTGTGAAGAAAGACATTGCCGATGTACGGATCTTGATCAACGGCGCCGGCGCGTCCGCCATCGCCTGCGCCGAATTCTACGTCGCCCTGGGCGCATCCAAAAGCAAAATCGTCATGTGCGACTCGCGCGGCGTCATCTATAAGGGGCGCACCGATAACATGAACGAATGGAAAGAGGAGTTCGCCGCCGAGACCAAGGCGCGCACGCTGGCCGAAGCCTTTGTCGGTGTGGATGTCTTTGTGGGGCTTTCGGTCGCCAACGTCGTCAGCCAGGATATGGTCTGTTCTATGGCTGATAACCCCATTGTCTTCGGCATGGCCAACCCCGACCCGGAGATCACCTACGAGGATGCTGTCTCGGCGCGCAGCGACACCGTCATCATGGGGACGGGACGCAGCGATTACCCCAACCAGGTTAATAACGTGCTGGGCTTCCCCTTTATCTTCCGCGGCGCGTTGGATGTGCGCGCCAAAGCCATCAATATGGAGATGAAACTGGCGGCGGCGCACGCCCTGGCCGCCCTCGCCCGCGAGGATATCCCCGACAGCGTACTCAAAGCCTATGGGTTGGATCAACTGCGCTTCGGGCCGGAGTACATCATCCCCAAACCGTTGGACAGCCGTGTGTTGATGTGGGTGGCTCCGGCTGTGGCCAAGGCGGCCATGGAGACAGGTGTGGCCCGGCGCAATATTGACCTCGACGCCTATCTCGACGAACTGGCGGCGCGCATCGGCAAAGGGGAGCAGATTATGCGCACCCAGCAGCACAAGGCTATGGCGAATCCCAAACGGGTGGTCTTCGGCGAAGGGGAACACCCCAAGATCGTGCGCGCGGCCTACGCCGTGGAGACGCAGGGCATCGGCACGCCCATTCTCCTTGGCCGTGAGGAGATTATCAAACAGCGCTGTCTCGAACTGGGGCTGAGTTACACGCCGCAGGTAGTCGATCCTAACCGCAGCGACTTGCGGCAGATCTTTGCCCAGGCTTTCTACGAACGCCGCCAGCGCAAGGGCGTCACCCTGGCCTCTGCCGGGGATCTGTTGCGCCAGCCCAACTATTTTGGGCCGGCCATGGTGCTGCACGGGGATGGCGACGCCTTTGTTTCGGGTCTCAGCTACAACTATCCCGAAGTGCTGCGCCCGGCGCTCCAGACCGTTGGCTCCGCGCCGGATCGGGGGGTGATCAGCGGCGTCTACCTGATGATCGTGCGCGACCGCATCTATTTCTTCACCGATGCCACCGTCAACATCGATCCTGACGACGAGACGCTGGCCGCTATCGCCATCAACGCCGCCGATCTGGCCCAGCAGTTTGACGTCACCCCGCGTGTGGCGATGCTCAGTTTCTCCAATTTTGGCAGCACCCGCCATCCCCAGTCGGACAAAGTGCAGCGGGCGACCGATCTGGTGAAAAAGCGCCGCCCCGATCTTCAGATCGACGGCGAAATGCAGGCGGACGTGGCCGTGGTCCCCGAACTAATGCAGCAGATCTATCCCTTTAGCAAAGTACAGGACGCCAATGTGCTGGTCTTCCCGGCGCTGGCGTCGGCCAACACCGCGTACAAGTTGCTCAGCCGCCTGGGCGGGGCCGAGGCGATTGGTCCCATCCTCGTCGGCATGGGCAAACCGATCCACGTCCTTGAGACGGGCGCGGAAGTGGAAGACATTGTCAATGTGGCGACGCTAGCTGTGGTGGATGCGCAGTTTCGCGAATAGGGATCGGGGACTGGGTAGAGTATCCTCAATCGCTTAATCGCTTAATCTCTGGTTGACAGCGATTGAGCGATTAAGCGATTTCAGATCCTGTACAAGATCCCAGTCCCCAGTCCCCAATCCCTCCACGATCTTCACCGCCGCTGCCCTTGTCGATGCTGACCCCATAGCGGTCGATGACCCACTCCAGGGCGGAGCGGTTGCCCAACTTGTAGTCGTAGACTGTTTCGGGGATGCGCAGCAGGGATCGGCGCAGGTTGGCCGCGTACTTCTGCCGGTAGCCGGGATGGTGCAGCAACGCGTAGACCTAGTGGAAGATGGCCCATTTATCGATGGACGGGCTGATCGAGACAGTCGTACTTTTCGCCCCTGCACCAGAACTCATCTGTGCGGGCGTAGCGAATGATGGCCATTGGGCTAGACTCCTTTCGTTTTAGCGAAACGGCGGCAAGCCTCTACATCCGCCTCGGTAATGCGCGGATAGTTGTGGATAGTTTCCGCGACCGACCAGCCTTGTTCGAGCAGGGAGAGAATAAATTCCACAGAGAGTCGTGTGCCTTTAATTGTCGGTTTCCCTGCCAGCACCTGCGGGTTGCTCTCAATTTTCTCTTCCCACATAAATTGCATCCCTTGTCGTTGTAGAAATAGAACGCAGATAGCGCAGATGACGCAGATGCACGCAGATCAGCGAAAATCTGCGTGCATCTGCGTCATCTGCGTTCTATCCTTCTCCCGCTTTCCGCTTGCGCACAAGAAAGGTGATCGCCACCCTCACTTGAATGCCAAAGACGTTGTGGGTTGTCCCCGAAAGTTTGGGATTTTTGCGCACATTGTGTATTGATCAGGAAGATGATGAAACGTAGGTGCGGGCCGACCGCTGCGGTCGGCCCGCACCTACAGATTCCACCATGTCGTTGATCAGTACATTTTTGCGCACATTGCCGCCCAGATCCAACACGTGGACCCGATCGAACTCTTCGTCCAGACATTTCCTCATGCCGTCAAAGGCCAGATCATTGACAAAGTTGCCATCGGCCGGGGTATAGAACTGCTTTGTGCGTGGGTTTGAGCGTGAGCATGGCGTCCCTTATCGGTGAGGCTTTGATCGCTGAACGAGATTGTACTGGCAGCGGGGCGGAGGCGCAAAGGGATCTCCCCGCTACCAGTCAACTCACTACTTGAGTTTAGATTACAATTACCTGTGTCCATCCGCGGCCCAAATTTTTTGCCCCTATGCTAAAATGGAACCCACCGATCCACATCACCACCAGCGGCAAAGGAACGAGGATGAGCAAGCTTGCCACCAATTTTGGATTCTCCGAAACGCCTGAGGTCGATCCTGAGCAGGAGGAGATGACCTATCTGGCTGCCATCACCACGGCGCTTCAGATTGAGATGGGTCGCGACCCCAATGTAATTGTGCTGGGCGAGGATGTAGCCGATCCCTTCGGCGGCGCGTTCAAGGTGACCAAAGGACTCTCGGATATGTTTGGCACGGATCGGGTGATCAATACGCCTATCAGCGAAAATGGCTTCATTGGCATGGCGACGGGCATGGCTTTTATGGGCTTCCGCCCGGTGATCGAGGTGCAGTTTGCCGATTTCATCAGTTCGGGTTTCGACGCCATCGTGCAGTATGCCGCCACCAACCACTACCGTTGGGGCGCCGCCGTGCCCTGGGTGATCCGCGCCCCGGCGGATGGTGGACTGCGTTCCGGTCCTTTCCACAGCCAAAACCCCGAAGCCTGGTTCACCCATACGCCAGGGTTAAAAGTCGTCGCCCCGGCCACCCCTGCCGACGCCAAAGGACTGCTGATCGCCGCCATCCGCGACAACAACCCGGTGATCTACTTTGAAAGCAAGCCGCTCTACCGCTCGATGAGGGGCCTTGTGCCGCGGGGGGAATACGTCGTCCCCATTGGCAAAGCGAAGCTGGCCCGCAGCGGCGAAGATCTCTCGATCATCACCTACGGCGCCATGCTGCGCGAGTCGTTGCTCGCCGCCGACCGGCTCGCCGCCGACGGCATCGGCGCGGATGTCCTCGATCTGCGCACGCTCAAACCGCTGGATCGGGATGCCATCCTCGCTACGGCGCGCAAAACGGGGAAGATCCTCATCGTCCACGCCGCCAATGGCAACACCGGCGTCGGCGCTGAAGTCGCATCCATCATCAGCGAGGACGCCTTCGAGTGGCTCGACGCGCCCATTGCCCGCCTTACTGGCCTCGATACGCCCATCCCCTTTAGCCCGCCTCTCGAAGACGCCTACCGCCCCAACGCTGAGAAGATCTACGCGCGGGCCAGAGATCTGGCGGCGTTCTAAAATTTACGATTTTCAATTTACGATTTACGATTGTCCTGTTGAGGATGCGAATGGACGCCTTGAACATACTCTCTTTGGCCCAGGCCGATTGTCCAGAAGGCATGATGCGCTCAGCCAGACAATCGTCAATCAAAAATCCTATGAAACTCGCGACGCTGTGTTACGTCCAACGCGGTGGGCAGACGTTGATGCTCCACCGGGTGAAAAAACAGAACGACATGCACCAGGGCAAGTGGAACGGTCTGGGCGGTAAGCTCGAACCAGGGGAATCGCCCGAGGAATGCGCGATCCGCGAGGTTTTTGAGGAGAGTGGGCTGATTTGCCGTCACCCTCGCTTGCGCGGGATCATCACCTTCCCTGCGTTTGACGAGATCGACGATTGGTATACTTTTTTGTTTACGTTGGACGATTTTGAAGGGGATCTGATCGACTCGCCCGAAGGCGTCCTCGGTTGGATCGACGACGACAAATTGCTCGATCTCAACCTCTGGCCGGGCGACCGCGTCTTTTTACCCTGGATATTTGAGGAGCGCGTCTTCTCGGCCAAATTTGTCTACGACAAGGGCGAGTTCCAGTGGTACGAGGTCACCTTTTACGGCGCGAACCGCGAGCAAACCTACGAGCGGGGAGAAAAGGCGATTGGGAATTCGTGAATGGTGATTTGGCTACCGGACAGTTTTTCGTCAATGACCGCGAATGGGAGAAAAACGCACATGACCGGTGTAGAGAACCGAGGATTGACGCGGCGGAGGGTGACTGGCAAGCTCGCGATTCGCGGTCTTCTCAGATTCGCGGTCATCTTCGTCAACGCGATCCAAGTCCCCAATCCCCAGTCCCCAATCCCCAGTCACCAATCCCCAGTTCTCGATCCCCGATCCCTAAAATTTATACTCCTCGCGCACAGGACTAAAAATATCGATAGCTTTGGCCGGTTTGTCATAGGTGCGGGCGCGGTGTTCCACGCCGCCAGGGATGACGAAGATCTGGCCGGGGGTGAGCAGCCGCGTCTCGCCGTCGATGGTCAGTTCGAGTTCCCCTTCAAGGACAAGGCCAACCTGTTCGTGCGGGTGGCTGTGGAAGGGAACGTCCCCGTGTGGTTGCATGTCAAGTAGAGAAATCAGGATTTTCTCGCCCCAAAAGGTACGGGTGAAGATGCCAGGGAAGAGTTCCGTGGCTGGGCGTTCGTCGGGATTGTAGAAAGGCATGATCTTCCTCTCGGTGGTGTGGAATGGTGGAAGGGTAAGAGATACAGCTAATCGCCCAATTCCTCAATGTGGCGGACGGCGTCGGGCGCGGGCTGTGGATGGAATCGACCGATACGCGCTTCGGCAATGCGTTCGTCCAGGCGCAGACGCTGAAGCGGCGCCAGTTCTTGTAAGACGACGCGCCAGATCATCATGTGGTTAAAACGATAGGCGTGGTTACTCTTGCGGTTGGTTGTCCTCTCCGCCGTAGGGTCAGCTTCATTCGCCATCATCTCTGCAACGAGACCGCGCGCCATCCAACTGCTCAGACAGATTTCGATCCATTCGGTGGGTTCGCCAGAGACGGCGATCAGCAGCGGCAGCGAGAACTCACGGCCAATCGCCGCGGCGATCTGTAGCAGCCGCCGCGCCCGCGGATTAAGCCGGGCCAGCCGATTTTCCACCACCGCAGTCACAGCCGCAGGGACGCCCATACCCCCCTGGCAGATGGCAGTCAGCCGGCCATTGTCCACCGACCAGATGCCCTCTTCTTCGCTCAGAATGTGATCCTCATGCAGAGCAAGACGCACTTGTTCCAACACAAAAGGGTTGCCTTCACTCTGCTCTTGGAGGAATTGTCCTAAGCGGTGGAGTTGGATGGCGGTTAGCCCATCGTAGCGGCGCAGAATTTGAAAGACGGTCTCGCTGCTCAACGGTTTGAGGAGAGTCGTCGCCAAATGCCCTTCACGCGCCAGCACATTGCGGAAGAGCGAAAGTGGATGGTTGGGTGTGGTCTCCTCGCGGCGGTAAGCGCAGATGAACCAGATCGCTCTGGTGTGCAGCCGGTGATAGAGATAGCGCAACATGTCGAGCGAGGGTTGATCCGCTTCGTGTAGATCATCAAGAAAGAGGACCACTTCGCGTTCGTGTCCAATCGTCGCCATCAGCAACTGGGCAATCGACTCGAAAAGCCGATGGCGGGCGGTCATCTCTTCATCGGCGAAGACGGGCATTGGGGGCAATCCATTCTGGACTTCCGGCCAGAGCCGCATCAGTTCGATCAACCAGGTGTCGGCCAGTTTTATTTTGTCTAAAATATTCTGTTGCGAATCGAAGAGTGGGCGCAGGGCATTGACAAATGCCTCATACGTCAGCCCCGAGCGATATTCGTAGCAGCGACTGCGCAGGACGCGCGCGCCCCGGCTGGCGGCCCATGCCAGCACCTCCTCGATCAGCGCTGTCTTGCCTACGCCCACCTCGCCCTCCACCAGTGTAAACTTGCCTGCGCCGCGCCGCGCGTCCTCCCAGCGGTGGATCAACCAGGTATGCTCATCGCCCCGTTCGAGCAGTGGCTCGCGCGGCAACATCTGTTGGATCGACGTGGCTAGATTGCTGTTGAGTTCCTCAATTTGGCGGCGCAAAAGCAGGGTTTCGCGACCCGGTTCCACCCCCAATTCTTCGGCCAGGATGCGCTTGCATTCTTCAAACTGAGCCAACGCCGCTGTCCGCTGCCCGCTGAGATGATAGAGCAGCATCTTTTGCCGGTGGATCTCTTCGCTCCACGGATCAAGTGTGAGCAGCCGCGTGGCAAAGCGCAATCCTTGATCATATTCGCCCCGCTCCGCGTGATGGTTGATGACAGTCTGGAAGAATTGCGCTACCCGCTGCCGCCAGCGTTCCCGCTCTGCGGTGAGCCAGAGATCGAATTCGGGGCATTCTTTCACCGTCAGATCCTCTAGAAATTCCCCGCGATACAATTCAGTGGCGGCCACCATCAGGTGGAGTTTCTTGGATGCGGAAAGCGTGTCGAACTGCACAATATCTACCCAGAACTGATCGTGGTGTCGAAATGCGACAGTGTGGCGATTGGCTTCAATACAGCCGGGCAATTCGTGGGCAATGCTGTTAAGGACGCGGCTCAGGTTGCCGCGTCCGCGCATTTCTGATTTCTCGCCCCAAAATAGCGTGGTTAGGTGTACACGCGGCACAGGCTTGTTCTGGCAGCAGAGATAACAGAGCAGGCCCAATGCCTTGCGCGACTCCAGCCGCCCAATCGGCACACCATTCCGTTCGATTTGCAGTGGACCAAGCAGGCGCAAGTGATAACGAGTCGGCTCCGCGAATGTGGGCATAGTCCTTTTTACCTACTGCTGAAGTTGGGATAACTGTGCAAACTTTGGGCTTGCGAAGAGTTTGCGAAGGATAGAGGGTATTCCTCCGAATATTCTCGCCGGTTGCCCTGGCTGTTTGCGAAGAGTTTGCGAAGATAAGTGTAGTAACTTCCATACCAGTTTGTCAACTTTGACGCTTCTCATTTTCTTCCTGGCTGACTTATGGATTATCACCTTCAACATCTGCTGGTCGAATTGGCCAGGATCGAATTGCTTTTCCAACGGCAGATCGCCAGGCTCCAGGCGCGTCAATCTGCGAACATGGGTGGATTGGTGATCACCGCGGATGAACTCTTTTCGCTCTTTAATGACGATGATCTTGCACTGCCCGATAGCGAAACCGAAACCCATCTAGCGCAGCGTCATCTGCAAATTGCCGAGACAGAAATGACGCTGCGCGAGCAAGCGGATGCAAACGATGAAATTCCACGGTTTGCTGCACTCTGCATCGCATTTGATTTAACGCCATTCGAGCGCGATGTCCTGTTGATCTGCCTGGCGCCTCTTCTCGATCTGCGTTATGAGCGCCTCTTTGGCTATTTACAAAACGATGTCACCCTGCGGCGGCCTACGGTCAATATTATTTTGGAACTCCTGGTGGAATCACCATTGACCCGGCTTCGCCTGCTTCCCTCATTTTTGGATGAAGGCCGGCTCTTTTCTTCCCGCTTGCTCCAACGTGTGCATGAAGCGGGCGACCAACCTGCGCTGCCCAATCAGCAATTAACCGTGGACGAAAGTGTCCTGGCCTGGTTATTGGGGAGCTATCACCCTGATCCTCGCCTGGAAGAATGTCTGACATTGAACTACCCAGAAGTGGGTGAGGAAGAGCGGCTGCTGACGGCAGAGGTATGGGATAAGGTGATCGAAGCCATCAACGGGCAGAGTGTGGCCTCGTTCCACGGCAGCGATCTATTGGTCCAACGCACCACGGCGCAACTGCTGGCTGCCAATGCCGAACTGCCCCTTCTCACGGTGGACCTGGCTCGTGCGGCCACCAAAGGGATGGCCTCAGTTGAGATCCTGCGGCTTGTCTTGCGAGATGCGCGTATGATGGGCAGCGCTATCTACCTGCACGGCTGGGACGCGATGATGGGGCAACTTCAGCCGCCAGCCGCGCTGCTAAAGATGCTCTTTGAAACGACAAATCCGCTGATCATCAGCAGCGAAAAAGAGTGGTACGCCCACGGCGTTGAGCGATCCGATTCTATGTTGCGGGTTGCCTTCCCCAAACCGGGTTACCGGCAGCGCTGCGCCCTGTGGGAATTTTATGCTGACGCTGCCGGCTACGAATTGGCGCCAGATGTCCACTTGAATGTGATCGCCAGCCAATTTGCCCTTGAAAGCCAGCAGATCCAGGATGCAGTGGCTTCGGCCCGGGACGCTGCCATCCAACGCGTGGATCTGATCCACCAGCGCGATCTGATCACGGCGGCGCGTGTCCATTCTAGCCCCAACCTTTCTGGGCTGGCGCAGAAAATCGAGCCGCGCTATGAATGGTCAGATATTGTACTGCCCGAAGATCAGAAGGCCATGCTACAAGAGCTGACCCAGATGGTGCGTGGCCGCGGCATTGTCATGGAAGAGTGGGGGGTTGGCAAGAAACTCAAAACCAGTTCCGGGGTCACCGTCCTCTTTGCAGGCCCGCCGGGCACAGGCAAGACCATGTCGGCTGAGGTCATCGCCGGGGAGCTGGGTCTCGATCTCTACAAGCTCGATCTCTCCATGGTGGTGAGCAAATATATCGGCGAAACTGAGAAAAACCTGGGCAAGATTTTTGACGAGGCGCAAAGCAGCAGCGCTGTCCTCTTTTTTGACGAGGCCGATTCGATCTTTGGCAAACGGTCCGAGGTGAAGGATTCACATGATCGCTACGCCAATATGGAGATCAGTTATCTGCTCCAACGCATGGAACAGTACGACGGCATTACGATCCTGGCGACAAACCTGCGCGCCAATATGGACGAAGCCTTCACGCGGCGTATGCAGTTTATCGTCGATTTCCCCTTCCCCGATGCAGAGGAACGCCTCTATATCTGGCAGACGCTCTTCCCATCCACACTGCCCAAGAGCGGGGATATTGATCTGTCGTTGTTAGCCACCCGCTTCAAATTAGCCGGCGGCAACATCCGTAACATCATCGCCAGCGCCGCCTTCCTGGCGGCCTCGAACGGCGGCGTTGTCACTATGGAGCATCTTCTCCACGGCACCCGGCGCGAATTGCAGAAGATGGGCCGTCTGATCAGCGATGTGGATCTGACATTTTAGGGTAAAACTTTTATGTTCGATGACGTAGACGAAGCATTACGCGTATTGCTGGTGCGAGAAATCCCGGTTCGCGGCAGCGAGATCGAAATCGCTTTTGAACAGCCAAAGCGTGAGTGGTCGGCCCGCTTGAACCGTCCTACGCTCAATGTCTTTATGCACGATCTGCGTGAAAATATAGATCTGCGCAGTAGCTATCAACATCATGGCAAGCCTACAGCGAATGGGCGAAACATCGTCATCTCAAGGCCAACCCACCGTTTTGATCTGCACTATCTGATCACAAGCTGGGCATCAGAACCGGACGACGAACACCGGTTGCTGGGGCGGGCGCTGCTGGCGCTGTTGCGAGTGCCAGAACTGCACCCCGCTACGCTCTCAGGGACCTTGATCCACCAACCGGTTCCGCTTCAACTGCGGGTTTCGCAATACGAGAGCCACCTGACGCCGCTCGATATCTGGGGGGTGTTGGACAACGAAATGCGGCCTGCTTTAATGTGTACGGTGACGCTCTCGCTCGATCCGCACCTGCCCATTGAAGTGCCTGCGGTGCGCAGCCGTCAACTGCGCGTGGGGGATATTGATGCGCTCTCCTATCGCCGCCAGACCTTGCAGTCAGGAGGGCCGGTACGCTTTATCGGCCGTCCACGCAACATTGCCGAAGAGACAGAAGATTCCACCGGCGCCGATGCGGACCGCTCGTTCATCGGCGATTACTGGACAGTCGGCGGGCAGATCCAATTGAGCGAAGATGCAAAGGAAGTCTACGTCGTAATCGTGCAAACCGGTCAGGAAATCCCCGTAGCGGCGGATGGTCGGTTTGTCATCGGTAATCTCCGGGTCGGCGCGTATACACTCTCAATCACCGTGGATGGGCAAACGGTCGAGCGCGAGATCAGCGTGCCATCGGCAGCCTACGAAGTTCCAATTTAGACGATCCCACCGGATCGGGGTTGCATTGAGCAGAGCAATAGCCTATCCAATGCAATCCAATCGGTTTTGATAATTTGTGTGGTTGCTTGGGTTAGAAAGGTAAGAGGGGGAGGCGTAACCACGTAACCGGAGGAACAAAGATCACCGAACCATCCATTTTTTCAGAATGAGCGTTTTTAAAAGCACAGAAAGGGAATAGGGAAATGCCAGAGTATCTTTCACCCGGCGTCTACATGGAAGAAGTTGATCGGGGACCACGCCCAATTGAGGCAACCGGCACATCAACAGCCGTCTTTGTCGGCTACACAGAGAAGGCCGAGGATGTACGCGAGATCGACGGCGAAATCGTCGTCAACGATCTGCTCAACAAGGCGCAACTTGTCACCAACTGGTCGCAGTTCCGCCAGAAATTCGGCGGCTTCGTCGACGGCGCTTACCTGCCGTTGTCGGTTTATGGATTCTTCAACAATGGCGGTTCTCGCTGCTATGTGGTCAGCGTGCGCACCATCCCCAATGCCACCACCAATCTGCTCAACGCCAGCGGCGAACCCGCTTTGACTGTGCGTTCACGGTTGAGCGGCGTCGGCGGCATGGATCTACGTGTGCGCATCCAAAACTCTACCAATGGTCACGCACCCTCAGAAAACGGGAGTGGGAAGTCCAAATCCAAAGCGAAAGCCGAAACTGAAGAATCTGCTGATCTGCACCCCTTTGACGTCATCGTTGAGAAGCGCACCAATCGCGGCGATTGGAATGTCCGCGAAACCCTGCGCGACGTCTTTTTGGAAGAGATGGAAGTCGAAGGACAGCGCCGCGTCGCCGTTAAATCGGCTCGCAACCAGCGCTCCGAACTTGTGGACATCCTGGTTGCTGACAGCTCTAAGCCCCTTGTCGCACTCTGGCCGCAAGAGCAACAGCAATCGCTCACCATCGATCAAAAACAACTGGCGGCCCCAACTTCGACAGAATTCCGCGGCGACATCACCGATCGCTCCGGCATTGAGGGCCTGGAACAACTCGACGACGCGCGCATTATCGTTGTCCCCGATCTGATGACAACCATGCCCGGCGAACAGTTGGATCTAGAAATGGTGAAGGCTGTGCAGACCGACCTGATCGCTCATTGTGAGCGCCTGGGCGACCGCATTTGTGTGCTGGACACGCCGCCTAACCTCACCCCGCAGCAGGTGAAGGGCTGGCGTGTGGATGTGACCGGCTTCGACAGCAGCTACGCCGCCATGTACTACCCGTGGATCGAAGTGATGGACCCGGCGACCAACCGCACGATCAAAATGCCGCCCTCTGGCTTCGTGGCTGGTGTTTGGGCGCGCACCGACAACACGCGCGGCGTCCACAAAGCCCCTGCCAACGAAGTCATCCAGGGGATCACTGGGCTGGAAGTGAATGTCACCAAGGGCGAGCAGGACATACTCAACCCCATCGGCGTCAACTGCATCCGCTCGTTTGCGGGGATGGGCATCCGCATCTGGGGCGCCCGCACCCTGAGCAGCAACGCCCTCTGGCGCTACATCAGCGTGCGCCGTCTCTTCAACATGATCGAGACGAGCATCGAACAGGCCACCCAATGGACTGTCTTCGAGCCGAATGATCCGAGCCTGTGGGGCAAAGTGCGCCGCGATGTGGGCGCCTTCCTCACCACCGTCTGGTCTTCGGGCGCGCTCTATGGTGTATCCCCCGGACAGGCTTTCTACGTCAAGTGTGACGCTGAGACCAATCCACCGGAATCGCGCGAGATGGGACGCCTGGTGATCGAAATTGGCATTGCGCCGGTCAAGCCTGCCGAGTTCGTGATCTTCCGTATTAGCCAATGGTCGCCAGAACTAGGCTAGATCCATTCACTCTTTACCTGGTTTGTTATTCACCTTGAACATAGGAGCAAGAAACAATGGCCGATAATACCCCTTTAATTGTCGAGCGTGAAGATCCCCTTGCCATCTTCCAGTTTGGGCTGGAATTGGACGGGACACTGGAAGGCTTTTTCACCGAATGCAGCGGCGTCGGCTCTGAACACGATGTGATCGAGCAGCAGGCTGTCAAGGATGGTCACGCCTGGATCATGAAGGTGCCCGGTATCATCAAATATCAGGACATCACCATGAAGCGCGGTATCACCAGCGATATGCAGATCTGGGAGTGGCGCGCGGCGGCGGAACAGGGCAAGATGGATGTGGCGCGTAAGAATGCCTCGATCATCGCCTACAACCGTAACTTCGAGGAAGTGGCACGCTGGAATCTTTACAATGCATGGCCCTCCAAGGTCAGCGGTCCCGATTTCAACTCGGCCAGCAGTGAGTTTGGGATCGAAGAAGTCACCATTGTGCATGAAGGTTTCCACCGCGAGAAGTAAGCCTGATGTTGCAATTGTCTGCTTTAGACAGCGTTGCGCATAAACGCTAATGAGTAATGAGTAATGAGTAAGAATCATCATGACTCATTACTCATTACTCATCACCTTTAGAAGAGCCTGTGCCAATGACCGACAACACCCCCTTAATCGTCGATCGCGAGGATGTACTCTCCATCTTCCAGTTTGGGCTTGAATTGGATGGTGTGGTCGAGGGCTATTTCACCGAATGTAGCGGTATTGAGTCGTATCATGAGGTTATCGAACAGCAGGCGGTAAGGGATGGTCACTCGTTTGTCATGAAGTTACCCGGCATCCTTAAGGATGGAGATATCACGCTAAAACGAGGAATTACCAGCAATATGCAGATTTGGGAATGGCGCGCCCAGGCCGAACAGGGGGATATGAAAGTCGCCCGCAAGCATTGTTCAATTGTTATGTTTAATCGCCACTTTGAGCAGATTGCACGTTGGGTCTTTGTAAACGCCTGGCCGGCAAAGGTCAGTGGCCCCGACTTTTCATCCAGTGGCAATGAATTTGGCGTTGAAGAAATGACGATAACCCACGAAGGTTTCTTCCGCATTCAGTAGATCCTCTTCGCAATTGTGCGCCCCGTTGATGGCGTCAACAAATTCCCCACGATTTGGCGGATTCCAAAAGTTTAACAAAATTGTAAGGTAGGTTGACCATTTTGGGTCGCGTCTGGGATTGACAGTAGATACGTTTACAGATATCCTGGACTATACTTTTTTTGTATCTTTAATATATCTTGTTACTATCACTTGCGTCCGCATAGGAGATGGGAATGTCCTTTCAGACTGAGTTTGAATTCACTCTGCCAATGGGCTACATTGACGAGCAGGGAGTTGTCCATAAAAAGGGAAGTATGCGTCTGGCAACGGCTATGGATGAAATCTCTCCTTTGCGCGATATGCGCGTGCGTAGCAATCAGGCGTACCTTGTCATTACCCTCCTGGCTCGTGTCATCACCCGGTTGGGGACCATCGAAAGTGTGACGCCAAACATTATTGAAAACCTCTTCGCTGCCGACCTTGCTTATCTCCAGGCGCTTTATCGCACCATCAACGAAGAAGGCCGCACGACGGTCCGTGTAACCTGCCCCGAATGTGGCGCTGAGTTTGAAGTCGATCTGGCGGATCTGGGGGGGTAGTTGGCTACCCCCTCGAACGCCTGCGTGAGGAGGTAGCCTACATTGCCTATCACTTCAACTGGTCTTACGAACAAGTGATGCAAATGGAACACGCCGAACGCCAGGAATGGGTGCGGCAGATCGCCAAGATAAATCGCAGGCTCAATGACGTGATGAAATCCTAATGAGTTGGGATATTGATCCGTGTCTCTTCACGGGACGGTTGCATAATCTGGAGGGCTTATGTCACCTGGCTTCGTAGACACAAAACCGACCTTACGTCCGCTGACAGTGACGCGGGATCCACTTTTAGAATATCAATTTGTCTTTACAATGGGGATCGAACCGGTGGCGCTTGTCACCGAGATCAACGGTCTGGCCTTAGAACGCGAAGTAATCGAACACAAGATCGTAACGCCCGTCTTTACCCCTTACACCCTGCGCCTGCCTGGTCGCCCAACACCAGGCCGGATTACGCTCAAAAAGGCACTGACCGCGGATTGGAAATTGTGGCTCTGGTACGATGCTGTGGACGACTTTGGCATGACCGCGGTTATGACGAAAGTTTTTTGCGGCATCACCCTGTATGATCGAGCGTACGATCCAATCATGCAATGGCATCTCTTCAATGTCTGGCCTGCCAAGTTAACAGGACCCAACTTCAAAACAGATAGTAACTCCTTCGCTTTTGAAGAGTTAGAATTGGTCTACGAAGCGATTACTCGGGTCCCTGTGTAGGTGGTGATTCCCTCCTATCTACGCTCATGCGGTGATCGATAGTGATGCGGCAAAGTAAGGCGTGACGATTATGATTGGGGTACTTTCTCGGGCAGTTGCCTGGCGCTTTTATGTTCAGGTGGATGGCATCATCTACGGGGAGTTCACAGAATGTAGCGGCCTGGAAGCAAGCCGGGAAGTTACGCCATTCACCGAAGGCGGTTCGCTGACCCCGATTATGTTGCCAGGGCGGGTAAGCCACTCCAATATTGTACTCAAACGTGGGATCATCAGTTCGGCCCTTTGGGATTGGTTCACACAAGGCGACAAAAGCGGACTGCCCGAACATCGCAGCCTCATCATCCTGTTGGCAACAACCGATGGAATCCCACTCTATTATTGGGATGTGACGGGCGTCTATCCTGTGAATTGGAGTGGCCCACAGCTTTCTGCTGATGGTAATTCTCTTGCCGTTGAATCTTTGGAGCTGGCGAGAGGCGGTTCCGGCGATGGGGAAGCTGGCGATGACGGCGATGATGGCAGCGATGAGGAAGAATCCAACGGGCTGGATATTGATAAACTTTCCTTCTTGGAGCTCAATCAAGTGGCGGACAGAGTTATTACCCTGCTCAAACGGGATACGATCATTGAGCGCGAGCGCGCCGGCAGATAACTTCTGCCAGTAGCGGAAAGATGAAAAAATAAGGTGCAATTATGACTTCACTCATTGCCGCAGGTCCCGCTTTTTTAATGCCACGCTATTCGGCCTGGCGTTTCCAGGTCTGGGTAAATATGTATGATCTCATTGATGGCATCCAATACGGTGAGTTCACCGAATGCAGCGGACTTAGTATGCAGCGCGAAAGCAAATCATTCGCTGAAGGTGGTTTGAACGATAGGGTTCACCAATTGCCCGGCCGGATTACCTATTCAAACATCACGCTGAAACGCGGCATGATTAATAAGAGCCTCTGGAAGTGGTTTGTAAAAGGAAGCGAAAGTGGGCTTCCTGACCTGCGCGAAGTCTATATCGCGCTGGCGAATGCCTCAGGCATCCCCACAATGGCGTGGAGTGTAAAAGGCGCTTATCCTGTCAAATGGTCTGGTCCTTCGCTAAATACAGGCAGCAACGAGTTTGCGATGGAAGAGATCGAATTGGCGCACCACGGCATCGAAATCGAGAGTCTTTTTTAAAGATCTATCCAACCAATCCACGAAGTACCCTCTGGATTCGGAGAATGTTGAGATCGCTGGATGTATCTGGCCTTCCTCTCCTGCGCACGCTAGTGTTTCGTACTTTCAGACTGGGTGAAATGTCAGATGATTGATCGACCTTTTTCAAGCAACGTCGAAGGAGCATCCGATCGCGCTGCGAACAGTGGTTTTACACTGATCGCCCTTCACACTGCGGATCGCATGACCGATTCCCTTTCCCCCTGGACGCGCCAGATGTTGGGCGACGAACCTGGGGTAGGAACGGCGCGCCATACCATGCTCAATCGTATTTTGCGGCGGCGAGCGCGAGGATCGTCCTCCTTCCCGTCGACGCTGTCGATCCTGCGCCGTTTTCATCGCATTGTCACCCGCAGCACAGCCTGGAAGATCGGCCTGGGCGCAGTCGATCCTAATCTATTTGATCGGTTTGCCACCGATCTTGTCAAACGCCAGCAAATTGGGGCGAACAATATCCCATCCTTGATCAGTTTGGGCGAACAGCGCCGACGCGAAATGGATATGCCGCTGGCCGGCGCAATTGGCGAAATCTCCCCTAGCAGTGGATCCGAGCCGATTAGCGCCAACAGCATGGCGAGTCAAATGGGGTTCGGCGCGCCAGGGGTTGCGCCTGCTGCTGCACCTGCCGATAACAAACCGCTAACAATGGAAGAGATAAAGCGGCGGATCGAAGATGCGAAGCGCTTCAAATCGAATACACCGGGCAGCGTTCCTGACTTTGTAAAAGCCGCACAACCGACCAACCAGCCCAAGCCTCCATCCACGCCGCAGTTGCCGCCTGGTTTTCCGCCCATCCCCGGCCAACCGACGCCTCCGCCCACGATACCCGTCCCTCGCCCGCCAGAAGGGATCAATCCGCAGTCGCCGGAGATCGGTGCCACCCAATCAAGTGCGGAACAGCGAGTACCGCCGCGTCAGCGCCGCCGCCGTTTTGCTTCGGTAGAATATGTCAGCCTGCCGAACACAGATGACGACGAGAGCAGCAAAGACGAACCTGATTCTTCATGGCGGTCTGCCACAGGACCGCCGGCGGATCTGGCTGAATTCTTGACCCAATGGATCGAGCCTTTCACTCAAGAGGATGCGGCGAGCATCCCATCTACCCGCGTGCAGCGCAAAGCGCAACAGCGGACGCGAAGCATAGCCGCGCCCGTGAGACCGGTCCGCGCATATGCTACACTCGCCCACCGCCCCGAAGGATCTTCTGCGGTCCGGGGCCAGGTCATGCGGCGACGTAAATCCATATGGCTTCCGATTGGCGCGACGAATCCGTCAACGCGGACCGATGCCACCATCGCTCGCCGTCCACTGACTCGTCTTGCCGAGGCGTTGTCGGGCAAGGTGTTAGTGAGCCGCCCTCAGAAATTAATGGCCCAGGTCCTGCGCAAAGAAACTGTCGCCCCGCAGATCGCCAACGACACGCCTCAGGATCGCATCTCATTTATGCCAGCCGCGCGTCCTCCTGTGACCCTGGACGAGATCGGTCTGCGTTCAGCCGTTGGGCGCATCGAGGCGCGTGGACTTCATCTCCCTGCATCCCGCTGGCTATCCATTTCAGCGGACGATTTCGCACTGGCGCCACCGTTACGCCTGCGCAGACGGCGCGAGGACGTGGACGACGCGAGGACAGAGGAAGGTCTGATCCTGCCTACAGCGCTCTCGACGCAGAGAACACGGCTATCCCCGTTGCCGCAGAGGGCAGAGCGTTCGCCGCAGGTTCAGCGCGACACCAGATCCGTGCCACCCTCTGCGAGGGTTTCTTCAATGCCAGTTGCCGCTACTGTGCTTGATCCGAGGATAGATCGCTCGGATGCGCGCGTGCAACACCGGCGACATACAACTCGACCATCGACTCGCCGGCGTCTCGACGACAGCCAGGATACGCTTGCTCAGTTACAGGTGGCTTCTTCCCCATTGCCGCCGACCGTGATAGAGCAGGAACCACTGGCGTTGAGTGCTGGCCGCGTGGACAGGCTGCCTCCCCTGGAACTGGGCTTTACACCCATGCGCGCGCTGGCGCTCCCTCGATCTGCCTCGCCATCGGAATCGGTTGCCGACCTGCTGAGTCTGGCAGTTTCCCGCCAGACCTCTTCCCCTCGATCTGCCTCGCCATCGGAACTGATTGTCGGCGCTCCTCAAGCGCGGGATCTGCCGATTGCTTCCAGCTTTAAGAGGCCGTTCCAATCCCTGGTTCAATTGGATGCGGGACCTGATTTTGTGGCGCGCCGCACTCTGGCGGCAACCTCACGCCAGGTGAGCAACCATACCCAAGCTATCACAGGACGTTCACCACTTAATCGCGCCTTTCAACACCTGGCCGGGGCAATGTCCGGGCAGATATTGGCAAGCCGTCCTCAGGCTTTGATGGCGCAGGTTCTGGCCCCTGAACGGAACTGGCCGTCCCACCAAAGCTCCGGTGCTGCATCCCAGCAAAGGATGCCGTCTACTTTAGACATGATGCGCTTTTCGACGCCGGTCGACGCCTCTCTCTCTTGGGAAGGTAGATCTTTATCCGCGCCGTTGCCGATTTCTGTTGATGATTTTGTGCTACCACCCATACGCCGCCGCGAGCAACCTGAGGAGAGCGGAGAGCCATTGCTGCAAAGCGGCACAAACGCAGTGCGCACGACGATGGCTACGCCTGCCGTGTTTGTTCAGCGCCGTGATTCCTCTACTTTAGGAACGCCTCTCCCTCGTGTGACGAGGGTTGGTCACCGGCGAAGGATAGAATCTTCCCGGCCAGGTTCCAGGGTAGTGACACAGGCCGACGCTTCAATCCGTGCCGGATCTGCCACGCCAAATGAGATGAAGATTCGACCTGATTTGGTCCGACTCCAGGCGACGCCGTTGATTCGTCCGACAACCGCTGAAAGTAGATCGAACCTTCCTCTCCATGGTCCGCTTGTGGCGGTATATAGCGAACGATTTGAACCGGTCTCCGCTTTGTGGCGACGGGCGCAGTTCTCCCCACAGGAGACCATACTGCCGCTGATCCAAGACGCGGCGGCGTTGCCCGCCCAACCTGGGGAAAGGCAGCAGAAGATCCGCCGCGCTCCTCTTCAGGTGGTTCCACTCGAACTCGCCATGCGCCGTCTCTTAGGATCACGCGTAACCCCAGCACAAGAGGAGCATCCTGAGCAAGCGCTGCCGCAGGTCATAGGGCGAATATCACCGCCAGGGAGCGCGTCAGCGCCAAGATTGCAGCCACCTCCAGGGACGCGCCGCCCGCCGCAGGAATCTCCTCTTGTGCCTGTAGAGCGTCTGCTCTCTGAGGAAGGAAGAGAGGTACAGCGCAGCGTTGCCAGGTTGGGACGCGCGCCGCAGCCATCTCTGCCATCATCCCGACCACACCGACAACCGCCGCCCACACTGATGGAGCGCGTGCTGAACCGTGATTTTGCCGGCGCACGTGTCCAGGCCGTGTCGACAGATCCATCAGGGTTGCACTCCCCTCTGCGCGTGGAGAGGTATCAGCGCTCCTCCGAGATAGCGGCGGAGCGTCCATCTTTGTTTAGCACTCTGACCTCTGAGTTGGCCCAAAAATCTACACATGGACGGCAAGTGGCTCGGCGGGTGCAACGGCAGATAACACCGCTGATCCTTGCGCCGTGGGATCTCCGTTCGCCCCTCACACGATCTGCGGCGCCGGCTGCGTCTGCACCGGCAACCCAGTTTGTACCGTCAGAGCCATTGATCCTGTCACCGGACGCAAGGAAGCCAGCCCCGTCCGCATCTTCTGCCCCGCGTCCTCATTTGACGCGACAGTTGAGCCAACGTCTGGCGCAGACGAGCCAACCCAAACCGGAACGGACGGTCGCCGCGATGGAAGATGTCATTGTGCGGATGGCATCCTCGGCCCATATTGCTCGCCAGTTTGCGCCTTCCTCGTATGCCTGGCAACCTCAGCCCTCGATCTCTTCCCGAATTCAAATGTCAGGATCAGATCAGCGCGTGATCACAGTTGCTCGGCAAGCGGATAATGCAGTTCCCGCATCGCCAGCAGTACACAGAGTCACTCAACCGCCGTTCGATTTGGATCTGCCCAAATCCTCATCCGCCCCATCACGCCCGCTTGCACACAGCGCCGATCAGCCTCAACGCCAACCGATCCAGCGCGCCGCGGCAAGATTGGCTCAGAGCAGCCGCACCCAATCCGGCGGATTCGACGCGGACCGGGTGCGCGCTCTGCTCGAACCCGGTACGTTGAGCGTTGAGACACTCTCTGCGTCCAGCCTTCTCCAGCGCCCGAAATACGCCCAACGTATGTTGCCGTTGACCGATTTTGTACTCGCTCGTGCGGACGCCGGGCAGCAGGTGCGCTCATCCCAGCCCCCTTTGACAGCGTCGCCGGTGGATACATCACCTGTCCCCGATTCACCTTTGCGTCCGGTTCAACCTTATTCAACGCCGGATCGCCTGGATCGAGTACCCTCCGCGCAGCAGACAGTCCAACGTCGGGTGCGGACTGTTGCAAATCAAGGAGAAGAGCGCCGCGACCATGCTGAGAGGCGGCAGACGGTCCAGCGTCGGGCACAGACTGTTTCCCTGGGTGTAGATAGACCGTTGCCTGAGCGAGATCGGCGTCGCGGCGTCCAGTTCATGGCGGCTAGACCAGAGCGGTACGAGCGCATTGAACCAGTTTCTCGGATCTGGCGGTCGGATATGCTCTTGTCGCCCGCCGAGAATCAGCCTTTCGATACCCGCTTTGCGTCAGCGATTGAGGATTGGAACCGTCCGCGTCGCTCGCTACTTTCGTCGAGTGAAACGCTGCCCTTGCAACGGCAGGCCCAGATTCGATCTTCGGTCCCAACCTCTTCGAGTGAAGCGCTGCCCTTGCAACGGCAGGCCCAGATTCGATCTTCGGCCCGAACCTCTTCGAGTGAAGCGCTGCCCTTGCAACGGCAGGCCCAGATTCGATCCGCGCCTCCGCCAATACCCAATATCCAATCCTCAATACCCAATATTGTGCGCCGCACAGGGATTCAAGTTGCAGACGCAGAGCAGGTAGCGGAAGCAGTCGCGCTGCTGCCAATCCGCAGTCGCACTGAGCAGACTCTTCGCATAGAGGCGGAACCTGACCGTCGGACAGGTTCGCTCCTATGGGAAGAGGATGAGGAGCGCCGCCAGGTAGCGTTGGGAGCGCCACCTGCTGTGCGCGCAGCCCGGCTCATCCGCCGCAAAGCGGCATCCGATTTGCCTCGACCCACATTATTGGAACGGGTGGCAGCGCGCGATTTTGCCGATCTACGGCGGGAACAATTGGCGGAAGGTCCGCTCTTGCTTCCGGTTGACCGCGCAGCTTCGCTATCATCGTCGCTCCATCCTTCCCCTGTGCATGCGATCTCGGCGTTGACCAGACCTGAATCTGTCTTTCCCAGGGATTGGGTGAGACAGGCTTCTTCGTCTCATTCTCTTTCAAAAGAATTGGTGCAACGCAGTGGACTCTCGCACTATCCCAATTTGGGATCGTCGCCGCTGCGCCTGCAACCGTGGGGCAGCGATTTTGATCCGGTTTCGATGGCATGGCCGGGTCAGCCGTGGATCCAACCCTTCGACGCCCAGCCGGTGGATCTTCTGCCGTCCTCTCGGCAGCCGGTCGCCCAGCGCGCAGCCGCCCAAGTGATCCCACTTGAACTGGCGATGCGTCGCTTGCTGGGATCAGACGAGCGCGCTGCCATAGAGGAGGCAGCGCCTGTCAGCGGTCCGCTTCCTCAGGTGGTGGGGCGAACCACCTCGCCAGCGGTAGTGGCGCCAATGGTAGCGCAGATGGAAGAGCGGGGATGGCGCTTCAAACGGGCAGATCGAGTCTCCCGAACAGGGGTCAACGAGGTTAAACGCAGCGTCGAGAGTCTGGGCCGCGAGCGCAGCCGTCCGCTGGCGCGCCCTGCGCGTACGCTCATGGAGCGGGTGCTGGGCCGTGATTTCGCCGGCGTGCGCGTGCAGACAGCGTCAATGGCGCCGTTGGGGTTAGAAGCCGCCATGCGCGGGAATACTGTCTATCTCTCCAATGAGACGGCGCGATTGGATCGTCCGCAGTCTTTAGGGGTGCTGGCCCACGAACTGACCCACGTGGCTGCGCGTGGACGGCAGCCGGGTCAGACTGTTCAACCTTCCTCATCTTGGGGGCTGCATCTTGATCCGGCTGCGCGTGGACGGCAGCGGGGGCAGACTGTGCAACGGCAGTCGGAGCCGTTGACGGTCGCCCCAAGAACTTTCTATCCTGCGGTGAAGTCGCCTGCGTCTGAGGTCCAATTTGCGGCTTTTTTTGTACCCGGTCAACCTGTTGCCCCTGAAGGAAATATCCAGTCTGCGCCATCGCCGCTCCGTCCTCATTTGACGCGGCAGTTGAGCCAACGGCTTGTGCAAATGAGCCTGGCCCAAGAAGAGCGCGCGGCAGAAGCTGTGGAGGCCGCAGTAGTGAAGATGGCTTCCACAGCCCAGGTTGTCCGCCGCTTTGCCCCAGCCTCGCACTTGTGGCGGATGCCGCTTTTCGAGGATAACCCGACGCCATCAACCCCGGATATGGATCTGGCTGAGTTGGGCGCTCCTCTGGTAGGTGAGCCGCGTGGCAGGGCTCCACTTCGTAGAGGATCGGGGTCGGGTTCTAATTTGCCTGCGCTCGATCTTCCCT
Source organism: Caldilineaceae bacterium (assembly GCA_019637695.1). Taxonomy (GTDB): domain Bacteria; phylum Chloroflexota; class Anaerolineae; order Caldilineales; family Caldilineaceae; genus RI-153. The sequence continues at coordinate 85,904 of JAHBVG010000007.1, read as the reverse complement.
CCCGATCTAGGTTGCCCGCCGCTGATCCGACTGTTCCATCCGCCGATCAGGGCGGTCCTGGCTTCCTGACGCCGGGTCAAACTACGCCCACATCAGTGGGAGATCGTTCCTCTGGACGCGTTGGGCAGCGTCTGCGTTCATCCGCACAGATGATCCAACCGGAGCGCACTGTCGCCGCTCTGGAGCGGGAAGGGTGGCGCTTCAAGCGCGCTGACCGTCCGCGGTTGATTGCGCCGGATCGCATCCAGCGCGCTGTCGCCCAACTTCAACAGCGCGCAGATCGGGGAATGCCTCTGCCGCGCCAGCCACGCACGTTAATGGAACGGGTCTTGCAGCGAGATTTCAGCAGGGTGCGTGTGCAGACAGCGCCGCTCCAGGCGTTGGGGGTTGAGGCCGCGGCCCGGGATAATACAGTCTATCTGGCGCGGGAGCAGGCGAGCCGTCTGGATCGGACTGAAAACCTGGCGCTGCTGGGCCACGAGTTGACCCATGTGGCCGCCAGCGGCAATGCGCCGGTACAGCGGGCAATGGACGCCCCCGCGGATCTCCCTGTGATCCAGCGTCGCACAGGGGACAACGTCAACGTGCTGCGCCCGGCAAACGCGCAGTCGGTTGCCATGCCATTGCGTCCGCTTTTGCCAGCGACCATCCAGCGTACGTTGGCAGGCGAAGAGGACGCCGCGGCCAGGGTCGAGGTAGGCTTACGCACCTTCCTCCGCCAGTCGTCGCCAGGGGAAGGTGTCGAGCGTTCGCAGAGCATTTCACAGAGAAGTGTACAAAGAAACACCCAGCGCGAAGGCTCTGCCATGCCCGTGATCCAGCGGACGCCGCTGAGAGCGCCGAGGGCGCAATCGATCCGCAGCGGCAGCGAGGAACGCGTCCAACGTCTTGCTGCCGTGGATCAAAATGACAACGCCTTGCCCCGTCTGGGGGGCAGCCCGGCGCAGTTGAAGGGATTCCGCGGCGGTGAGCCGACCTTGTCGGGTGTCCCCTCGGAGGCGATGGATATAGCGCCGCGCACACCGGTCATCCGCCGAATGCCTGCCACCGAAACAAGTCTCTCGGTTGAAACAAGTAGCCGGGAGATGCTGTCCCCTCTCGGTTCACAGGGGACAACTTCCAGTTCGCTGATCCAACGTAATGGGAGCAGCAACCGACCTTCGTCGTCATCAACACCCTCATCCTCATCGTTGTCTGTTGAGAAATCCATTCAAAGGGATCCATCGGCAGCGTCACACGAAGAAGAGCCAGATTGGGATCGGTTGGCCGAAAAGGTCTACCCGTTGATCCGGCGCATGTTACTTTTGGAACGAGAACGCCGTCCGCGTTAATTGGAGTTTTGTCATCAAGGAGGGGCTATGGCTCTCAAAAAAGCGAAGATCAAAGTGATCAAAGGCAAAGTGCCAAAGAGCGGTGATGTTGAGTTCCTTTACAACCCAGATTCAATCTCCTATAGCAAGGAGGTGGTGTGGCAAGAAAAGACGCGGCCCGTGACCAACGTCGGCAATCTCGATCTGTCTGGCGGACGCGGCGCAACCTTTTCCATAAGCAGGGCGCTGTTTGATACAACGTTACCTAAGAGTGGAAGTGGCAAAGGCACGGGTGGTGACGTGCGCGATTATACAGACGGCCTGCTTGCGTTGATGGAGATCGATCCTACCAGCAAGCCGCCAATGCCGCCGACCTGCCAGTTTGACTGGGCAAATTTCAAATCGTTCCCTGTCTTTATTACAAAAGTCTCGTTGAACTTTGATCTGTTCAGCCCCGAAGGCAAGCCGCTGCGCGCCTATGCAGACATCCAATTTAAGCAGGCAACAGATGATGGCAAGTTGCAACGCCAGAATCCCACATCGGGCAGCTATGCGCGCAAGATCTGGACTGTGCTAGAGGGCGAAACCCTGGATTGGATCGCCTATCAGGAGTATGGCGACGCCAATGCCTGGCGTCACATTGCCGAAATCAATGGGTTGAACGATCCGATGAATTTGCGCCCCGGTCAGCTATTGAAGCTGACACCCCTGGAATAGGGGCTTTGAATCTTTCATTGGTAACGCTCTGGTAACGGATGAAAGTGTAAATTAGATCATGCCTGCACAAGCACAACAGCTCACCTTTAAAGTCAATGGCACACTCGCAGACGAGGACAAGAGAGCCGCTATTGAAGAGATAGTGGTCGATGCCACTGTCGGTATGCCCAGCATGGCCCGGCTTTACCTCAATGATGAAATGGATCTAGGGTTGATCGCTGGCACAACCTTTAAGATCGGCGCTAACCTTGAAATTATTGAGGATAAAGAAGGCGGAGAGGCGATCTTCAAAGGCGAGATCACTTCGCTAGAGGCCGATTTTAGCGACAATGGACACGCATTCCTGATTGTCCACGCTTACGATAAATCGCATCGCCTCCATCGCGGCAAGAAGTCGCGTACTTTCCTAAATCAAAACGATGGACAGATTGTCAGAAAGATGATCGGCGAAGCGGGCTTGCAGGCAGGGACAATCGGCCACGGCATCAAGCACGAATTTATGTTGCAGAGCAATCAGACCAATATGGAATGGTTGCTTATGCGTGCGGAGCAGTTGGACTATCAGATCTATGTGGATGTTGATGAAAAATTCCACTTCATCCCCCCCTGGGAGACACAGGGTGGCGCTGTTCCTGAACTGATTTGGGGCGATAACTTGCTCAGCTTCCGCCCGCGGATCAGCACTACCCATCAGGTCGATAAAGTCACCACCTATGGTTGGGATCAATTCAACAAGGTAGTGATCAAGGGAGAAGGCTCTCCCAATGGAAAGTTAAAGCCTGGCTCTGTGCCGAAGACTGGCGGCGCTTACGCCGAAGCAAGTTTTGGTTCAGCCAGCGCCGTGATCCTTGCAGATGTGGTCGAAAATGCCAAAGCGGCGGAAATGTCGGCGCAAGGGCTGGCCAATGTCCTCAGCGGCGAATTTGCCTATGCGGAAGGCGTCTGCTATGGCAATGCTGATATTCTGCCTGCCGGTAAAGTGAACGTCAAGATTACAAGTCAGGCCAAGAGCCAGTTTAGCGGTAAATACTCTATCACCTCGGTGCAGCAGATCTATCGCGTTTCAACCGGACAGTGGAATACGCATTTTGTGGCCAGTGGTCGCCGCCCCAATACGCTAAAGAATTTGGTGGGGAATGGTGAAACGCAGGGCCAATATAACGAGCGTTTTCTAGGTATTGTCCCTGCCCTTGTTACAAACTTTCAGGATCCGAAGAACTTAGGCCGGGTCAAAGTGAAGTTCCCCTGGATGTTTGATGAGTCTGATGTTGAAATCGAAAGCGACTGGGTGCGTATCGCTACCCCCTTTGCAGGGACCGAACGCGGTTTTCAATTCATTCCCGAAGTCAATGACGAGGTGCTTGTCGCTTTTGAACACGGTAATGTCACACGCCCTTACATTATCGGCTGCCTGTGGAACAGCAAAGACAAGCCGCCCCTGCCCAGCGACAAGGTGCATGACAAATCTAACATCACCAAACGGCTGATCAAATCGCGCAGTGGACATATTGTCATCCTCGACGACACCAAGGGATCAGAACAGATCGTTATCCGCGACAAGTCGGAAAAGAACGAAATCATCATCGATACCAAGAACAACAGCATTAGCATCAAGTGTGATAAGGACATTACACTGGACGCCGGGGGCAATATCAATCTCAAGGCCAAGGGTGGTGTCAATATTGACAGCACCAATGACACCAAAATCGTCAGCAACGCTGGCTTCAAAGTCGAAGGGAAAGCTGGCAACGAGATCAAGGGCGCCCGCTTGACGGTTGATGTCCAGGGCAATATTAAGATGTCTAGCAGTGTGATTGCAGAACTAAAGGCAAACCTGATCAAGGTAGATGGCGGTCTCGCTGTCGAAGTCAAGGGTGGCATTATCAAGTTGAATTAGGATTCAACCGGTTTTTTGCGCTTTTTGCAATCAAATTCCTCTACCAATCGTTACTATTAAATGTAAGCATTCACGATTCATTTACGATTGGTAGATATCCTAGAGCGATACCACTTTGGAAAAATGTGATCGGAGGACTCTATGCCGCCAGCAGCCCGCATGGGCGATCAATGTGCTCACGGGGGAACCATTGTCGCCGGCTTCCCTACGGTGATAATTGGAGGTCAACCTGCCGCACGCGTGACGGATATGCACGCGTGTCCCATGTCTGATGGGCCGAAACCCCATGTGGGTGGACCTATCACCGGCCCAGGATCGCCGACAGTACTCATCGGTGGCCTGCCCGCCGCCCGTATGGGCGACATGGCCCAGTGTGCAGGGCCACCCGATACGATCATCAAAGGCTTCCCGACGGTGATGATCGGCCCGTGATCAAGTTAGTGCAAATCTGGTGTTCTTATGTCTCAGACAAACATTCGCAACCGAGAATTTATTGGACGAGGCTTGTCCTTCCCCTTGCAGGTGGACTCGCAAGGAAGGCTGGCTTTGACCAATGGTGAAAACGAGATCTTCCAATCGATCCGCATTATTTTGGAGACCAGCCCAGGGGAACGGGTGATGCGCCCTACGTTCGGCTGTCGCGTCTGGGAACTGATCTTCGAGCCGCGCGATGCTTCCACCGAGGCCCTGTTGAAAGATTATGTGCGCGAGGCGCTAGCCATGTGGGAACCGCGCATTGAAGTCACCGGCGTCGATGTCCTGGATGAAGGCGCTTCTGAAGAAGTGATCCTGGTGAATATCCGCTATCTGATCAAGAATACCCACGACGAGCGCAGTATCGTCTATCCCTTTTATATTATGGATGAAAGATGAGATGGTGATTGGCGATTGGGGATTGGTGACTGGGAAAAGATTCCCAGTCCACCAATCACCAATCACCAATCACTACTTTCCAGGAGGACTTCCTTGACACTGCCAACCCCCAATCTCGATGATCTGCGCTTTCAACAGGATCTTGTCGATGAAGCGCGGCGTCGTATTGTTCAATATTGCCCGGAGTGGACCGACTACAACCTGAGCGATCCGGGCATTACTTTGATTGAACTCTTCGCCTGGATGACCGAGTTGATGGTCTACCGGTTGAACCGTGTGCCCGAAAAGAACTACGTCAAGTTTATGGAACTCCTCGGCGTCAACTTGCAGGCAGCCAGCAGCGCCCATACCGAGTTGACCTTCCGGCTTTCGGTCCCCTTTCCCATTGATGGGGATCGCGACATTGTCCCCGTTGTCCCCGAAAATACGGAAGTCGCTACGCGTCCTGTTGAGAACGAAGAAGAGATCATCTTCTCGACGGACGAACGGCTCGTGATCTATCCGCCGAACCTGACCCAATTACGGCGCGGCGTTGATTTTGCCCGCAACTATCTCCCGCGCCTCAATGTGCAAGAGTGCCGTGTCTTCCGCGATGAACAACCGGAGGAAGGGGATACCTTTTATCTTGGCTTCGACGAGAGCAGCCCCATCAGCGGTTACATCCTGCGCCTGGTGATCGATGCACGTGAGGCCCTGGCTACCGGCATCAAGCGCACAGATCCACCGTTGGTGTGGGAATGTTCCATGGGCAACGGTCAGTGGATGGAACTCACGCCCAGCACGCGCCCCGGCGAAGAGGATACGACCGGTGGTCTCAACAACCCCTCTGGGCAGATTGTCCTTGTGCTGCCGCTGAGTATGCGCGCTGAGGATGTACAGGGCATATCCGCCTATTGGCTGCGTTGCCGCTTCCAACAGAAGCGCCCCACCCAGGGCCGTTATAACCAATCGCCGCGGTTGATTGGGGTGCAGACCTATGTCCTTGGCGCGACGACCACCGCCACCCATGCCGTCCTGATCGAAAACGAAGAATTGGACGTCTGCACTGGCGATCCCGGACAGCAGTTCCAGTTGACCAACTTCCCCATTCTGGATCCCACCGAAGAGGAGATCCTTGAGGTCGAAGAGCGCGTCAAGGGCGAAGTTCTGTTTGTGCCCTGGCAGCGCGTCAAAGATTTTTCCCGTTCGACGCGCTACGACCGCCATTACATTATCAACACCTCGATGGGGCAGATCCAACTTGGCCCCAATATCCGGCAGCGCGATGGCACAACCCAGCAATATGGCCGTGTGCCTGAAGCGGGGCGACGGGTGCGTTTTACCCAATATCGGGCTGGCGGCGGCACCCAGGGCAACGTTCCTGTTGGGCGGTTGAACTCGCTGCGCTCGACTATCCCCTACATCGATTCGGTGACCAATATGCGCCGCGCCGAAGGGGGACGCGACTTTGAATCGCTCGACGAAGCCAAGATCCGCGCCCCACAAGAATTGCGATCCACGGGCAGCGCTGTCACCGCGCTCGATTATGAAGATCTTGCCAGAAATGCCAATCGCAAAGTGGCGCGTGCCAAAGCGCTGGTCCCTGGCCGCGGTGAAGGATCGCCGGCCCCCGGCATGATCGCCATCCTCGTGGTGCCTACGGCCTTCAACTCGCTGCGGATTGGGGATCTGACCAACCTTGAACTGGCGGATGCGCTGGCGCGCGACGTAGAAAACTATCTGGACCAATACCGGCTGCTAACCACGACGCTGTTGGTGCGCGAGCCGGCCTACGAAGGGGTGCGTGTTCACGTGAATGTGGTGGCCGAACCGCTTTCCTCTCCCGAAGCTGTGCGCAGCCGTGTGATCAGCGCGTTGCGCGCCTTCCTTTGCCCTCTCAATATTGTCGAAGAAGGCTCCTTCCTCAAAGGTATCCTGGGGGAGAATTGGGATGGCTGGCCGTTTGGCCGCGATCTTTACGTGTCCGAGATTCACTCGCTGCTCCAACAAGTGCCGGGCGTCCGTTACATTCAGGATGTATGGCTGGAACACCGGCGCGTTATGCCCGTGCGCGAACAGCCGGTGACCGACGATGAGTCGGTACTCAAACCACAAGGTGATCTGGGGCCGCTGCTGCCCGTGGATCGAATATTGTCCTCGCGCACCGACGGTCTTTTCTGTTCGCTCGACCATCAGGTCCATATTGTGGATCCAATGGCTGCTGCCAACCCTGGTCCATCCCTCGCCAACGGGCGCAATGGCGGGGCGACCGGCCCCAACGCCAGCACCGGCAGCCCAGTGGCAAGACCCTTCAGCAACGCGGGTTACACAGGGTAGTCAATGACAGGGCGCTTTGTTGCGTAGTGCGTGGACCAGTTTACGGACTATGCACTACGCAGAAACTCTCAGCGTATTTGCGCCGCCGTTTACTACTCTCTCTGTTCGTCGATGACGTTTATATTCTACCTGGATGGATTTGCTGCATGTCATTGTCCCCTATCGTCGCAACTGGCTCTGAACAGTCGATCTCAATTGAAGATCTGCTGCGCGCTATCAGCATGCCGCTCTCAACGCGCGAGCGCCCCCTGCGTACCGAGCGGATCAACGTAGCACATGTAGCCGACTCTCTGCGCCGCTACCCCGGAGAACGGCTCCGCTTCTTCACACGGGTACAGGCGCGCGAGGCGCTGGACAATTTCAATCTGGAGATTCATCTCCCCGATGCAGTGCAGATCAAAGATGTCACCGTCCTCTCTGGCAATGTGACAGTTCAACCGGGGATCTTCAGAATCGACAGTGGAACTTACATTGCATGGAAGATAGATCGACCCGTCGAGGCCGGCGAAGAATTTGAGTTTTGCGTTCATGGCGTAGTGCGGCAGCGCGAGGACAACATCAACGTACTCAGCCGCGCTGTTCTTTCTGCGCGTAGCCAAGGACACGAAGACACGTTAGAGGACGAAGAGACAGCCGCTGTCTTTGTCACTGTCCAGGCTCGATATATCCGATACCTGCCAGCCCTCTACGCCCAAGATCGCTTTATGAATCGTTTCCTCATGCTCTTTGAAAGCTTTTGGGATCCGCTTCAACAACAGATCGCTGGCATGGAAAACTACTTTGATCCCACCGTGACACCGCCCGATTTCTTGCCCTGGCTTTCGTCGTGGATTGCGCTGCCCATGACCGAAGAGGAGGAATCATCGCCCACCAGGCAAGAAAGCATCCCGGCGCAGATGGGATCGGACGTGGATGGCCGTCATCTTCTTCCCGCTCTGTCAGACTCCGGCGCGGCGGCGAGCGGTGCTTCATCCCAACGCTCAGGCGCTGATTCCGGCGTCAGGGAGGGTATCAGCGACGATGATGGATTTGCGAATCGAGGTAGTGACTTCGGTATTGGAGAGATCGGCCTTGGGGGAAGCGGCGACGTCATCATAGATGGCGATGATGATTCCACCGACACAGGAATTGTCCTGACGCAGAAACCCTGGCAAGCGCGCCAGACCTATCTTCCTCCGATGGCAGGAGGCGCAGGGGGCAATTTATCGCTACTCAGGGGTGATGACGCGCGCAGGGCTAAATCATCGCGAGGACCGTTGATCCTGCCATCTGCGGCGGAAAACGCTCGTCAATTGCTCAAAGTGGCCCAACAACTCCACAAAAGACGGGGTACGCGCCTCGGTCTACAGCAATACCTACAGATCTACACAGACACCGAAGTTCACGTTATCGAACATCGCGCCGAAAACTTTATCTTAAAGGAACGGGCAGCGTTGGGGAGTCGGGTTGCCCTGGGACACAATAACCATCCACACAGCTTTACTGTCGTCATCCGATTTTACGTACGCCAGGACAAGCTCGATCTCTTGGGCAACACAGTGATTGAACAACGGAAGGCCGTTGTGCGTCGCCGTGTGATTCCAATAATCGAAGAGCAGAAACCCGCACATACTACCTACCATTTGTCGATAGAAGTCGTTTCTATTTGATGTCTCTACCCAGGTAAGGCAATCATTTTATGACAACATCACGCTTCCTAAGCCGTTTCCCCAACCGGCGGATCAGTCCGTTTGATGGCATGACCATCACTGCGGATGTCTGGCGCGAAGCCCATGACTATCATCTTGCCCATCAGCGTTTGCACTCGCTTTCCTTTCATGGCAGCGGAATTGTGACCGGCCTGGAGGTGATCGCCAGTGATCCGCCAGGGCCGTCTGTCTATGTGTTGCCGGGGATCGCCATCGATCCCAGTGGGAATATGATTGTGGTACCAGAGCCGGTACTCTATGATTTTGGCCGCATGCAAGAAAATCTCCTTTGCCTGTTGATCACGTATGAAGAAAGCCATCCGCAACCGCTCAATGGCAAGGTGGGCGATCAGCCCTTTTTCATCTATACAGGCTTTAATCTTGAAGCGGTGGCCGGTCCTGTGGATAGTCCTCAGATTGAGGTTGCTCGTGTTGATTTGCAGCGTGGCGCGGCTATCCGCAACGCCGTTGATGGATCTCAACCCAAGCTCAATGAGATCGATCTACGCTTCCGCCGTGAATTGGACCTGCGCGCCCAAGAGAATGTGGCAATGGGGGTAGCCTACCTCTCGCGCATGGGTAACACCCACGGTCGCGGCTTGATCAACGTGGCGCGGTCGGTCAGCCAATCGGGGAAGGCCAGGGCTTGGGTCGACGATGGGATCGCCCTGGCTCAGGATCTAGGCCAGTATACGTTGATCTATTTGACTGCGCGTGATCGCTTCCAAGTCGATGTGGCGGAAGTGAACGCGCTCTATCGCTTTGTGCGCAACGGAGGTACCCTCTTTATCGAAAGTTGTCACCGTGAAGGGGGCGCGAACCCTGCGGCTGATGCCTCTTTCAACGATCTGCTTGAATCGCTGGGGGTGCGCGTAACTGTCGTCGGACAAGATCATTTTCTGTTACGCGATCCGCATCTCTTTGCGCGACCCACTGCTGGCTTTGAAACACAGGGCGCGCCGTCTTTGCGCGAGAATGGCGGCGTAATCGTGAGTTCTTATGATTATGGCTGTCTCTGGTGCGGTGAACGGCGCAACGGCCCCGCCGAACGAGAAGCCATCCGCTCGGCCATTGAATGGGGCGAGAATTTAGTCCAGTTTGCCGTAGCACGCCGGCGTCACCATCGACTTCAGCACGAGAATCGCCAGCCAGCAGAGAGGATGGGTGTGGCGTGAGCCTTGTCGAGAATCTTCAACTTGATGCTGTGAATGTGAATAAAACCAGCTACGACGATGTACTCTACGCTGGTCATTCCTATATTCACAGCCACCCGAACACCCTGTCTACGATTGCGCGGCTGCGCGGGCTGAAGTCTGCTCCATTGCAGAACTGCCGGGTGCTCGAACTCGGTTGCGCTTCTGGCGAAAATCTGATCCCAATGGCCGAACATCTGCCCGATGCCGAATTTGTGGGGATCGATCTCTCGGTGCGGCAGATCGAGCGCGGCCATACCTATATCGAAAGAACTGGCGTCAAAAACGTTGATCTGCGCCAGATGGACATTCTCGACGTTGACGAGTCGTTGGGCGATTTTGACTATATCCTGGCCCACGGAATCTATTCTTGGGTGCCCCCCCTTGTGCGGGATCAATTGTTGGCCGTCTGTCGGGAGCGCTTGCGGCCACAGGGCGTTGCTTACGTTAGCTATAACACCTTCCCAGGCTGGCACTTCTTCCAGATTGCGCGCAATATGATGCTCTACCGCATCCGCAATTTAGTGGATCCACGGGAGCGGGCGAAGATTGCCAGGCAATTCATCGAACAGATGGCTGATTTCGTGAAACCAGAAAATGGGGATTTCAGTGTCTTCCCCAATCTCTACCGTGGATTCATCCAGACCTATCACAGTTTTCTCACCCAAAGCGCCCTACGCCAGGATGCCCACTTTCTGCACGACGAACTCGAAGAGTTCAACGATCCTGTCTATTTTCATCAATTTGCGGCGCACGCTGCCAATCATGATCTGCAATATCTGGGCGACGCAAACTTCTCCAGTATGATGGCGTTTAACCTGCCACGCGATGCTGCACAGATGTTACAATCTATCGCCGCCGATCGGATCGAAATGGAGCAATATCTCGATTTTCTGCGTAACCGCTCGTTCCGCCATACGCTGCTCTGTCATCGTTCCGCTCAATTGAGCCACCAGATCAATATGGACGATTTGGGCGATTTTTATGTAGCCTCCAATTTCAAGGTGGACGACGACGCTGATCTACTTGATAGCAGTGTTGTCAAATTCAGTGATGGTGGGGCAGCGTCGATTGCCACCAACCATCCTGTATCAAAAGTTGCCTTTGATGTAATACGAAGGTCCTGGCCCACGTTCTATCAAATAAATGAACTACTTTCTTTCGCCTACGCAAGCATGCGAGAGCTATCCGATAATGCCTTTCACCCTGACGCTCTCAGCGCCGAACAAAGGAAGGTTGATCGTAAAGTCCTTACGACAAATTTGCTAAAAGCCTACGCTACCAGCGATAATCTACTTCGGCTCTTTTACGAACGCCCCAGAATGGTGTCAACGATTTCTGAGTTTCCACAGGCTTCAGAGTGGACTCGCTTACAGGCGCGTTACTCTGAGGTCGTTACAAACTCCTTTCACTATCGGGTTCAATTAGATCCTCTGACCCGATTTTTGCTGATTCGTCTTGACGGCACGCGACGCTTGATCGATCTGCTCCAAGAAGTCATGGATGGGCCGATGGCAGATGATCTCTGGTCAGTTGAACCCTCATCAGAAAATCCATCAGAGATGGACGCTGAAACCCGCCTGACGATTGTTTCTGCTGGCATTAATGATCGAATGAACTGGATTTGCCAATCGGCGCTACTTGTCGCCTGATCCACACAGGCTGGTAAGAAGGAAATGAGATGCGCGAACACGGCTACAACCGGGTGGATGTCACCGATCGCGAAGGATGGCGCAAGGAATATAAGTTGTCCAAGGCGATCTTGCACATTGGCAGCGATCCCCGCAACGATATTGTACTTGAAGGCGGGCGCGGACAGGGTGTTGAGCCGCGGCACGCCCAATTGATTGCGGCCCCAGGCAGCCGTGGTTACCGGCTCGTCAACCTCGGCAGCGGTCAAATCCTACTTAGTTCGCTAAATGGACGTACATTGCCCCCACGCGGCGCAGTGGACGTATTCGACGGCGACCAGATCCAGATTGGCGAATACCAGCTTGTCTTCTATGCTGGGGCGGGTCTTTCCAATGCCATTGCTCTGCGTCTGCGTATGCCTGATTCAGAACTCACCCCAGATGCTACTCTGGAAGGATTGATTACCGTCCAAAATATGGGCGAGGTCCCAGGGGTACAGTTCAAGCTCTCGGTAGAAGGTCTGTCGCCAGAATGGTACGACATAGGTCCAGGGCCGATTCTCTTTCCGGGCGCCCAAAAAGATGTTGTGTTCCGGCTCCGCCACCCGCGCCAGCCTCATCCTCGCGCGGGCGCGCATGTGATAACGGTACGAGCCACCGCATCTGAAGCCTACCCCGGAGAAAGCGCGGCTGTTTCTCAAACCGTGCGGATAGCCCCATTTTTCCGTCATCGCATTCAGCTTACTCCCTCTGATGATTGAATGCTACACGCAGGACGACTGAAAATCTGATCCACAGGTGATTTGGTGGTTTGTAGACCTAAAGGTTTGTAGCTATCTTTTTGGTTCAATCATTTTTTTGTATAGCACTCCTTTATTTGTAAGTTTATCGTAGGGTTTTGCCTCTTGCAGTGGGAATACCTGACAATTTCCCAGTGATTAGAGAACGTTGAGTAAAGCTCTTTCTGAAATTGTCAGAGTTGAAATGTAACCGTAGTATTCGCGGTTGAAAGTAGATAAAGGTTCGTAGATGTGACTCTTCGTCCATTTAGTAGGGAAGTGCCTATGTCAAGCAGCCGTTTTCCACCTATCCGGATCCTTGTTCTTGTGGTTGTGATGCTGTGGCTGCTGCTTGGTCGCGCCTTTGCCCAGGAAAACGCCACCATTTCCATCAGTCGGGTTGATAGCACACGTTTCCCTCAGGTTCAGGTCGACTTTTTTGTGACCGATGGGTTGGGCGCGCCGTTGGTCAATCTCGTGGCAGCCGACTTTCAGATCTTTGAGGATGGCATCAAGGTTCCCGCCAGCGCAGTCGCTGTGGACCCTAACAGCGATCAACCGCTGAGCCTGGTCCTGGCCGTGGATATTAGCACGGAAGCTGCCGATTTGGAGCGGATCAAGGCAGGGTTGCTGGCTTTGGTCGATCAATTGAAACCTGAAGATCAGGTGCTGCTGCTTTCCTTCTTCGACGAGGTTCGTGTTGAACAGCCGCCTACGACAGACAAGGTTGCTGTACGCACAGCTATTGAGCGGTTGAGCGTTACTGGCAATTTCACGACCCTGAATCAGGCGGCAGTGGAAGCGCTCAACCGTGCGATGTTGCTATCTCATACGCGCAAAGCGATCGTCATTGTGACTGACAGTGTGGAGAACTCGAACACGCTGTCCCCCGAGGCCATCTCCAGCCGCGCCGGCGAAGTAAATCTGCCTATTTATCTAATTGCCTTTAGCCCCAAAGTACAGGCTCCGGGGGTGATTGATAGTTTTGCACAGCAACTCAAGGCGCAATCTTACATTTTGGCTACGGCAACCGAAGCACAATTGCGGTTGCAAACACTCTCTTCGCTCTTCAACCGAGGATATCGCCTGCACTTTGTCTCGGATCTGCCTGCTGATTCTGCCGAACATACGCTGTCCATCAATCTGGCGCGCAGTGGCGCAAATGTACGCGCCGACACTGTCATACGGGCGTTGCCAGGCGAGATAGCCGTCCAATTTCCTGAATTTAGCAATGGACAACAGGTGGGTGGGTTGATCCGGCTCTTCCCACAGATTGCGGCGCCGGCGGCCGTTGCCCGCGTTGAGTATACGATCGATGGCCGACCGCTGGCCGTGATCGAGGATGCGCCCTATCTCCTTGAGTGGAATAGTAAGGAAGTTGTGCCGGGCAGCCATGTCATTGGCGCCCGCGTGGTGGATCGAGCGGGCAACAGCGCCGAGCATTATTTAACAGTGAATGTGGTTGATCCGCTGATTCTCTCGGCAGGGACGACTCAGGAACGCCTCTATATCGGGGATCAAATCACCGTGGAGGCAAACGTTCAAGCGTTGAATGGCGTCGCATCGGTCGATTTTTTGCTCAATGGCATCAGCCTGGGTCGGATGACCTCTCCTCCTTATCGGATTACCTTCGATAGCAGCGAGTATGGCGCTGGCGCGCATGTCTTCACCGTCGAGGTCATCGACAACAGCGGGTACAGTGAGCGCTCTGAATTTGCAATGAACCTGCAAGTGGCGCCGCCTCGGCTGCTCCTGCCTGCGGAGACCTGGCTGCGTATTTTGGCCGTTGCCACGATTGTTCTTTCGATCTTCCTGGCCTGGTTGATCTTGACCTATCTGGCAACGCTGGGACGACGCCGGCGGCAGTTACGCTTCCATGTTGGCCTCGCCAATGAAGGAAACATGATCAGCGCTTACCTCCTACGCGCAGATGATCCACTGGGGTTGTTGGATTTTCAATTTCTGATGGATGGGCTTGTGCTGCGTGGGCGACAGGTGGTGGATTGGGTGGCAGCGGGTCGCCAGCAGCTACCCGCGCCGGTTCGCCAGCCTGCGCCTCAACTGCCTGCACCGCAGCCAGCGGCGCAACCGGCTTCCCCCAGAAACATGCAGGCGCAGCTCAACGCACAACAAGGCGCGATGAGATCGTTCAGCCAGAAGACCAGCCAACTGGGCAAGGTCTTAGGGGTATTCAACGGTCTCTTTGCCGCCCTGGCTGCATTCATCCCTGAATCGATGGGCGGGGGCGCTGTGCGTCAACTCTCCAGAGGGACGAGAGAAGTCTACGCCAATACAAAGCGGGTAGAGAATATTAACCAGCACGCCTCTGCTGCCACCCGCCTCTCGCAAGGACAGGGCCGCTCGGCTTTCCAGACGCCTGAACATTACCGAAATCAGAACCGTACGCAGGCCGCACCGCCGCCGCAGAACGCTGTGGCTATCCCCACACAGGAATTGGCACAAGGAGGGGCAAATTTACAGCAGGCGGTAGCCAATGCGCTTCCCAATGGCGACGGTCACGCGCTGGCTTTGCCAGCGCCTGTCTCATGGGCTTCGCAAACGAATGGCAAACATGACGGGAGCCAGAGCAGCGGCGCGACCGGTGAAGGTGGTTATCTGTCGCCAACATCCACGGATCCGAATCTGCGCTATGGCAGCGATGGCGTGATCTACAAACGGGTGGTGCGCCGTGTGGCGGATAGCAATTGGACGGAGACGCCAGAGGTGGAAGCAGGCGATACGCTTCAACTTGAACTGGTAATCATTCCGAAGAAGGCGCAGCGCACACGCACCTATAATTTCCGTGTCAGTTCCAAAGCAGTGGCAGAACCGGGCACCCCCCTGCAGGTGGAAGAAGCATCGATCAAGATTCGCGGCGTTTCGTGGCTCTATTGGTTGATCCTGCCCCTGTTGACCATCCTGGCGACGGCGGCGATTGTCCTCTTTATGATCTATTTCCTCTTGCTCGATTTTGGCTTGATCACAGGCATCCAACTCGCCTGGCCTTTGTTCTAAAGGACAGGACTTATGCAGTTAAAGCAGACCTGCCAGGTTTCAGAAAACCCGGCAGGTCTCTAGAACCGCCAACCGAGTGCGTTAGTCCTGAAGGGATGTAATTTGGCTCTCTGGCAATAACCCGTGTCTCGATCCAATTTTGATAGAAAGCGCTTCTGTGGCTAATTTCGACCAATTAGAGATTATTTCTCCGGGTGGTGTCATCGAATTTTTTGATCTACACCCATCCAGAGGTGTGACCAATATTGGCAGTCATGGCGAGAATGACGTTGTTCTCTTGGGGTCAAACATAGCGCCCTTCCATGCCGTCGTGGATCACCGCTACCAGCCCTTCCAACTCATGTTGCTCGCCGATGAAAGCCAGACTCGCCTGGGAGGGCGCCTCCTGCCGCCGGGCGCGCCTGTGCCGTTACAGAATTGGGATTCAATCGAGATCGGCGGCCATACGTTGATCCTGTTGCAAGGGCGGAACGGCGATCAACCGGCTGCGCCTGCGCCACAGCCGACTACGCCACGGGTGACCTACGCAGCGCCCGCTGCTCAACCTAGCGTCGCGCCGCAGGATCACGGGCGACCTTTCGCGGATCCACGCGCAGGGATGGCAGCCAGCGCATCTGTTGTCGCGCCAACTGTCGCCGCGGTGACCTATCCCCCTGCGGTCATCGAAACGCAGCCAGATGGCGATCCTTATGGGGCGCAACCGATGAATGGCAATTCGGCCTGGCAAGAGCCACGGCCCTTCAACCCGCTGCTGGCCCCGGTGCGCGATCAGATCGACGAACTGATCATTGTGAGCTTGTTGGAGCGCGAACAGATTGTCGATGTGGATCAGACCATCGCTTATCAGTTGACAATTATCAACGGTGGTGAATTGGTTGCCAGCTTCGACGTGCGGGTCGAAGGTGTGGACCCCAGTTGGGTGGTGATCCTCCCCGCGCAGATCAACCTCAACGAGGCTGAATCGGGCATTGTCACCATCACTGTGACCCCGCCGCGCCTTTACACCAGCAGTGCAGGGCGGCATAACCTATCCTTCACCATCTCTGCGCCGGATTATCCGGGACGTTTCAGCCAGTTGGGAGCGACGCTCGTCGTTAACCCATACCATGATCTTCAGATCAGCGAGCTCTCCCACAAGCGGCAAACCCTCACCTGGGGCAAGCCTGTAGGCGAGACCTTCTTCACGCTGGTCAACGGTGGAAACAGCATCGCCCAGGTTCAGGTCGAGGCCCAGGACGAGGAACGCGCCTGCCACTTTGAGTTTCAATTGGCGGATCAAGGCATGACCTACGCTCGCCAGGCTGAATTGCGGCTGGCGCCGGGCGAAGCCACCGAGGTTGCGCTGATGATCGAACCGAATGACCGTTCGCTGATCAGTATGCGCAACCGCACCTATCAATACGATGTGCGCGCCACGCCTCTGGGGGGGCAGCAGTTCCCGCGCACCATCGGCGGGCAGGTGAGAGTCGTGCCTTTGATCGGCAAGGGGCTGATCCTGCTCTTCTTGGTCCTGATGGTGTCGCTGGCAATTGTGATCCTTTCGCCGCAGGTGCGCACTTTCGATATCAACCCCAAAGTTGTGGATTGGGGTACGCCTGTCTATCTCAACTGGGAAGCGTCGCGCTTCTCGCAGGTCAAATTGAACGGAGCCGGGTTGGGCAATGTCACCCCGGAACCTATTGGCACAGCAGAATTGCTGCTCCAGCGATCACAGACCTACTCAATCGAGGCGGATAATTTCATCTCGCGCCTGGGGCTGCCCAGCATCTACAACCGTACGGATGAAGTTTCGGTGCAGGTGCGCCCTGTGGAGCCGCTCTTGGATCTCCAGGTGAGCCAGCGCACCATCACCTCTGGCGAATCGGTGCGCATCAATTGGAGCGTCAGAGGCGCGAATCGGGCGCTGATCCTTGTGGATGGGAACCCGACGCCGCTGCCCACTGAGCAATTCGATGGCAGCTTTACCTTTTCCCCAGACACCGATATGGAATTCCAACTGATCGCGAGCAACCCTTCGGTGGTGGAATTGGGCACGCCCGCTGTTGAGCGCCGAGCTTCAGTGAGTGTGGTGACGCCTACCCCCACCCCTCTGCCCGAACCAGCGATTTTGGTCTTTTCGGTGAGCCCGATTGCGATCACAGCGGGGCAGCAGGCCAATCTAGAGTGGCGGGTTGCTGACGCGCCGAATGTATCGATTGAAGGGGTGGGCGATGGGTTGCCCGCCGAAGGCACACGTCCGCTCTTCCCCATGCAGACGACAACCTATGTGCTGCGCGCGCAGACGGGCGGCGGCCAGGTGATCGAAGAGGTGACTGTCTTTGTACAGCCGCAGCCCACGGCGACAACGACACCCCAAGCGCCGGGGATCGAGTTCTTCCAGGTGAACCCCAAGGAAATTGTATCGGGCAACGACGAGCCTGTGAAGCTTTCGTGGTCGATCCGGGGGGATGTGACGGCCATCGAGATCTTCAGCCCTGATCTGCGCATTAGCACAGCCCTCTCACGCACAGGGACGATCCCGATCTTCCCAGAGAAGTCGACCTTCTTTATTTTGACGGCGACCAATCGCGATCAGAGCAGCACCGCCCAAGTGGAAGTCAATGTGCTGCCAGCGCCTACGCCAACGCCCACTGTGACAACCACGCCGATTCCGCCAACGCCCGTGCCTACGGCGACGCCTATCCCGAGGCCGGGGATCACCTTCTTTGGCGCGGAGAGCGGTGAAAGCCCGGCGCGCCCTGACGAGGTGACTTTGCTGGGTGGGACCAATTATCAGATGCTTGTCGGTTCGCTGATCAAACTCAACTGGTCTACAACATCGGCGACGCGCGTCGTCTTGCGCGCCGCCAAGATCGATAACAGCACCATCGACTATGGGAATCGTCCTCTGTCGGGTGATTTCACCTTCCGCTTTGATGGGACGATCCGCTCCTTTGAATTGACGGCCTTCAACGAACCACCCGACGGCTCGGGGAGCTTCCCCACAGTTTCGCAGGCGATGACGATCCAGGCCAACCAGATTCGGCCCACGGCTCCCTTTGCCCTTGTCGGGGTAGGCGAGGAGACGCAAAATCGTCTCTCGTGGAGCTATGATCCGCAATACCTGGACAAGATCCGCGCCTTCAAGGTCTATCGCGCCAGCACGGGCGACATGTCATTCTTCCCTGCCGTCGAGCTAAATCCGTCGGCCACCAGTTGGATCGATACCACCCAACCTATCTGTAACCGGGTCTATTTTGTTGTGGCGACCTATACAGATGTAGAGGGAAATATCCTGGAAACTGAGCCGACGGCCACCAGTTGGTTTAGCCCTGTCTGTCAGTGATGATCCCTAGCGACTAAGCCCCATGCTCCAGGCGGGTCATGGACCCGCCGCCAGGTCCGTGACCTGGCTAGAGCAAGGCTTAGTCGTTATGATGATCCCTCATTTCGGATTCCGCAGTACGCAAAAGAATGTGTGCGCTAGATCACATCAACGATGGTGCGGAAGACACATCGTTGCGTTCGGTTGTATGGCTTTGTGGATCAGGCGTCGTTGCCATTTTTATTGCCCAGTTCAGGGAATGATCGAGACTTTCCATGCGTCAAAAACTCTCCTCTTTTCATATGTTCATCTCCCTGCTGGCAAGGGTGTTGATCCGTTCTGCGCGCAGACAAACCGGGCAGGTCGCTCGCCTGCTCATGGCAGTGGTCGTCTGCGGCCTTTGCCTGCTCCTGTTGATCGGGCTGGCCGCGGCCCAGGAAGGATCGTCAACTGACGCCACGGCCCCGGCGGGCGAACAAACAGACACCCAACCCATTACCGACACCGGAGCATCCATCCTCCCATTGATCGGTCCACCCTCTCACCTGCCGCCAGAGGGAGAGATCACAGAAGAAATGGAAATCCCAGGCTGGATCGCCGATCTGGCAGCGCGTAATACCCCCGCCGGTATCGCCACCGATGATCTGATCGTTGGCAAATCTGCGGTAGCGGAGACCTTCAACGGTGCAGTCCTCTCCTATACCATCACCCTTACCAATACATCGGGCAGTGTCCTCTTTAATATTGCCTTGCGCGATGTGTTGCCGCGCGGCGTCTTGCGCGATATCTCGTGCCTGGGTTGCCAGCAGATCACCGAATCGCGGGAGATCCCCGAACCGCTGGGTGGAACCATTGTGGTGACCGAGACCCGCGAACTCAGTTGGACCATCGCCAGCATTGTGCCGGGCATCCCCGTGCAACGGACCTTCTCCGGGCGCGTTGCCGGTCAGTCGGACGGCGCGCTGATCAAGAATCAGGCGTTCGCCAATTATCCGGTGGGCGGAGAGGTGCGCGCCGCCAGCAGCAATGAAGTCCAGACCATTATCCGCGTCAGTACGGTGGAAGGCGTGGGTGCAGCGATTTCAAAGGAACCCAACTGGTTCTCCAGCGACCGCGGCGGGACATTGGGGCTGGATTGGGGCGATTACGACCGCGACGGCTATCTCGACCTGGCGCTGGCCTCGTCGGTGGGAACCACAATCTATCGCAACGATGGCGGGCAGATGCGCCGGGTCTGGAGCAATACGCGTCGCAGTTTTGGCGTGCGTTGGGGCGATTTTGTGGGCGATAATCGCCTGGAGCTGGTGGTGGTGGGCGATCACGGGGACAACGGCGGCGTTAATTATATCTATACCATCTCTGGCTCGACGGTTCAGGAGTCCCGGCGCTTTACCTCCACCGAACAACTGGCGCGGGTGGCGGCTGGCGATTTCGACGGCAATGGCAATCTGGACCTGGTGGTCAGCACCAACAGCATCAACGCCCTCTGCCCGGTCATGCTCTACCGCAACGATGGCAACGCCCAGTTTAGCCAAGATCCGCTCTGTATCAGCAGTCGCGCCACGGCTGCCATCGGCGTAGGGGATGTGGACAACGACGGCGATCTCGACCTGGCCCTGGGGCTCTTCCCCAACTCCTTGCAGCTTTTCCACAACAACGGCAGCGGCGTCTTCACCCCTGGTCCTATTATCGACAACACCGCTACCTTCCTGCCCTATGATTTTGCCTGGGGCGATTTTGATGGGGACGGCTATCTGGACCTGGCGGCAGCCTACCCACTCATGCGCCAGGCGCGCATCTACCGCAACGCTGGCGGCAACGGCTTTGATGCGCCTATCATCCTGCGCACAGAGCGCTTTCTTACCCCCTTCAGCCTGGATTGGGGCGATTTCACCGGCAATGGCCGGCTCGACCTGGCCGTGGGCGATCTCGCCCCCACCATCTACACGTTTGAGAATGGGGAATTTGTACGAAAGGATCTATTGACCACCAACATCCAGAGTGGTCAAGCCTGGGCCTTGCGCGGGGTGGATATTGACAACGACGGTGATCTCGACCTGACCCTGACCAACCGCGACGGTCCCAGCGTGATCTTCACTAGCTTTGCGCCGCTCCTCTCCACCCGATTGACGCCGGTTCCGGCCACGACGGAACTTTCGGCAGCGCCGACCTCGTCGGTGATCTGGGCCGACCTCAACGGGGATGGCCTGCTCGATCTGCTCTTTGGGGCTGGCCCTAATGAAGTCTCTAGCAAGCGCTATCTCAACCGGCAGGGCGGCTTCGACCGTGAGGATGAGGCGACGCTGGGCGGGTTCGGTCCTCATGTCATCGCTGTGGGCGATGTGGATGGAGACGGCAACCTTGACATCGCCATCGGTACTGGCCAGAGTATCCTCGTCTACCTGGCAGGGAACATTGGCGCGGCCGATTGGACATCGGCGCTGCTGCCCGCTCCCGCCACCGCCATGAGGTGGGGAGATTTTGACGACGACGGCGATCTCGATCTGCTCGTCGCCACGGCTGGGGATGCGTTGCTGCTCTTCCGCAACAATGGCGGCGGGGTGGGGACCGTCGGGTTGACACCGCAACCGGTCTGGCGCTCCACCGAGCGTTACAACGCCACCTCATTGGCCTGGGCCGATCTCAACGGCGACAACTACCTTGACTTTGCCGTAGGGGTGGACGGCGGCCAGAATCGCATCTACATCAACGGATTGATCCACAATATCGGCGCTACGGACATTTTTGCGCCGTTGCTCTCGTGGCAGCCGTCAGTCGCCAACGACGCCACCCGCGCCATCACCTGGGCAGATTTTGACGGCGATGGTCGGGTAGATCTGACAGTGGGCAATTATGGTCAGGCCAATCTGATCTACCGCAATCTCAGCACAGCAGGCAACGTTGCCTTTTCGACTGAACCGGTCTGGCGTTCGGCCACCCTGAGCCAGACGACATCGCTGGCCTGGGGCGACTGGGACAACGACGGCGATCTCGACCTGGCTGTGGGCAACGACGACGAGTCGGATCAGGTCTTTGTCAACCGAGGCGGCCAGCTCTTCTGGCTGTGGAGTTCGCCGGAGCAGGCGCGCACCACGGGCGTAGCCTGGGGCGACGTGGACAACGACGGTGATCTCGATCTGGCGGTAAGCCAGCAGGGAAATGGGCGCAACGGGTTCTATGCCAACACACTGATCTCCCCGGCCCATCTGCAAGATGACTACGCCCTGCGTGTGCCGTTGCCCAACAATCCCCGCTATCTGAGTGTGAAGCGCCCCGGCGACGCCGACAACGCCTATTTCTACTCGTCGCCGCAGATCCTGGCAGGTCCGCTTCAATCGGTGATTACAGTGACGTATCGATTGTACGATCCCGATGGCAGGCGCAACGACCCAGGATCTGATGCGCCCGGTGCGCCCATGCCCATGAGCGCATTGAATTTTCAGTATTCGTTGGATAGCGGCGGGACCTGGCATAGAGCCACCCCATCGACACCTATTTCGCCCACACAGGTGGTGACGCCCACCCGGCTGGGCATTGAGCAGACCTTCCTGTGGAATGCGCGCGCGGACAGGGCGATCAGCGAGAATGCGCTCTTCCGCGTGGTGCTGGCCCAGCCCGATCGGGTGGGGCCAGTGAATCGGTCCGTGGCTGCGGCGGTCAGTCCGCCCTTCCGTGTGCGCGCCACCAGTTGTCGCTGGCCGACCAATCTGCGTATTATCCACACACCGGAAAATCCAGACGTCGGCGAGAGTGTGCGCTTTGTCGCCAGCATTCAAGCCAGCGGCAGCCTCTCGATTACGTGGAATTTTGGCGATGGCAGCACCACAGCGGGGGTAATGGTCAACCATACCTTTGCCAGGGATGGTACATACCCGGTCTCGGTGAGCGTGCTGGGTGAAGCCTGCCCCACCGCGCGCCGCCAGAGCCTCTCCGTGCCGGTTGTTGTCGGTAGCGGCGTCAATCCTATCTTCCTGCCTCTGGTCATGGCGCAGGGAGTCAACGCGGGACGACAGACAGCGGACGACCCAGTCCCCAGTTCCCAGTCCCCAATCTCCGTTCCCCAATCCCCAGTCACCGGTTTTGCGGGCGTACAGCCCACGGGCCGCTCGATCACGCTGCGCTGGGACCCGCCGCCTACGCTGGACGGGATCACGGGCTATCGTCTCTACGCCAGCCCGGACGGTGTCACCTTCGAGCCGTCCGCCGAGATTGGGCGGGATCGCGTCACCTATCGCGTGGCATCCCCGCCCTGTGGATCGGCCTACTTTATCACCGTGATCGGCGATGCGGGCGAAAGTGCAGCCAGCGATGGCGCGTTTTACGCGATACCCTGCACAGGAGGCAACGAATGAGGATGGGCAGGGTAGGAGATAAGAGAATCGTAAATCTGCAATCGTCAATCGCGAAGATGATCTGGCTGCCCGCCCTGCTCCTGGCCCTGCTGGTGCAGGGGATTTCGGCGCGCCCGGCTGCCGCCCAAACGCCTCCGGCCAATGGCGTGATCACCTGCGAGGCGCCGCGGCCCGTCTTCACCTCGATCAATGCGTACAGCGCAGAGCCGGTGCTTAGCGACAATGGTTCGCTCGTCTATTTTTGGTCCACAGGCAACCCCACCGGCGGCAACGGCGACGGCAATATTGAAGTCTTCCGCGCCAGCGTCACCCTGGATGGTGCTGCGCTTGCGCCTCAATATAGCCAGTTGACCACATCCACAGGTAGCATCTTGGGCGGTTTCAACCTGGCCCCGGCGGTCAGCGGCGATGGCCGCTATGTGGTCTTCTTTTCCGATCGCGATCTGATCCCCGGCCAGAACCGCGACGGCAACTTCGAGATCTTCCGCCAGGATACCGCGCCCGGCGGACAGTTGCGCCAGATCACCAACACCACACGTGGCTCCAATCTCTTCCCCGCCGTCAGCCAGGACGGCAGGACGATTGTCTTCATCTCCGACAATGGGCTGGACAGCCGGGTCAGCATTCCCGATGCCCAGCGCAATTTGGAAATCTTCGTCTATGTGGAGGGCAGCGCCAATCCCTTTACCCAGGTGACGAACACGCCGTTGGGCGTTATCAACGACGATCCGGCCATTAGCGGGGACGGCAAGACCGTGGTCTTTGTCTCGGACCGGGATGGCAACTCGGAGATCTATCGCTACCGCATCGACAGCGGCGGCCAGCCGCAGCAGATCACCATTACGGGCACAGGGAGCAACGCCCACCCATCGATCAGCAACAACGGCGAGCGGATTGTCTTTTTATCGGATCAGGCGTTGGGCGGCGGGGCTAGCGCGCCTGACGTCTTCCAGGTCTTTCTATACCCAGCCCCAGGCAATCCCAATGGTTTCAAACGGTTGACGAACGACGGTACACATGGCCACCCGGCGATTGACGGCAGCGGCAACCGCGTTGTCTATCAGCGCACGCTCGGCGGGCTGGAGAACATCTTCCTCTACGAGTTGTCCAGCGGGATCGAGCGGTCGGTCTCTACCAATGTGGCCGGACAGAACCGCATCAACCCCGTCATCAGCCGTGAAGGAACTGTGGTTGTCTATGAGGACAGCGGAGACATCGTCCTGGTGAACTGTCCGATTGCCGATCTCAACCTGACTACAACAGAGATCGCGGCGGTCATCGCTGGCGAGCAGGTGACGTATATGTGGCAGGTCACCAACAATGGATCGTCGGTTGCCGCCAACGTCGTGGTGACGACTACCCTGCCGGGCGGCTTCTCGCTGGCGGGATCGTTGCCGGCCAATAGCTGTAACCAGCCCAATGGCAGCACGATTGTGACCTGTAATGCGAATACGTTATCTGTGGGCAGCAGCGCCGCGTTTACGGTGACTCTCAACGTGGCGCCGGGCGTTTTGGGTGAGATTCCAATCACTGTCGAGACGGCGTCAACGAGTGTTTCCGATCCAATTCCGGCCAACAACCGCCGCACCATCACCACTAGTGTGAGCGCCCTGGCCGATCTGGTATTGGATCTGCCACGTGCAACTACCCCGGCCCCGCTCTTCGGCGAGCTGATCACATACACAGTGGTCATCTCCAATACAGGACCTTCGGTGGCGCGCGATGTGAGCGTGACCAATGTGCTTTCCAATGTGTTGCTCTATCAGAGCAGCAGCGCAGGATGTACGCGTAGCGGCTTTGTGGTCACTTGTACACAGGCGCAGATGCAGCCGGGCCAGATCTTAACGCGCACGATTGTGGCTCAGGTCAATTCCTTTGCCGAGGTGGATGTACTCAACGAGGCCGAGGTGACGGCCAGCACGCCCGATCCGGTTTTGAGCAACAATCGCGATACGCGGACAGATTCGATCAATACGACCTTTGATCTAGCTCTCAGCCAGGTGGTTGTACCGACCGCGCCGGTGGCGGGCGCGCCCATCTCCTTTACGCTGACCATCACCAACTTTGGTCCGTCGGTGGCGCGCGCTGTGGAACTCTCCTTGACGCTGCCCACCCAATTCCAGCCTGCGCTGGGCAACGATGGGCGTCCGCTCTTCTGCTCCGTCTTTACGTGTACCGCGGGTCCTGTGGATACCACCCAGCCCATACGCCTCGGCCTGGGGACGCTGATCCGCGATCAACAGGTTGAAGTGGCGATTGGCGGGATCATCGATCCTGCCTACAGCGGGCCAATTACCAGCGCGGCCACCGTCTCTTCGGTTATCAATCCCGGAGATGATCGCAACGCCGCCAACAACAGTGTCTCCCAAACCTTGCCTGTGGTCCAGGGGGCGGATCTTTCGCTCCTGCCGGTGACGCGCCTGAGCGAGATCGTGGCCGGCGCGCCCGTCACCTATCTCCTCACCACCCGCAACGATGGTCCGTCGGTGGCGGTCAACGTGATCCTGACCTATACCTTGCCGTCCAGTACCACCTTTGTCTCGGCGTCTGTGGGTGGGGGCGCGTGTAGCGGATCCACCCTGGTGACCTGTACGTTCCCACAACTTCTGCCCGGTCACACAGTGGCGGTGACGGCCACCGCGCTCATCGACGCCGCCTTCACCGATGTGTTGACCTACACCGTCGGCGTCACCTCGGACATTGCCGATACACAGTTGGAATTCAACACGCTCACCTTCACCGACACGGTGACGACCCGCGCCAATCTGGTGTTGCGCAACGTCGCCACACCGCTGACAGCCGTTTCCGGGCAGGATTCCATCACCTTTACGCTGACGATTACCAATAACGGTCCGTCGCTGGCGCCGGCGGTGGTGATCACCGACGTGCTGCCCGCTTCGCTCCTCCCCTTGCAGATCACGCCGCCCGCTGGCGTCACCTGCGGGCCGCTGGCCAATACCTTCACCTGTTCGCTGGGCAACATGGCCCCAGGCGCGTCGCGTACCATCACCGTGCGCGCGGCGGTGCGTTCGAGCGCCACCGGTTCGATTGTCAACGCCGCCACAGTCGCTTCGGCCATCACCGCCGCGCAGACGGTCAACAGCGCCGCGGTGATCACCATCCAGCGCGCCGACTTGAGCGTGACCAAAGACGCCATCATCGCCGATCTCAACAGCAACGGTCTGATTGACGTGGGCGAGCGGCTGACCTATACCGTGGTCGTCAACAACCTCGGCCCCAGCAACGCCTCGGCAATTGTGATCAGCGATGTGATCCCTGCCCTCTTGAGCGGTGTGACCATCGTCACCGCGCAGGGCAGCTACGCCGGCGATGTGTGGACGGTGGGCGCGTTGACCGCCGGCAGCCAGACCACCATGACCGTTTCTGCCCTGTTGGGCGAAGCCACCTCCGGCCGGACCATCACCAATACTGCGCTTGTGGAATCTGCCGGACAGTTCGATCCGGTGGTGGAGAACAACGGCCAGACCCTACCCCTGACCGTCACCCTGGCCGCAGATCTGGCTATCGCCATGACTGTCTCCGATCCTGCGCCGAAGGTACTTGACCTGGTAACGTATGTCATTACCGTTACCAACAACGGGCCAGAGACAGCCACCGGTGTTGTCGTCGCTGCGCCGCTGCCGTCGGCGCTCTCCTATGTCACCCATACCCTGCCCGCTGGGAGCTACAACGCAGGCTCCGGGCAGTGGACCGTGGGCGCATTGGCGAACGGGGCCAGCCGTACATTGATCCTCACGGCGCGGGTGATCGGCTCCGGGCAGATTGTCAATACGGCCAGCGCCTCCGGTACGCGCCATGATCAACTTCTATCCAACAACAGCACGTTGACGACCATCAGCGTGGGGCCTGCCGCCGATCTCTCATTGGTCCAGATCTTCAGCGACGAGACACCCAACGTGGGCGATTCGCTGACCATTGTGTTGCAGGTGAGCAACAGCGGACCAGATACCGCTACCGATATTCAGGTGCGCTATCTTATCCCCTCGTTGATGATCGGGGCCGCGGTCACGCCGCAGGGGACCACCAGCTACAGCACCACCACGGGCATCTGGACTATCCCCAGCCTGGCGTCGGGCAGCTCGACCACGCTCTCTATCAATCGCGCCTTGAGCGCGTCGGGTGTGTTGACCAGCCAGGGTGAGATCATCGCCAGCAGCCTCTTCGATCCCGACTCGACGCCGAACAACGGCATCGGCAACGGCGAGGACGACGAGACCTCGGTGGTCAAGACCATCCCCACAGCGGCGGATCTGGAAGTGACCAAAGCCGTCAACGCCGGTCCTTTCCGCGAGGGCAGCACGGTCTTCTACACGTTGCAGGTCCGCAACAACGGCCCAGACCCCGCCACCGGTGTGGTGGTGACGGAAACCTTGCCCGCCGAATTGCAGTTCCTGACCTTTGCCTTTGCTGGCAATCCAAGCACCTACCATGTGGGGACCGATGCCTGGAATGTGGGCAACCTGGCTGTGGGTGAAACCAAGACGCTATTCATCTCCACGCGTGTGCGCACAGGCACAGCGGGCAAGCAGATCGTGGACGCCACCGACGGCCTGCGCGCCGAACAATATGATCCCAACCCAGCCAACAACGTCAGCAATCCCGTCTCCATCGTCATCGACGGCGCCGATCTGGCGGTGCAGAAGAGCGTCAGCAACGAACGGCCCAACGCCGGGGAGACGCTGGTCTACATCGTCACCGTGACCAACAACGGTCCCATCGCCACCACCAACGTGGTGGTGGTGGACAAATTGCCCGTCGGCATCACCTATGTGGAGAGCCTGGCCAGCCAGGGCATCTATACGGCGACCACCGGCGATTGGACTGTGGGCAGCCTGGCGGTCAATGGCTCAGCCAGCCTGGTCCTCACCACCACCGTCAACGCGGGGACGGGCGGAACCACCATCACCAATACGGTGACATCAGCCACCTCTTCGGTGGCGGACGGCGAGCCCACCAACAACACGCCCAGCCGGGCCGTCTCCGTCCAACAGGCGGACCTGACGGTGCGCATTGATCCCCTCGATCCCAATCCAGTCGAGGGGCAGATCATCGGCTACAACATTGTCGTCGCCAATGCCGGGCCGGATCTTGCCACCAATGTGGTGCTGACCCATTCGCTGCCCATCTCGTTGGAGAACCGCGGCGGCGGCCCCACTCAAGGCACGTATGACGACACCACCAATACCTGGCAGATCGGCAACCTGGCGCGGGGCAGCAGCGCCCTGCTCAACTTCTTCGCCGAGCCCAAGATCGGCACCGGCGGCCAGCAGATCGATCTGACCATCGACGCGCTGGAAGCTGATCAGGAAGATCCCACGCCGGCGATCACGGCCAAAGGCACGATCACCGTCGTCGGCGCGGATCTGGCCGTCACCCAGATCGCCATCAACGACACCACACCGGCCACCGGCGAAAACGTTGTCTACACGGTGACAGTGCGCAACAACGGTCCCTTTAACACCACGGGCATTGACCTGCGCAACCCGGTGCCAGCGGGGACCACCTTTGTGTCGGCCAGCAACGGCGCCACGGTGAGCGGTGGTGTGATACGCTGGCCCAGCTTCAGCCTCAACACAGGCATCACCACCACGCGCTCATTCACCGTCTTTGTGACGGCGGGATCGGGCTTCACCATCACCACCACGCCGCAACTTTTCGGTTCGGTTATCCCGGACAACTTCCCGGACAACGATACGCGCTCGCTCAGCGTCGTCGTCAACCAGCCGCCGCAGATCGGCATTGGTCCGTTCAGCGGGGCGTTTGAGGGCAGCATACTCACCGCCACCGGCATCTTCACCGATGACGACAGCAGCAGCTGGCCGATCTCGACCATCAACTACGGCGACGGGTCGGGGACACAGCCGCTCACGCTCAACACCGTGACCAAACGCTTCAACGTCAGCCGTATCTACGCCGACAATGGGACCTATACCATCACTGTTACCATCGGCGACGGCGACGGCAACACGACGATCCACACCCGCGCGGTGACGATTGCCAACGTCGCCCCCACGGTGACGGCGCATCCCAACATCACCACAGGGATCGTTGAGGGCACGACCTTTACCGTGGGCAACATTGCCACCTTCACCGATCCTGGCTTCAGCGCGCTGGGACGCACAGAGACCTTCACCTATACCATCAATTGGGGAGATAACATCACCACCACCGGCGCGGTGACCGCGGTGGTCAACGGCGGACCGGGGGTGCTTACCATCGGCGCCATCACCGCCAGCCATACCTATGCCGACAACGGCAACTACACGGTGACGGTGCGCGTCTTTGACGATGACGGCGGCAACCAGAGCCGGACCTTTACGATTGCCGTGGCAAACGTGGAACCGGTCATCCTCACCAGCCCGGCGGATCAGACCGTGGACGAAGGCGATCTGGTGAACCTGCCCACGGCGGTTACCTTCGCCGACCCAGGTTGGTCGAACGCGCTGCGCGGATCGAGCGAGACCTTCACCTACAGCATCGATTGGGGCGACGGATCGAGCGTGATCACCCAGCCGGTGACAAGCGTTGTCACCGGTTCCGTGGGCGTCTCCACCACAGGATCGTTCGGCGGCAGCCATACCTACGCCGATGATGGGGTCTACACGGTCACCATCACCCTGCGCGACGACGACGGGGGTATCGACACCGCGACCTTCACGGTGACGGTGAACAACGTTGCGCCCACCATCACCCACGACGCTGGCGATCAGACGGTGAACGAGAACCATCCGCTGATCTTGAGCCACGTGATCACCTTCACGGATCCAGGCTTCACGGCGCTGAACACGAGTGAGACCTTCACCTACACCATCGACTGGGGGGATGGCTCTGCGCTCGTGACGGGTGCGGTGACGAATGTGGTCACCGGGTCGGCGGGGACGGCGACAGTGGGTTCGGTGGCGGGTCAACACACCTACGCCGACGATGATGACAGCCCATACACCGTCACCGTCTCGGTCTACGACGACGACGGTGGGTTGGACACCATCACCTTTGTGGTGACGGTGGTCAACGTGGCGCCGACGTTGACGGTGAGCAGCAGCCAGACCATCACCGAGGGCTATGTCCTCGATCTGCCCGGCATCGGCACTTTCATCGATCCAGGCTATACGGATGCGATGGTCAACGCCAGCGAGACCTTCACCTACAGCATCGATTGGGGCGACGGCTCGGCGCTGGAGACAGGCATCCCCGCGGTGAGCAACGGCAGTGGGGGCATCTCCACCACCGGCGCGTTCAGCAGCAGCTACATCTACGCCGACGATGGCATCTACACCGTCACCGTCTCGGTCTATGACGACAACGGCGGCTCGGATAGTGGAACCTTCACGGTGACGGTGGTCAACGAAGCGCCTACCCTCTTCGTGGCCGCCAACCGTACCATCACCGAGGGGCTGCCGCTGACCATCGTCAATATCCTTACCTTCACCGATCCAGGGTGGACGGATGCAGCCGTGGGGGCCAGCGAACTCTTTACCTATACCATCGAATGGGGAGACGGCAATCAGACTGGCCCCGTTGCGGTGACCAATGTGATCAACGGCGGGCCGGGCGTCTTGACCCGCGGCGGCGTCACCGCTACCCATACCTACGCCGACGACAAGGACGGCCCCTACACCGTTACCATCACGTTGGAGGACGATGACGGCGCTGTGGTCACGGACACGTTGATCATCACTGTCGAAAATGATCCGCCGGTGGTGACCATGACAGGGGCGACTACGGTGACAGAACACCGCACCACCGAGCGCATCTACAACTTCACCGTGGCAGATAGCGGTCTGGTGGAGACCTTCTCCATTGTCAGTACATCGTGCGGCGCAGAAGGAACAGTGGTCGATGGATCGCCCACCATCAACCCGGTCAATGGCGCGGGGAGCCTGCGCTGTCTCTTCGTCGATGGCGAGATCCCGCCCATCACCTCCACGGTGAGCGTGGTTGTGAGCGACGAAACCGACACAGGCACGGGGACGCGCGTCGTCACCGTCACCAATGTGACGCCCAGCGTGACGCCGCCCGCCAACCAGACCGCCAACGAGGGGCAGATCAAGACCTTCAACCTGGGATCGTTCACCGATCCTGGCAACGATGCTCCGTGGACGGTGACGGTGAACTGGGGCGATACCAGCACGCCCATCACCCTCACCATGATGGCCCCAGGCACGATCACACCCACCGCGCACGTCTACCCGGATAATGGCGTCTACACCGTCACCGTCACCGTGGCGGACAAGGACGGGGCCAGCCAGTCGCGTACCTTTACCATCACCGTGAGCAACCTTGCGCCCGTCATTGATGTGATCGCCGCCAGCGGGACCATCACCGAGGGGTATGTCTTGACCCGTGCGCCGATTGCCTCCTTCACTGACTTCGGCTACAGCGACCTGGGCAAGAGCGAGACCTTTACCTATACCATCAACTGGGGGGATGGGACGAGCGAAAGCGGCGATGTCACCGATGTGATCACCGGGCCGACCGCGCCGCGCACGCGTGGCGCGATCAGCGCCACCCATGTCTACGCCGACAACGGCGTCTACACCGTCACCGTCACCATCCGCGATGACGACGGCGGCCAGCACAGCCGATCCTTCACGGTGACGGTCCTCAACGCCGCGCCGGAATTGAACGCAGGGAATAACCAGACTGTGACCGAAGGAGCGCTGGTCAGCCTGGATCCGGCGACCTTCCTCGACCGCGGCACATTGGATACCCACATCGCGACCGTGAACTGGGGCGATGGTTCGCCGTCTGTCGCGGGGACGGTCAACGCCACGCCCTATGGACCGCCGGGCAGCACCGCCGGCGTCACCGGCACGATCAGCGCCAGCCATCGTTACGCCGACGACGGCGTCTACACCGTCACCGTGCAGTTGAGCGATGATGACGGCGCCACCGTCACCGACACGCTGACCATCACCGTCACCAATGTCGCGCCTACAGTGCGCGCCGCCGGCGACATCACCCGCAACGAAGGGCAGAGCTTCACCCTCACCAATATTGTCACCTTCACCGATCCCGGCTGGAGCGATCCGGGCCGGCTGAAGGCCAGCGAGACCTTCACCTATAGCATCAACTGGGGCGACACCTCTCCTGTGATCACGGGCACGGTGACGACCATCATCAATGGCGGGCCGGGCATCCTCACGCGGGGGGCCATCACCGGCAGCCATACCTACGCCGACAACGGCATCTACACGGTGACGGTGCGCATCTACGACGATAACGGCGGCATGGGTACGGATAGCTTTGTCGCCACAGTGAACTTTAACGTTCCGCCCACCATCACCAACATTGCCGCCGCTCAATTCATCACCGAAGGGCTGCCGCTGACCATCACCGCTGTTACCTTCTTGGATGCGGAGCTGCCGCCCTGACCGCGAGGAGACGTTCACCTATACGATTGATTGGGGGGATGGCGGCCCCATCAGTACGGGACCGATCACCAATGTGGTGAACGGCGGCATCGGCACGCCCACCACCGGCGCGCTGGGGGCGTCCCATACCTATATCACCAACAACATCTACACCGTCACCGTCACCATCTTCGACGACGACGGCGGCGCGGCCAGCAATAGCCTGCTGGTGACGGTCTTCAACGATGTGCCCACGGTCTTCATCACCGGCCCCACCACCGTGAATGAGAGTACGACCATTACCCGCACCTTCACCTTCACTGTGGAGGATAAGGGCGTGGCTGGGGATACGTTCAGCATTGCCGGCGGTCCTTTGTGTGGCTCTGGCACATCACCCACCGTGCTGCACTTTGACACGGACGATGGATCGGGCGCATTTACGTGTATCTTCCCCGACGGGCCGAGCAATACCAGTGTCAGCATCTTCATCGGCGACGGTACGGACATAGAAGTTGGCAGCCTGGCGTTGACGGTCAACAATGTGCCGCCGACTGTAACCGCTGCTTCCAACCAGACTTCTATCGAGGGGCTGACCAAGAGCTTCAACCTGGGATCGTTCACCGACCCCGGTGAGGATAGCCCGTGGACGATCCATGTGAACTGGGGCGATGGCAACACGACCAGCTTTACACAGACGGTCAGCGGGACGATCTCGACCGGCGATCATACCTATGCCGACAATGGTATCTACACAGTGACGGTGACAGTGGAGGATGACGCGGACAGCGCCAGCAACAGCTTCACGGTGACGGTGAACAACGTTGCGCCGACGATTGTGAACATCGTTGGAGCGCAGACGGTGAACGAGGGACAGACCTTCACCTTGACGCGGATGATTACCTTCACCGACCCTGGGTTCAACACGGAGACGTTCACGTACACAGTGAACTGGGGGGATGGCAGCACGCCCATCACCGAACCGGTGACGAGTCTGCTGAACGGTGGGGTGGGGGTGTTGACGCGCGGCTCGATCACCGAGAGCTATACCTACGCCGACAACGGGGTCTACACGGTGACGGTGACGGTGGTCGACGATGACAGCGGCAGCGCCAGCAACAGCTTCACGGTGACGGTGAACAACGTTGCGCCGACGATTGTGAACATCGTTGGGGCGCAGACGGTGAACGAAGGGCAGACCTTCACGTTGACGCGGATGATTACCTTCACCGACCCTGGGTTCAACACGGAGAGCTTCACATACACGGTGAACTGGGACGATGGCAACGTCAGCAGCGGTTCGGTGGTGAACGTGATTAACGGCGGGGTGGGCGTGTCTACCACGGGGTCATTGACGGTGAGCCACACCTATACGGACAACCGCCCGACCGGGGTCAATGGTCCCTACACGGTGACGGTGACGATTGGCGACGGGGATGCCATCGTGACGGGGACCATCCCCATCACGGTGGTCAACGTGGCGCCGACAGCGACCTTCACCAACAGCGGACCCGTCACCGAAGGCATGACCGTGACGGTGGGCTTCAGCGCTCAGTTCGACCCATCCACGGCAGATACGGCGGCTGGCTTCCGCTATGCCTATAGCTGCACCAACGCCAACCTGGCTGGAACAGGTTACAACGATGTCGGTACCACTCCTTCCGCGACAGCGACCTGTAACTTCGGCGACGACGGGAGCTATAACGTGCGTGGCGCCATTATCGACAAGGATGGCGCCCTCACCCAATACACCACCACGGTGACCGTCAACAACGGCCCACCGACGATTACGAATATCGTGGTCGGGCATACGGTGAACGAAGGGCAGACCTTCACGCTGACGCATGTGATCACGTTCGCCGATCCGGGCTTCCCCAGCGAGACCTTTACCTACACGGTGAACTGGGGGGATAGCAGCACGCCTATCACCAACCCTGTGACGAGTGTGATCACCGGCTCGGCGGGGGTATCCACCACGGGTTCGCTGACAGTGAGCCATACCTATAATGGCAGGATCACCTACACGGTAACGGTGATCATCCGCGACAAGGACGGCGGCGAGGTGACGGGGACCATCCCCATCACCGTAACCAATGTGCCGCCTATCGCCGTGGACGATATCGCTTTCACCGACGAGAATACGCCCATTGATATCCCGGTGTTGGCGAACGACACTGATTTTGCCGACGATCTGCCGTTTCTCGTTGTTCACGCTGTTGGCGCGCCGATCACAGGCACAGCCGTGATTACTGCATCAAACAAGCAGATCCACTTTGATCCAACCAACTTCACCTACCTGCCCGACGGGGTGATCGCCACCGACACCTTTACCTATACGATCAGTGACACAGTCGATGTCAGCAATGTCGCTACGGTTACAGTAACGATCACAGGTGTCAACGACGCGCCTGTGCTTTTGATCACGCGCACGTTGACATTGACCACCATCACCGAGGATGAGACCAGCAATATCGGCGATGCGGTAGCCGATATCATTCTCGATGCCGATAGTCAGACGGCCATCTTCGATCCCGACGATCCCTCACTGGATGGCATTGCCATTGTCGATCTCGATGCGGGTAACGGCTATTGGGAGTACACGTTGAACGATGTGGACTGGTTTGACGTTGCCCCGGTTTCCGTTAGCTCGGCGTTGCTGTTGACGCCAACCCACCGCATGCGTTTCGTCCCGAATGGAATAGACGGGACCACCGCCACCATCACCTTCCGCGCCTGGGATCAGACGAGCGGCGCGGCTGGTAACAAGGTCAATACCAGCGCTAACGGCGGCACTACAGCCTTCAGCGCTCTCACAATCCCGGCCACCATCACCGTTGTCAGCATCAACGACGCGCCCGAACTCACCATCGACGGGCCGTTTGAAGCTTTCGACGAACTCAATCTGGACCTGGGCGGGCGCGTCCTCATCACCGACGTGGACGCGGGGACGGGCATCATCAGCGTGACCTTGCAGGTGAGCAGCGGCATCCTCGCGGTGACGACGACCGTTGACCTGCCCGCCAGCCAGATCGTGGGCAACAACACCGCCAATGTGGAGATCACCGGCACGCTCAACGCCATC
Organism: Caldilineaceae bacterium; assembly: GCA_019637695.1. Classification (GTDB taxonomy): domain Bacteria; phylum Chloroflexota; class Anaerolineae; order Caldilineales; family Caldilineaceae; genus RI-153. Next base: position 50,376 of record JAHBVG010000007.1, on the reverse strand, counting down.
ACCACGGCGTTGGGTACGGCCAACGGGTTGATCTATCGCAACCTGCCCACCGTCGTCGGCACAGAGACGCTGACCGTCACCGTCAACGATCGGGGCAACACCGGCGACATCGGCGGCGCGCAGGAGGTGACAGCTACGTCCACCATCACGGTGGTGGGTATTCCGGATCTCCAGATCAGCAAGAGCGATGGCGTGAGCGAGGAAGCTCCTGGCGAGGTCCTCACCTATACCATTGCCTACACCAACGCAGGGACGGCCCTGTCTACCGGCGTTCTCATCACCGAGACGGTGCCTGCCAACACCAAATATATCTCAACCACCGAGACGTCGGCCTGGAGTTGCGCGGAAAACAGCGGCGCGGGAACCCTATGTGTATTCACGGCGAGCGATCTGGCGGTCAACGACAGCGGCATTGTCACCTTCACCGTGCAGATTACGGACACGACGGCCAACAACACAACCATCACCAACACCGTGTTGATCGGTGGCAGCCCTGGCGAGGACAAGAACCCTGGCAACAACAGCGCTCAGGATGGAACCACCGTCCTCAAGCCCACCTTTGACATCACTAAGCGTGATACGGGGGTGACAGTTGCACCGGGCCAGCGCATCACCTATACCATCAACTACACCAATACGAGTGGCGTCAATGCCAACAACGTGGTGATCACAGAGACCGTGCCACAGCATACAACCTTTGTCTTGGCTGCTAGCTCATCTGGCTGGAGTTGTCCCGACGGTGCTGTGGCTGGCACTCTTTGTACGCTTACCCATGGAAAATTGAACAAGACAGGGGCAGGAAGTAACGACAGCAAAACATTCGTCGTCGTCGTCAATTCGACCCTGCCGTCGGGCGTGACGCAGATCACCAACACCGCCACGATCTCTGCGCCCACGGGCATTGCCAAAACGTCGAACGTCGTCACCACGACGCTCTCGCTGCCCAATCTCACCGTGCGCAAGACCGCCTCGCCCAGCCCGGTGATCGCCGGGACCGCGATCACCTACACGGTGGTGGTGAGCAATGCCGCCGGCGCGGCCACAGCCACCAATGTCACCATCAGTGATACGTTGCCGTTGACGGTGACGCTGGTGCAGTCGTCCACAACGGGATCGTTGACGTGTACGAGCGACACTCCTATCCGCTGTAGCGTGCCCACGTTGAGCGCGGGCAGCGCCGTCACCCTCACCATCACGGGCACGCTGGCGGCCAACGCGCCCGTCGGCCAGGTGATCACCAACACGGCGGCGGTGACCTACACCCAGGTGATCACCACCCTCAGCGCCAGCGCTCCCATCACCGTGAGCCGATCCGCGACCCTCACCATCACCAAGTCGGTGACATCGACGGCGGTGGTAGCTGGGGAGCGGATTACGTACACGGTGGTGGTGACGAACAACGGGCCGAGCAATGCGGCGAATGTGACCATCAGCGACACGGTTCCTGTGAGCGTGACCCAGCCGGTGACAACCGTGGCTGGGCTGGCGGGATGCAGCGGCACGACCACGTTGCGGTGTAGCGTGTTGGACCTGGCCCCGCAGACACCGGTGACGTTGACCATCAGCGGCATCGTCTCTTCGACGCTGGCGAACAACGCCACCTTCACCAACACGGCGGCGGTGACATCGACGCAGAGCATGGTTCCGGTGACGGCGACGGTGCGGGTAACATCGACGCGGCAGGTGACGTTCGACATTGTCAAGCGGGCCATCACGGATACGGTGGAAGCGGGGAAGCAGATAAGCTACACGATTGTGGTGACGAACACAGGACCGAGCCAGGCCAGCGCTGTGACCATCAGCGATACATTGCCGTTGAGCGTGACATCGCCCATCTCGTCCACATCGGGTGTGGCGACGTGTAGCGGCACGACGCTGCTGCGCTGTACAGTTGGGACGCTGAATGTGGGCAGTGCGGTGACATGGACCATCACAGGTACAGTGAATGTGAATGCGCCCAGCGGTCTTGTCATCACCAACACGGCATCGGTGACGAGTACCGAGAGGCTGACTGCGACGGTGAGTAACGCTATCACCAGCACGGTGACGCGGGATGTCAGCTTCGCCATCACCAAGACAGTCTCATCGGGGGTTGTCAACGCCGGTGGGACCATCACCTACGCCGTGACCATCAGCAACACGGGGAGCATCACCGCCACCAACGTGGTTCTCACCGACACGCTGCCGGTGAGCATTACCAATGTTACCTCTTCGACACAGGGATTGGCTGGCGCTGTCTGTAGTGGAACGACGACCATCACTTGTTCTGCGCCGAGCCTGAGCGCTGGGGCAGTGGCGACGTTGACCATCACCGGCACGGTGGATGCGGCGCTGCCTGCCGGCATTATCACCAACACGGCGGGCGTCACATCCCAAGAGGTGACCACGCCGCAGTTGGCGACCGTCGGCAAGTCGATCTCAAATTCGGCGGATCTGCGCGTGAGCATCGCCGTGACGCCCACGAGCGGGCTTCTCTATGGGCAGACGCTGACCTACACCGTCAACATCACCAATGGCGGGCCGTCGGCGGCGCAGAATACCCTCGTCACGGTGACGTTGCCCATCAGCGTTGCCTTTGAGGGGGTTGTCACGCCGCCCGTCGGCTTCACTGGGCCGACTGCCAACGGCCAGCAGCGGATCTGGAGTGCAACGCCATTTGGCGTCACATCGACGGATCTCGTCTTCACAGGGACCATCACTGGCACGGGCGTGATCAGCACGAGTGTGGTAATTACGAGTAGTTCAACCGACATAGCTCCGGGGAACAATAGTGCATCCACGGCTAACCTGACGGTAGCGAATCAACCGCCAATCTTGGATCTGGTAGATCTTCAAACCAGCAGCTACATGACATCCACTGGACGAATGGCGATTGCACCATCGGCGCTTGTCACCGACGTAGATACGCCGATCTTCAACGGCGGTATTTTGACGGTGACGATCCAATCCGGCGGCGCTGCCAATGATGCGCTTGAGATCGATCCGCAGGGACAGGTATCGCTCAGCGGTGGCAATACGGTAAACCATAACAGCACGGCCGTCGGGACCTATGTCTTTGGCACGGGGGCAACTGCGCAACTCACTGTCACCTTCAATAGCAATGCCAGCGTTGCCATTGTGCGAGATATCGTGCAGACCATCGCCTTTACCAATTCCGCACCCGGCGTTGTGGATCGGGTGGTATCCTTCACCCTGAGCGACGGCCAGGGTGGAGTCAGCGATGTCGAGACCATCACTGTCGTGGTGGGAGGCGTGGGCGATCACCATTCCCTGCTGTTGACCGACGAAGAATGGCCGTCAGCGGGCGAAGAGCAGCCGAGTGCGCCGTTGCAACTCTTCCTGCCTCTCGTCGGCGCGCAGCAAGAGATCCACAGCGCCGCAGATCCGCCGGTGACCGCGCCTGATCCGGCGTTGATCCCCGCCGACGCGGAGATCGAAGAGGCCGGTGAGCCGCCGCCGTCCCCAGAGCAAGAGGACGAGCCGGAGGCCGCACCGTTCGACGGCATTCGCATCTATCTCCCCACGGTGCAGCGCGAATGAGCCTTTTCTCACGGCCCGATCCACACGGATCGGGCCGTTCTCTTTTCTCGTGCTGTGGCGCGGATCATGTATAATTTCCATTTAGCGTTTATTTCATTCTGATTGCTGTGCAAGGAAGTCGGCTATGGAGTTCCCTGCGTCTCTGCGTAACTTTTTCTCGGATCTTCTGGGACGATCTACGCCGTTGTCGGCGGCGGAACCGACGTTGCGCCCGCCTAGATCTCAGCCCAAATTCGATCCTTTTCAACGGCGCAACCAGGAATTTATCGTGATCGGGTTGGGCCGTTTTGGCGCATCGGTGGCGACAACGCTGGTGGAACATGGGCGAACTGTCCTCGCCATTGATGCTGATAAGGAACGGGTCCAGCATCTGAGCGGCGTCCTGCCCCATGTTGTGCAGATGGATGCCACCAATATCGACGCGCTGCGCCAGATCGGTGTGGAAAACTTCGACACAGGTCTGATCTGTATCGGCGTCGATTTCGAGAGTAACCTGTTGGCTACTGTGTTGTTGCGACAACTGGGCGTCAAGCGCATCATCGCCAAAGCGCGCACACGCACCCAGCGCGAAATCCTGCTCAAAGTCGGCGCGGACGAGGTGATCCTGCCCGAACACGAGGCTGGCATCCGCCTGGGCCGTAGAATGTCCGCCAGCCATCTTGTCGATTACCTGGAAGTGAGCGAGGATGTGGGGGTGGTGGAACTGATCGCCCCGCCCAGCCTCTGGGGCCATAACCTTGCCGAAGCCAGCTTGCGCCAGCGTTATGGCCTTAATGTGATGGCTATCCGCCGCGGGGATGATCTCATCGTTAGCCCCAGCGCCACCTTCCGCGTCGAAGAGAACGATCTGCTCGTCGTCCTCGGGCGAATTGAGGACGCGGAGCGGTTGCGACAATAAAGTGATGAATCAAGAATAAAGATTGGGTAGAGACGATCTATTCGTTGCCCAATCTTTATTCTTGATTCATCTTCATCTACTTTTGGAGAATGCTTTTCGTGTCTACCCTGATGCCCATCTATGATGTCCCTACGGCCCGACGCTCGATTTTGCGACGCCAGGCCTGGGATCATTATGAAGTGCCCGAAAGGATGATCGACGCTAACGAGCGTCTCTTTGGCGATCGCATTGGGCCCGATGAGGCTGTGCGCCGGATTCTGGCTGATGTGCGAGAACGAGGCGATGTAGCTCTGCGCCATTGGACGGCGACACTCGATGGCGCAGAGCTGGACGATCTGCGCGTGCCGCAAGCGGCCATCGACGCTGCACTGGCACAGGTGGACGCCAAGATTGTGGATGCCTTACGCCTCTCGGCAGCGCGCATTGAACGCTTCCACCGGCGGCAGCCCAACCTGAGCTGGATCCACAACGACGGCGAGGGGACGCTAGGCCAACTCGTGCGCCCCATCAACCGCGTGGGGATCTATGTGCCAGGCGGCACTGCGCCCCTCCCTAGCACGCTGCTGATGACCGCCATCCCTGCGCGAGTGGCGGGTGTCCCTCATCTGGCCGTGATTGCGCCGCCGCAACGGGGCAGCACGCTTCCCCATCCCATCACATTGGCAGCGGCGGCTGTCGCCGGGGTGGATGCTGTCTATATTGGCGGGGGCGCGCAGGCCATCGCCGCCTTTGCCTACGGTACCCAGCGCATCCCCGCTGTGGACAAAATCTGCGGGCCCGGGAATCTTTTCGTCACCCTTGCAAAGCGCCAGCTCTTTGGGATCGTGGGGATCGACGGGCTACCTGGCCCCACCGAGACGTTGGTGGTTGCCGACGAGAGCGCCGATCCTGAATTGGCGGCGGCGGATCTGTTGGCCCAGGCTGAACACGACATCCTGGCATCGGCTATCCTGCTCACGCCCAGCCGTGGATTGGCCGAAAAGGTGCAGGCCGCCGTCGCCCGCCAATTAGAAGATCTCGACCGCGAAGAGATCCTAAGCCTGGCTCTGGGCAACAACTGCGGCATCGTCGTCACCGAAACGCTGGATCAAGCGTTTGATCTCGCCAACGTTTACGCGCCCGAACATCTCTGCCTCCTCATCACCGATCCCTGGGCGCATCTGGACAAAGTGCAGAACGCAGGCGGCGTCTTTTTGGGCGAGCGTAGCTTTGAAGTATTGGGCGATTATGTGGCCGGTCCTAGCCACGTTATGCCCACCGGCGGTACCGCCCGCTTCGCCAGTCCTATCAACGTTATGGATTTCGTCAAAATTGTCAGCGTCATCGGTCTAAACGAGCGCGCCCTACAAGCCATCGGTCCTGCTGCGGAGATCCTCGCGCACGCCGAAGGTTTGACTGCGCACGCCATGGCTGTTAAGAAGCGACTGGGGACTGGGGACTGAGGATCTGGTTGAGTTCCCAGTCCCAAGTCCCCAATCCCCAGTCCCCAATCCCTGGTCACCAACCATGCAAACATTCCTAAACCCTCATCTCGCAACTTTAGAAGAATACACGCCCATCCAGCCGTTTGAGGTGCTGAGCGCGCGATTGGGCATCCCTGCCGAGCAGATCGTCAAATTGGACGCCAACGAGAACCCCTACGGTCCACTGCCGGCGGTATTGGAGGCGTTGGCCGAGTACAACTATTACCACATCTATCCCGATCCGCAGCAGACCGAGTTGCGGACGGCGTTGAGTAAGTTCCTGGGTGTACCTGCGGCCAATATTCTGCCCGGCCACGGCGCGGATGAACTGCTTGACTATCTCTGCCGCCTCTTCCTCGCGCCAGGGAATGCCATTGTCAACTGCCCGCCCACCTTCGGCATGTACCGCTTTGATGCCAAATTGATGGGGGCCACGGTGATCGAGATCCCACGGCGGGTCGATTTTGGGCTGGATGTGGAGGGCATTGAGGCGCTGTGGGATGAGGAAACGATTCTCAAACTGCTCTTTTTGACCTCGCCCAACAACCCGTCGGGGAACTGGCTGCCCGATGACGAGCTACGCCGGTTGCTCAAACTGCCGGTGATGGTGATCCTCGACGAGGCCTATGTGGAATTTGCCGATCAGCCAAGCCGCGCATCCTGGGTATTGGAACATGAGAATCTCGTCGTCCTGCGCACCTTCAGCAAGGCCGCGGGGATCGCCGGTCTGCGCCTGGGTTACGGCATCCTGCCCGACTGGCTACTGCCCCATTTGTGGAAATACAAACAGCCCTACAATGTCAACGTGGCGGCGACGGTGGCCGGTCTCGCCAGCCTCCGCCATGTGGATGAGATGGAGATCGTCGTGGAAAAGCTTAAGATTGAGCGTCGTCGGCTCTATGAAAAGCTGGCGGCAGTTCCTTATTTGCGGCCCTTTCCCTCGCAAGCTAACTTCATCCTCTGCCGCGTGGATGGCCGCGACGCCCTGCGTCTCAAACAAGATCTTGAGCGGCAGGGCATCCTCGTGCGCCATTACCGCACACGAGGATTGGAAAATTGTATCCGCATCTCCGTCGGTCGCCCAGACCAGACAGATAGATTGATCGCGGCGTTGGCGGGAAGGTAGGGATTGGGGATTCGGGTGTCCGGCCCGGTCCCCGGTCCCCAGTTTCCAGTTCCAGATGATGGACACACTTTCTCTCCTCATCCTCTCCGACGACCGGTTGACGCGGGCGGGCCTGAGCGCCGTACTCGCTGAATCACCGCGTTTGATGGTGGTGGGCGAGAGCGACGGTCAGGCCGATCTGGCGGATCTGCTCAATCTCTATGCCCCCGATGTGCTGCTCTGGGATCTGGGCTGGGAACCGGATCAAGGGGTGCAGGGGCAACCTGCACCCCTGGCGCAGTTGGCCGCTGCGGTCGAGTTGGCTATCCCAACCGTGGCGCTGCTGCCCGATGTCAGTTATGCCACAGCGGTCTGGCACACGGGGATAGCTGGCCTCCTCCCCCGTTCGGCGCGTCTCACCGCGCTGGTGGCCGCAGTCGAAGCGGCCGCTGCCGATCTGCGCGTCCTCGACCCCCGCTTTGCCGCTGAGATTGTTCTCCCTCAATCCACCGATATGTTGATCCTCTCAGAGCCGATCACCCCACGCGAGGAAGATGTCCTCAAATTGCTGGCCGAAGGCTTGACCAACCGCGCCATTGGCCGGGCCCTCAACATCAGCGAACACACCGCCAAATTCCACGTGCAGGCGTTGATGGGCAAACTCGGCGCCCAAAGCCGCACCGAAGCCGTCGTCCGCGCCACGCGGATGGGGCTGCTGACCTTATAAGATATTGGGTATTGGGGTATTGAGAGACCGTCACCCAATATCCAATACATAACCAATCTCCACCCCTACCCATTCTTCCAGGTCCTCCCCCCTCGAACGGGCGATGCTGGCGCTGCCTTTTTTCGCTAAAGTGTGGACGTATCCTTTAGCCACATTCATGGCCTATTCAAGAGAGGAAGCATCTATGGCAACTGATTTCAAAGCAATCTCAGCGGGGATCGCTGACGTCGTGGCGAACGCCGCCAACGCCGTCGTACGGGTTGACGCCCGGCGTCGCTACCCCGCCAGCGGCGTCATCTGGTCTGCGGATGGCTTGATCGTCACCGCCAGCCACGTTGTCCGTCATGAGGATAACATCACCGTTGGGCTGCCTGGCGGCGATGATGTGAAAGCGACATTGGTCGGGCGCGATCCCAGCACCGATCTGGCGCTGTTGCGCGTTGAGGCGACCGGACTGCAAACCCCATCTTGGGTGGAAGAAGCGGAAATTCGAGTCGGCGCGCTCGTCCTGGCTGTGGGGCGGCCCGGCGCGAATATCGAGGCGTCGTTGGGCGTCCTCAGCGCTGTGGGCGGCGCCTGGCGCACGGGCGGCGGCGGTAAAGTCAGCCACTTCATTAAACCGGATCTGGTGATGTACCCTGGCTTCTCAGGAGGCGCATTGGTGGGCGGCAATGGCGGTGTCGTGGGGATCGTTTCCTCAGCGCTGCTGCGCGATAGCGGCGTTGCCTTGCCTGCGCCTACGGTGAAGCCAATCGTCGAGACCCTGCTGGCTCATGGTCATATGGGGCGGGGTTACCTGGGCGTCGGAGTCCAGACTGTGCGTTTGCCGGCCGCAGTCGCCGAGGAACTCGACCAGAAGACGGGGTTGTTGATCATCTCGGTCGAGAACGATTCCCCAGCGGAAGCAGGTGATCTGTTGGTGGGCGATATCCTCATCTCTCTCGACGACGAACCGGTACGCCAGCCGGAAGACCTATCTGCGTTGCTCATGGGCGGACGCGCCGGCCAGACTGTCAACAGTCGCATTGTGCGCGGCGGCGTCCTACAGGATCGCAGCCTCACCGTCGATCAACGCTCATAAGAGAAAGAGATTGGCGATTAGCGATCTCAGCCCTATTGCTCAATCTCCAATCTCTAACCTCTAATCACTGCCCGTCGCCGTCGTAACCACCAGAGCGAACTGCCGCACAGGCTCGCTCCGCTCAAGCCGATCACGCCGACCATGAGCAAGCCATTGCGTCCGCTTTGATGCGCCATACCAGCGGCCACGTTAAGCAGCGCGCCATCCGCAGCAGAACGGCGGCTGTCCACGGCAACATCCGGTGTGACAGTCGGCCACGGCGTCCATGTGGGGGATGGCGTCAACGTTGGCGAAGGGGTCGGGGATGGGGTGATGGTCGGCGTTGGCGTCTCTGTGGGTAGGGGCGTCTGTGTCGGCGTCGCCGAAGGGATGGGCGTCCATGTAGCTGTGGGCAAAGCTGCGATTCGTTGCTCCACCGCTGGGGTATTGGTGGGGATCGGTGTCGGCGTCGGCTGCGGCGTCGGTGGTTCGAGGAAGGGCGCGTTTTCATCAGGATAGAGGGCAATCGCATCCACGAAGATCAGATTGTCGCCGGTGCTGGTCGGGTGATCGACCAAAAAGAAGACCGTCATCGTCTCGCCTGTGGCCCGCGCCCGCACATCAATGTTAGGACCCTGACCCACCGGGTAGTTGAGCATCCGGCCTGGCCCCCAATGCATGGGACCCCAAATCACCGTCGGCGCGTTGGGGTCGGTGCCGCCCGTAGGGTCCAGCCCCAGTTGGCGTCCGAACTGGTCTGGCGCATTGGGCGCTGCCCATGCCACACTGGCTCGATACCCGCTCCCTGGCGTCACCCGCACTTGCGTATAGATGCCTGCCTTGAAAGTGCCGCCATTGTTCCACATCCGCAGCGCTGGCGCTCCCCAAAACGTGTCCACATCCTGCATATAGGTGAGATCCCCATAGAGAATGAAGGGCGCCCATCCGTTGGGGAGTTGGCGCGGCGGACTGCCATAGAACGTGTCGAAATCGCAGACATCCTTGGGGATGACATTGCCGCCGGTTTCACACGGTTCCGAGGCAAAGAGCACACTGCTCGAACCCCAGAGCAGGGCGAGCGATAGGATCAGCGTGATCGCAATCTGTGCTGAGGAACTGGGCAAAATTGAGGATCTGGTTGGCTTCTTCATAAATGTCAGTATAGCGGAGAATGGGGATCTGCCCCAAACTGGCCGGGGAAAGAGTCGATCAATTTGTCGATTCAAGGTGATGGCAGTGTCAGCGCGCAGCGGAAGCCCAGCGTTGGCGCGTACTCCTCAGCATTGACGATCTGGCGTGCGCTCACGCGGAGATCCCCTGGCTGGCTGAGGAAGGAACCCCCTTTGACCAGGTAAGCAGCCGGCGTCTCTGCGTCGGGATCGGCTGGGGTGGCTGTCCACTCGGCCACATTGCCCGCCATATCGGCAACGCCCGCCGGGCTATCGCCACTAGGGCTGTAGGCTGCTACCGGTTGGGTATCTCCACCGGGCAAGAGGCCACTGTTGACGCGCTGTGGATCAAACTGATCCCCCCAGGGGAAGAGGTAGCGGTGTTGCAGCGTCAGCGCAGAGCCAGCGGCGATCTCCCATTCTTCTACCAGCGGCAAGCGTCTGCCCGCCCATTCACAATAGGTCTTGGCCTGGAACCAGTTGATGTTGATCATCGGGTAGTGATCCATAGCCGGGTTTGAGAAATAATCAGGGCGGTTGATACTCGTCGCCTGCGCCGGCCAGGAACAGACGCCAGCCTCATAACAGCGCCGATACGCTCGATTTGTCACTTCGGTGCGATCAATGCTGAACGCTGTCACTTCCACCAGCCGATCCATCTCGCCATTCTCAGCCGCGCTGATCAGATAAGCGCCGCTGGGGATCGTCCGCATCTCGCCGGCCAGGATTGCGTCCTGGCGCATCTCCTGCCAGAGCAGGAAGATGGCCGCCGCCAATAGAAAGAACGCTATCAACGCCAGCACATTGGCAAGAGCGCGCAGACGGCGCGGACGAGGTTGGCGCTGTAAGGGGGGACGGCGCGCCGGCGCGGTCTGTCCTGACCCAACCAGGTCGCCAGGCGGCGTCCATGCGATCTTTTGGGCGATGGGCTTCTGGGTAAGGTAGAGGAGCGCTGCCGTAGCGAGCGTGCGGCGCGGCTCTAGCCCTCCGCTGCTTTCTTCGTGGAGGAACCGCAATAGCGGCGCGAGCCATTGGCCGCTGGTCGGATCCTCGCGCACGAGTTGAGCGATCTGGGCCGGATTGAGCGGACGTTGGATGTGCAGCAGCATGTCGCGCATAATCGAGGCTGTGCGCTCAGGGTCGCTTTGGTAATGGAGCGCGGTGATCATACCCCGGCCATAAAATAGGGCGGCGCGTAATAAGAGCGCACGTTGGGGATCGTCGAGTCTATGCCCTGCTTGCAACGCCAGGAGTGCATCGCGCAGTACGCCTCGTGTGGGGAGCTGGCCCTGTTGCCACCAGGCGTCCAGGGCGCGGTTGAGATCACGATCAATCGATTCTCCCTGTTGACCCACAAGAATCGTCTCTGGTGAACTGTCCACGTTTGCGGGCGGCCGGTGAGAGATGATCCGCGCCGGGCGGGGAGATCCATAGGTTCTTGGGCGTGGTTTTCTCTTTGCGGTGACCATGTTGCTTATTGTATCACAGGTCGATGGAAACGCCCTTCCGCATCTGAAAGGACAAATGCTCACTCTGGCAGAGAAAATTGCTCCATTCTACTGTCCATGCTATGATAGCGCTCATGAACGGTCACAAATTCTCGACGCTGCACATTGGCATTATCACCTATTCGTATAGCGGGGGTGCAGGTCGCCCCACGTTGATATTGTGCGCAATGGGTGATCGATTGACTTAGCGAGCGATCAATCCTGTGGATAAACAACGCGTGGCGCACAGTCACGCGTTTTTTGTTGTCAATTCCAAAAGTAATTTTTCACGGATCGAGAGAGATAGAGATGAGCACATTTCCACCTGTCGATGAACAAATGCGCATCCTCATGCGGGGTGTCGATTTTGGCGACGAGCAGACGCGTCAGAACATGGAAAAAGAATTGCGCGCCCGTTTAGAGCGCAGCCAGACTCAGGGCAGGGCGCTGCGCGTCTACTGTGGCTTCGACCCAACCTCATCCGAACTCCACCTGGGGCATACTGTCCCTTTGCGCAAGCTCCGCCAGTTTCAGGAACTAGGGCATGAAGTTATCTTCTTGATCGGCACCTTCACCGGCACTATCGGCGATCCCAGCGATAAGGAATCAGCCCGGCAGCAGCAGACGCTGGCCGACGCAATGGAGAAGGCAAAAACCTTCACTACACAAGCCTGGCGTCTGCTCGATCCCATCAAAACCGTAGTGGAATACAACCATAAGTGGCTGGGGGAACTAGACTTTGGTGACGTGATCCGCATTGCCAGCAACTTTACAGTCCAGCAGTTCCTGGTGCGCGATAACTTCAGCAAACGCGTCGAAAAAGGGGACCCGATCTGGCTGCACGAATTTTTCTACGCGTTGATGCAGGGGTACGACGCTGTTGCCCTGCGCACCGATGTGCAGATCGGCGGCACCGATCAGTTGTTCAACTTAATGGCCGGGCGTAAATTGATGGAAGCTCAGGGCATGGAGGCGCAGACGATCCTCACCTTCCCCATTCTTGTGGGCACCGATGGCGAACTGCGCATGAGTAAATCTACGGGGAACATCATTGGCATCAACGAACCACCCGGGGTGATTTTTACCAAGGTGATCAACCTGCCCGATCATACCTTCCGCAACTACGCCGAATTGGTCACACGTTGGAGCCAGGAAAAGATAGACTCGATGTTGGCCGATCTTCAAGCCGGTATCCTTAGCCCACAGGATGCCAAAGCGGCGCTGGCCTGGGAAATTGTCAGTATCTTTCAGGGCAATGCCGCCGCGGACCAGGCCGCAGAGGACGCCCGGCGAATGCATCAAGGGGATGTACCTAGCGACGCTCCTATCTTTACCATCAAGGAAGCAATGAACATTTTGGATCTGATGGTCGAAGCTGCGCTGGCAAACAGCAAGAGCGAGGCGCGGCGACTCGTTCAGCAGGGCGGCGTCCGCTTGGGTGGCGTCGTCGTTGAAGATGGGATGGTGACAATCGAAGCGAGTGAGGAACAGGTACTCCAGGTGGGCAAACGTCGTTTCTTGCGCGTCGTTCCTGGCGAAGGCTTGGAGAGCGTGGTATCGTAAATTTGCTGCCAATAAGTTAAGGAGTCGATCATCACGCTTCCCCCGATAGTGGCTTCCAACCACAACGTGATAATCAACTCCTATGGACGCAAGTATAGCACAGCGAATTTTGCTTGTAAAGAGCCAATTTCGTCCAGATCTTGTATAAAGGTTGTCGTTTGGCTTGCAATCCTCGCTGAAAGCTTACAAACAGTTTGCGGATTTTTAACTGAACGGCCACATCGTCCATGAGTTCCGACGCACAATGTGGCTCGACAAACTATCAAAAACAAACAGCCCGACCGGTCTCCGGTCGGGCTGTCTACTTTCGCGTGCGGGAGCGACGGGATTTGAACCCGCGACCTTTGGCTTGACAGGCCAATATGCTAACCGCTACACCACGCCCCCAAATCTCGCAATCGTTGTGAAATCTCCGAGTTTGCACTCGTGAGGCGGGAGCGACGGGATTTGAACCCGCGACCTTTGGCTTGACAGGCCAATATGCTAACCGCTACACCACGCCCCCACAGGCGAGATTGAATTAAGTTACCTCATAAGCATAGCATCCACCCTCTGGACTGTCAAATTTGGCGCGTCCTAGCTTTTTGTCAAATCCATTTTGCTCAGCCCAATTTCGGACTTCTATCGCCTGATCACTGGCAAGCGCCGTCGTACTTTTTGCCAGAATGGAAGATCGCCTGTTGTGGATTGATCCGGGTCTGGCTTGGGCAGCCGGTTGCGCACATTTTCGGTCAGTTGATGGGCAACAGCTTGACCCCGCGCCAGCGCTTCTGTGTAAAATTGACGCAGGAGATCTGGGGTGATCTGCTGTCCTTCAACGGCCCAAAGCACAACTGCCTGCCCAATCGCCCATGTCCCCGCGTAGGCGATGGCGACTTTGGGTGCAATCCCCCACACAGGGATCAGCCCGACGAGCTGCCGCGCCAGTTGGCGAAAGAGAAATCCACCGCCGAGTACACTCATAATCTCGCCCAATAATTGCTGCGGACTGCCCTGCTTGCCAGCCATAAGGGCGATTTTGTAAGCCATTACCAGTTGGTTCTTGGTGAGGACGATCATATCGCCCACATTGAGTGGAATGCCCAGCGCAGGGATAATTTCGGCGATGCCCGTGCTGAACGAGTAGGTTGCATTGGCCTGCGCCGTCTCTTGGATCAAGAGTTGGAAGACGGCGGGGCGAAGCGGTGGCAGTCGACGTCCCAGCGCCAGCCGCAATTCGGTGGGAGCTAGGGCGGCGATGGCCTCGCCCACTTTCTTCTCAACTGCGATGGCGTCAACGACAGGCGCGGCAATACGTTTGCCTTCTCCACGGTGAGAGAGGGTGGCGTCCGGTTGGGTGGCAGACTGACCGACGATGATGATCAACGTTGGGATCACCGCGCGGACCAGGGCTGCGTTGCTCTCCTTCAAGGCTGTGGATAGCTGCACACCCTCGCTGACCACGATAGCCAGATCGATCCGCTCCTGGCCGCTGGTGATCGTTTGGATTGGAGGTGTTGTCGCTGTGATCCACGGGTGAATGAAGGACGCCGCTTCGTCGCTCAGACGGCGGGCCATCATCTCGGCATTTTCCTGTTGATCGGCGACCACGAGCAGGTGGAACGATTGCTCTGTATGCTTCTTGATTTCCTCGATGTTGATCTGGCTGACAATTCGCCAGACCGATCCCAGTTTCAAAGCATTGAATACGCTCATTTCGCTCCTATCCGCCTGCAAAAATCATCCGTAAACACGTACTGCCGAGGTGTCGCCGATGGGCGCTGCCTCTAACACTTCGGCGAAGACGGCCAACGTTCGTTCAATATCCTCGGCGCTGACTTGATAGTTGGTCACAGCGCGCAGACGGCTGCCGCCAATAGGATTAAGCAGAACGCCGCGCTCTTTCAATGCCGCCGACAGTTGGGCCGGGGTCAATGAAGGATGGTCCAACTCGAAGATCACAATGTCGGTCTGGATCGTCGTTGGGTCGACGTGGATGCTTTCCAATTGGGCCAGGCCCTCGGCCAATCGTCTGGCGTTGGCGTGATCATCGGCCAGCCGTTCCACCATTTCGGTGATGGCGACGATCCCCGCGGCGGCAATGACGCCAGCCTGTCTCATGCTGCCGCCGACCACTTTGCGCATTCGGCGCGCTTTGCGGATGAACTCTTTGTCGCCTGCTACCACCGAGCCGACCGGTGCGGCCAGTCCTTTGCTCAGGCAGACGCTGACACTATCCGCCGCCTGGATCAAGCGTGCTGGAGAGACATCGAGCGCCACGGCGGCATTCCAAAGGCGCGCGCCATCCACATGGAAGGATAGACCGTAGCGATGGGCCAACTCGCCCGCCCTATCCATATAGGCGACCGGCAGCGCCTGCCCGCCGCAGCGATTGTGGGTGTTTTCAACCGCCAGCAAACGCGTGATGGGAAAGTGTTCGTTTTCGCCGCGAATGGCAGCTTCTACCTGCGCCAGATCGAGCGTTCCATCGGGCTGGTTAGGAACCGTGCGCGGATGCACGCCACCCAGGGCCGAAGATCCACCCTGCTCGAAGAGAAAGATATGCGCCTGATCCCCCAGGATCATCTCTTCGCCGCGGCCACAGTGGGCGAGGACAGAGATCAGGTTGCCCATTGTGCCGCTAGAAACGAAGACCGCCGCTTCTTTGCCCAGCATCTCGGCGCTCATGGCTTCGAGCCGGTTGACGGTGGGATCTTCACCATAGACATCGTCGCCCACCTCGGCATCGGCCATTGCCCGGCGCATGGCAGGGGTGGGTTTTGTCACTGTGTCTGAACGCAGATCGATTACAATTCCACGATTCCCATTTTCGCTCACGTTTATTTCTCCCCCTCGGTGAAGGATAGGGCGACCCTGTGGGCCGTCCATCCTCAGGATCTTAGTTCGGTGTACAAAAAGTTAATGAATTGCCCGTTATCGGGTCGGTAAAACAGGTATCCGCCGTCGAAGGTCTGGAATTGCCCTTCAGTGCGGACGGCTTCGGCGGTGGCCCAGCCCAATGCCTCGCGCAGAGGCGCATTGCTTGCCCAAAGATGACCAATGCCAAGCCGTGGCACAAGGAGACCTACTTCGGGCGGCTGCAAATTCGGGTCGTCGATATTTTCCGGCATCCCCGCCTGCCAGCCGCTCGGCAACCATTCCCATTGGTTTGAATTCGCATAGCGAATGTAGATGCGCTGTCCATCCAATTGCCAGAGGGCAAACCCACGTTGGAAAGGCTGGATCTCGAAGACAGTGGGTTGCGCCGGTGTTGTCGCGCACCCAAGCCGCGAGGCCAGCAATGGATTGCTGTTGAGATAGTCGGCAAATCCAGCCGTTGGCTCATAAGGACATCGTTCAAGAATGCTCGTTGGCGTCGGCGTCGGCTCTGGTACAACAGACGGCAGCGCGATCACCTCTGGCGTATCCGTGGGGAAGGGCGTCGGCGTCGGCGGTCTGGGTGTCGGCGTCGCGGTTGGCGGCGGTGTTGGCGTCAAGCTTGGTGTAGCGGTCGGCGTCTCTGTTGGCGTCGGCGAAGGTTCTTCCGTCGGCGTCGGCGTGTTGGTCGGGGGTACGCGGGTTGGGTTGATCACGCCTGGCACAGAGGCGTCCGTGGGCGTTTCCTCGGGCATGGTGGTGGCCGTAGGTTCGTCGGTCGGCGTCTCAGTTGATGTAGGCGAGGGTGATACAATGGCTACGGCGGCTGGCGTCGCACCGTCGGTTGGCTCGTCTGTCAAATTGATCGGCGGATTCGGTGGGTTGCCCAAAAGTCGGGGCAATACTGAGGAGGCCGCTGAAATCACAAAAAAGAGAAGGACGACGGCTACTAACCCGCCTAGCGCGAAGATGGCGCGGTTGAAGGGGCGCTGTGCGCGCACTGGCGTAGGTTGCAAGGTTAGTTCTGGCAGCGGCGCAGCGGCAGGTCGTCGATCAACGGGCGGCGCAGCCGATGTGACGGTACGGGTGCGGGTGGGCGCCGGTACCAAGACTGTCTCTGTGCGCGGTGTGTTGCGTTGCGGCGTCACCGGCAGCGAGGCCAATGTCATCGTCGTGGTGACATTGTCGCTCTCGCCGCCTTCCTCTTCCACCAGCGGGGAACGACCGGCTGCCAGCGCCAGGGCGTTGGCCATCTCCCCGGCATTGGGGTAGCGTGCAGATGGATCTTTGGCCAGAGAGCGCCGTAAAATTTCCACAACAGTTGGCGGCAGGATTGCCAGCACGTCATCGGGGACGGTCAACGGATCGTAGACATGGGCATGGAGGATCTGCGTCATCGAGCCGGTAAAGGGCGACCGCCCCACCAGACAGCGATAGAGGACAGCCCCCAGCGAGTAGATGTCTGATCGCCCATCGATCTCGCGGCTACCTTCACACTGCTCCGGCGACATATACGCAGGCGTACCTATGGTGCGTCCGATGTGGGTCAGTTCGGGCGTGTCGAGCGCGCGGGCAATGCCAAAATCCGAGAGCAAGGGAACCATGGGGTATTCAACTGCTTCGAGTTGCACGCTGTTGGCTGCGCCAGGCCGTGAAGGTCGGAGCAGAATATTGCTCGGCTTTACATCGCGGTGGACAAGGCCGCGGTTGTGAGCGTAGGCAAGGGCGCGGGCGACAGGCTCTAGCAGGTTACAACTTTCTTCGGGGTGGAGCTGGCCGCGCCGGTCCAGCAGATGGCCCAAGCTTTCCCCTTCCACGAGTTCCATGGCAATGTAGGCGACGCCGTCGCTCGGTGAATCGCCCACCTGGAGCGTCTCCACAATGTGTGGATGGCTCAGGGCGCCTGCTGTCTGCGCTTCCTGGCGAAAGCGAGAGCGGCTGACTTCATCGGCCCCGGGCAAGAGTACTTTGAGCGCAACCGAGCGCCCCCGCACTTGATCATAGGCCTGGTAGACAGTGGACGCGCCGCCGCTGCCCAATTTGCGCCCTACGAGATAGCGCCCGATGCGTTGCCCTGTCAGTTCATTCGGGCGCGCCGGTCCGCCAACAGCAGGGGCTGACGCTTCATTGGCTTCAGAAGAAAGAGGATCGAACGATTGTCCCATTGATGTTGTGCGCTCCATACAGCCACAGACGCAGCCGATCCAGGTTTGGTTCCCAGCAATTGTCTGCCCTGCAAATCAGCTTAACTTTGCCACTGTACTGGCTTGCTGGTATGATTCAAAACTGTTCAGTACGAAATTGGCGATAACTTGAACTATTCTAGCATAGCCCGATGGACCTACAAAACAGATCGGGGTAGGGCGCAGGATGATAGGGGTTGACCAGTGAGCCAGTATGGACGCTTGATCTGCATTAGTGGTCCCAATACGGGGAAAGAGTATGAGCTAAAAGGGGAACTTATTACCGTTGGGCGTTCCTCTACGCAAGATATTGTGTTGAACGATAACTATGCCAGCCGCCAACATGCTGAAATCCATCGGGTTGACAACGGCTATCGTATTCAGGATTTGGGCAGTAAGAATGGCGTTTTTGCGGCGGGCCGTCGTTTGGGCGAGAGGGCGACCGCCTGGTTGGAAGATGGGATGGAAGTCCAATTCGCCTCTACCCGCTTTCGCTTCCAAGATCCCTCGGTGACCATCACCGCGCCCTCATTGATCGCTGTGCGCGAACCGGCGCTACGCGTGGATCGGACTACCCGGCAAGTTTATGTCGATGGGAATCTGCTCGATCCGCCCTTGAGCGTGAAACAATTCGATCTGCTCTGGTATCTTTACCAAAACCGTGGCCGGGTTGTGAGCAAAGATGAGATCGCGCTCAACGTATGGCCCGAAGTCGAGGGTGAAGTCTACGACGCCAATATTGACCGCATGGTCAGCCGGGTGCGCTCGCGGATTGAACCGGATACAGAAGACGATCCCCGTTTTATTGTGACGATCCGCGGCTACGGCTACCAAATGAAGGATGAATAACCGTGACCACTTATTGTGAGGTTGCGCCGGGCGATCCACTCCACGGTGATTATCATGATCACGAGTATGGCTTCCCTGTGAGCGATGACGCCGTACTCTTTGAACGGCTGATCTTGGAGATCAATCAGGCTGGCCTGTCCTGGGCGACGATCTTGAGGAAGCGCGCCAACTTCCAGCGCGCCTACGATCAATTCGATATCGACACTGTTGCTGCCTACGGCGAAGTGGAGCGGGCGCGTCTGCTAGGCGACGCTGGCATTATCCGTAACCGGCTGAAGGTGGATGCGGCCATCGAAAACGCCCGTCGCCTTGTTGAGATCCGAGAGCAATACGGATCCTTTGTGGGGTGGCTTGATCACCATCATCCCCTTCCGAAAGAAGAGTGGGTCAAGCTTTTCAAGCGTACCTTTCGCTTCACCGGCGGTGAGATCGTGGGCGAGTTCCTCATGAGTACTGGCTACCTGCCCGGCGCCCATGGGGAAGATTGTCCTGTCTACGCGGAGATCGCCGCGCTGCATCCAGCGTGGATGAGAGATCAGTAACTGGGGACTGGGGCATAAGCGCTAAGGGCATGCAAAAGTGCCGGGGACTTCAGTGGCGAAAAGTCCCCGGCACTTGCCCGTTTACCCCTGTTAGCGCTCATAGGGGAGAGGTGACTAGAGCGGGAATACAGGGGATCGCCTCCCAATCTCTGATCACCAGTTGCTGTCAGTATCGACACCAACCTTCATCGTGCAATCCAAACAAAGGTGACAGTAAAATGGTAAACGCACTGATTTTGATGAACGTCAAACGTGACCGTATCAAGGACGTGGCCGAATCTCTCGCCGGGATCGACGGCATCTCCGAGGTCTATTCGGTGGCGGGCCGTTATGACCTCATCGCCGTGATCCGGGTCCGTACCAATGAGGAATTGGCCGAACTCGTCACCGATACCATCCGTAGCTTTGAGTCGATCACCTATACCGAAACGCTCATCGCCTTCCGCACTTACTCGCGCCACGATCTGGAGCAGATGTTCTCGATTGGGCTGTGAGACCGGCCGATTTCCTTGTATACAACGCCTGGTTATGGGTCCGGGTGGCTGAGTGGACCTACTTCGGGATTTTGCACCACGCCCGTGCCTATTGAATTGTCAGGGGGAGCGGCTTGCGCTGCCGTGGCTGCCTGGCTTGGATCAGATTCGAGCAGGGTTGATTCCTCTTCGGCGCGTTCAATTGCCGGTTGAATGAGGAGCCGCTTCACAAAAACCTGAAGTGCGCCAGCCAGGGGGATCGCCACAATTGCCCCCACGATGCCATACAATGCAGCGCCAGCCGTCAACGTCACGATCACCAGCAGTGGATTCAGCCCCACTTTGTCTTGCATGACCTTGGGCACCAACACATTCCCTTCCAACTGTTGCACCACCAGATAGTAGAGCGCCACAACCAACGCCAGCGGAGGCGATACTGTAAAGGCGACCATAATCGCAGGGATCGCTCCCAGGATCGGGCCGAGTACAGGGATCACTTCCATCAGCCCGGCAATCGCGCCTAACGCCAGCGCGTAGGGTACGCCCAACGCCCATAACCCCAAGAAGGAGACGATCCCAATCAGCGCCATCAGGATCACCTGTCCTCGTACGTAAGCGCCCAACGTCTGCTCCACATCATTCCAGATCAGCTCGACATCGGGTCGCCGTTGCAGCGGCGCTATCCGCAGCAGAAGCCCTTGAATCTCGCCATGCGAGGTCAACCAGTAGAAACTCATCACAAACGCCAACCCGATCTGCCCCAATAGGAGGAGCGTGTTCTGCGCCACGGGCAACGCCTGTTGACGCGCCGCCTCCTCAGCTGTTTGGGCCGCCCATGTGAGCATATAATCAGGAATCTCTAGACTTGGCAATGCAATCTGAAGTTCACGCCGACCTAAGAAGGTCAGACGGCGCAGCAGCAGGTTGATCTGCGTCACCAGCAACTCGTTCGTGACGAAGTCAATTGTCAAACTGATCAAGGGTGGAACCACAAGGATCAGGGTGCCGAAGATCAACACAAAAAATAGGAGATAAATTAAGAGGATTGCGCCTACTTGAGGCACGCCGCGCCGTGCCAGCGCTACAACATAAGGACGAATTGCCGATGCAAACAGAATTGCGAAAAAGAGGATGATGAGGATCTGCCCCAATTCGTAGATTAAATAAGCCCCAACCAGAGTCAGTATAACAATACAGGTTCGATAAAAGGTTCGCCATCCATCCATGAAATAGAGTGTCTTCCTATGGGCTAGTTATGTTTTGGGATAGGCTCATATATCCGCTTCTCCTTATTTTAGGGAGTCAGAGGGTTCTACCCCATAGATATCGATACATCCGAGTGTACAGAGGGAGATATATTTTCAACAGGAATCCACATTTTTGGGCCATAATGTAGGGTTCTTGCAGGGAAAAACTGTTGATTTTCTCCTAAAACTTATGGTGTAATAGGATCGTAATGATCATTCACGCCAAGCAAGAGGCCAGGATAGACTTGATAGTAGTCGATTCAACGACATTCGATGTAGGTCAGTATAATCGAAAGGCATGGGACGCAGCCGTTGATCGAGGTAGCCCGTGGACGATCCCTGTCGGCGCCGATCAGATTGCAGACGCACGCCGCGGTGAATGGCAGATCGTGCTGACACCGACGAAACCAGTGCCTCGTTCCTGGTTTCCATCGTTGCGGAATGCTCGCATCCTCTGTCTTGCTTCAGGCGGTGGTCAGCAAGGCCCGATCCTGGCAGCGGCGGGCGCTGCCGAAGGGGCATTCGTAACTGTCTTTGATAATTCTCCGGCGCAGTTGGCCCGCGACCGCGCCGTCGCCGATCAAGCGGATCTGCCGCTGATTACTGTGGATGGGGATATGCGCGATCTCTCCATCTTCGCTGATGGCAGCTTTGATCTAATTGTCCACCCCTGTTCTAATCTCTTCGTGCCCGATGTTCGTCCTGTCTGGGCGGAGGCGCGTCGAGTGTTAAGAGAGGGCGGTGTATTGCTGGCTGGCTTTCCTAACCCGATTCAATACATATTCGATCAGCAATTAGCCGATGAAGGAACTCTGCACGTCCGTCATTCGTTGCCCTACTCGGATCTCACAAGCATTGAGGCAGCGGAACGAGACGACTACATCGCCGCCGAGGAAGCGCTTGAATTCGGTCATACCCTCACAGACCAGATCGGGGGACAGATCGACGCCGGGTTCGTCATCACAGGCTTCTACGAAGATCGCTGGCCGGGGATGGCGCTGGCAAAGTACACGGATACATACATGGCGACGCGGGGATTGGCGACTGGGGAAAGATGAAAGGTTGAAGCGAGTTGCAAATTGCCGAATTGCGTAGTGGGTGAGCAATTGCCGCTTGCAACTTGCCACCTGCACCCTGCTTCATTTCGTGATTTTTGCTTTTCAGCCTGGTAGTACTACAATAGGGGCGATGCAGGCCGTATTGCCAGAGACAACCAGGTTGTAAATCCTGATTGTCGATTCTGGTGAATGCGTCTGTACGTTCCCCACCCTGTTGTCACAGGAATGCTTGGGTAAAGCGGTTGTTTTAATTCGCAAAGAACGTATCAAGAGGAAAGGAAGGAAGAAACTATGGCATATGCTCACACAAACTCCAAGGGGAATACCTATTATCTGCACTCCAAGGAGACCACGCTCCGCAATGGACGCAACCAGACGCTCTATTTCTTTGCCAAAGAGGCAAAGGAAGGATCTCTGGATCAAGTCCCAGAGGGTTACGAAGTCGCCGAAAGCAAGAATGGGCTACCTGTTCTAAAGCGCAAGCAGTAACGCAATCTGCATAAAAGGGGGCGTCGGGGCACTCCGACGCCCCCTTTTATTTTCTGTGGTGAGCGCGATCACCACATCGCTATTCAATTAAGTAGGAGGTTACACAATGAGCCAGAGGGCTACTGTAGGAGACACAGTCCGCGTCCATTATGTCGGTACACTGGACAATGGAGATCGGTTTGATGCTTCGGTTGGCGGCGATCCGCTGGAATTTACCCTGGGCTCCGGCCAGGTCATCCCTGGGTTTGAACAAGCCATCACAGGCATGGAACTCGGCGAAACCAAGCAAGTCCGCATCCCCGCCGAGGAAGCGTATGGTCCTTATCGAGACGAAATGGTGCTTGCTGTCCCCCGTGAACAACTGCCCGGCGATGTAGAGTTAGCCGCAGGGCAGCAGGTCCAAATGCAACAGGGAGAATATACCTTCGTCGCCGTCGTTGAGGATCTGAATGAAGACCAGGTAACCTTTAACGCTAACCATCCGTTGGCGGGCGAGGCGCTCAACTTCGATCTTAAGCTGATGGAGATCCGCTAGAACGTTGACGAATTCCCCGTGCTGTACTACCATAGGCTGCGCATCTAATCACCAGATCGAAGACTATGACGCCCCGGGTCAGTGGGGTTCCAGGCAACAGAAAGAGGAAAAGCTTTGGAAACGGGGACAACCGTCGAGGAGAGGATTGCGGCCTGCCCGCCTGCTCTCCGTGAAATCATCGAGGACTTTCGCACGGCTGCGCCGCGCGACCGCATCGACTATCTTATCGATTTTTCAATGGAGATGCCCGATCTTCCCTCGTGGCTCCTGAGCAAACGGGACGAAATGGAGCAGGTCCATGAATGCCAAACTCCTGTTTTTGTCTTCACCGAGGTGGAGGATAGCCGGGTCACGTTCTACATTGACGTACCGCGTGAATCGCCGACTGTGCGCGGGTATGCAGCCATTGTTGCCGAAGGGCTGAACGGCTCTACCCCCGACGAGATCTTCAAAACGCCTGAGGATGTGCATTTTCTCCTGGGGTTGCACGAAGCGATCTCGCCCCAGCGTCTGCGCGGCCTCCACGCTTTAATTGCCTATCTCAAACGTCAACTCATGCAAAAGATGCAGCAATAGAAGAGAAGAAGGGAAGAAGGGACTCCCTTCTTCCCTTCTTCTCTTCCTCTCTTCTTCTCCTCTTCCCTCATCCAGGGCAATCGCGAGCTTCGTGATAGCAACGGATAAATCCGGCTTCTGACAGTGAAAAGTGCCCTCAGGCACTGAAAATCAAGTCGCTGAGGCGACTTTTCAGTGTCAGTCGCGGGTTTTAACCCTGCTTTAGTCAAGTTCGCGATTGCCCTCCCCTCATCCCCTCTCCAGCACCGGCCCATCCAAACACAAGAGCTTGCCCGCGTGTTCACAGGCTCCACAGATGCCGATGGCGCAGCGCATGTAGGCTTCCCAACTCAGTTGGGAAGCCACATGATATGACGCGCCCAGCGTTTCCAGCGCCGCCAGCATACCGTGAGGGCCACAGGCGTAGATGCTATCAAGTCGGTCTGCTTTCAGCAACGGTTCCAGGGCATGGGTGACGCGTCCGGCTATGCCGCGGCTGCTATCCTCGGTGGTGATGATCAGATCGACGCCCGTTTTTGTCTCGCCAGAGGCCTCGGCCAACTGTACGAACCTGTCATCGTAGAGGACATCCTCAGCCGTGCGGGCGCCGATAATTGCCGTGATCTGGCTGGCGATGTCAAGCTGCGTGCGCGCCAACCAGAGCAGCGGCGCGACCCCATAGCCGCCGCCCACCAACGCCAGCCGTCGATCCACCCCATCCACATGAAAGCCATGCCCAAAGGGACCGCGCACCCAGAGCAGATCGTCGATCCGCTTTTCGTGGAGCAGACGACTGAAGGGCCCCACCGCCGTCACCATCAACGTGATGGGATCGGCATTGACCAGCGAAAAGGGCTTCTCGTCAAAGCGGGGCAACCAGGCCATCACAAATTGACCGGGATAGGCATCCATTCGACCGTCGAGTACAAAAGTCTTGGTGCGATAATTTTCTTGGTGGATGGCGCGGATGGGGAAGGGGGTGGGCAGCAGATGAGGGGACTGGGGACTGGGGACTGGGAACTGGGGATTGGGGATTGGGATGCTCATAGAGTGTTCCGATCGTGTGGATCCATTGTCGTTCATTGTCGTTGTGCCACCAAAATCATGGTCTGCGGCAGGTGGATCGCTACTTCAGATGTGTATTCATCAGCCCACGGCTCATCCGCCATACCGGGGGGCAGGGGAAATTCCAGGGTCTGTTTGACAACGAAGCCGGATTCGCATAGCTGTGAGAACCATTGACCGATAGTGCGATGATGGGAGATCATCGGTGTTCCCGTCTCGGCAAAGGACCAACGCAATGGGCGCGGCTCAAAGTAGCTGCGGGCGGGCAAAATACTTTCTTCCTCGTGTTCTTCATCCCAATAGCAGGCGCGGATGGGATGATCCTGGCTGATGACGAGCTGACCGCCAGGGCGAAGCGTCCGCGCGCATTCCGCCAGCAGAGAGGGAACGTCCTCAATGTAGGGGAAGAGGTAGACGGCAAGCACCAGATCCTGGCTGGCGTCGGGCACAAAAGAGAGATCGACAGCGTCGGCACATCGAAAGTCAATGGACACATTTTCGGCGGCGGCCAGTTGGCGGGCAAACTCGATCTGGGTGTTGCTGATGTCTACACCGATCACCGTAGCGCCAGCGCGCGCCAACGCCACACAGTTCTGCCCGCCGCCGCAGCCGATCTCAAGAATGTGCTGCCCCGCTACCGTCCCCAGCAGGTGAAGCTCGCTTTCATTCGGCGCTAACGGCCCGTATTGCACGGCATCTACGCCAATCTGGTGGCGATTCTGATAAATGCCTGCCACGCGGTTCCAGGCCTGGCGTTGATCTTCAACAGTCACCGCGGGTTGCTCCTCGATCACAAAATGTCACAAGATGGGATCATCCAGACAATCCACTGTCAAGCATAGAAAGAGTCTGGATGCATGGTAACTGAGAGGAGTTTACCCACAATCCTCGTCTCTGTCGAGATAGCGGGGAAGTGATACAGAGAAAGAAGACAAGAGAAAGAGATCGTTCAGCGACGTAGCTTAGGGATTGGAAAGAGCAAGGGGTTGCAGCCACGGCGATGACCTGCCCTGCTTAATCTGAAGATAAAGAACCTCCGTCTCGAACGAGGGTATAGTATCCAGTTCCTTGGCCAGGATGCGGCAGCATATCTTATATTGGGTCAGCGCTGCCGTGCGATCTCCGTTGGCCGATAATGCAATCATCATCTGGCGGTGAGCTTCCTCGCGCCACGGTTCCAGCGCCAACTGCCGTTCCGCATAGTATTGCACACGCTCATAGGAACCGGTCGCCGCGTGGTACTCCGCCAGCGAGTGCAGGATGTGAATAATTCGCCGATGGATTTGCTCGCGTCGCAAGAGAACCCAATCTTCAAATGGATAGCCGCCGGCGACCGAGAGACCGTGCAGAAATTCACCTTTATAGAGGATGATCGCCTGTTCCAACTCGTGAAGACAGCTTGAGCATTGGTGAAGAGCAGTGTGAGGGTGTGAGGCGCAGCCGTCGAGGATCTGCTGGACGCGGTGAACATCACAGATAGTGGCTACCTCTGGGGCAATGCCAAGCGATTGCGCAGTGACATGCAAGAGGGGTAGGGCTGCTTCACCCAAACCCTGGCGCAGATGCAGCAGGGACTGGCGCAGGTTATGGCGCGCCGTCGCAGTGCATTGATCAGGCCAGAATAAGTGGGCTAACAATAGCCGCGAATGTGTTCGCCCTGCAGGGGAAGCTTCGACGACCAAATAGGCGAGTAAAGCGCGCGCAGAATCAGTTGCAAAGCGCAGTGGTCTTCCGTTCAATCTAACCTGAAACGAGCCTAAAAAGGAGAAGGCCAATTGCACAATTCCACCATGCTTTCTAAACGTCGGATGCGGAAATTGGCGACAGATTATGGTAAGGCTGATTACCCAGAACCAAAGAAAATTTAATCAGACAAAGCATAAGATAATATTGTGTCAAAACGAGGCAACATCATTATAGGGTCATCGATCTATTTTGCACAAGAAGAGTTTTTCCTGGCGATTCAATTTTGTGACCAAACGCCCAATTTTTTGACGTTTCTTTGACGTTCTGTTGCTATGCTTGAATCGTTGTAGATCCTTTTCGATAATTGTCCATCGGCAAATCTTCTGATCTTCAATTCTACACGCTTTTAATCAGTGTACACACAGCTTTCTTCCGAATTCTTCTTTCCTCAGACGGTTTCTCTCTTGTGAAATCGATAACGTACAGTAAGGCTCAGGTGCATTCCTGGAGATTCTTGTAATTTAGCCGGGGCCTCTGAAAAGCCTAAAAGTAAGGCGTGCATGCTCGATCGTTATCCTCAAAACAACTTTATACGCGTTCGACAGCGTGCGCTCATCTTCTGCATGTTGCTTGTGCTGGGTATGGGGATACTTTTTTCTCTTGCGCCAACAGATGAAAGAGGGTACCTGGTGGCTTCAATGTCAAGGCTGAAAATCAACCCTACGCTGCCAGGCTCCGGCCCTGCTCTGTTGATTGACGCAACAGTAAACCCAGTTGTGCAGGCAGACAGCGGCGCCTTACCCGTCCGTGATGGCAACGTCATCCTGCCGATCACTGTTACGGATGTGAAGAACTTGGGGGCGGTGACGGCTGTGGTGGGCTACGATCCAGCGCTGCTCAAACCGCTCGAATGCAGACGGAATACTCTCTTCTCTACAGGTTTGTGTAATCTTTCTCTTGACCGCGATAAAGATGGGACGCCAGATGCGGTGAGTTTCAACCCTATCTCATTAGAGGGGATCAATGTGGACGCGGGGAATAGGCTTACGCTGGTGCAGATTACATGGCAGGCTGCCGGATCACCCACTGTCGGCTCAACAACGCCGTTAAGCCTGACGGTGGAGAGCTTCGCCGATGCTGAGGGGATCCCCCTACACGTGACCGCCGTATCGGGGATGATTACCTTTGTGAATGCACCCACAGCCACGCCGACGGCGACAGTTACACCGACGCCCACCCATACACCAACTTCTACTCCCACAGCGACGGCAACCCATACGCCGACACATACACCCATGCCTACGCATACGGCAACAGCGACTCGTACGCCGACAGCTACGCCGACATCGGGCCTTGCGTCAACCGGACTCCTGTATTTGCCTGCAATCTCTTCTCAGTAGAGCAGGAGATCGATTTCACGCTTTTGTTGTGGATCAGCACTAGCGCAGTCAATTCTGACCCGGAGGACTATACATTCCATGCCTAAACAACTTACGATCTCCCTGCGCCTGGCCTCCCTCCTGGCTGTCCTCTTCGTTGGCGGATGGCGGTTCCAACAGCAGTCGGGCGCATCCGCCTTTACCGTGGAGAGCAGCGCGCCAATTGCCGTGGATCGCCAAAGCGTCATGAGTTGGAGCAGCGGCGCTACCGTCACCCAGACCTTTACGCTGGCCGGAGGATGGAATACCATCTACCTGGAGGTGGAGCCGATCAACCCGTCGCCGTTGGTGAATGAGGGTACAGAGGCGCAGCCCATTTGGGTACACGAGCGCTCTGGCATTGAGGCAATCTTCGCTCAGTTGGATAGCTGCGCCTGTCTGGAAGGTGTCTGGACCTGGAATGTGCCCACCACGCGCATGGACTATATTGTTGATCCTGCCGAGGGTCTTTGGGATGAGCCAGGCTGGAGGCGCTACATCCCCGACGGCAGGCCCGACGCCTTCCTTACAGATCTGGTGAGTCTGCGCGCCAACACAGGGTATCTGGTGCAGTTGAAGGAGGGCAGCAGCGCCACATTATCGGTGGTTGGCCGACCTGTGGTGCGCAAGCACCGCTGGGTCCAAGAATCATACAACCTGGCCGGTTTCCCCATTTTGGCCGGGAACGAACCAACCCGTCAGATCTTTTTCGGATCATCGCCCATTTCTCAGGTCTACCAACTGAACACAGCCGGCGAGTGGGTAGAACTGGCCGCTACAGAAAAGCTCGCCAGCGGCCATGCCTATCTGGTCTACTACGGCGGCCCCAACGCCGAGGATGCCGCCAACTTCACGGCTCCGCTGGTGGTGCAGGAGATCGTGGATCAAGGTTTGAACTTCGGCGCTGGCAGCCATCAGCAGGGCTTTACCCTTCAGAATCTCTCCGCTATCAATGCGCCGGTCTCGATTGCGTTGCTGCAAGGAAACAATGCCGGCGTCGCCCTCCGCCTGACCCACCCAATCACACAGGACCTGCGCAGCGGCAATGGCAGCCTCACCCTCTCCGGCCAGAGCATCCAGCCGGTGAAGTTTTCGGTGTTGGGCAGCGAACAGCCTCAAGGCGGCGAAGCCCTGCTCCAGATCAGCGCGCCAGACCTGGGCGTGCGCTGGCTGTTGCCTGTCGTCGCCCAGGCTGGCGCCAAAGCAGGTCTTTGGGTGGGTGAGGTGACTGTGACCGAAGTGAGCGAAGGTCGATTGGGCAGCACCAATGTGGAAAGCAGCCAGTTGACCATTGGCCTCTATCCACAATCCGAGGCGAGCATTCGTGGCGCTGCGGAGATGCGCCAGATCGGGAATAACTTGCAACTCTTAATCACTCTGGCGCTGCCCGGTGCGATCTCTACAGATCCGTTGGACGCTGCCAGGGTCCGCGGGGATCTGCCCTATGTGGGCGGCTATCTCTTTTGGGATGCCAATCAGAACGGTCTGCGCGATGGAGATGAAGCAGGGTTGGCCGGGTTGACGGTGACGCTGGGGACTCTTTCGACGACGACAGCCGCCGACGGCTCATACCGTTTCACCGGCCTGACGCCCGGCGACTACACGATCAACGTGACGCCGCCGCCCAACTACACGGCGGACTTTGAAGTGACCCGGCCCGTGACGCCGACGGTGATCGCGCCCAATCTGCTGCCTGCCTCCCTTTCGCTCTCTGCCGCTGGCATCACTGCTGTATCGCCGGCCGGCTATGTGCGCCAGGTGCTGTTGGTCACCGATACACTTCCCTATTATGACCAGGACGAGAACTCGATCCAGCCGTTGATCAACTTTGGCTTTGTCCCATCCCACAGCGCGGAACTTGTCCAGACCGGTCCCGGCGGGTGCGCCGACGTCCTGGCGAATCCGGCGCCGGTAACTTTGGGGGCTGTGAAAAATGGGTTGCTGCCCGGCGTCGCTGTCTTGGCAGATCTGGCGACCCTGCTGACAGGAAGCTCGGCTATCCGCATCCGTAGCGAGGGTGGGGATGTGGCCTGTGGCGAAATCCAGGAGGCCGCGCCCACGCTCGATCCATTCCGCTTCCGCATTCTGCTGCGTGTGAAGGACGAGGAGGCCAAACCCGAACTGTTGCCCTACTACGAGTTGAGCGCGGGCGGTCGCCGCATTAGCAGCGTGGCCTTTAGTCTGCCTGCCCCCAAGACAACCACTGCGGGAAGCTTCAGCGCTGGTGGCTTGCAGCAGTTTGAAGTGCTGGCTGTGGAGGAGAACGATCCCCTCAATCCCTTCAAACACAAGTACCACCCGGATCACGACAACCTGGATGCGCTCTTCCGGCTCCTGCCAGGAAATCTGCAACCCTACCAGTACGAATCGGTCGGCTTCAAACGGCGCATCCAATTGACGCTGCTAGACGATCTGCGCCGTATGCCGGGGATGGCTTCTCTCAGCGACGCCGAGATCGAGAATTTGATCCTGGCGCTGGATTGGGGGGGCATTGCCTGGGGCGGCACTTACAAAGAGGTGATCAGCGGCGTCCACAAGCACGATATTACCGTACAGGGCACGTTTGTAATCCGCCAGGTGTTACGCAGCGAGGAGTTGCGCGAGCAGCCGTATGATTAAGACAGGGCCGACGAGAAAAAGCATATAACTGCGGAGAAAGCATCCCCTGGTGCGGCGCTGATCGTGTAGACCCGCACGTAGGCGTACTCTCTCCACAGATCGGCAGGATAGCGACTGAAGCTGCGGTAAAAATTGACCAACAAGCGATAAGGGTAGAGAGCGTTTCATGGCTAAATATTATCTTCGTCAAATGGATCGATCTTCCGCCGGCGCGACTCGACTTTCGCCGTCCACGCGCCGATTTTGGGCGCGAACAGTGATCCTGTTGATCGCCTGTCTGCTGCTGACTGGTTTCTACCAGCTCGCTGCGCCGAAGACGGCGATGGCCCAGCTTTCCCAATGCTACGCGCGAGTCGGAACCACTTCGTACGGCCCAACCATTGATGCGTCCGCTCTGCGCAACGCCCTGGCGAATGCCTTTGCAGGATCTACCATCAAGGTCGCCGGTACCTGCGCCGGCGTGACAACGGTCTCTAACCAGACTCAAGTCCTCTATATCAACAAGAATATCACGATTGAAGGGGGCTACAGCCCTGCCAATTGGGACGCCGCGCCTGATTCCAGGGCCAATCCCACAGTGCTGAATGCCCAAGGCCAGGGACGCGTGATTTATATCCCCAGCGGGACTACTGTCACTCTCTCCAACCTGAGAATTACAGGAGGGAGGTCGCCCGACGGCGCAAACGGGACGAATGCGACCACGGCTGGCGTCAGTGGTAATCCGGGTAATCCTGGCGGCGACGGCGGCGGCATCTTTAATGCTGGCGCGCTGACCCTCCGTAACAGTACCGTCACGAACAATGTCACTGGCAACGGCGGCAATGGCGGCAACGGCGCCAATGGTGGAGACCAGGTAGGTCCCAATGGCGATGGCGGCAATGCTGGCAACGGCGGCGCCGGTGGGCGCGGCGGCAATGGCGGCGGTATTTATAGTTTAGGGAACCTCACCATCAATAACAGCGCCATCCAGAACAATCAGAATGGCAATGGCGGCAATGGCGGTACAGGGGGAAGGGGAGGACACGGTAGAAACGCTCCTGATTCCGGCTGTCCGGACGCCGGTGGTGTTGGTGGTCGTGGCGGCGCTGGCGGCGCTGGCGGTCATGGCGGCAGTGGCGCTGGCGTCCACAATGACTTTGGCGCTCTAACCGTGGAGAATAGCACCTACACAGCGAACCTTACGGGAACTGGCGGCAATGGTAACGTCGGCGGCAACGGCGGCAACGGCGGCAACGGCGGCAACAATCAGGGATTTTGCAGAGGCGGCAACGGCGGTCCCGGCGGCAATGGCGGCAGTAGCGGCAATGGCGGTAATGGCGGCAGCGGCGCTGGCATCTACAGCACAGTGACGAGTGTCATTAATACCAATACGATTGTAGGGAACACGACTGGCTTAGCCGGGGCGGGGAACACAACTGTTACTTCAGGCGGCACAGGGGGGCAGGGAGGCAAAAGTGTTTGGGGAGATGGCAGCAACGCCTCTGGCGGCAGTGCGGGGACGGCCGGCATTGCTGGCGCACGAGGCAGGGGCGGTCTTGTTAGTCAATCTGGGAGCAACATCAATCATTCGATTATTGCGAGCAATACGCTTGATAACTGTGCCGGGTTATTGATTAATAACACCAATCTTGCCAGCGACAATACCTGCGGCACAACCTTTGTAAATACAAACCCTCTTGCCTCCTGGCTGGGACCCCTGGCCAACAATGGCGGGCCGACAGACACAATGATGCCCCTGCTCAGCAGCCTGGTGATCAACGCTGGCAATCGTACTGCCAATTCAGGTGAAACGGATCAGCGCGGACGGTCGCGAGCGGGCAACGGCCTGATCGACGTCGGCGCGGTCGAGGTTATGTGGAATTGCGTTGCCCGCATCGCCAATGGCACAACCTATTACTACGAAGATTCCTCGCCAGTGCAGGCAGCGGCTGATGCCAGCGCATTCGGCGCCGCCATCCGGCTTTCGGGGAATTGTGTCGGCACCCAGACGCGCAACAGCCGTGTGCAACTGTTGGATATCGACAAAAATCTGACGCTGGAAGGTGGATGGAACACAGCGTTTACTTCGTTGAACGCTTCATCCCCAACTGTTTTGGATGCCGCCAACACAGGGCGTGTCTTGTATGTTGCCAACAATTTATCTGTTACCCTGTCCAATCTGAACATGACAAGGGGCAACAGCAGCAATGGCGGCGGCGCCCATTTTAGCGGAGGGACGACGATCACGTTGAACAACGCCCATTTCTATGGGAATGGTACCTCGACTGACGGCGGCGGTATTCACTTTCTGGGCGCGACGCTGACCTTGAACAGCTCCAGCGTCTATGCCAATGCGGCAGCGATGACGGGTGGGGGTATCTATGCTAACGGCAACACGCTTACGCTCAACCAATCCAATATCTATAACAATTGGGCAGCAGGTAACGGCGGCGGCGTTTACGCGGTGCGAGGCGCTATCAATCTGACTTCATCAAAGGTAGATTCCAACACGTCAAACAGCGGCGAAGGCGGGGGAATCTTCGGCGTTAACAATCCCGGCCTGGGTAATGTCGCCAATCTCACGCTCTCGCAATCGGAGATAAGCTCCAATAGCGCGCGCGTCGGCGGCGGCATTCGCGGCGGTGGTACGTTGAATATCAGCAACTCAAGCATCCTATCCAACACGGCGACGAACGGCGGCGGCGGTGGTATTGCCACAGAGGGCAACCTGACCCTAAACCAATCTAAGGTGAACGCCAATCGCGCGCTTTTGTCTGGCGGCGGCATCGCCGGGCTGAGCATGACGTTGACCCAATCGGAGATCATGTCCAATACAGCCACCGGTATCGCTGGCGGCGGCGGCCTCTACGGTACAAACATCACGCTGACGCAATCGCAGCTTTCATCGAACAGCGCATTGATCGGCGGCGGTCTCTGGGCCACGGGCAATCTGTCGATCAACCAATCCTCTGTGGTCGCCAATAACAGCGCAACGTCTGGGAACGGCGGCGGTATTTTCGCAGACGCTGGCTCACATACGATTGTCGATTCGAGCATTCTATCGAACCAGGCCAGCAATGGCAGCGGCGGCGGCATTTGGACGAACGGCAACCTCGCTGTCACCCGCTCCAGGGTAAATTCCAACACGGCGACCGGCATCGCTGGCGGCGGCGGGATCTATGGCGCAAATGTTACCCTGACCGAATCCGAACTTACATCCAACACTGCGCGCGTCGGCGGCGGTATCCGCGTTACGGGCAACCTGACAATCAACCAATTATCCACTGTCGCGAACAACAAGGCGAACAATGGCGACGGCGGCGGCATCTTGACGGGCGCTGGAACCCATACCATCGCCAATTCGATGATCACGGCGAATGAAGCTTCGAACAATGGCGGGGGTCTCTACGCGGACGGGGCTTTTACCCTCACCAGCGTTTCGCTGGAAGGCAATAAAGCGGGCCTTGATGGCGGCAGCATTCTGATCCCAACCACAGGTACGGGCGTTGGGACGGCCACAAACTTCATAGGAAACAGCGCCAGGTGGGGCGGCAGCATCTACAACTGGGGTGTATTTTCTGTAACCACCTCTCTTGTGGAGAGCAACATTGCCCAGGAAGGCGGCGGCGGCATTTTGAATCGGGGTCAACTTACCATCAGAAATAGCGCGATTGTCAAAAATGGAACCTTGGCTGACGGTCCTGGGCTTGGCGGCGGTATTGCCAATTGGTCCGATCAGAATAAAGTGCTGCCTGTCGAGTTGTCTCTTGTCAACAGCACGGTGGGTGAAAACACGGCGACGAGTGGCGGCGGCATCTACAATACAGGGGAGGTAGACGCCCGCTTCGCAACGATCTACAGGAACGTCGCTACCAATGGCCTCAACGTTTTCAATCAGCCAGAGTCGGGTCAGTCGCTTGCCCTCTTTGCGACAATCGTGGCCAAACCGCCCAGCGAAAACCGAGAGATCTGTCACGGGCAAGGGGTGATCGACAATGGCAGTAATCTTTTCGATGATGCTTCCTGTGGACACGCAGCATCGAGCAACATCCAATTGCGCGATCTGGCCTATCCCAGTTCGGGTACGCCCTACTACATGCCCGTTGCTGTCAATACCAATGATATTTTGGACAAGGTCGATGTCCCTGTCTGCGAGACACAGCTCGGCGCAGGCAATCTGGTCGATCAACGCGGACGACTGCGACCGCTGCGTTTTGAGACAAACGCGCTCAACTGTGACATCGGCGCGGTGGAATACGGCCAGGAGCTCTATTACGTCTGCGGCGCGCCGTTGGATATCAACAGTTTCCCCAACCGCTGCCAATATGACACCATTGCCAGCGCGCTGGATGCTGCCGCCACAGAAGATACGATTATCATCTCCGGCGTGATCACCGAAAGCGTCACCGTCTCCAAGAGCGTTATGATCCGCGGGCCGAGCTTGAACGAGATCACGCCGGGAACTCACATGGGCTTTGTGCAGGCGAGTGCGACCATCCCCGCGGCCGGCTGCGATACCAACATCGGCAGCGTCTTCAAGGTAGTGAACAACGCAGTAGTGGAGATGTATGATCTCAACATCCGCAACGGCTGCGCAGTCAACGGCGGCGGTATCAACGTGGCGGCGGGCAGCCAACTGCAATTGCGCGGCGTCGCCATCTACAACAGCCGGGCCACCGACGGCGGCGCTATTTACAACAGCGGCCAGTTGAGCGTCATCAACAGCACGCTGATCAACGTTACCTCTGGGCTCCACAACCAGGGCAGTGGACAGGCGTGGCTGCAATCTGTTACCTTGCAGCCCACGGAAGGTAGCGCCATCCAGAACGCCAATCCTTCTGCCAATACAGTCAGTGTGGCTGGTTCAATTATCAGCGGCGCAGCTTCACTCTGTAGCGGATTGATTGCCGACGGCGGACACAATCTTGTCGCCGAAGGATCGTGTGCAGGGGTGCAGCCCGTCGCCACGGACGATCCCCAATTAGGGCCGCTGCGCGACAATGGCGGCCCCACCCTGACCCGCGCCATTCTCTCCCCGGATAGCCCGGCGGTGACGGCAGGATCAACCTCCTGCCCAGTGGCTGTCGATCAGCGCGGCAAACAACGTCCTCTGAGCCGGGATGGGGTCGCCGGCGGCAGATGTGACATCGGCGCCCTGGAATATGGTCCGCAGACGCTGGCCGTCTGTGCCAATTGCAGCGCGGATCCGGCTGCGCTCCGCTTCGACGATCTACAAGAGGCGCTAGACCGGGCAATGGCCGGCGACACCCTCGCCATTGGTCCAGGCGTCTACACCGGTAACTTCGTCGTCTACCGTGATCTTGTGCTGCAACACGCCGGGATCGACGTGAGCAGCCTGGACGCCGCTCAGGGCATCGATGTCCGCGCGATCTTACAGGCCAGCCCAGATCCCATTTTGGAACAGCGCAAAGGCTTGAATGCAACCCAGAGCAATGGGCTGACTGGCCGCGTGCTGACCGTCCAATCGTATTCACCCGGCGCGTTGACCGTCACCCCCGCCGAGGATGTGGCAGTAACGTTGCGCGATCTGACCCTGCGCCACGGTATGAGCCGCCAGGGTGGGGCCATCTTCAATCTGGGCAATCTGCGCCTGGAACGGAGTACCCTGCACGACAATGCAGCCGTCAATGAATATAAGGTCGCCAATGTGCAGGGTGAGAACGATATTGAATTCAAAGCGCAGGGCGGCGCCATCTACAACAGCGGCGCCCTGGTGATTGAACGCAGCACGCTCTCCGCCAACCAATCGGAGTTCTACGGCGGCGCCATCTACAACAACACAGCCGGTACAGTTGAAAGTCTGCGCGTTGTCGCCAGTACACTGGTGGACAACATGGCCGCGCCGCTGCCGGCGCAGCATATTGTGCGTTGGACAGGCGCGGGTGATTTTGAGCCAGCCTTCATTACGATCCGCTCAGGAGATTGGGTACGCTTTGAGAACGCCCAAGGCTCGCCGCGAACATTGAACGTAACGCCAGCGGCAACCGTCGGCTGTGATGCGCAGTCGGCGACGCTGCCGGCCATGGGCATGGGGTTGTCGCAGCCTCTGCGCTGTACCCTCAACAGCGGCGCATCCGACGCAGTGGTTGTCTCGGACATTTCGGGGCGAACGCTGACCATCACCGTCAATCGCGTGCCGTTTGAGCCAAAGGCCACGACGATCTACCGCGAGAACGGTAGAACGCGCATTGAGCGCACTGTTCTCCTCGGCGGCAGCGGCAACGCCTGTGATAAGGCGAGCGTCGTCACCACCATTGAGGATGGCGGCTACAACCTGTTCAACGACAGTTCTTGTGTCGTATCCGGCCAGGCCGAAGCATCTGCGCGCAACTTCCTGGGGGAACTGCAAGACAACAACCAGATCGATTTCGAGAAGAGTTGGATCTCGGGCTTTGTCCATACCCATGCCCTGCTGCCCAACAGTCGAGCGGTCAACCAGATCCCAGTCGAGATCTGCGCGCCGGGCACAGTCAGCCGCACATTGGCCATCCCGGCGACGGCAACCATCACTGCCGGGGACATTATTGTGTGGCAGAATTCAGCGTCCACGCCAGTTACCCTGGCCTTCGACGACGGCGATGCGGGCGTGCGCCTGATCACCATCGCTGGCAACCGCAGATCTGCGCCGGTCCAACTGGCGGCGACGACCGCGTACCGGGCCTATAACAGCGCTGGTGTGGAGTTAGGCAGCGGCCAGATCACTGTCGTTGCGCGCAGCGGATCGCTGTCCACCGATCAGCGCGGGTTGAGCCTGCCGCTGCGCGGGGTACAGCCTTTGGCCGACGATGCCAGCGTCTTCCACTGCGACATTGGCGCCTATGAGTTCCAACCCTGGATCGTGGGCCAGCCTCTGCCGCGACCTCCCGCCGCCGTAGGCGATCCACCACTCTGGCAGTCTGTTAGCGGTGCCAAACTCAACGGCTACGATGCGTGGAGTCTGGGCACGCGCCAGGACTTTGCCGTGCGTCCCTCGTTTGATACCAGCGCTACGGACAACCAATTGCCGGAACAGATTCGCGTCGTCTGGGATCGCAACCCAGATCTGTCGCAGATCGAAGAACTCCCGCAAGTTGGGCTGGCGATCTGGCCTGAGAACCCACAGATCCACATTGCCGGCGCGCCGGTGAACCTGGAACACAACGCCGTCGCCGATGGCTTCCTCGTCTCCACAGCGTCCGCATTTGAAGGAACGGCCCCTCCGCCTAACAACGAGGCTGGCGTGATCCTCTCCGGCGGCGTCTTTATGCGCACACTGCTGACGCTTCCCGGCGACTCCTACTCTGTGCTGCAATACAGCGCTAGTAGCGGCGCGCCCGCGCTCAAAATCCAGGTTGTCAAGAGCGTCAACTGGCAGGATGCGGGCGTCCGGGATTACAAAGCGCCGACGGCCCAGGTCGAGCCTTGCATCATTGGCAAGGAGCTAAATTACCGCTTTGCCAATGCCGTCGATCAACTGGTCGCCCACATCGATCCTGAGGGCAGGGCCGGTTATATTCTGGGCGGCAGCGCCTATGACGGCGTCATCAGCGTCGCCGACCTCACCTTGCTGATCAACACTGTCAACGGTCTGCTGCCCCCTGCCCATGTGCGCGAAAGCCGCGATGGGCCGATCATCCCGGTGCTGGAGCAAGTACCCGGCGCGGCGCGCACTGCCGCCGGTCATGATCTGGAAGTAGCCTGGTATCGCGTCGATCAGCGCAATGTGGCCTGGCCGGTGAAGAGCGCTGGCTACATCTGCGATTGGCCGCAAACCCCGCCCCGTATTGTCATCGCCAGCGAACTGGGATCCGAGATCGGCGGCCAGCCGGCGCTGCTGCCAGCGCGCTATGCCAGCGCTGCGATCTACCACCAGATAGATCCCACCCAACCCGGCTACAGCCCGAACTGGGAACACGCCCTGCTGGCCGCCTCCAATACAGGTCAGCCTGCGCCGGCGCTCTATGCCCTGCGCACGGATCTGCGCGATCGCATTGCCAGCACAGCGGGCATTACCGAATCCTATGCGCTGCTCAAATACCGGGATAGCGCCCAAAACAACCGCATTCAAATGGCGGTCTACCGGGTTGCGCTCACCGAGGAAGCGCAGACGATCCCCGCCGCGCATCTGACGCTGCGCGCGCTGGGAAACATACCCGCCAACGGGCGCGTCACCCTGCCGGTGGAAGCGCTGGGCGCTCGCAGCCTCTCCCGCGCCGCCGTGCGCATCCCCTACGATCCGGCCAGTATGACGCCGATTGGTTGCGCTGTCAACCGCCAGAAGTTCATCGAAGCGCCGACCGGGCTGATCGTCGAGGGCGACCAAAATCTACGCCCAGGACGTCCGGTCCGTCTGCGCGCCACGTTGGACGCAGGCACCGACGTGCAATATCTTTGGGATTTTGGGGATGGCGCCGTGCGCATCGCTGGCAATCAGGTCAGCGCGGTCTACCCTACGGATGGTGTTTATACAGTCACCGTTACCGCCAGCAATGGCGCTTTTGCAGCGATCAGCGCTTTCACCACGGTTGTGGTTGATACATCGGCCGCCCCGCAACTGCTCGGCGCAGCGCCCACCGCCAGCGGCTGTTACATCGAGGGCAACGAAATCGTCCTGAATCTGGCTGCGCGCAACAAACATGGCGAGAGCGGTAATCTGATCCTGGCCGATATTACCTTCCAATCGCGTGGCTATGGGGGATCGCTGAACCCGACGATCACGGCGACAGAGCTGCTCGGCCCCGACTACAGCCAGTTCAGCTACAACATGACGGCGGGCAATCCTGTCTTTGCGCCGGTCCCGCTGCGCAACCTGCTCGACGTGCAGCCCTGTGCAGAGACGGCCCCCTACGAGCCAGAAGCGGCCAAACCCTTCTGGAAGGACTTTAAGGAGATTCTGTGGGCGCGGGCTGCTGGCGAGATGCAGGTACTCTATTTCTATCCGCTGCAACCTGGGTTCTACCTGAGCGAAGCAGACGCCAGGGAATTGGGTCTCTTCGGCGCGGACAGTAACTTACTGCCAGAAGCCGCTCGCGTCGGGCGCTGTGTTCCCTGGCTGCACAAGGAAGCCGCCAGCACCCGCTACGAAGGATTCCCGCAACCTGTGGACGCAACGCAACCGCTGCCGGGAATGTCTCAAGTGCTGAGCGCAACAGGCGTCCTTTCGGTCACCTACAACGTGGCCTGGCCGACGCTGGCCCCCACCCTCACCGTGGGCGAAACCGTCTACCAGCGCCCCAAGAATGGTATTTCGGGGGTGGCGGAACAACTGGCCGTTGCCCGCATCTACGATGATCTGGCGCCCGGCGAATGGGACAACGATGCAGCGTCGATCATCATCGCTGGAACAGAGGTGATGACCTCCCTCGCCCAGTTGATCGACCCGGTGGGCGAACTGCGCGTGGAACTGCCCGTCATCACTGGCGATGGCAACCCCGGCCTGCCCGAGAACATCAAGAGCGAACGGCTGCTCTTTGGCGGCGGTCGCGCCATCCTTGGCACGACCGACAATGAGATCACCCTGCCCTTCTCGCTGCGCAGCCGTATCCTCTTCGACGAAGCCAGCGGCGAGTTGATCTTCCGTGGCTATTATGACGGCGCCTCGAAAGAGTACATCAAGGGCGATCCGCTG
The DNA here is from genome assembly GCA_019637695.1 of Caldilineaceae bacterium. Taxonomy (GTDB): domain Bacteria; phylum Chloroflexota; class Anaerolineae; order Caldilineales; family Caldilineaceae; genus RI-153. The sequence continues at coordinate 10,182 of JAHBVG010000007.1, read as the reverse complement.
CTGCTGCTCAACGTCATGTCCGACGCTGATCAGAGCCGGCTGTTGGAAATTTGCCCCACCGGCAAAGCTGACTGCGATGCCTGGCGCGCAGCCATCGAAGATCTTTATTGGCAGAGCCACAACCCCCGGCAGGTGGATCTATGCCGGGACAGCAATGGCAGGCTCGACGATCACGATCCCGACCCGATCCCAGTGGAAAATCGCGGCGCGCAGGACGCCACGAAGTCGGCTACCTGCCCGGCAGGGAGCTATCGCGACGGACAGCCCGATCACGCCTTCCTCATCGGCGTGCAGGATGAGGACGACGACGGCATCCCAGAACCCTATGCCGGATTGGGCAAGGGCAAGGCGCTGACCGCGGGCAACGCCGCCGGTACCGGTTACATCACCCTGGCCTACAACAACGACGCCAGCCTCGGCAGCCTGCCCGTCAGCTTGCAGGTGATCCAGGTGGGCTGCACCCTCAACGATCTGGGCGAGGACAGCACCTACCGCGGCAACCTGCTTGTGATCAAGTCGGACAATCTTTTTGACGAAAAATTGACCCTGCGCCACACCGGCGACTTTGGCGGACGGCCCGACAACTTCGACTTCGAGTGGTACATCGCCCCTGTTGACGATACTGGCGTTTCGCCGTCCACGCCGCCGCCCGCCTACCCCTGGCAGTCGTGGACCAAAATCGAGCCGGGTATGGGCGCCCTCGGCCCGGAGATCACCATTGAGGGAGCCAACCCCACAACCCTCTCGGATAACTGGTTGATCATGCGCTACAAGGGTTACGCCGCCTGCGGCAACAGCATCCGTTACAGCGCCTGGGCCGGCGATCCTTCGGCCAAGCCTTCCGAACTGCGCGGGCAACTGGCCGAAGGCTGGATCAAACGGGTGACCAACGCCCTCAACCCCTTCGACGCCCGTGTGCGCGACTTTGTGAGCAGCCCGGTCAACACCACGGTGGACATGGTCAGCCAGGCTGGCAAACGCTATGAAGGACCGATTGCCCTGAGCAACGATCCCGAAACGCTCAACAGGATCGGCCTGATCGAAGCCTATCAAACCGTGTTGGAACGGGGCAAGATCCTCTCCATCGACAACGGGGTGAACGATCAGGGCGCCAACGCTGCGCTCCTCAACGTGACAACGCGCATCGCCGAACTCTACATGCTGCTGGCCAACGACGCCTACGCCGACGCCCTCGATCCGACGGTGGCGATTGGCACCGACAGCGCGCTGGGCAGCCGCGCCCCCACCCTCTTCGCCTTTATGAACCAGTTCCGCGCCGACATTTTCGGTCTGCTCGACGAGGAACTGGCCTTGCTGCGCGGTCGCGATGAAACGCTGGGTGGCGTCGCCGCCGCGCCCACCTACAACCGCCTGACCTGGAACTTCACCAACGGGCCCGGCGAAGTGGCCTATGTGCAGAACTACAATGTCAAGGACTTCAACGAGGATGGCTTCGTCGACGAGGTCGATGGCTCGCTCCTCTATCCGCAGGGCCACGGCGACGCCTGGGGCCACTTCCTCACCAGCCTGGGCGGCTATTATCGACTGCTGCGCCATCCCAACTATACATGGATCCCGCGCGCCGAGCCGGTGGCCGTGGCTGGCGCGCCGGTGGTAGTGGACTACTACGACGAACGGCGGTTTGCGCTGGCCGCCGCTGGTAAGGCCCAGATCGGCAAAGAGATCGTCGATCTGACCTATCGCAAGTATTACGCCGAACCGCAGACCCAACCCTGGGTCGATCCCCAGATCGATCCCTCGGACGGCACGCGCCGCGCCTGGGGCGTGGACGACTGGGCGCGGCGCGCCGGTCAGGGCGCGTACATCGACTGGGTGGTGGCCAACGCCATCCTGCCGCCCGAAGAGATCCGCTACGGCGATGTGCGCAAGATCGACCGCACCACCGTTCTTGAGATCGGGCAGATTGCTGAAGAGTTCGCCGCCATCCAGGCCGAGATCGACGACGCCGACAGTGGCCTGAATCCGTTGGGATTGGCCAGCAACGCCGTGCTTTTCGATCTCGATCCCTCGCTCACCCAGACCGGGCTGGGCGGGCAGACCCACTTCGAGCAGATCTACGACAAGGCCCTGGCCAGCCTGGGTACGACGGTCACACTCTTCGACTACGCCAACGAGATGAAGGCGGCGCAGCGCGAAAGCCAGAACAACCAGCGCGCCTTTATCCAGTCCATCGTCGACCAGGATCGGGCGTTGATGAACGAGTTGATGGAGATCTTCGGCGCACCCTACGCCGCCGATATCGGCGTCAACGGCACCTACCCGGCCGGCTATACAGGCCCTGATTTCATCAACTACGATCTGATCGACCGCAGTGAATTGACCGATCCTGAGCAGCGCTGTAGCGACCAGCAGATCAAGGACAACAAGTGCGTCAGCGAGCGCGTGATCAACATTCGGGCATCCCTGCCAGGAAGCTGCACACAATCCCCATTTACATACTCATGTCCCACTGTAGAGATTGTCAAACCCATGACGCTGACCATTGGATTGGACGGGGGCATTGCCCGCTACAAACCCAAGAGCTGGCCGACAGGGGATGTGCGCGTGCCGGTGGGAGAAATTCAGGTGAAGATGTGGGGCGTCTACGACGCCAAGATCGAGTACGAAATTGCGATGATACAGTATCAAAACCATATAGCAGAGATCGAGAGCATGGCGGCGCAGATCAAGGATAGCGCCGAGGTACTCGCTACGAACAAGGATGAACTGAAGAAATACCATGACAAAATCAACCAGATGGACGCAGCAATTGTGGGGTTGTCGCAAGCCCAAAACGTGGCTGATATCTTGTTCGAGGGGGCTGTCGCGTTGGCCCAAATTGGCGTAGGCTGTCTTCCTGAGGTTATTGGCGCGGCCGTTGATACACTTGCGGAATGTCCCGTCAAAGGCATCTTCGTGGGCCTGGGTGTTGGGGCAAAGGTCGCGTCCTTTACGTTGGGTTTGGCCAGCGGCATCATAGAAGCCAATCAGGCCGTAGAAGAACGCAAGTACGAACGCGATCTCTTCGATCGGGATGCTCACTTCGAACTGCGCCAGATGGGCCGCGAGATGCAGGCATTGTTGAACCAGGAAGCGGAACTGCGGCTGGCTCTCTTCCTGGCCCTGGACAACTACGCCGGCGCCCAGGACGATTACCACCGCACGGTAGCGTTGGGCTTCCGCAAGTTGCAGGAATTGCAGCGGCTGCGCCAGCGCTGGGCGGGGCAGATCAGCGAGCAGCGCTACGGCGACATGGCCTACCGCATCTTCCAGATCGACGCCCTGCAGAAATACCGCCGCCAGTTCGATCTGGCCCAGCAATATGTCTACCTGACCGCCGCCGCCTACGACTACGAGACCAACCTGGCGGGCGACGACCCGGCGGGGGGCAGCCGCTTCTTGCGCCAGATCGTCGCTCAGCGGTCGCTGGGTGAACTGCGCCAGCGTCTCGACTTCACCGTGATCCCCATTGCCGGGTCGGGCGGGCTGGCCGATCCCCTGGCGCGCATGTCTGCCAACTTCCAGGTGCTTAAGGGGCAGATGGGCTTCAACAACCCACAGTCGCAGGCCGCTCGCTTCTCGCTGCGCCACGAACTGCTGCGTCTGCGCGACGATTCCAACGCCAAATGGCGGCAGTCGCTCATGCGCTACTACACGCCCAATATCTTCGCCCACCCTGATGTCGGGCGGCTGGCCAAGCGTCCTTACGGCGCAACCGGTCCAGAGCCAGGATTTGTCATCCCCTTTGGCAGCACGGTGAGCCAGGGACTCAACTTCTTCGGCCTGCCTTTGGGGCCCGGCGATGGCGCCTACAACGCCACCCAATTCTCCACCAAGATCAGCAGCGTAGGGGTCTGGTTTGAGGGCTACGACACGGCGCGGCTGGCGCGCATGCCCTATGTCTATCTGCTGCCCGCGGGCAACGATGTGATCCGCCCACGCAATACGCAGGGCAAGCTGCGGTATTGGAATGTAACGGAGCAACTGCTGCCGCTGCCCTATCCCATCACCGAGAGCGAGATGCAGAAACCGACATGGATCCCGCGCATTGATGGCCTGCAAGGGCAGATATTCCAGACCAAGCCTTATGCCAGCTTCCAGGCTTTCCCCTACAGCGAGGAGATCGATCCCAGCGAGATCAACACCGATAGCCGGTTGATTGGCCGTTCGGTCTGGAACACCAAATGGGTTCTGGTTATCCCCGGCAGCGCGCTCATGGCCGATCCAGAGCAGGGGCTGGCTCGCTTCGTCGAGGATGTGGATGATATTCACATCTACTTCAGGACTTACTCGTATGCCGGCACGGCTCGTTCGGCAGAGGAAGAAGAGATTAGAGATTAGTGATTGGGCAGAGGTTCGATTTTCTACTGTCGTTTGAAGCTTCGTAGTCGCTGCGATTAGGGGATTGAGGGATTTTCAAATGATCTATTGGCACAAAGTTACCCGGATGCTCATAGCGGCTATCGCCGGCGTGTTGGCCTGTCTCTGTTTGCTGCCGTTGTCGGCGGCGGCCCAGGGATCGCCGCCGCCGCTACCCCTGCCTGACGTTACCCTCTACGGCAAGATCACCCAGCGGGGCGAAGTGCTGGCCGAAGGGACTGTCAAGGCGCTGCTGCCCGATGGCATGGCGGTGACGGCGGCGATTGGACCCATCAACGGGACCGACTATAACTACGCGCTGGTGATTCCGCTCTATATGACGGGAACACAGACGCTGGCGCGTACGCCCGGCGGCGCGCTCACCGGCGACTCCATCGATCTCTTTGTCAACGATCAGCCTGCCTTCTACCAGGACGGGGCGACGCAGTTGACAATGAGCCAGTTGAAGATCCTGAGCCAGCAGCCCGCCAAAACTGCGGCAGGGCGCAGTTACGAGTTAAACCTCTCCACAGGGGGACCGGAATCCTATCTCATGGGTGATGTCAACGCCAACGGGCAGCGCAACTCGGCGGATGCCATGCTCGCCCTCAAATATGACATTGGCTTGATCCACGGCGTCACCAACTTCCCGCCAGGGCCGAATACTGTCTACCTGCCCTTGTGCGACATTGTAGCGAATGGCCGCTGTGATTCGAGCGATGCCTTGCGCATCCTTCAGTGCGATGTCGGAAGGAGCGACATTAGCTGTCCGACGGATCGCATCCCCAGAGGTGTGCAACTTACCAGCGTTCCTGTGGATGGCGCTACCGTCCGCTTGCAGATGGTGATGAGTCACGAGGTAGATTCAAACGAAATCGGCGTACGCGTAGAATTAAGCGATCCGGTTGGGCAGGTTGGCGCGGCTTCGCTGGAACTCCATTACGATGCCGCCGTGCTGCGTGTGATCATGTGCAGCGATAACCCAACGGATCATTTCGATCTGGTGACCTGTAATCCAGACTATACGCCGGGTGTTGTACGCTTCAGTGCGGTGGTCGTTGATGGAAAAGGCGCTGATAGCGTCGCGCTGGTCGAGGTTCGATTCGAGCGCATTGAGGCTACCGGCGATGATCTGGCGTCTCTCTTCTCGCTGGTGGTGAACGGTCTCTACGATGGGGAAAGCAACGATATGGCGTGGAGCAGTCCTGACTCTGAATCGCCTGCCGTCACAAACTTGATTTATCTTCCTGCCCTCAGCAGTCAGACCGCATCCACCGTGGGGACAGCCGAAAACGTTGAAACACCGTCGTCAACAGAGACGACGATGGCGCACAATCTCTATCTACCGGCCATCTCGGGTACGGGCGTGACGGCTGCCGAGGCTGTGGATGTTGATATCCCTGACGATGTGGACGCCGAATCGATCCCTGGGCCGCTCCTTGTTGAGGAAGGAGAAGGTGAAGCTGGCGGCGAGATACAACTCCCGTCCCCGACGCCAATCGTCAAGCCAGAAGATGAGGAGGCTGGCGCAGAGACCGCGCCTGCACATCTGCTCTACCTGCCGTTGGTCGACGAATAGATCACGGAACGGTCTTCCCTCTATGAAAAAAACGGGCGGTATCGGGCTGGCCTTGCTCTGGGCTTTCTGGTTAAGCGGTCTCTCGCTCTTTGGGTGGGCTGTCGCCGCGCCGTCTGTTGTTGATGTCAATTCGCAGAGCACAGCGCTGGTCCGTATCGGCCAGGGGGAAGCCCCACTCTACACAGTCTCGCCTGGGGAAGTTGTCTCGATCTCAGTGCAGATGGTGGGGAGCGCGAACCTGGGCGCAGCCTCTTTTCTGCTGACCTACGATCCATCTCTATTGCAGGTAGTGGGCTGTGAGGCCAATCACATAACTACAGTGGACATTGGCCTGTGCAACGCGACGTACCGCGCCAATCAACTGCGTTATTCGTTGGTGGCGACAGAGGGCGTGAATGATGACCATCTCCTCTTCACCGTCATCTTTCGCGCAATCGGTGGGGATGGCGTCACGGCCAACCTATCGCTCACTGCCCTCCAATTTGACGACACTCACGGCGCCGCTCTGCCCGTTGATCTGGCTGGCGGCGCGATCTCCATTACCGGTCCACCGCTGCCGGTGGATGTGACGGTGCGCCTATCCCCTGAACATGGGGAGATTGTGCCCGGTGAACATGTGGCGATCTCGGTGACGATGACCGTCACCGATGGCCGGCCTTTGAGCGCGGCGACGATCCTCCTCCACTACGATCCTACGCTGGTACGCCCAGTGGCCTGTACACGTCCACCCTCTTCAACGCTCCTCGGTTCGTGCAATCCTAACTTTGATCTTGTGCAGGGGGTGATCAAGTTCAACATCCTCTCGGACGAGGGCGCAACGGGGAATCACCATCTTTACGATCTCCTCTTCGAGGCGGTCGCCGCCGCTCTGCCCGACGCAACCAGCCCGTTGATCTTTGCTGTGCAGGAAATAAACGACACAAATCTCACAAAGATGAGCTGGCAGAGTTTCAATGGTAGCCTGAAAATCACTACCGGCGTATCGAACTCAGCCCTGATCACCGTCGGTGATCCGCGCCTGAGCGGCGTTTTCTCGGTGACGGATGGCATGAGCTTCACTGTACCCATCTGGATCAGTGATGTTGTGAATCTCGGCGCAGCAACGATCTCGCTTCGCTATGATACAGATTGGCTGCGCGCGTTGGCGTGCCGGATAGACCCGAACAATGCTGAAATCGACGGCGGTGATTGCTCCTTACAGGAAGGAGAGGTAAAGGCCAATCTCGTTGCGGGTGATGGGTTCAGTGGGAGCATGTTGTTCTTCGAGGTGACCTTCGTCGCACTGCCTGGCACTTCCACTGAGATCTCTCGACCACTGCTGTTAGAGATCGCCAACTTTGCCGATGTCAATTCCCAACCTCTGCCCTGGCGTGTCCGCCATAGTATCGTCACAATTGCGCCGGGCGATCTCTCTGGGCTGCCGTTGATCTACGTAAGCGATACTGACCCTGACAATCAACTCCTGTTGCCGATTGGCGGTCGGATAACTGCCACAGTGAGCTTGAGCCAGGTGGTCGATCTTGCCGCGGCCACGCTGATCGTCGGCTACGATGCACAGGTCGTGCGTCCTGTCTCTTGTACACCGGCGGGGTCGCTCGATTTGGGTTCATGCAGCACGGGTGATGGCGAGATCCGAATGAATCTATTGGCGGCGCAAGGATATACCGGTACTGCGCCAGCCGTCGCCATCGCCTTTCGTGCGGCGGATGGCGCTATCGTGGGGCAATGGACACCGCTGACCTTGCGCACGACCAATTTCAGCAATTCCGCTGGCGATCCCATCCTCTACCGCGTGATTACAAGCACACTGGTCATTACCGAGCAGACGCCGGAGACAGCCCAGGCGCAGATCTCCCTCGGTCAGCCAGTCTACAATGTCCAGACAGGGCTACAGATCACGGTTCCCATTCAGATCGATCTCGGCAGCAATACACTGAGCGCTGTCAGCCTGCGCCTGCTCTACGATCCTGCCGTGGTGCGTCCGGTTGGCTGTCAGTTGAACGATCTACATTTTATTGGCGGAGGTTGCAATATTGACCATGAGTTGGGTCAGATCCGGTTCAGCCTTCTCTCGGATGTGGGGATAACGGGCGCGGTGAATCTGGCTGAGATCACGTTTGAAGCAATCGGTTCTGCTGATACCAGCTCGATGCTGAAGCTAGTTGTCGATCAACTGCTGGATACTGAGATCAACGACCTCACCTATTTCTTGGGGACCGGCATAATTCAGATCGCCCCCAGTGGAACTGCCACATCCACCAGTACGCCCACGCCAACGATCACACCCGGAGGACCGACATTGACGCCGACATCCACCGCAACGCCGACGCCGACATTCATTGCAACGGCGACGGCAACGCCGACGATTACACCGGGTGGACCAACGCTGACACCAACGCCGACATCCACCATCACACCGGGTGGACCGACGCTGACGCCGACACCGACGGCAACGCCGACGATTACACCGGGTGGATCGACACTGACGCCAACATCCACTGCAACGGCGACCGCAACGCCGACGATCACACCCGGTGGACCGACATTGACGCCGACATCTACCGCAACGCCGATGCCGACATCTACCGCAACGCCGACGGCAACGCCAACGATCACGCCGGGTGGACCAACGCTGACTCCGACATCCACCGCAACGCCGACACCAGCGGCAACGCCGACATCCACTGTAACGGCGACACCGACGGTAACGCCAACGATCACGCCGGGTGGACCAACGCTGACACCAACGCCGACATCCACCATCACGCCGGGTGGACCAACGTTGACGCCGACATCCACCGCAACGCCGATGCCGACATCCACCGCAACGCCGACGATTACACCAGGCGGACCGACACTGACCTCGACCTCGACGCCGACGATCACGCCTGGTGGACCAACGCTGACACCAACGCCGACATCCACCATCACGCCGGGTGGACCAACGTTGACGCCGACATCCACCGCAACCGCAACACCGACGAACACGTCGGGTGGGGCAACGCTGACGCCAACGCCGTCGGGGACAAACACACCGTCGGCAACTCCGTCGGGTACGACTACCCCTTCGAGTACGCCATCGGCCACCCCGACGAGGACGCCGTCGCCGAGCCCAACTGCGACAGCGGTGGACGGCGACAGAAGATCTCTTTTTCTGCCAGTGGTTCAACGTCAAAAGGCAGAGGGACCGACAAAGCTCTACCTTCCCTGGTTGAGCCGGCGGCTTGGTCCACCCCTACCCGATCTGGCGATCGAGCAGATTGTTGTGGATGAAGGCGTTGTTCAACTCATCTTACGTAATATTGGCGACGCGCCTGTGCTCGAAGAGTTTTGGGTCGATCTCTACATCGATCCCCATACAGCGCCCACGGTCGTCAATCAAACCTGGGATCTCATGGGCGATCAGGGACTGGTGTGGGGTGTTACGGAAAGCGCGCTGCCCCTTGCGCCAGGGGAATCCTTGCCCTTAACCCAAGGCGACGCCTACTATTGGCCGGATTACTCGCTGCTGACCTCTGCGCTGACCGCCGACACACGCATCTATGCGCAGGTTGATTCCTTCAGCGAGGAGAGCGCGCATGGCGGAATCTTTGAGCGAGACGAAGAAACCGGGGCTGTGTACAACAATATATTCGGTCCACACTTTGTCTTAGGGCCATTGCAGACGCCGATCCACTCCGGCGCTAATAGCAGCAGTACGCTTTCCGTACGCCTGCCCCGCCCAATATTGCAAAGGATGCACTATCTTCCCCAAAGGGAGTAACGATGTTGTCCATCCGCCGGTATCGATATTTGTGGACCATTATCCTCGTCTGCCTGACCATCGGCGCGCTCCGTCTCAGTACATTACCGCTGAGTGCCGACAACGCATCCTTGCCGCCGCGCCCAACACCATCCCCATTGGTAACGCCAGCCACAGAAACGCCGATCCCGCCTACACCGTTGCCATCACCGACGCTGACCCCCATGCTGCTCCCCGCACCCCAACCTCTCCCTATCGGTCATATTTTGCTCAATGTGGAAGGCGCAGGGATGGGGCTATGGACCGAAGTCCAATGGCAGGGGATAGATGGGCAGTGGCATCCTGTAGAGGGCTGGCGCGGATGGTTGGAGGGAGATCGCAAACGATGGGCAGTCTTCGAACGGAATTTTGGCGAAGGACCATTCCGTTGGGTCATCTATACGGGACAAGGGGGCGCAGCGCTGGCGGCAAGCCAATCATTCAATCTGCCGCAAGCCGCCGG
>JAHBVG010000069.1 GCA_019637695.1 Caldilineaceae bacterium | reverse complement strand
ATAAGATTGTATTGTACCAGAGTCCTCCAAATTCAAAATAGCTTCGCGAAAGGCGCGACAATTGAAGCAACCAAACTATTGCAAGAATCGCCAAAGCGTGCTACCGTCCACTCTATTCAATGCATCGCCATTTTCAAAAACGATGAACCACCATGACACGCAAAAAAGATAAGTCTTCCTCTTCGGATCAAATGTGGCGCAAAATCATTGGACTGCTCATCGCCATCGGCCTGGTGATCGCCGCCTGGTTGGGGCTAGATCTGCCCGATTGGGCGACGGAACTGCTGGGGGATCGGCCCACGGTCTCGCAACCTGCGCCCTCTACCACCAGCTCAGGATCGACCACCAGCGCGCCGGTGGCGCGGCCCGTTACGATCCCTGAGGGCGCGGTGGCGGCCACGCTGATCCGCGCCGTGGATGGCGACACCGCCGAGGTCCTCGTCAACGGGCAGACGGCAACGGTGCGCTATGTGGGCATCGACACGCCAGAACGGGGAGAACCGGGCTATCAGGCGGCGCAGCGCGCCAATCGGCGGCTAATGGGCGACGGCGATCTCTTCCTCGTCCCCGACCGCTCAGACAAGGATCGCTATGGTCGCCTGCTCCGCTTTATTTACACCGCTGACGGCGTCTTCGTGAACCGGGAAATGGTGGCGCAGGGTTACGCCCAGCCCATTGAGTATCGCCCCGATGTGACGCTGGCCGATGATTTCCGTCAAGTGGCGCGTGAAGCAGCCGAGGCGCGGCGCGGTTTTTGGGGCGGCAGCGGCGATCCCGATGGCGCCATGTCCTACGCACTGACGCTGGAGGATGTGACGTTGCGTGCCGGGCCGGGCAGCAGCCAGACGACTGTCCAACAGGTTCCGCAGGGGACATCGCTCACCGTCTATGGTCGCGATCAAGCGGGGCGCTGGCTGCAAGTCCGCACGCCGGATCGGGCGGGCGGCTGGCTCCAGACGAACAAGGTCTTCCTCAATGTGCCCACCGCGCAGATCGGCGTTGTCAACGCCAGCGGCGTCGTGGAAGCGCCAGCAACGACACGCGCTGCTACAGCAACGCCCATCCCCACACCAGCCCCCGCCGTGAGCGATGCTAATATTGATGGCGTTGTATTGCGCGTCGTCGAGAACAGCGGATTTAACGAGGTCCTCGAACTACGCAATACAGGACGACAGACCGTGCAGATTGGCGGCTGGGAACTCAGCGGCAGCATCGGCAATGAAGTCTGCACCATTCCTAGCGGCGTCTCACTGCGCGCCGGTCAAAGCTACCAGATCGTCTCCGGTCGTTCCGAGGTGACGGCCAACGGCTTCAAATGCACTGGCTCGCCCATCTGGAACAACACTGGCGAGACGATCTACTTGCGAGGACAGAACCGCCAGATCGAAATCGACTCGACGCAACAATAATGCGGAATGCGGAATGATGAATGCGGAACAGAATGTCTCACATTTTCCGCATTCATCATTCCGCATTTCTTTATGGTGGATTCCCCCACTTTTTTGAAGATACTCAGCGAAACGGACAAAAACGGGTAGACACCGGGTCCCCGATCTGGTAAAATTTCACCATCTACACCGTACTTTAGCGGTTCAGATAGATGTTTGCGGTTGAAGGTTGCCGGTTTGTCAATGTGGGTGATAGACGCCTTTGCGCATGAATTCTCGCAAGAGGAAACAGAACCGAGGGCGGCTGTCACTTTTTTTATTTGGGCCAATCAACCATCGCCAGAGTACATACAACCTGAAATAAAATGGGTGTGTTCAAAATGATTCGTAAGGGTTTGGGGGGACGGCAGACGACAATTGGCCTATGCAGACGAATTTTATCTGCCGTCCCCCCAAACCCCTACCCAGACGGCCAATTCATTTTGAACACACCCAAAAAATGGAGGGAATCGTGACAAATAAATTCAATGTTTATGGCCGGCTGCTGGGGTATCTCCGCCCGTATTGGAAGCAGCTTCTGTTGGGTTACACGGGTGGATTGTTCGCCATGCTGCTTAACCTGATTGTGCCGCAGATCATCAAAGACGCCATCGACAATGGATTGGTCAGCGGGCAGGCGTCGGCCCTCTTTTGGGCGGGCGGGCTGATTATGATCATCGCGCTGATCCGCGGTGTTGTTGGGTTTGCACAGCGATACTACGGCGAGTGGCTTTCGCACCGGGTTGCGTTCGATCTGCGCAATCGGTTCTACGACAGCGTTCAGAAACTCCCCTTTGCGTTCCATGATCGATCCCAGACGGGCGACATGATGAGCCGAGCTACCAGCGACATCACCGAGGCCGAACGCTTTGTGGGCATCGGCATGGAAAGCCTGATCTCAACCCTTTTCCTCTTGGTTGGGGTGATCATCGCCATGTTCCTCGAAAGCGTGGCGCTGACGCTCTATGTCTTAGCCCCGATGGCGCTCTTGGTCCTGGTGACGATGCGTTTTGGCAACACGGTGCGGCCCATGTTCAAACGCATTCAGGAGCAGATGGGCGCGCTTTCCACCACCATACAAGAGAGCATGACCGGCATCCGTTTGGTGAAGGCGTTTGCGCGCGAACCTTATGAGTTGAAAAAATTCGATGAGCAGAACGAGAAGTGGTTTGCTCGACGCTTTACGGTGATCAAGGTGTGGGCGAATAATTGGCTCATGTTTACGTTGATCCTGAGCAGCGCTGTCTTTCTATTGCTCTGGTTTGGCGGCCCTCGTGCGCTGACCGGCGAGATCACCGTAGGATCGCTCTTCGCACTCATCTCTTATGTTCTTTTGCTCAATGGACCCGTTCAGCGGCTGGGCTTTCTCGTCAACATGGCGGCGACGGCCAGCTCCAGCGCCGAACGCGTCTTCGAGATTATGGACACATCCAACGGCATTGCAGACAGTGTGGACGCAGCCGATCTCGACGCCGTCGCCGGTGACGTACGCTTCGAAAATGTGGGCTTCCAATATGTCGAAAATGGGGCGATGATTTTGGAAGGGATCGATTTCCACGCCGAGCCAGGCCAGACCATCGCCCTGATCGGCCCCACCGGTTGCGGCAAGTCGACGCTGACCAAGCTTCTATGACCCAACGCAGGGGCGCGTCCTCATTGACGGCCACGATATCCGCACGGTGACGTTGGACAGCCTGCGCAGCCAACTGGGCATTGTGCTGCAAGATACTTTCCTCTTCGGCGGCACGATTCGCGACAACATCCGTTACGGCAAGCTCGGCGCCTCGGATGAGGAGATCTATGCGGCGGCGCAGGCGGTGGGCGCGCACGAATTCATCATCAAACTGCCCGACGGCTACGACACGGAGATCGGCGAGAACGGGGTCAACATGAGCGTGGGCCAGCGTCAGATCCTCTCGTTTGCGCGAGCGCTGCTGGCCGATCCACGTATCCTCATCCTTGACGAGGCGACAAGTTCGGTGGACACCACCACCGAGAAGCAGATCGAGAAGGCGCTGGATCGCTTGATGGAAGGGCGCACGAGCTTTGTCATCGCCCACCGGCTCAACACCATCATCAACGCCGATCAGATCCTCGTCCTCGACCAGGGGCGCGTCGTCGAGCGAGGAAACCACGAAGATCTTCTCCATCACCGCGGTCGCTATTACAACCTCTACACCATGCAGTGGGCGGCGGAAAGTGAGGAGGCAGTGAAGGAGGCAGCGTAAAAGAGGTGACTAGTGACTGGGGATTGGTGATTGGGGACCAGGGATCAGGGATCGGGAGGTGAAATCTTCCAATCCCTCAATCGCTTAATCTCTTGTTTGAAGCAGTTGGGACTGAGGCGATGCCAGATCCTCCACGAGATCCCAGTCCCCAGTCCCCAGTCACCACTTTAGCAATATTCCCCCCCAACACCAGCGCCTGCTCCTCCGTGCTGAGATCGCGCATCAGCGCGCGGTACATAGCCAGCCGGGCGTGCATGAGGAAGAATGGCATGTCGCTGCCGAAGCAGACGCGATGCGCGCCCAGCGTGCGGATCGCGCCGAGGATGGCCCGCTCGTGGATGGCGCTGCCGATGAGGACGATGTTTTTATACCGCTGCGCCGTCTCGATGGCGGATCGATCCAGCGGCGGGAAGAACGCGCCGCCCATGTGGATCATAATGAAAGTTGTTGCGGGGAAGCGCGCAGCCAGCCGTCCCAGCCGGTAGGGATGGGTATTTTCGGGGAAGTCGCCGCCGATATGAAAAGCCAGCGGCTTGCCGTAGCTCGCCGCCTGCTCGATCAAGGGCAACATCGCCCCATCGTCAATGAGATAGCCATCCTGCGCGCCGTTGAACTTGATCCCCGCGAAGTCGTATTCCTCGAAGCATTGCTTGATAATGGTCGAAGCGCGACGATGGCCCAACCGCGGATTGGTCCACCCGAAGGGGATGAGTCGATCCGGGTACTGCTTGGCGGCCAGCGCAATGGCGCGGTTCTCCGGTTCGATGTTCTTGTCGTAGGGCGGCTTCAGCCAGACCAGCGCCCGATCCACCCCGGCGCGGTCCATCTCTGCGATCAACTCGTCAGCGGTCATCGCCAACTCGTCAAACTTGTGGGAAGAAATGTGGCAATCGGCGTCGATGATCATGGGGATCTCCAAGGTGGGTATCAGCAAACAGTAGTGCGCAGTTCGTAGATAAGATACGAACTACGCACTATTGTACCCCAACCGCTCGATGACCGCGCGGTTGTACAATTTAGAGTTATGTCGGAGCGCCGATTATGACTCATCCAACCCAAGAGATTCTTTGACGGCTTGCAGCGTATGCCAGCTTTTCACCTCAACTTTGACCTTCTGAGTGTGCAGATAGTCCAGATAATCTTCAAGTTTTTCTTTATCTCCCAGGAGATCGCGGATTCGCAAATAATCCTCGTAAGGGATGACCGCAAATTTGGCCTCTTCATCTTCAAGAATAATCTGGACCTTTTCTAACATCGCTGTTCCTGCACTCACCTTGTAGATTTCAGAAATAGAATGCAGCTATCGCCTGTCCACGCCCCATCAGATCTGCGAAAATCTGCGGGTATCTGCGCCATCTGCGTGCCATTTCTGGCCGGTGGGATAAATCTACAAATATCAGTAGTTCACGATTTCGTATGCTCTGGGCCGGTCCGTGACCGGCCTGCCACCAGGTCACGGAGCCGGCTAAAGCGCAAATCGTGAATTGCTGAATATAGTGTTCCTGCTTGTGTCGTTCGATAACTGAATTATACCGTCAAGAGGGATTGCTCACAATCCTGTTGAAATCTTTATCCCATCCGCTCAATGACCCCCGCCGCGCCCATGCCGCCGCCGATGCACATGGTGACGACGCCGAATTGCTTGTCCTGGCGTTGCAGTTCGTTGAGAATCTGCACGGTGAGCTTGGCCCCGGTGCAGCCTAGGGGATGGCCCAACGCAATCGCTCCGCCGTTGACGTTGACCTTCTCTTCGTCCAGCCCCAACTCATGGATCACCGCCAGGGATTGGGCGGCGAAGGCTTCGTTGAGTTCGATGAGATCGATGTCGGCCAACGACAGCCCAGCCAGTTTAAGCGCCTTGGGCACTGCTTCCACCGGACCAATCCCCATGATCTCCGGCGGGACGCCGCCCACGGCAAAGCTGTGGAAGCGCGCCAGCGGCGTCAACCCTCTGGCCCGCGCCTTCTCCTCGCTCATCACCAGCACCGCGGCGGCGCCGTCGCTGGTCTGGCTGCTGTTCCCCGCAGTGACGCTCCCTTTGACGTGGAAGGCCGGGCGCAGTTTGCCCAGC
The DNA here is from genome assembly GCA_019637695.1 of Caldilineaceae bacterium. Taxonomy (GTDB): domain Bacteria; phylum Chloroflexota; class Anaerolineae; order Caldilineales; family Caldilineaceae; genus RI-153. The sequence continues at coordinate 33,051 of JAHBVG010000069.1, read as the reverse complement.
GCTTCCAGCGATGTGTCACGGCGCACGCCTTCATCTTTCGCAAAAGTCGTGGTGAATTCATGCGCGGCGCTGCCTTCGCCCATCTTCATGTGGACATCGAGCGGCACGATCTCGCTGTCGAACTTGCCGGCGTCCTGGGCGGCGGCGGCGCGTTGATGGCTGCGCAGCGAGAACGCGTCCTGTTCCTCGCGGCTGACCTCATATTTCTGCGCCACATTTTCGGCGGTCAACCCCATCCCCAAATAGACGCCGGGATATTCCAGCGCCAGATCAGGGTTAGCCATGAACTTGTTGCTGCTCATGGGCACACGGGACATGCTTTCCACGCCCCCGGCGATGATCGCTTCGCCCATCCCCGCCATGATTTGCTGGGCGGCCAGGGCGATGGTCTGCAACCCGCTGGAGCAAAAGCGATTGACCGTCTGCCCCGGCACCGTCACCGGCAGCCCGGCGCGCAAGGCGGCAATGCGCGCCACATTCATCCCCTGTTCCGCCTCTGGCATAGCGCAGCCCAGGATCACATCCTCGATTTCGGCGGCGTTGATGCCTGCAGCCCGTTCCAGTGCAGCCTTGATCACCGCCGCGGCCATATCCTCCGGGCGCATGGCGCGCAGCGTGCCGCGTGGAGCCTTGCCGACAGCGGTTCTAGCCGCAGATACAATTACTGCATTTGGCATGTTGGTTTCTCCTTGTGTAAACCCCTGTTTGGGGCGAGGGGCGAATTGCGAATTGCGCAGTACAGCTATTCCCGCTGCTGCGTGTGAATTGCAGAGATTAGCATGGCGATAATCTCATCGCACAATTGCAGGCGATGTTCCACAACCTGTTGAGCAAGCACAAAATGAGATCGAATATACCATCCCTGTGTTTCTCTTGCCGAGCCAACAGCGTATTTGGGGAAGCGAGCATAGTCACGGCCAAAGCCACGGCCATACCCTTCCTCAATATTCGCGCTGATAGAGCCGCAACTTCTGATAATTTGATCTGAGAGCGCTCTGCCTTTAGGATCTCGTAACAGCAGATCACAGTCGTGCCAGCATAAATCGTACAGGAAAAGCGACTTGCGGTAAAAGAGTGTTGGCCATAAGGGACCACGACGAGTTTTATCAGAAACGGACTGCTCCCATTCTTCAAAATTCTTTGGCTTTTCGCCCCTCGCAATTCGCTCCTTCTAACATTAGCGATTCGTCGTTCGCCCCTCGCCCCTCGCAATTCGCTCAATTCCGCAGCGGCTTCCCCCGTTGCAGCATGTGCCAGATCCGTTCTTGGGTCTTGGCCTCCCCGCAGAGGACTAAAAACGCCTCGCGCTCCAAATCGAGGAAGTATTGTTCGTCCATCCATGTGGGCTGGCTCAATTCCCCGCCACAGAGGACGCAGGCCAGCTTGTCGGCGATGAGGGCGTCGTGCTGGCTGATGTAGCCGCCCTGGCGCAGGGTGTAAACGCCGATACGCAAGTTGGCGAGCATGTCCTTACCGGCGGCGTAGACGTTGCCTTTGACGTTGGCAGGCGTATATCCATCCTCGGCCATGCGCAGCACCTCGGCTTTGGCCTCGGCCAGCAGATGATCGCCGTTCATCACAATGCGGTCGCCGGGGGCGAAGAATCCTAAATCGCGGGCCTGTTCCGCCGATTCGGCCACTTTGGCAAAGCCGATGGTCTCGAAGACCTGCTGCATGTATGGGCTGGGGTTGACGTTTTCGGCAGTCATGTGCGGGCTGACGTTGCGGCGGATCATCTCTTTGCAGCCGCCGCCCGCGGGGATGACGCCGACGCCAAATTCCACCAACCCCATGTAGGTTTCAGCGTGGGCCACAATGCGATCCGCGCCCATCGCCACCTCGCAGCCGCCGCCCAAGGCCAGTTGGTACGGCGCAGCCACCACCGGTTTGGGCGCGGTGCGCATCGCCATGATCGCATTTTGCAGCCCACGGATCACCGCGTCGAGTTGCTGCCACTGGCCTGACTGCGCCAACATGCCGATGAGGAAGATATTGGCCCCCGCCGAGAAATTGCCGCCCTGGTTGCCGATGACCAATCCCGTGGCCGATCCATGCAGCCGGTCGATGGCTTCGTTCATGATCTCGCCGATGGCGACGTCAAGCGCGTTCATCTTAGTGTGGAATTCCAAGAGCAGCACGCCGTCGCCCATCTCCACCAGCGCAGCGGATTCGTTTTCGGCAACCACCCCTTTTGTTCGTTTGAGGTCGCTGATCTGGATCGCCTTGGCGTCGCTGGTCGCCGCTTCGTACTTGCCGGAAAGCGGATTATAGGCCAGCTTCTTCCCGTCTTCGTAGGTGTAAAACGTCTCTTTGCCGCTGTCAAGCATCTGCCGCACCCAAGGCGCGGCGGTCATGCCTTCGCCTTCTAGCCGATCCAGCGTCTCCTCAACGCCGAGCAGATCCCAGGTCTCGAAGGGGCCGAGTTCCCAACTGAAGCCCCACTTCATGGCATTGTCGAGATCCGCCAGGCTGTCCACAATGTCGGGGATGCGCTTGGACGCGTAGGAAAAGGTACGGGCGAAAGTATGCCAAATCAACTCGCCCGCTTCATCGTCGGCGCTGGTGAGACGGCGCAACCGCTCTGGCAGCGGATCGTCCTTGACCTCGCCCACACTGGCCCAACGCGGCTTGGCGGGTGCCACATAGTCGAGGTCCCCTTCGGTGGCGGCCTGGAGATCAAGCCCCCAGAACTCTTTGGCTCCGCCCTCGGTCACCGTCTTGTAGAAGCCCTGCCCCGTCTTGCTGCCCAGCAGCTTATTTTCCATTAGCAGCTTGATCACGGCGCTGCTGTATTCACCGCGCAGGATCTCCCGATCCTCGTCGTCGGGGACCATGGGGTAGAGGTTTTCGCCCACCATCCCCATAACATCAATGCCCACAATATCGCCCAGGCGGAAGGTGCCGGTCTTGGGCCGCCCGATCAGCGGACCGGTGAGTCGGTCCACCTCTTCGACGGTGTAGCCGTTCTCGATGGCAAACTCCATGAGATCGCTTTGGATGATGCTGAACATACGGTTGGCGACAAAGTTGGGTCTGTCTTTGGCGATGACGACGCCTTTGCCCAGCCGCGTTTCGGCGAATTCCTTCATGCGCCGCACCAGCTTGGGATCGGTTTCCGCCGTGGGGATGATCTCAAGCAGGTGGAGGTAGCGCGGCGGGTTGAAGAAGTGAGTCCCCATAAAGCGGCGTTTGAACGCGTCATCCCGCCCCTGGCTGATCATGTGGATGGGGATGCCCGATGTGTTGGTGCTGATAATGGCGTCCTCAGGGGCGATGGCCTCCAGCCGTTCCATCAAACGCTGTTTGGGGCCGGGCCGCTCGACGATGACTTCGATGATCCAATCGCTCCCCTTGACGGCGGATTCCAGATCATCTTCTAAATTGCCAATGGTGATCAGTTTGGCCCTGGCTTCTGAAAATAGGTTAGCGGGCTTACTCTTGACCATCCGCTCGAAGCCGCCCTGCACAATGCGGTTGCGGACAGGTCGATCCGCCAAAGTCAACCCTTTGGCCTGTTCCTCGCCGGTGAGCGCATCGGGGACAACATCGAGCAGGTGGACGGGGATGCCGGCGTTCGCCAGATGACCGGCGATAGCGGCGCCCATCGTCCCCGCGCCGATGACGGTTACGTGGTTGATGCCGTGGGACATGGAAAGTCTCTCCTTTGGTTCGTGCAAAATTCGCGAAACGGATATGTAATCCTTGGGCGAGAGTAGGATAAAAGAGGGGTGTTGTGGGGGGGTTGTGAGGGGATTGGCGGGGAAGATACGTGGGTCGGGATTGCCAACTGTTCTCGTCAAAGAAATGAGTAAGGAGTAATGAGTAGGCAGAGCGCACTCTATCTACTCATTACTCCTTATTCATTACTCAATACCGCGTTAACGCGCCAATCTTTCCCGCCTTCTCCAACTCTGCGTGCTCGTCGATCACCGTCACGGGGATGCCGTAGAGCAGGGATCGGCGCAGGACGCTGTCCACGGCGTCGGGGAGGGTTTCGATGGCCTCTTCGCTGCCGCTGGCGTTGACTTCTTCTTCGCTGAGAACGACGAACTTGCTATCTTTGTAGCGGAAGGCCGGCTGTGAATATTTGCTGAGGACGACGACGCGCTGGGCGCGTCCTGTTTGCACGGCGTTGAGGGTATCGGCCAGGCCCAGCACGGCGTTGCCATTCTTGTGCGCCGTGGTAATGATCACATCGGCCAGATCGCGACCTGCTTCCTCCGCAGCCTGGTGGACAAGATCTGCCGCCTGCTCTTGGATCTCGGCTGGAGTGGCGTGTGAGCCAACCGGAATTTCGCCGATCACAAGCGAGCGCAGCCGGTTGCTTAACATAGCGCGGAAGGTAGCTACATTCTTTTCTGTGCCGGCCAAAATCAGCCGGCGGATATTGGCGCGGCGATAGAATGCCTCGGCCAGTTCGGCAGCCTCACCCAGATTCTGGCGAGCAAGCTCTGCCTCATGCCGTTGATAGCGTGATGCCGCCCATCCCCCCGCGCGGTGCATGTGGATCTCCTCGCCCAGGTGTCCTTCCGCTGCCTCCAAATGGCCCAGGTGAAAGACATAGAGCCGCGCCCCAATCTGATCCACATGGATCACCCCCAATCGCTCATAGGCGTCCAGCAGCGCCGCCAGCGGGCGGACATATGCGCGAAAACTGACGAAAGCTTTATCTTCCACAGGTATGGGCAAACTGTGTACCCACCAAAAATCCTGCGCTGCGCAGCTAAAGATGATCAACCCGCGCCCATGCCAGTTGTAGCCCGTCTCCACATAATTTTGAATTTTGCGCAGATCCTCAGGCGCAGCGTCGTTGGCCTTCACCAATAGACTGCGCAGGGCAAGTCTGTACTTTTCAGGTGAACGACGGTGAGGATCAACATTGAGATAGACGCTTAGCACGGGGGAATCTGGGCTTTCGAATTCAAGAGCCTGGCGGATATCCAAATCAGTTAGCATAAAATTCTCCTCTTGCAATGAGGTTCGGCATGAAGATAGTTACCCAAGGATTGGATAAGTGACGGATTCAAATTTACAGTAGCATTTCACCCAACCCTTGTCAACCGAATGGCGAATGGCCGACCGCAGACCGCAGACAATCAATCCTGGATGAAGTCAGGGAAAGTTCACCTTATTTAGAATGGCTCCAAATAAGGTTGACTTTTGGATCGGTCGATGATATAGTCAGATATAGCGTAATTTAGAATGATTCAAAGTAATTGTTGAATGCAGCACGTTTCCTCAATTGGGCGCTTTTTCGGGGCTGGGTGGAATTTGGGTCAGTGGAGTTATCAATGATGGCAGTGGAATCCTATTTGGACGCTCTCAAACGCGGCGGGTATCGCATCACAGCGCAGCGGCGCGCGGTCTGCGAATATTTGGGGCAGACACAGAGCCATCCCACGCCGTCGGAAGTCTACCTTTCGGTCAGTCAGCGCCACCCAGAGATCAGCCTGGCGACAGTCTACAATACGCTCAAGGCCCTGCGCGATCTCGGCGCAATTGTGGAGATCAGCGTGGGCGGGGAACATACGCATTATGATACCAATCCATCCCCCCACATTAATTTGATCTGCCTGCGCTGTGATCAGGTCTTCGACTATGAGGGCGCTATCTCCACCGAGGATCTTTACCAACAAGTTTACGACCACATGGATTTTCAACCGGTTGCGGTGCAGGTGCAGATGGTGGGATTTTGTCCTCAATGCCGGGAACGGCGGCGTGATGAGATCCGCCAGCAGTTGCATACGTACCAATCATAAACACAAGGCATTCAAGCGATGACAACACAGACAACAATTGATACGCAATCGGATGAGCGAAAACGCAGCCAGGTCGGAACGTCATCCGGCTGGGTACGGACGTTGACAACGATCAGCTTTTGGCGCGAAAACCCTGAATTGGCGCTGGCAGCGATCACCCTCGTCGCGCTCTTGAACGGCTGGATCGGCGGCGCGGTGACCGGTCTATTGCCCGGTTGGGCCGTCACGATCTTCGCGTTGATCGCCTTTGCCGCGGGCGGCTACACGGGGATGATCGACGCCATCGCCGATGCGCGCAAGCGGGAGTTGAATATCGACTTTTTAATGCTGGCGGCGGCTTTGGGCGCAGCGGCCATCGGCAACTGGGAGGAAGGCGCGCTGCTGCTCTTCCTCTTCACGTTGAGCGGCGCTTTGGAAGAATTCGCTATGGATCGGACGCGCAAAGCCATTGAAGGATTGGTGGAATTGCGCCCAGAGACGGCCCATCTGCGCCGCGGGGATGCGTTGGTCGAAGTTCCGGTGGAAGAACTCCGGATCGGGGATGTGGTGATGGTGCGCCCCGGCGAACGATTGCCCGTGGACGGTGCAGTGGTGGGCGGCTCCAGCACCGTGGATCAAAGCCCAGTCACCGGTGAGAGTGTACCGGTCTACAAAGAGGCAGGCAACGAGGTCTTTTCGGGTACAATTAACGGCAGCGGCGCGTTGGAGATCCGGGTAACCAAACTCGCCTCGGAAAGCACACTGAGCAAGATCATCCAATTGGTGGAAGAGGCGCAGCAAGAGGCCGCGCCCACCCAACGGCTCATCGACCGCTTCAGCCAGCCCTATACATTGATCGTCATCGCGGCCACGTTGTTGGCGATCCTGATTCCGTGGCTCTTTGTCAACGAGCCGTTCAGCGATACGCTCTACCGGGCGATGACGCTTTTGGTCGTCGCCAGCCCCTGCGCGTTGATCATCAGCACGCCGGCCAGCATCCTCAGCGCGATTGCGGCAGCGGCGCGCGGCGGTGTCCTCTTTAAAGGAGGCGTCTATTTAGAGAAGAGCGCCAACCTCGATATTATCGCCTTTGATAAGACCGGCACGCTGACCCACGGGCGGCCTATTCTCACCGATCTCAAACCGCTTAACGATTACAGCCGTGAGGATGTACTCCGCATTGCCGCCGGCGCAGAAAGCCTGAGCGAACACCCCATTGCTCGCGCCATCCTTAACGCAGCGCGCGAAGCCAATCTCACCATCGAAGAGCCGCAGGAGTTCCGCGCCGTGGCCGGTCACGGTCTCCAGGCGATCTATGATAGGGGTGACCATAACGAGATTATCTACATTGGCAACGACAAGCTCTTTATGAACGAGAAGATCGATCTTTCTCCGGCCATCCGCATGATCGGGCAGCAGTTGCAGAAGAAGGGAAAGACTGCCATGCTGGTGGTGCGGCGCAGTACAGTCGAGGATACACTGGGTGATAACGTCGATTGGGAAGTGGTGGGCTATCTGGCTGTAGCGGATACGCTGCGCGAGAATGCTGCCGAGACCATTGCCGCCCTCAAAAAATTGGGGATCAAACGCATGGCTATGCTCACCGGAGACAACCACAACGTGGCCGATGCCATTGCCCGCCAGGTCGGACTGGCCGATGCCGATGTCTACGCCGAGTTGCTGCCTGAGGAGAAGGTTGTGATCGTGCAGCGGCTGGTGAGGGAAGGGCAAGTGGGCATGATCGGCGATGGCGTCAACGATGCGCCGGCCCTGGCTACCGCCCATGTGGGGATCGCAATGGGCGCTGCTGGCACGGATGTAGCGCTGGAAACGGCGGATGTGGTACTCATGTCCGACGAGTTGAACAAGTTGCCCTTCATGCTCGATTTGAGTCGCCGCGCCGAGCGGATCGTGCGCCAGAACCTGATCTTTTCCATCGGCGTTATCCTCACCCTGGTTACGCTGACGATTGTCGTGCCGATCTTCGTCCCCGGCTTTGTCATGCCCCTGCCGCTCGGCGTCGTCGGCCACGAAGGCAGCACGCTGATCGTCGTCAGCAACGGGTTGCGGCTGCTGGCGATGCGGGCGAAGTAGGGATTGGGGATCGGGGACAGGTGATTGGGGGTTTGTAACAAGAGATGATGGGATGATGTTTGTCGAACCCCATCATCTCTTGTTACAAACCCCCAATCACCTGATCCCCAATCACCAGTCACTAATCACCAGTCCCCATTTTCCCCAACACAAATTTGCGCAGGGCGACGGCGGCGCCGTCCTCTTCAATCGGCGGAGCGATCCAATCGGCGACGGCTTTGACCTTCTCCGGCGCCTGGCCCATAGCCACGCTGAATCCGGCCACTTCGAGCATGGGGATGTCGTTGTCGTTGTCGCCGATTGCCATCACCCGGCTGGGATCGATGCCCAGGTGGGCGAGCAAATGGCGCAATCCCTGCCCCTTGTCCACACCGGCGGCGGTGCCTTCCACAAGCAGTTCGTGTGTGCGTGTGATCTGCAAGGCCGGGCCAAACTCCTGTTGAAGGATCGGCGTGAGATCGGGTTCGTCGTTCAGCGCATTGTAAACAATGAACTTGAAAGCCGTGCCCTTGCGCAGATCATCGAGCAATTCGGTAAAGAGCGGCTGCAACTGGCGCGGCGACCCCAGCCAGTGATCGTAGTGATCGGGTTCATGTTCCTCGCGGTTTTGGAAGATATGCGCGCCGCCCGCGCCGTTGCTCAAATAGAACGCGGTGATCCGCCCGCTGTCGTCGACCCACTGCGCCGCTTGCAGCGCCATCTCCTCGGGCAGCAGCGCCTGGAAGATCACTTCCCCGCTAATGGGATGCGCCACCACTGCGCCCTGTGTCGTCACCACAGGATGGGTAATCGCCAGCAGTTCGGCGGCGGTCCGCACATAATCGAGGACGCGCCCCGTGGCAATCGTCACCGGGATGCCGGCAGCCTGCACCACAGCGATGGTCTCGATCACCGCGGGCGAAAAGCCGCCTTCAAAACGTTTGTCCAAAATCGTGCCATCCAGATCCAGCACCACCAGATCGAACGGCTTTTGTGATGTTGTCACAACGAACTCCCTATTCTTGATGGCAGACCGCAGATCGACGACAATGCACGACCAACTCATCCCGATCCCCAGTCCCCGATCCCCGAGCCCCATAAGCGCTAAGTGAAGGACCTGCAAAAGTGCCGGGGACTTCACACTGGACGTGACCGTCAGGCGTGGCTGCCTCGACTTGCTGCGGCGAAAAGTCCCCGGCACTTGCCCGTTTACCCCTTAAGTTAGCGCCTATGCCCCGATCCACAAACAGACCCCCGGAGTTTCCTCCAGAGGTCTGTGGATTTCCCGATATTGAATTGTACGTGCGGATGCGGCTGGCTCAAAACTCCAGGGTGACCATGCGGATATGTCCGCTGTAGTCGCGGCGCAGACCCACATAAGAGGGTCGCGGCCGCATGGCTTTTGCCAGTTTTGTCACCGCGTCCCCCTGGTGTGAGCCAATCTCCAGCAGTACTGCACCTTTGGGTTTAAGATGGCGGCTTACCTGCTGCAACAGGCGTTCGATCACGTCTAGACCTTGCGCGCCCGCTTCAAGCGCCAGCCGCGGCTCATAATTGCGAATGTCAGGATCCAACTGCTCGTACTCGTCGGCGGTGACGTAGGGCAGATTGGCAACGATGAGATCGGCTGGTTCCGGCAGTTCCTCCAGCAGATCGCTCTGCAAGAAGGTGATGTTTGATGCTGGGGCCAACCGCGCCCGGTTCGCTTGCGCAACGGTCAGCGCAGTAGAACTGACATCCAGCCCGTAGATATGGACAGCGGGTGCGTGGATCGCCAGGGTAACCGCAATTGCGCCACTGCCCGTCCCAACATCAGCGACCACAATCCGCTGATGTTTACGATCTTGAACCTGCGCCAACGCCAGATCGATGAGAAGTTCTGTCTCTGGACGAGGAATCAACACCCGTTGATCCACCAGAAAATCCATCCCATAGAATTCTCTGCGCCCGATTAGATAGGCCACAGGTTCCCGGCAAACACGCCGGGCGACAAGCTCCGTGTATTGTTCTGCCTCCGCCTCGCTCAGCGGATGGTCATGATGGGCGAAAAGCCAGCTCCGTTCCTGACCGAGGACGTAAGCCAACAGCACCTGTGCATCCAGGCGGGCGTTTTCGCAACCAGCTTCGTTGAGCCGCTGCACCGCCGAGATCAGGGCGCGTCCTACGGGTGTCGCAGGGGTAAGCGTCCAGGTGATCTTTTGGCTGCCCGGTTTGAAGGATACAATGGGTTGATCGGGTGGTTGCGCCACGGTCCGCGAACTATCCTCTATGGGGGTTGTAAGTTGCGCAGAGGAAGTAAATAATGAGAAGCGGTGCTTCGCCTCGGCAAAGGGTTGAGAGATTGATGTAGATTTGGATTGAAGTAATACGTCGGAATCACTACGTTGGTTGACTGTCTGCTCTTTCTCCCACCATTGGGATCGTAGAGACTTGCGTTCACGAGCTGCTGGTCGAACATTGACCTGCAAAATAGCCAAAGCTGCCTCCTTAGAAGATAGTTTTGCCGTTCACATCCCTACCCTATGGATCTTGCTCAACCGTGCTGAGGAATGCCATTGGGACGAATGCAGTGTGGAGAATGAACATCGTTGTCCTGATTCTACTGCCACTCGCTTCCGGGTCGTCGTTGAGCCGAAGTGTCGGGATGATAACGTGCCTAGAGCGGATCTAGTTCCGCGTGTAAATCACGGTCATTCTACCTTGAAACGAACAAAATGTCTATACGGATCAAGTACTCTTTTTGGGTGGACAGCGTCATTATACCGCTTATCCCCGTTGCAACAATAGGGGATTATCCCGATTGCCTTACACGGTTTCGCCCATCTCCTGAAGGCGTTCAGCCTGATCCTGTGTGGAGAGATCTTCGATAAACTCATCCAGATCGCCGTTGAGTACTGCGTCCAAGCGGTAGACTGTTTTGTTAATGCGATGATCGGTTACTCGACTCTGCGGAAAATTGTAAGTACGGATCTTCTCGCTGCGATCCCCCGAACCGATCTGACTTTTGCGTGCGGACCCAACTTCGTCCATCTGCCGTTGCATCTCTATATCATAAAGTTTCGAGCGGAGGATGCGCATGGCCTTGAGTCGATTTTGGAGCTGGCTCTTTTCATCCTGGCAACTGATGACGATGCCGGTGGGCAGATGCGTCAGGCGCACAGCGGAATCAGTGGTGTTGACGCTCTGACCGCCAGGCCCACTGCTGCGGAAGACATCGATCTTGATGTCGTTGAGGTTGACTTCGACCTCGACTTCTTCGACTTCGGGCAGCACGGCCACGGTGGCAGTGCTGGTGTGGATGCGTCCCTGGCTCTCTGTAGAGGGGACGCGCTGCACACGGTGGACGCCGGATTCGTACTTGAGCTTGCTGAAAGCGCCCTTGCCGCGCACGTTGAGGATCACTTCTTTAAAGCCGCCCACGCCGGTATCGTTGGCGCTCATCAGTTCGGTCTTGAACTTGTGATCCTCGGCCCAACGCATGTACATGCGCAGCAGATCGGCGGCAAAGAGGCCAGCCTCATCGCCGCCAGCGCCGGCGCGGATCTCAACGATCACGTCCTTATCATCATTCGGATCTCGAGGCAGCAGCAGCCGTTTGAGTTCCCGCTCCAAATTGGCTTCCTCCGCGGCGAGCGCGTCGATTTCAAGGCGCGCCAGTTCCTCCATTTCGGGGTCGTCGCTCTCTTCGACAAGCAGACGGCTCTCTTCCAATTGGCGGCGCACCTTCTTGTAGTCGCGATAGGCGGCGACAAGCGGCTCAATGTTGCTGCGTTCCTGGGCTACTTCGTTCATCCGCTCGTAGTTGGCGATCACCGCTGGATCCGCCAACATATCGTTGAGTTCGTCGAACCGTGCTTCAATTCTTGTCAGTTGATCTTCTAAGCTCATAGGTTCCTATCAATATGTGTGACGCATTCAATCAGTAAAAACAGGCAAGTTGCCCAGCGCAATCACATCGGACCACTGGCCTTCCTCGCCTTCGGTAAAGACAGCCATCTCGCCTACCACTTGCCCATTGGCAGCGGCGACCAATTTACGCATACCGCGCAGGGTGCTGCCCGTGCTGATCACATCATCCACCAGCAGCGCTTTCTTGTCCTGAATCAGTGCGCGATCCTTGCCGTCGATGTAGAGCGTCTGCGGCGCGCCCGTGGTGATACTGATCACCTCGGTCTCCAGACAGTTGACCATATAGGGCTTGCGGAATTTACGCACGACGACGTAAGGAAGGCCAGATCGCACCGAGAGGGCATGTCCCAGCGGCACCGCTTTGACTTCGGGCACGAGGATCACCTGAGCGCTGGCGGGGACACGCGAGACAAGTAGATCCACCGATTTTTCGACGATTTCCGTATCCCCCAACATGTTGAAGATGGCGATCTTTACGTTGGGCGCCACGGCGAAGATGGGCAGATCACGGGTGATGGCGCCGATCTGAACAGTATAAGTTCGACTATCGAAGCTCATGGACGTTGCTCCTTCTAGGAACGGATGGTTCACAGCGGTGAGGACGCTGATGGTCTCTGACACTGTGCATTGCCAGACCCAATCCTCGCGTAGATGATATGATCCCAAACAGATGGAATTATAGCATAGGCGCGGCGTAGAAGGAGAAACGGAAGGGGAATGTGAAGGGTGAAGTTTGAAGGGTGAAACGTGATCTGCTTTCGATCACGTTTCACCCACGGAACACGCACTACGCTCCTCACCCAACCATCACTGAAGAAATTACTGCGTCTGCTGGGCCTTCACATTAATGCTGCTTTCGGCCAGCATAGATAGCTTTTCGTCGGTCTCGGATTCTTCATCCAACGTCTGTTGCAGGATGCTGGCATCTTCTGCGCGGTCGAGCATATGCGCATATGTACGGACAGTGCCATAGCCGGAGATCTCATAGTGTTCCACACGTTGGGCCGCTGCGATCAACCCGGCATCGCGCACATCATCATCGGCGTCCTCTTCGATCATCTCTTCGCCCTCTTCGATCAGCCCGGCCATTCCTTTGCACTTTTGACCGGTGGGCTTGTACTCAAGACCCTTGAAGATCTGCTCTAACCGGCTGACATGCTCCTTCGTTTGCGCAAGATGTTCTTGAAATGCCTGGCGTAATTCGGTAGAGCTGGCCGCCTTGGCCATCTTGGGCAGCGCTTCAACGAGTTGTGTCTCTGCACTGTAAAGATCTTTGAGTTGTTCCACATAGAGTTTATAGAGGCTATCGAGTTTCATTCCAGTTCCTTTCGAGTAGCAGTTAAGAACAGGTATTCGCTGGGATCGCTGCATCGGCAGGTTTCCTCATCTCGAAAGATAACATGGCGTTGTTACGCTGAAAATGCATCAGGATATAGGGGACGGGTATACAGTAATAGCCATTCTCTGGAGACCCGCCAGGTTTCAGAATACCTGCGGGTCTTAATGCCGATAATGTCTATCCTGCTTCCAGCAGAGGAAAGCGGATGATGGCGCGTGTCCCTTGCGCGGGGATGGAATGGATCTCGAAAGAAGCGCCAAAGAGGCTCAACCGTTCTCGAATACTGAAGAGACCCCAGCCGGCAGCACTCTTTTGCCCCGACAGCGCCTGTTCCGCCATGAACCCCACACCGTCATCTTCGACGGTTAGCAGCAGGGTTTTGTCTTCCATGCCGATGGTAAGGCGGGCTTGATCCACGCCGGCATGTTTGACAACATTAAAGAGCAATTCGCGCACCAGTTGAAAGAGCAAGACGCGCAGTTCCTCTTGGATCTGAGATGGACGCTGGCGAACCTCAACATGGATGGTCAGATGGTGGATCTCGCGCATCTGCTCACACAACCAGAGAAGCGCCTCTACCAATCCTTCGCCAGCGAGGATCGGTGGGCTTAGGTCGACGGTGAGCGTACGGGTCGTGGCGACGGCCTCTTCGACAAAATTGCGGAATTGTGGCAGCAACGCGGCTACATCCTCGGGCGAAGATTCTTGCATCAACTGCATACGGAAGAGCAGCGCATAGAGCAGTTGCTGTAAGTGATCGTGGAGGATGCCAGCAATGCGTTGTCGTTCACGTTGTTCGGCCAGGGTAAGCGCCGACGCCAGATCTCGTACCTGATGTGTACGGTCGCGCACCTGGTTCTCTAGATTTTCGTTCAGATGAAGCAACTGAGCTTCGGCCTGCTTACGCACGGATACCTCTTCGGCCAGTTCGGCTGTGCGCTGTTCCAGATCTCGTGTGCGCGCCGCCACCATCTCTTGTAGCTCTTGACGTCGCGACTGTAGGGCATGCTCTCGTTCTTTCTGTTGGGTAATATCCTGAAGTACGCCGACGATGCGTTTGACGTTGCCGATGTCTTCGTGGGCTGCGGCCAGCGCGCGTACATAGATCCACGCGCCGTCTTTATGGCGCAGACGCAATTCAATATCGTAGTGATCGATTTTGCGTTGTAGCAGATCTTCGTAGATCTGGATCAGGCGCGGACGATCTTCGTCGTGGATCTGCGCCGAAAGCCAACCGATCCGCTCGGCGGGGGGCGGCAGTTCGTCAAGCGTATACCCCAAAAGTTCGGCGAAGCGTTCGCTGTAGAAGCCCTCCTCCGAAATCGGCACAGCATATTCGTAGATGCCTACCCCGCTGGCGGCAATCGCCATGTGCAGGCGCGCTTCGCTTTGGCGCAGCGCTTCTTCAATGGCCTCGCGCTCGGTGACATCTTGGGTAGTGCCGAGTATTTTGATAGGCTGCCCTGCCGCATCAAGGATAATCTTGGCGCGCAAGACCACGGACCGGTAAGAGCCATCCGCATGTAGAATGCGATGCGCGATCTCAAAAGGATGGGGATCGGCCTGCGCCTGGCGGAAGGCAAGCTGCACGCGCGCTCGATCCTGCGGGTGAATGTAGTCGAGAAAGCTGTCATCAGGCGTGAGGCTGACATCAGGGCGAAGCCCAAAAATGGAGTACACCCCTTGCGACCAGTGCAAGGTTTCTGTGGCAATGTTCCATTCCCAACTGCCCATTTCGGCGATAGCTTCGGCTTCGGTGAGCAATTCCTGGCTTTGGCGCAGCGCTTCCTCGGCCTCTTTGCGCTCGGTAATATCGATCATCATCCCCAACAGGCAGGGTTGACCATCAATTTCAATTGGCTCGCCGGCGGCGATCACATAGCGGATCTGGCCGGATTTGGTGCGGATGCGTGTCTCTAGCGGGGCAACCCCTTGCCCAGAATTCAGAAGATCCAGGGCGGGTTGGCGTTGCTCAACCTCTGCTGCCAGCCCGATTTCGTCGGATCGGTAGCCAATGATTTCCTCTTCGCTGTAGCCCGTCATGGCTAAGAAGCTGGCGTTCACATTGAGATAGCGCAGATCGGCCAGAGAGGCAATGGCGCTGGCCGCCGGGCTGATATGGAAGGCTTTATAGAATCGATCCTGGGCCAACTGGCGCGCCTCTACTTCAGCCTGGAGTTGGGCATTGGCTGCAACCAGTTCGGCTGTGCGTTCGGCAATCCGATCTTCCAACTCAGCATTGATCTGCGCCAGCGCTTGTTGTGCTTTGTGGCGTTCAATGGCCTGCGCCAGCACATTGGCTACTGCTTGAAGGAAGTAGATATCGTCCTCGGTGAAGCTGCGCGCCTGTGTGGAATGGACGCCCAGAACGCCATAGGTCTGGCGCGGACCCCGAATGACCACGGTCACGCCGCTGATGACATTGTGATCCAAAAGTAGATAGGGCCCAGAAAAGCGTTCTTCGTGGCGCATATCATCAACGATAATCGGTGTTCCTGTGTAAAGCGTATACCCGGCCTGTGTACTTTTATCGGCTTTCACCCGATTGCCGCCAACGACTCCTTCTTGCCAGCCAACCCCCGCCGTCAATAGAAGATGCTGACCATCCTCGGTGAATTCCTGAATCTTTGTCAATTCTATTTCCAACGTTTCAGCGACGCGTTCCGTCACTTGCTGGCGTAGATCGCTGAGATCGGCGTCTTCCAATGCATACTGACCCAGATCGGCTACAGTCGCCTGCTGGCGAGCGCGCCGGATCAACCCTTCTTCCGCCTGCTTGAGCGCTGTCACGTTGACGAACGTGAGAACAACACCGTCGATCTGGTTTTCAATGGTGCGGTATGGCGAAAAATGGGCAATGAACCAGCGACCGTCCGCAGTTTGGACTTTCTGTTCAACCGTGATCACCCGCTCCAACGAGCGCGTTGCATCCTGAATCATCTCTTCGTAGAGTACTTGATGGGTAATATGCTTCAGAGGACGCCCAAGATCGCTTGCGATCAGGTGGAAGAGTTCGGTGGCGCGCGGGGTGAAACGCTGCAACCGCAATTCTTTATCCAAAAAGAGGATAGCCATATCGGTGGATTCGATCAGGTTTTGCAGATCGCTATTGGCTACATGCAGCGCGTCCACTTTGTTCTTCAGCTCGCCGTTGACCGCCACCAATTCCTCGTTAATGGCCTGAACTTCTTCCTTACTGCTCTCCAATTCCTCGCTGGTCAAGCGCAATTCTTCGTTCATGGCCTGCAACTCTTCGTTGGAGACCGTGAGTTCCTCGGTGATGCTTTCGTACTCTTCCACTGTGGATTGGAGGCGCATCCGCGTCTGCTGTAATTCATCTTCAATTTGCAGCGGCGCAGCAGGATCTGCACTGTTCCCAAGCGGATCAACATCAAAAAGGGTGAAAGGGGCAATGGGCTTCTCGATAAAGACGATTTCCGCATATTTCTGCGGGAACCCTGGCTCTTCCACTGGCCCTACATGCATCTGCACCACAAATTCCTCATCCTGCACCCTGGTTGGGATCGGGCGCGAGAGGGTATGCTGACGATTACGGAAGGCCGCTTGGAGCGCCACGCGCAAATCTAAGCGCAGCGAGATCGGCATCCTCTGTACAACGTCCGTCGCCGCTACGCCATCTGGATCCTGTAAATAGCGCCCCGCGCCATTGAAGATCGCAAAAAGATTGTATGATTCATCGACGAGCAGGCTGGGGTGACCATAGCGCTTTTGATGCCAGATTCGATAGCGATCCTGAAGATCGATAGGGGTCGGGGGCGTTTCGGGGGCGCGGAGCTGGGCGTCGCCTATCGATTTGAGCTGTGGTGAAAGTGACCGTGGCGCTGCATCGGTCTTGCTGCTTCTAAAAAGCGAATGGCGTTTCTCCTCGTCTTGAAAGAGGCCAGACGCCATATCCGTCGAAGAGGCGTTGCCCAGAAAGAGATAACCGCCAGGCTGCAAGGCATAGTGGAAGAGTTCGAAGATCTGCCGCTGCGCCTGCCGCTGCAGATAGATGAGCAAATTCCGGCATGAGATCAAGTCGAGTTGGGCAAAAGGCGGATCAGAGAGCAGGTTGTGGGAGGCAAATAGTATAGTCTCGCGTACGAATTCGGCAATGCGATATCCCCCATTTTCTTCAGTGAAAAAGCGCGGCAGATACGTAGCGGGGATATCTGCCGCCACCGACGCCGGATACCAGCCTTTGCGCGCAATCGTGAGCGCGTTCTCGTTGACATCAGTGGCAAAGATCTGGATCTGGGGCGGCGCCTCCATCTGCGCTGCATACGCATGCAAGAGGATCGCGATTGAATAGACCTCTTCGCCCGTGGCGCAGGCCGGCACCCAAACCCGCACCGTATCCTCTTGCGATTTGCCGACAAAAAGCGCAGGCACGATCCGCTGCCGTAGCGCCGCAAATGCCTCTGCATCCCGAAAGAATTGGGTCACGCTGATCAAGCAATCGCGGAAGAGGATCTCCGACTCTGCAGGCGTCTGCTGTAAATAGTGCAAATAGTCGCGAATGGTTTTGATAGCTCTCAACTGCATTCGCCGTTCCAGACGGCGCAGCAACATGGATCGCCTGTACAACGCAAAGTCATGGCCTGTCTGCTCGCGCACTTTGGCGATGATCCGGGCCAGAATATCCGAATTTCCATCGCTCTGAGTGTCGGTATGGGTCAGGCGGATCTCCGCGCGCAGCCCGGCATAGGCCATAAGCCGCGCCGCCAGTTCATCCACGCCGCCGGTCACGTCCATTAGATCCGTACACAGCAAATCCGGCGGCGCTTCTTCAGAAGCGTCGCCGTTCGATTCCACCATCACCAGCCCGCCGCGCTCTTTGATCGCGGCCAATCCGCGCAGACCATCACCGCCTATGTTGGCAAGGAGAAGACCCACAGCGAAATCTGCCTGATCTTCCGCCAGTGAGGAGAGAAAGTGATCGA
Source organism: Caldilineaceae bacterium (assembly GCA_019637695.1). Taxonomy (GTDB): domain Bacteria; phylum Chloroflexota; class Anaerolineae; order Caldilineales; family Caldilineaceae; genus RI-153. Next base: position 15,049 of record JAHBVG010000069.1, on the reverse strand, counting down.
TGATCGAATGTCTTTGGCGAGTGGGGAATGTTTCCACACAGAGGACGCCATCCTCGACCGAGAGGAATCGATCCGGGGGATGGATATAGATGTGATTGGGCTGTAAGCGAGCCTCATCCCCGACCAATTCCACAGGCATCGTCGTGTGGGATCGGAGCCGCTTGACTAGCTGGGTGGAATGCTCAGGGGGCAGGTCATGTACGATCACAAACGCCATACCACTCTGGGCTTCGATCTGCTCAAAAAAGTGGATAAGCGTCTCTTCTTTTCCGCTGAAAGCGCCAACCCCAATAATGGGAAAGCGAGATCGCACACGTTGCGTCGATCCCATTGGGGCTGGCGCGTCATTGCTCATCTCAGCCTGAGATCGCTTTGATTCTGACATAATAATTCCTCCTGGCCGGGGGATAGCCAGTCCGTCTTATTGTTGTCACACAGATAGAAAGCCTGATAGGTTATTGTGGGGCTTTCATCGTATAGTATCCACAAATTTGAGTTGTGTGCAAATCACCCTGTAAATGGGCATGTCTCAGAAATGGGGTAAAATATAATGATTCTATTGATGAACCTAACCCTAGGAGAACCTTTATGACAGACCCAGTTTTAGAAGCTCGACCCATTTTGGAGCGGTTTCGATTGAATGGCCGTGTCTCTTTGGTAACGGGCGCCGGTCAGGGGATTGGCCGCGCCTTTGCCCATGCCCTGGGGGAGGCTGGCGCAGCGGTAGCCGTGGTCGATCTGCGTCTTGATCTGGCCGAGGAAGTTGCGCACGAGCTGACAACCAAAGGCATCTCAGCCCTGGCTTTAGAAACAGATGTCACCCAACCCATTCAGGTGCAGAAGATGGTACAGCAGATCGTCGAACACTGGGGCGCGCTCACCATCGCCGTCAACAACGCCGGGATTGGCCTATGGGCCGATTCCGAATCGCTGGCCTACGCCGACTGGCTGCGCGTCCTCGATGTGGATCTCAACTCGGTCTTCCTCTGCGCGCAGGCTGCCGCGGGGGTCATGATCCCCGCGGGCTACGGCAAGATCATCAGCACAGCGTCCATGTCCGGTCGCATTGCCAATACGCCGCAGAATCAATCGGCCTATAACACAGCCAAGGCAGGCGTGATCCACTTGACGCGAAGTCTGGCCGCGGAGTGGGCGAAGCAGGGCGTGCGCGTCAACAGCATCAGCCCTGGCTACACGCGCACCAAACTTGTGGATGATCTGCTGGCAACCCCGATTGGTCAGACAATGCTGCCAACATGGATGGAGATGACGCCCATGGGGCGCATGGCCGAAGTCACCGATCTACAAGGAGCGGTGGTCTATCTGGCGTCCGCCGCATCAGACTACATGACCGGCCATGACATGGTGATCGATGGAGGATATTGTATTTGGTGAGAACCAACCAACTTGTGGTAGAGTTATATTCTTGCCAGATAGTACCATATTTAGTACTCTGCCTCTGGTTTGTCTTTGCTCAGGAATAAGACAGTGAGTAAACGAGACAAGTTGCTCCAACGATTTCGTAACAACCCGAAAACAGTACGCTTCGAAGAAGTTGATACGTTGCTGCTTCAATTTGGATTCACGAAACGACAGTCAGGTAGCCATGCAACTTATAAATTTGGCGAGCATTTGATCACAGTTCCGTTTCGCAAGCCTTACATCCTGCCAGTTTATGTGAAGAATCTATTGGAGATCCTCGAAGCAATTGGCGAATCCCTTGAATAAGCCCTGGACAAGATGATGACAACAAAGACGATTTCAAAAACCGTTGAGGAATACCTGCAACTCCCTTACACAATCGAGATAGTTCGCGACGAAGGGGATGGCTTTGCTGGTTGGTTTGCCCGGGTTCTTGAATTGCCAGGATGTATGACGCAGGCAGACACTTTTGACGAGTTAGATGAGATGATCGAAGACGCAATGCGATCCTGGATTGAAGTTGCTCTCGACAATGGGCTTCCTATCCCAGAGCCACGTACCCAGGATCAATATAGCGGCAAATTTGTTGTTCGGGTGCCACGCTCACTGCACAGAGATCTGGTGACGGCTGCAGAGCGCGATGGCGTCAGCCTCAATGCGTTTGTAAATGTGGCTTTAGCGCGTTCTGTTAGTATGACAGAGTAGTTGTCAATCACCCGCTGAAAACCAACGTTGCTCCAACCCCTCAAGGACGCCTTCCTCGCGCAACGCGGTGAAGGCGTCTTCAATGGCTTCGTGCAGCAGCCGGGCGTGGAGGGGCAGGACAACGACGTAAGGGGAGCCTTCAAAGGGTGGACCCACGGCAACGATCCGATCTCCGCGACCTTGGGCCAATCGCAACGTCACGCCGTCGACGACGAGGGCTTCGCTTTCGCCAGAGAGCAAGGCGGCGATGGCTTCATCTGGGGTCGGATAGGGCATCCGTTCGATACTCGGATCCTCGCGCTGAAGCCGGCGGACCTCGGCGTCGCCGGCGCTGCCCCATTCCACGGCCACGCGCCGCCCGCCCAGATCTTCCACGGCGCCGATGACCGATCCTTCCATCACCACCAGCCGCGTACCGGCTTCAAAGTAACTGCTCGTGTAACGGACATCCTGAGTCAGGCGCGGATCGAAGGGCAGCGCGCTGATCACACTATCGACGCGACCGACTTGCACCGCATCCACAAGACCATCAAAGCCCATCGCCACGATCTCGACGCGCACGCCCAAACGCTTGGCAATGGCCTGCGCCAGATCTACATCGTAGCCAATGGGACGCCCCGCTTCATCCAACATCTCGAACGGGGGAAAGCTCGGATCCATCCCCACGCGCCAGACGCCCCGCTCCTGGATCGTCCGCCACGTGCGGTCAGGGGCCGGGAAGAGGCGTTCGCCTGTCATCGCCAGGATCAGCAGCAAAAGCAAGATCCCCAGGCCGATGGCGATTAGCAGCGGGCGATTAGCGTGCAAAATCCGCCTCATTCCTCCCTCCACTCGCCGCGGCTGTAGCGTTGCACTTCCCAATAGATGGGCTTTGGCTCAAATTCCGTATCCACAAAAGTAAAATAATCTTGATAGGTTTTAGCATCCCACGGGTAACGGAAAGCCCAGAAAGAGAGGCTGTGCAGCCAGGGCCATTCGTCTTGGGCGATCTCGTAGGCGCGGATCGTATTGTGGATGCGCTGTCCTGGGCGTACGGCGCGCGTCCAGCGCGGATGATCGTTCCAGCCGCCCTCGGTGATCATCACCGGTTTATCGCCGTCGCCGTTATGTTGCATGATGGCGTAGAGCAGTTCCGTGCGGCGGAAGTTGATCACATCCGGGTCGGCGGCTTCGTCGGCGTCGGAATGCCAGCCATAAGCATGAACAGACAAAACGTCGAAAAACTCGGCAGCCCCCGCGTCGTACATGCGCTGAAGATAGATCAGATCGTCCATGCCCCACTCGCTGCCTGGGGGCGCCAGCGTCGGGGCCAGTGCGCCGGCCAGCACCTGCACCTCTGGGTTGGCAGCCTTGATCATCGGGTAGACGACGCGCAGCATGTCCACATAGCCCGCCGGGTCAACCGGGCGATATCCCCATTCCAGGCTCAGGTTCGGTTCGTTCCAAAGGATGATATATTGAACTCTGCCCGCGTAGCGGCGGACAAATTCGGCGGCGAAGCTCCCAAAATCGGCGTAGTTCTCGGCGGGCAACAAGAGGGGTGTGCTCTCTTTGGGGCGCGCCCATTCGGGCACATAGCCGAGACGGGCGATCATGGTTAGCCCCTGTCGATTGGCGTGATCGATGACAAGATCCGGGTGTCCCCACTGATAGTTGCCCGGTTGTGGCTCATAATAGGCCCACGGAAAGTATTCGACAATCCAGGGCGCGCCCATCTCGCGCACCATTTCCAGCGTGCGTTTGATCTTCCACGCTTCGGCCTCATCGGTCAGGCGCGTGTGAACGCCCATCTTGGGGTTGATGGTTTCCACCCGCTGTTGAGGACCTAAGGCGATCTCTGTTTGAAAAAGACGAGGGAGCAGAAAGGCGGCAATCACCGCAAGCGAGAGGATAAGCAGGATCAGCAGTCGCTCTCTTCTTCGCCAATGATACGCAGTTTTAAGCCAATGCTGTAGCGTAGTCAAACCAGACAATCTTACTTCACTAATCGCAAAATCACACAGAGCGAACCTTCGCGCCCTTATTTCTTCTCATCGGCGGGGGGATCTTCTTCCGCGTTGAGATCAGCCGGAGGGGTCGCCTCGGGCGGAGAAACAACCGCCGCCGGCGCGGATGGGTAGAGCGCCGGGGAAAGCTTGGGCGCCTGTGGTTCTGCCGATGACGCTTCGGCCCGGCTTTCCTCAATGGTGCGAATGCCATTTTCGGCCTGTCGCAACGAGGATCCGAGTTTTTCGGCCAGTTCGCGCAGCACATTCAGCGCGTAATCCTCCGCCTCTTGGATTAAGCGCATGGCCTCCTGTTCACCCATGTTGACAATCTGTTCGGCCTCGCGGCGCGCCTCCTGGACGAGAAAGTGCTGGCTGACCATCCGCATGGCTTCATCTTCGGCTTGATCCAAGATGCCTTCGGCGCGGGTGCGCGCCTCGGCCATAATGCGATCTCGTTCGCCGATCATGCGTTCGCTCTCTTTGATGGCGCTGGGCACACTGATCCGCATCTGATCGATGAGACGCAGACATTCCTCTTCGTTCACCACCAACGACGCCGTGAAGGGCACTCGCCACCCGCGGTTGAGGACCTGTTCCAATTGATCAACCAGTTGCAAGATCTCCATGATTCATCCTTTGCGTAAATCGGGGTGAGGATCGCGCTAGCTTCGATACGAGAGCTTTCCTCGCGTTTTTGAAATGCCCTGCAGCTTCTCCTGGCCTGCTGCCAATTCAGGCGGGCGATTGACAGCAAAATGCTCAGAAAGCGCAGCGGCAACCTCTGGCGCCACCCATTGTGAGACGTCGCCATACAACCCGGCCACTTCTTTGACAATGGTGGAACTTAGATAAGTATATTCTGTGCTACAGATCAGGCAGCAGAGTTCCACTTCGGGGGCGAGATGGCGATTGGCTAAGCCAATCTGCGATTCAAATTGATAGTCGGCGACATTGCGCAGCCCACGCACGATCACCTGTGCATCCAGATCGCGGGCGCATTCTACTGTTAGCCCAACAAACGAAACAACTGAAGCGTTTGGCAGATCGGCCAACGCCTTCTGCGCCAGGACGACGCGCTCATCTGTGTCAAACAGAAGTTTCTTGGGCGGTGAATGGTAGACGCCCACGATCAATTCGTCGAAGATGGCGGCAGCGCGCCGGGCAATGTCAAGGTGTCCATTGTGAAGCGGATCGAAAGTGCCAGGGTAAAGTGCCCGTACCATGAAATTCCTATCCTCGTGCGTTGGCTGCAATTGCCCGGATCCCAACCTGGTTGCGTAGGGGCGCTACGCCCTTACGGGAGAAACGCTGCAAAGATCTGATTGCCCACCATGACCCCACGCGCCGTCAAACGGACGCGCTGTGCATCCACTGTCATCAAACCTAACGCTGTGAAGCGCTGGATCTGCTCGGCGTAGATCTGCCGCAGATCCGCGGCGTAGCGGCGGCGAAACCGGGCCAGCGCCACCCCTTCCTCTACTAGACGCAGCCCCAGCATCATCGTCTCGCCCATCGAAGTCTCAAGATCGATCTGCTCGCGGAAATCCTCCACCGTATCGGCGGCAACCATGCGTTTGATATAGCCTGGCACTGGCTTACGATTGCTCCAGCGCAGACCGGTTGCCCGGTTTGACGGATCAAGGGCGCTCGCCTGGGCGCTTAGAAAACTATGCGCACCAGGTCCCACCCCTATATATTCCTGATTGCGCCAATAGATCAAATTATGCTGGCACGCGAAATCCGGCGCTACCTCTTCCTCGATCCCCTGCTCCCTCGCCCTCTCGCCCCTGGTCGCTTTCGCCCAATTCGACACCTCGTATTGGATGTACCCCGCCGCGGCCATCTGCTCTATCGCTATCTCGTAAAGGAGACCAGCCTGATCGTCGTCAGGTACATCGACACGTCCACTCTGCACCCAATGGAAGAGCGGCGTCTCTGGCTCCACGATCAAGCTGTAAAGGCTCAGATGTTCGGGATCAAGGGCAATGGCGCGCGCCAGCGTATCGGTCCAATCCTGGCGAGATTGATTGGGCAGGCCAAAGATAAAATCGAGATTGATGTTATCGAAGCCAGCCTGCCGAGCAGCATCAAAAGCCCGGTGGACATCCTCAACATTGTGGATGCGGCCAAGAAAGGCGAGTTCCTGCGGCTGGAAGCTCTGCACGCCCATGCTCAGTCGAGTCACTCCCAATTTGCGCAGGATGGCAAACTTGCGCCGATCCACTGTGCCGGGGTTGGCTTCGCTGGTGATCTCACACTTGGGCGATAGCTCGAACGCCTTATGGACCGTCTCGAAGATCTGCGTCAGCGCCCGTTCCTCAAGGACGGTGGGCGTGCCGCCGCCCAGAAAGATCGTATGCAGCGGACGCCGCTGTAGCCGCTCTCCCCATTGACCGATCTCCAGGCAGAGCGCATCCACATAGGCATCAAAAAGATTGTCCAATTTCGCGTATGTGTTGAAATCACAGTAAGGACACTTTTTTTCGCAGAAAGGGATATGGATGTAGAGACCCAACGGCTGCCGTTGATCCCATTGTGAATGGTGGGGTAAGCGTGTCGCAGGTGATACGCTCAACAAGGCATTATCCATAGAAATGAGGCTACCGGTTTTCCAAACGGAACCCATGCCCACGTACGGTGACAATATAGCGGAATTCTTCATCACATTCGGCAATGCGTTCGCGCAGACGGCGCACCAACGCATCAATGGCCTGCTCGCTAACGCCTTCCCCGCTGGCTTCGGGCCAGACAGTATCGACGATCTGCTCACGGGTCACCACGCCGCCCCCCGCTTCCCAAAGGGCGTTGAGCAGCCGATATTGGTGAAGGCTCAGCGGCGGATCGATCATCATCCCGTTGACCCAGACCTGGCGAGTCTCGCGATCCAATTGCAGCCCTAGTTGAGAATCTTCCAGAGTGAGGGGCGCCGTCGCGCCGGCGTCGACAAACGCCAGTTTGAAGCGCAATGCCACTTGAAGTTCATCGCCATCCTCCAAACGAACGGGCACGGCAACCTCTTGACCATTGACATGGGTGCCATTCTTGCTGCCCAGATCCTCAATGAAGTAACCATCCTCGCGCCAAAAGATGCGGGCATGGCTGCGGCTAACTTGGCGATCAGGCAAAGTAATATCACAATCCGAATGGCGTCCGATATTGAGGGGCGCAGTCCGGCTGAGGACCCAACGACGCCCAGCTTCGCTGCCCTGGCGCAAGATGAGCATAGCGCTTTCGCGCTGCGGTGCAACGAGCGAGGCGCCATTGCCTGCACCGTCCTCCGCTTGTAGCTCGGTCAAAGAATTTGTTTCTGTTCGTACTTGATCCATAGTATCTATCCTATTTAGAGTCTCAAGCGAACACACAGGGAACCGTGTAAAAGTAGGCTATCTGGGAAAGATCTACACGGATTGGGGTCAACACCGAAGGTGAGGTAGGAATTTCATCTCGTCCGTTGCCTACGTTTATAATAAATTATGTACAACGATATCTGCGCAGAAATTTATGTCCCGTTCTGTGTGGCGACTTGTGTAGAGGCTATTATAGCGGATATAGCATACTTTTGCACAAACAAGCTTTTGGTAAGACCCTCGGACGAAGTATGACCAGAGATAAATGGAACCAATGGCAAAGGTAAAGACGCAGTGATGCACCTGCTAGAGAGTGGAACGATCCTGCGCGATCGCTACGAAATTGTGCAATTAGTGGGGCAAGGCGGCATGGGCGCTGTCTATCGAGCGAACGACAAGCGGCTCGAAGGTCGAATTTGCGCCATTAAAGAGATCCTACCTGAACTCTTGGGCGGATCGAACGGGGATGGCTCAGATCTAGATCAGACTGTCGAACAGTTTTATCAGGAAGCCAGCACGCTGGCGCGGCTCGATCACCCCAATCTGCCCAAAGTATCCGACTATTTCTCTGAACGTGGACGCGAATACCTTGTGATGGATTTTGTCGCCGGTCGCGATCTACAAGAAGTGCTGGCCGAAGCCAAACGTCAGGACACCCGGCTGTCTGAATCACAGGTTCTCAACTGGGCTGCGCAACTGCTGGATGCGCTCATCTATTTACACAGCCAGGAACCACCCGTCTTGCATCGGGATATTAAGCCCGGCAATATTAAAGTAACGCCCCAGGGACGGGTCAAGCTAGTTGATTTCGGGCTGGTAAAGGTAATGCAGCCTGACGAAACCCGCACAGTGACGGTGGTACAAGGGCGCGGCACTGCCGCTTATACGCCGCTTGAGCAATATGGCGGCGATAGTGGACACACTGACGTGCGCAGTGATATTTACAGCACCGGCGCTACCTTTTACCATCTGCTGGCCGGCATCCCCCCGCAGGATGCCAAGGAACGATTCTTGCGCCCTGGGTCGTTGGCGCCGCTCCGCCAGTTGAACCCAAGCGTCTCGGCGCGTACGGAAAGGGCCATCTTTCAGGCGCTGGCTATGCATCCTGATGAACGCCCAAAGAGCGCCGCTATGTTGCGATCCCAACTCTTTGGCGAATCTCACACCACCGACAACATGACACAGGAGATTCTGCCGCCAACTGACTGGAACGAGATCCTCATGCAGAATCGCCTGCTGATCGGCGCGCTGCTGGTCTTGCTGCTAATCGCAACAGCCCTCAGCATCTGGTCGCCTCTTATTCAAGGACCATTCTTTTTGCCAGGATAAAATTCCTGTGCGAGAATGCTGGGCAAACTCTACACGCATCACACACTTCGTTGGCAACCCTGAACATTTACTGCTGAATCCCACATAAGGGGGTAGATTCGGTGCAAACTGTTGTAAAATCTCCAACTCAAACTGTTTTGATCGGCCCCGATCAACCTTTTGTGATCATTGGCGAACGAATTAACCCTACCGGACGTAAGAAACTCGCCGCTGAAATGCAAGCTGGCGATTTTAGTCGTGTCATCCAGGATGCGCTGGCGCAGGTGCGCGCCGGCGCCCATATCCTTGACATTAACGCAGGTGTACCCAGCGCCGAACCGCAGAAGCTTGAGCCTCAACTCATGGTGCGCGCCGTCGAAGAGGTTCAGGCCATCACAGATATTCCACTCTGTATTGATAGCAGCGTCGTGCCAGCGTTGATCGCCGGCCTGAAAGCAGCCAAAGGACGCCCCATTGTCAACAGCGTCACCGGCGAAGAGGACCGGCTGGAGAGCATCCTGCCCGTTGTCGCCGAGTACAATGTCCCTGTGATTGCGATCAGCAACGATGAATCTGGCATCAGCTATGATCCGAAGGTGCGTTTTGCCGTCGCCAAGCGGATTGTTGAACGCGCCGCCACCTATGGCATCAAGCCCGAAGATATCCTCATCGATCCCCTGGCTATGCCCGTCGGCGCTGTCAACACCGCGGGGAAAGATCTTTTTATGATGGTGCGCATGGTGCGCGAGGAGTTGGGCTGCAATACAGTCTGCGGCGCCAGCAACATCAGTTTTGGAATGCCGAACCGCGGCCTGCTCAATGCTACCTTTGTGGCGATGGCGATTGCCGCCGGCATGACTTGCGCCATTACCAATCCAATTGAGAGTGAAATTCGCAACGCGATCTATGCTGCGGATGTACTCATGGGCCACGATGAGTCGGCCATGCGCTACCTTTCGGCCATGCGCCAATTGGAACGGGGCGATGATTCCAGTGCGGAAGATCGGCGAGCCCAGCGCGAGGCGCGACGGAGCGCCCGCCGCACAGAACGGGGCTGAGTAACCGTTCTTTTAATTTCTTCCGCAAAACTGTGAAAATTTGCGCAATAGAAACGCGCAGGCTATAATGGCGACCACAGCAAAGGGTGTCTAGCCAAAACGGAGGGAATTTTTCCTCATATTGTGTACGAGCCAAATAAAGCACCACTTCGTCAGCGGTGCTTAAGCTTTGTTTGTGTTTGTAACGGAAGCTGGAGAGAATTTGTGTCGTCAGTCCTCATCGATCTTCGACGTCTCACCATTGTCTACGGCGCGGCCATTTTTGTCCCGCTGGCGATTGGGTTCCTGGCTGATCTCTGGATCGATGTAGATTTCTCTCTGGTTATTGTCGCTGGCTTTGTCTCTTTGCCACTTGTCGTTTTCTTTGTCTGCCGTACAGCGCTGGCCGAGATGGAACGTGTTGTGCAACTGGTGGCGCCATCAGAAGAAGCGGAAAAGGATGAGCTGGTCACAGAGCGAAGATAGCGGCCAGTTTCATAGAAGCGCCTGACCTTTACATCGGATTCGTAACGTAACCCAACCTTGAGCGTCGATCATCCGCTCACCCAGGAGGATGCAAGACAGTGGAACGAATTCAGCTCTTTTTCCAAAATCTATGGGAGCGCATCCTGCGCTACTTTGAGCACCCCACGCGGCGAAATATCACCATTGGCGTTGTTTTACTGTTAATCGCCAGCTTCATTTTAGAAGTCCCCACCCCACATGTGTCGATTGCGGCGGAACCGATCTATCAATCGGGATATCCCTGGTTTACCAATGCCATCCTGATGACCATCATTGTCGACATCATCTTGATTGTGATGGCATTGGCCGCCCGCGCGCAGATCAAGGAGATCCCCTCTGGGTTTGGTAATTTTATGGAGTTTGTGGTCGAGTCACTCTTCAACTTGACGGAAAGCGTTGCTGGCAAGAATGCGCGCAAATTCTTCCCGTGGGTGGCGACTATCTTCCTCTATGTGATCGTGAGCAATTATAGCGGTCTCATCCCTGGCGTGGGCAGTATTGGCGTCTACCATGACTACCCAGGCGGGCACGCAGAAAGTATCTTCTCGTTTAACCGCAGTGTGGCCTCAGCAGATGCATCCATTGCCGCCGAAAGCGCGGCAATGGTGGATGCTGCCGTTGAAGGTGAGAAGCTCTTTGTTCCGATCTTCCGCCCGCCCAGCGCTGACCTCAACTTCACCTTTGCCCTGGCGTTGGTCACCATGTTCATGGTCCAGTTCTGGGGTGTGCAGGCGTTGGGAGTCAGTTACTTCCACAAGTTCTTCAATTTTAATACGGGCAAAGGCTTTATGCGCGGCATTTTCGCCTTCTCTGGCATCCTGGAGTTGGTTAGCGAATTCGCCAAAATCATCAGCTTTGCCTTTCGTCTTTTTGGCAATATCTTCGCCGGCGAGGTGCTGCTGGCGGTTATGGCCTTCCTGGTGGCCTTCCTGGTGCCGGTGGCCTTCTACGGGTTGGAACTCTTCGTCGGCTTCATTCAGGCCCTGGTCTTTATGATGCTGGCCGTAGTCTTCTTCTCAACCGCGGTGATCAGCCACGGCGATCATGGCGGTGAACACGGCGATTCTCATCATTAGTGCGTTATGTGTTCCACGGCCTCAAGCGGCAGAACAGAACACAAAGACGATACAGTTCTTAAGCAGCTAAATTCAAGCGTACGATTTAAATCAATCGATTCACTTTGACAAAGGAGTTATACGATGGAAGTCGAAGCAATGAGACAGTTGGGTGCAGCGCTGGCGATTGGTCTGGGAGCGATTGGCCCTGGCATCGGCGTCGGTATGATCGGTGCAAAGGCTGTGGAAGCAATGGGCCGCAACCCCGAAGCAGCGGGCACAGTACAGACGAACATGATTCTCTCGATTGCGTTCGCCGAAGCTGTCGCCATTTACGCGCTGGTTATCGCGCTGCTGATCAAGTTCGTCTAGTCGCACCAACCCACCCCTGCCCTCACAGCGAATGGCTGCCAGGCATGGGTTAGTTAGGAAGGCATAGGAGGTCTATTTTGAACGCTGTATTAGGTGAACTTGGGATTAGTGGTCCTCTCCTCCTCGCTCAGATCGTCAACTTCCTCATTATTATGGGGTTGCTGCGGCTTTTCCTCTATCAGCCGATCCTGAATATGTTAGAGCAGCGCAAAGAACGCGTTGCCCAGGGGATTCGTCAAGCTGAGCGTTCTTCGACAGCAGCCACCGAAGCTGAACGACAGCGCGCTGCAATTATCGACGAAGCGCGTCGTGAAGCGCAGGAAGTACGCGCCCAGGCGACTCGCGACGCTGAACGCATTGCACAGGATGTTCGATCTCGCGCTGAGCAGGAAGCCGGTGAAATCCGCCGCCGCGCCCAGCTTGACGCTGAAGCACAGGTGGAAGCCATTCTGACTGAGGCGCGCCGTGACATTGCGGATCTGGCGATTACGGCGACGGAACAGATCTTGGGCCGCGAGTTGCAGAACCGCGCGGAACAGGAACGGTTCGTGGCTGAATTCCTGGCCCAGCAGAATGGGAGCGCCCGATGAGTGAGTCGCGAAACAAAGCCAACCGGTATGCACAAGCTATCCTTGAGGCTATGCTGGATCAATGGCAGGCTGCCTTGACCCAGGTTTCCGATGCGCTTGCTCAGAATTCTCGTCTGCGTTCGACGCTGGAAAGCGCGACCAAAGATGCAGACGAAAAGATGAAGGCACTCCGCGGCGTTCTGCCCAAGGGGACGGCGCCCGAGATCGAAAACTTCCTCAGCCTGCTGGTACAGGAGGGCGATCTGGATACCATCCCCTCGGTGATTCGAGAACTGCGGGCGGGGCTTGCTGGTCAGTCTGAGCCTCAAAAGGCCGAGATTGTCAGCGCGATGGAACTGAGCGAGCAGGAACAGGCCGATCTTCGCCGCCGCCTGACCGACGAGCATGGCGAAGGGTTGATCTTCAGCTTCCGAGTTGATCCGTCCTTGCTGGGTGGTTTGCGCGTGCGGGTTGGGGATACCTTGATCGACAATTCCGTGGTTAGCCGTCTGGCGGCCATGCGCGAAATTGTCAGCGCCAGCGTCCGTTAACTCTGCCGGAGAGATGCGTCATTGAGGATGCTCTTCCCATTTGTGATTCTTCTGGAACCCAGAGCCGGGTCTGTTCGGCGCAATAGCTGCCTCGATCCCCAGCGCTCGGGTTCTCTATCTCTATCTCTTTGTGCAAGAGCTGCCGTTTTCCACTGCTCGCAATGTTGATCAGCCAAGCGCCATTGTGCCTGTCCAGAGGAGACCTTAAGGAGATCAAAGCCTATGGCTATTCGTGAAGACGTTACCAGAGATTTTACTCAACTACTCAAGAAACAAATTCTTAACTTCCAGCCAGCCCCCCGCCGCGTCGACGTGGGCGAGGTGACCGAAGTTGGCGATGGTATCGCGATTATCGATGGCCTGCACGGCGCTATGGCCAGTGAGCTGGTGGAATTCACCAAGAGTGGCACGTTAGGCATGTGCCTCAACCTCGACAAAAACTCCGTCGGTGTGATTATCATGGGTGAATTCACCAGCATCGAGGAAGGCGATCTTGTGCGTAGCACCGGTCGCATTGCTTCGGTACCCGTGGGCGATGCGCTGATTGGCCGTGTGGTCAATGCCCTGGGCCAGCCCGTAGACGCCAAAGGGCCGATTGAAACTGATCGCTTCCGCAATATTGAACGCATCGCTCCCGGTGTGGTAACCCGCCAGTCGGTGAACACCCCAGTGGAAACCGGCATCACCGCCATCGACGCACTGATCCCCATTGGCCGCGGCCAGCGTGAATTGATCATCGGCGACCGACAGACCGGCAAGACAGCCATCGCCATCGACACCATCATCAACCAGAAGGGTAAAGGGCTGATCTGCATCTATGTCGCCATTGGTCAGAAGCAATCGACGGTGGCGCAGGTGGTGGGCATCCTTGAGCGTCACGGCGCCATGGAACACACCATTGTCGTCACAGCCTCAGCTTCGGACCCGGCGGCGCTTCAATACATTGCGCCCTACGCCGGTTGCGCCATGGGCGAGGAGATCATGGAGAGCGGGCGCGATGCCTTGATCGTCTACGACGACCTTTCCAAACATGCCCAGGCCTATCGCCAGGTTTCACTGCTGCTACGCCGACCTCCAGGACGCGAGGCGTATCCGGGTGACGTTTTCTACCTGCACAGCCGCTTGTTAGAGCGGGCCGCTCGTTTGAACGCCGAGAATGGCGGTGGTAGCCTCACGGCGCTGCCTATCATCGAGACCCAGGCTGGTGACGTTTCTGCTTACATTCCCACCAACGTGATTTCCATCACCGACGGCCAGATCTTCCTGGAGAGCGACCTCTTCTACGCCGGTATTCGTCCGGCCCTGAACGTAGGTCTTTCGGTGAGCCGGGTGGGTAGCTCGGCGCAAACAAAGGCTATGAAGCGCGTTGCCGGTCGCTTGAAACTGGAATTCAGCCAGTTCCGTGAGTTGGCGGCCTTTGCGCAGTTCGGCAGCGATCTGGATGCATCAACGCAGCGCCAGTTGAACCGCGGCCAGCGCATCCAGGAGATCCTCAAGCAGCCGCAGTATCAGCCGCTGGCCCTGGATAAGCAGGTGATGAGCCTGTACGCCGTCACCAATGGCTATCTGGAAAACGTGCCGGTGCCACAGGTAAAAAACTGGGAACGGGACATGCATGCCTTTATGGATGCCAATCATTCTGAGATCGGCCAGTCGATCATGCGCAATAAGGAACTCGACAACAACATGATCGATTCCCTGCGTCTCTCCCTTGAGGATTTCAATCGCACCTGGAGTCCGGCTTCCTGATCCGATGAAGGAATCACAAGGTAATGAGGGGAGTCTCTTCATTACCTTGTCACCGCCGACCGCAACGGTCGGACGTCATCCTCTTAGAAAGGGGAGGTTCTTTTGGCAAGTACACGCGAAATTCGACGACGTATTCGCTCTGTCAAAAATATTGCCCAGGTGACGAAGGCGATGGAGGCAGTCGCGGCATCGCGGATGCGCCGCGCACAGAGTCAAGTGCTGGCAACACGTCCTTATGCTGAGAAGGCGCAGGAAGTGTTGACCTATATTGCTCGTCTGCCCACCATCGGCGAGGACCTGTTGGATGTGCTGATCCGGCCGCGTTCCCAGGTTCAACGGATCGGCATTATGCTCGTCACCGGAGATCGCGGGCTGGCTGGCGGCTTCAACGCCAACGTCATCCGCCACATGGCGCGCTTTA
>JAHBVG010000068.1 GCA_019637695.1 Caldilineaceae bacterium | reverse complement strand
CTCCTTACTCATTACGAACACCCTCTCTCCGCATAGGATCAATTATGACTACCACCCCTTCCCTCTCCGCCGAGATTGTGACAACCGGCACCGAGATCCTGCTCGGCGATATTGTGGACACCAACGCCGCCTGGATCGCCCAACAGTTGCGCGAAATCGGCGTCAATATCTATTACAAAACTACCGTCGGCGACAATGAAGGCCGGGTGCGCGGCGTGTTGGAGATGGTGCTGGCGCGCAGCGATGTGGCGATTGTCACCGGTGGGCTAGGCCCCACCGCCGATGATATCACCCGCGATGCCATCGCCAACGCCACGGGCTGTCCGCTTGTGCGCGACGAGGCGATCATTGAGGCGCTGCGTCAGCGCTTCCAACGCTGGGGCTCCACCATGAGCGAGAACAACGCCCGCCAGGGCTACTTGCCTCAGGGCTGCACCATCGTCGAGAATCGCAACGGCACCGCCCCGGGCTTCATCGTTCAGGATCAACGGCAGGGGCGCAACGCCTATGTCATCGCGCTCCCCGGCGTCCCCCGCGAGATGAAGCAGATGATGACCGACACGGTGATCCCTTTTCTACTGCAATTACAGGGTGGACAGGCAGTGATCCGGCGGCGGATCTTGCGCACGATTGGCATCGGCGAGAGCGCCATCGACGCCCAGATCCATGATCTCATGTTGGGCGCCAACCCCACTGTGGGCACTGCCGCCCACACCGGCCAGGCGGACATTCGCATCGCCGCCCGCGCCGGTTCCATCACCGAGGCGGAAGCGCTGATCGACGAAATGGATACGAAGATCCGCCAACGGATTGGCCCCTTCATCTACAGCACCACGCCTGACGAAACCATAGAAGCAGCGGTCGCAAGGCTCCTCGCCCAACACGATGTGAGCGTCGCCCTTTTGGAAAGCACTTCTGCACGGGCAGTTGCGGCGCGTCTCACCGCGGCCCTTGACGATCCCAGTCGTGTGAAAGCGGCCCTGACAGTGAACGATGAAATGCTGCCCGCAGATCTCATCGAACTCATCGGCGGGGATCGCTATGACGAGCAGATCGCCCGCAGCGCCGCCGAGATCCTGCGCCGCCAGAGTGAAGCCACCTATGCCATCGTCGCCCTGGGCAGCGGTCGCCCAGAGGAACACTTCTACGCCACCGATCCCGGTGAAAGTTGGATCGCCCTGGCCGGTCCCAACGGGGTGCGCAGCCTGCGTTATCCCTTTGGCGGGCGCGATGAGATCACGGTGATTCGCCTGGGCAACCAGATCTATGATCTGATCCGGCGGGCGATTTTGGCGATTCATCCATAACATTTGCCACGTTTCTGGTACTTTCCTTGGGCTTATTGTAAACTTCGATACAATTGAGATCGGGCGCGCATGGCGGCAACACAATTCCATCACGATGAATCCCTGTTAGATCTCATTGACCGTGTGGGCGATCTGAAGTTTCTCCCGCGTACAGGATGGCTGCTGGCTGGGGTGACAGGCGCAGAATCTGTGGCCGATCATAGTTGTGGGGTGGCGCTGATCGCCCTCTTCCTGGCCGAAACAATTAACGCCGATTGGACAGCGCAGGGCATTGACGAACCCCTGCGCGTGGATCAGGTGATGGCATTGGCGCTGATCCATGATCTGGCGGAAAGTTTGCTCACCGACCTGCCGCGGCGCTCATCCTCACTGTTGGGGGAAAGCGTGAAGCACAGCGTCGAAACTCAGGCCATGCACGAAATCCTGGATCACTTGCCTAACGGTGCGTACTATCATAACCTCTGGCAGAGTTACAACACGGCTTCCACGCCGGAGGCCCGCTTGATTAAGGATGTGGATAAGCTTGAGATGGCAGCGCAGGCGCTCCGCTATGCCCAACGTGGACATCGCAACCTTCAGGAGTTCTGGCAGGGACGCCACTGGCATTACCCAATTTCTCAATCGCTCTTTGAGCAATTGCTGCGTCGCCATTTGCCCGACGCCTTGTGAATGGACGAACTTGATTCTTCGGAGTCCTCAACCTTTGTTCCCTTCCCCCGATAGGCCCTGCACCCATAGGAGTACGATGTGAGACAGTTCCACGCGCTGGTCGATTCTGCTGGCATGTTATCCCCTGGCTCTACAACTCAGTGGCTGAGAAGGCGAGTTCTTGCCGGGTTGCTGATTGCGGCAACGATCCTATTGGCCGGCTGCGGATCGAACTCCGCAGGGACAGTCGTCCGTGCCGAAAGCCGTGTTGACACAGTCGCCGCCCGCGAGGATAAGTCTGCGCTCGTATCTGCATCTGTGGAAGAAGCAGATCTCACGTCCATCCTCGCCTCAGCGCCAGAAGACGTTCAACCGGTAGCGGCGGTATTGCTCGAAAATGAGCCGTTAGAATCGGCATCCCTTGCCGCCTCGACCACAGATAGACTCGTGGATACAAATACACTGCCGCTGTTGAGCCGCACTGTCAATGTGCTTATCCTCGGCAGTGATCGCCGTCCGCGCACGCCTAACTGGCGCACAGACGTGATCATGATCGTGGCGATGGATCTCAAATCTGGCCGCGCCGGCGTCATCTCCATCCCGCGCGATGTTTACATTTCACCGATCCCCAACCATCGGCCCAACCGGATCAACGTTATCGATTACCTGGGCGAACAAGATGAGCCGGACGGCGGCGGTCCTGCGTTGCTCGCCAGCGTAATCGAAGAAAAGATGGGCGTCCCGATCCATCACTATCTGCGTTTTGACTTTGAGGGATTCAAAAAGGTAGTGGATGCGCTGGGCGGTTTGGAAATTACGCTCGATTGTCCCGTCTCAGATTATCTGCCTGAAGAGGATATCTCCATTCGTTTGCAGGCGGGTACGCATCGGCTCGATGGGAGACAGGCGTTGGGCTATGTGCGCAGCCGGCGACAAGGCGGGGATCTCGAACGTTCGCGCCGTCAGCAACGGGTAATCTGGGCTGTGCGCGATCAAATTCAACGCGAGAATATGATCTCAAAGGTGCCAGCCCTCTACGCGGCGTTGCACAACAGTGTGCAGACCGACATTGGCCTGGTTTCGGCGATCCGCTATGTGCGCTTTGCCCTTGCGCTGGACCCGGACGATGTCCACGGTTTTGTGCTGAGCCCGCCGGATCTGCTGCGCTCCGGCTGGCAAGGTGGCATGTCGGTCTTCATTGCCGACTGGGATCGTATCCGTGAGCAAGTCCAGACGATCTTTGACCGTCCACCCTTTATGGAAGCAAATACTGTGGGCGAGGGATCCGAAACAGCCCGCTGCCCGTAGACAATGCAATGTTTGTCGTTGAATTTGGATGGGGTAATCACAATGATGCAGAGCCGTCTTCTTAAACTCTTCTGTACGATTTTAGCCCTTTTTGTCTTCAGTAGCTGCGCTACTGATGGCAGCATCGAAATGCAGCCCATTTTTGTGGGGCTGTCAGGAGCCACACGCACACCAACTTTGACGCCGATGCCGCGCTTTACGCCGACGCCCGCCGCAACCCCAACGCCCACGCCGATCCCACCGCCATTCAGCTTTAGCAACACCGATAACCTGCTGCTGCTCGGCACGGATCACCGCCCGGATTGGACAAACTGGCGCACCGATTCCATCATGGTGATCGGGATTGATCACGCCTACAAGCGCGCCGTCGTCTTTAGCATTCCGCGCGATCTTTACGTCAACATCCCCGGCTATGGGCAAGGACGCATTAACCAGGTGGATTATATCGGTGAGAAAACGCTGAAGACACCCGGCGGCGGACCGGCGCTGGTTTCGCAGGTGATCAGCGACACGTTGGGAATCGCAACCAAACATTGGGTTCGGGTTGAGATGCGCGGTTTTCAACAGATGGTGGATGCGCTGGGCGGCGTCAACGTTCAACTCGATTGTCCTTTTTATGAACTCATCTACGATTTGGATGATCAAGCGTGGACCTATTTTCAACTGCCCGCCGGCAACGTGCATATGGATGGGATCACAGCCCATCGCTTTGTGACCTTGCGTTATGTGGAGAGCGACTTTGGGCGATCCAAGCGGCAGCGCCAGTTCCTATGGGCGTTGCGCAATCAGGCCCGCGACACCGATCTGATCCTGCGTCTGCCAGAACTGTGGAACGCCTTCCATCAGACTTTCTCCACCGATATTTCGTTGTTAGACATGATCCGGCTGGCCCGCTTTGGTCTCTCGATTGAGCCGGACAATGTGCGTTCCGCCGGGCTGACCAACAAGGAATTGGAACGCTACATTACCCCAGCCGGGGCGGATGTGCTGCGCATCACCAACCGCAATGTCGTCAATGACATCATCGAAAATATCTGGTTGGAGAAGAGCCTGGCGCAGACAGGCCGTACGGACCCCGAAAGCTGCCCGCCGCCGCCGCGCGGTGTCCCATCCTATGTTTTGCAGCAGGTCATACCTGGGACGACTGTCGCCGCAGAGACACCGGCTGCTGAAGACGTGGAAAATGCAGTCCCCGCGCAACCTGCCGAAATCATCCCCATTGAGGAACTCCCCACCCCAACGGCAGAGGATGAGGCAACAGCTGGCGTAGGGGATGGCGGCGGCGAGACAGGCGAGATGCCGGCAAACACCGGTGCCACCATCCCGTAGAAAACCCGTAACAAATTCAACGCAAAGAGGCAAAGGAGCAAAGGGGCAAAGAGACGCTTTGCTCCTCTGCTTCTCTGCACCTCTGCGCTTTAGTCTCTGTTGACCATTGAAGCTGTGGATGCGCTAAGATCTGACGCACAACAGCACAGCAATTTGTCTGTGCATACTAGAACAAAGAAGGATCAGGCAGGTCGAGGAGCGATTCCTTTCTGCGCTAAATGGGCAGGCAATCAGATCAGGAGCAGAAACCAATGGACAGGCAGTCGCTGGATTGTGCAGTGGCGCGGTTACAGAGCCGCAAAGAGGATTGGGTCAGATTACCCTTGAGTGAGAAGATCCACCATTTGGGCGAGTTGCGGCGACGCACGGGGAAGGCAGCGCGGCGTTGGGTGGAGGCAGCGCTCAAGGCGAAATCGATCCCGGCGGGGTCGCCGCTGGCTGGCGAGGAATGGTCGGGCGGGCCGTGGGCCTTTCTGCATGGCATCAACCGCTATGTGGAGACATTGGTGACGCTGGACGAAGGCGGCGATCTGCTAGCGCGCTGTGGACCGGTGCGCACCCGCGCCAATGGACAGGTGGCCGTGGAAGTCTTCCCGCTGAATATCTACGAGCGGCTGCTGCTCAGTGGTATCAGCGCTGAGATCTGGATGGAGCCGGGCATCACCGTCGAGAATCTGCGCCATCACATGGCCTCCTTCTACAAGCAGAAAAATCCATCGGGGAAGGTGGCGCTGGTACTGGGCGCGGGCAACGTCTCTAGCATCACCCCTATGGACGTGCTGCACAAGCTCTTCAACGAGGGGGCGGTATGCGTTGCCAAGATGAACCCGGTCAACGACTATTTGGGACCCATCTTTGAGGAGATCTTCACCTCGCTGGTCGCTTACGGCTTCGTCCAATTTGTCTACGGCGGCGGAGAGGTGGGGAGCTACCTGGCGCATCATGCTGGCGTCGATGAAGTCCACATGACCGGCAGCGCGCGCACCCACGATGCGATTGTCTTTGGCACGGGGCCAGAGGGTGAGGATCGCAAGCGGCGCAACGATCCTATGTTGAAGAAACGCTTTACCAGCGAACTGGGCAACGTTACGCCAACCATCGTCGTGCCCGGCCCGTGGGACGAGGCCGATCTGCGTTTTCAGGCTGAACATATTTTTACGCAGAAGATGCAAAATGCTGGGTTCAACTGTGTGGCGGCGCAGATGCTGGTGACCCCCAAAGAATGGGCAGGGACGGACAAGTTACTCTACTACTTGCGCACGGTGATGCGTTCCGAGGCAACGCGTGTTGCCTATTATCCTGGCGCCAAGGCACGGCAGCAGGCGGCGGTGGCACTTCATCCAGATCGGGCGGATCAACTGGATCCCCCCAGCGACGATGGGGTATCGCGCACGTTGATCACCGAGATCGATCCATACAGCGATTCACCGCTCTTCCAAGAGGAAGTCTTCTGTGGCGTCCTGGGGCAGACCAATCTGCCTGGCCGCGACCCTGCGCATTTCCTACAAAATGCTGTGCGCTTCTGCAACGAGCGACTCGCTGGTACTTTGGGCGTGAACCTGCTCATCCATCCGCAGACAATGAAACGCTATGCAAAGGAGTACACAACCGCGCTCTCTGATCTACGCTATGGCGCCATTGGGATCAACCTTTGGTGTGGCGCGGGCTTTTTGCTGGCGCAGACGGCGTGGGGCGCCTATCCGGGCCAGACAGTCAACAATGTGGGCAGCGGCATCGGCCATGTCCACAATACATTCTTCTTCGATCACCCACAAAAGAGTGTCCTCTACGGCAATTTCTTTCCCTTTCCGCGCAACCTGCGCCACGGGGAATGGCACTTTCTACCCAAGCCGCCCTGGTTTGGAACTCACCGGCAGAACCACACTGTCGGCTGGCGCATGGCCGCTTTCGCCGAAAATCCGGGCTGGCTACATCTGCCAGGGTTATTCATTGATGCGTTGAGGGGATAGCGATCAGTCACCAATCCCTTCAGTTCACAACCTGCACATAAAGATCTCCACGCTGATCAGGCAGATAGAGATGGGGCATCCCTAACCCTTTCAGGCGGAATAGCGTACCCGTTGGCGTATTGGGCGGGATGTTGAGGTAGATCGGTTGCGCCAACGTCGGCACAGAAATGGACCCGCCACGCGCTGATAACTCTGGATGCACAGGTAGACAGATGCGGAGATCGTCATCGCGCCGCGCGAACGTTTCATGTGGCAGCACGACTATGTCCAAAAAAAGATCCCCAGGAGGCGTTATGTCATCGCCTGGGCCGCCAGCGCCAGGGACACAGAGGCGCGTGCCTGTCTTCACGCCCGGTGGGATCGTCACATTCACCTGCGCTGCTCCTTCGTGATAGGTGCGGATTGTGCCGTGGAATGCTTCTTCTAGCGTGATCCGAACCGAGACATGCATGTGGCGGACGCGCGATTCTACGCTGGGCATTTCCTCGCCAGACGGCGGCGACGGAATAAATGAGTCCACGGTGCGGGTAGATTCATCCCAAGCAAATGGCTCGCGCAATGGGCTGGTATATTCCTCAGCAGAGGATACAGCCACCGCTGCATATTGATACCATTCCTCGCCATACTGGTTATAGAGCGTACGCTTCTGCGGATCAGACAGAACCTGATACGCCTCGTTGATCGCCTTGAAGCGATCTTCCGCCTCCGGGTTACTTGGATTATGATCAGGGTGGTAAAGACGCGCCAGGCTGCGGTAAGCCTGGCGGATCAGGGTTGTATCTGCATTATAGGGAACGCCTAATCGACGATAGTAGGTCTCAGATTGGGTCATTACAGATCTCTTTGCTACACTTGGGTATGCGGGTAAATGACTTATCACGAATGCTGCATCCAACATATAGCGAGATTGTGCAAAAAGCCATATATCGGCTTGTATCGGGTCGATACAGTTTCATGTATGTTTGCTAATTCACATTTAACTTACACTTGATAGGATGGCTTCAATGAGATTGGGTGGGAAATGGGTAGGAGTCGTTGCGTTTTGGATCTTTGCCTCTTTGCTGACAATGCCATTGACCTTGCACGCGGAGGAAAACAGCAACTACGTTGTTGTAGAGGGGGCTGGTAAAACCCAGCCGCCCGTTGTACATGGGATTATCCACATTAGCGGGGTAGCAGATCATCCAGATTTCCGTAAGTGGCAGTTGGATCTGTTGCTCGACAGTCAACAAGAGACGTCGCTCGCCGTTGGGGAAGATCCGGCGCCAGAGGTGACGAGACTGGCCGAGGTCGATACAGGACGGTATCCTGACGGCGAACACATGCTGCGGCTGAGGATCGTCCACACGGATCTTAACTACGATGAATATCTATCCCCTGTTACCTTTGCCAACAATGGAAGGGTGGCGACAAATACAGCTTCGGCCACACCGCTTCCTCAGCCTACGGTAGCCAGCACTCCAACAGGGACAGCGACGGCCACGGCTACACCATCGGCAACAGCGACCGCTACGGCGACCGCCCCTGCTCCATCAGCATCCACAGCCAATGGAATTTTCGTAAGCGACAAACCGCTCCAGGGATCGGTAGAGGTCTTTGGCGTCGCGCTGCATCCCCAATTTCGCAAATGGCAAGTGGATCTCCTCATCGCCGGCGATCAGACGCGTGATACCTTCATCGATTTTGGCGAGGAGCAGGTCCTGACGCGGAGCAAGCTTACCACGCTAGAGACAACCCGCTATCCCAACGGAACCCATGTCCTGCGGCTGCGTGTGGTCCACAGCAACATGAATTATGATGAGTACATCGCCCAGATCGTGATCGACAATCCCCTCGTCAGCAGCAATGGATTGCCCACATCCGGTTCTCCTGTCTATAACGGAGGAAATACTTCATCTACCGCGGGTGTCCGCCCGATCTATCGCGGGGCGGGTGATGAAGCCGTGATCTACCTGACATTTGACGACGGACCCCATGCGCCGTATACAGAGCAGATCCTGGCGCTTTTGGCGCGGTACAACGCCAAAGCGACCTTCTTTGTGGTGGGGCGTGCTGCACAGGCCAGTCCAGCGACAATCAAGGCCATTTATGAGGCAGGGCACGGGGTCGGCAACCATTCGTGGAGCCATCGCAAGCTTGTTGGATTAAGCGCGAAGACTTTCAGTGACGAGATGGTGAGTACCAGCAACGCCATCGGCAGTTATGCTGCATCCTGTATGCGTCCACCGTATGGGGCAACAGACGCCTCTACATACAGCTATAGCACCAACCTGGGGTACTCGGTCGTCCTCTGGAGCATCGACCCGGTGGATTGGAAGCGTCCGGGCGTCAATGCCATTGCCAACCACGTATTGAACCGCGCCTTCCCCGGCGCCATTGTCGTTTTGCACGACGGCGGCGGGGATCGATCCCAGACGGTGGCAGCGACGGAGATCATCCTGCGTGAATTGAGCGCACAGGGCTACACATTCAAAGCGTATTGCCGGTAGAACATAATGCGTAGCGCAAAGGATACACTAAGGAAACAGGACTGTGCTTGATTGGATTGAAGAGTTGATACGCGACATGGGGTACATCGGGTTAGCCTTCCTGATGTTCCTCGATACGATCTTCCCGCCAATCCCTTCAGAGACGATCATGCCCCTGGCAGGCTTCCTAAGCATGCAGGAAGCGCAGTCGATGAATTTCGTCGGCGCTGTGATTGCGGGCACATTCGGATCGGTGCTGGCTGCGGTTGTCCTCTACTATTTGGGGAGAGTTCTTGGCATCGAGCGGCTGAAACGCTGGTCGCGCCGCTATGGCAAGTGGATCTTGCTGGACGAGGACGAGATCGAACGCGGCTTCGAGTGGTTTGATCGCAATGGCAAGGCCGCCGTCTTTTTTACCCGCATGATCCCTGGGTTGCGTTCATTGATTTCGATCCCCGCTGGCGCAAATGGAATGAGCCTGGGCGTCTACCTGCTCTACACCATCCCCGGCACTGGCCTCTGGGTGATCGCATTGGCCTTTGTTGGCAGAGCGCTGAGCGAGAACTATGACAATGTCACCAATGTGATTCGATGGGCCACCTATGCCACTGTCCTCATTGTGATTGCGATCATTGGCTTTTGGGTGCTGAAAAGGAAAAGAAGTCAGGGATAGACGCCCTTTCTAAAATACTTGACAATTCAGCACATGACAGCATAATGAAGGCAGCATTCTTCCACAGGATGCAAATCAGTAACGCCAAACCATCTCACAACCTATCCTTCAGTCTGCATCCAACCCGTCTTTTCGTCATCCATCCAAAGGAGAAATCTATGCGAAGGTTCTTGTTTCGGATCGTTCCTCTGCTTATTACTGTATTGATCATGGCGGCTTGTGTCGTGCCGCCGCCCGTGCCCGCCGCTGCGCCGAGCAGTTCAGGCAGCAGCGAAAGCGCGGCAGCGCCATCCACCAACACCCTGAACGTCCTGTGTACGCCGCAAGTCCAATGGTGCGAGGGCATGAAAGCCGAGTTCGAGCGAGCGAACCCAGAGATCACCGTCAACTTTGTGCGTATGTCCAGCGGGGAAGCGCTCACCCGCCTGCGCAACGAACGCGAGAATCCACAGTTTGATATCTGGTGGGGCGGCCCGGTGGATAGCTTCATCGCCGCCAAAGAAGAGGGCCTGCTGGAGGCGTATGATTCGCCCAATGCAGACGCCATCCTCGACAAGAATTTGATGCTCGACGCCGACAACTACTGGGCGGGCATCTACGTCGGTTCCCTCGGCTTTGCCACCAATGAGAACTGGCTGGCCGAGCATCCTGGCGTGGAGCCGCCGCGCAGTTGGGACGATCTGCTCAAGCCTGAATTCCAGGGGCAGATCATGGTGGCGCACCCGTCCAGCTCTGGCACATCCTACACGGCGATCTGCACGGTGCTGCAAATGCGCGGCGAGGAAGCCGGCTGGGACTATATAACCCGCTATGCAGGCCAGGTACTCCAATTCACACGTAGCGGCGCGGCCCCGGCCAAGTTCGTAGGCCAAGGTGAGGCTGCCGTCGCCATCGTCTTCAGCCATGACATCGTCGCCGAGCAGGAAAAGGGATCGCCTCTGCTGCTCACCTTCCCCGAAGAGGGCACTGGCTATGAGATCGGCGGCATGGGCATCATTGCTGGCGCCAAGAATTTGGAAAACGCCAAGAAATGGTTCGACTGGGCGTTGCTGCCCGAAACCCAAGAGTTGGGTCCCACGTATCAGGCTTATCAAGCGCCGACCGTCTCTGGCGCCGAAGCCTCCTTGCCCGAACTGCTGGAAGTCAACCTGATCAACTACGACTTCCAATGGTGTGGGGAGCAGAAGAAAGATTTCGTTGACAAGTTCACGAATGAGATTGCCAATGCCGAGGCGTTGAAAGAGTAGGGATTTGGGGATTGGATATTAGGTATTGGATATTGGGTAGTGTCTCGTCAACACCCAATACCCAATACCTAATATCTATTCCCCACCTCAAAAGGGAATGAACGTTGACCGATTACGAACGGGGACTGGCCCAGTTCACCGAGATGGTGGGCGAGGATCGAATCGAGGCGCTGCTGGCGCGTTTCCGCGCGGTCTGCCCTGATTTTGAGACGGAAGTAGTCAGCGTCGTCGGCGGGCGGATCTGGACGCGACCCGGCCTCGATCTGAAGACCCGTTCGTTGTGCAGCATCTGTACCCTCGCCGCGCTGGGCCGGGTCAATGCGCTCAAACTCAACTTTCAGATGGCGATCAACAACGGCGCGACGCCGGAAGAGATCTTTGAGGCGCTCTTTCAAGTCGCTGTCTACGCCGGCTTCCCTGCCATGTGGGATGCGTTGGTCATGCTGGAAGATGTACTCGGTGAAGGGCTGAGGAGCAGTGGATAGCTTTCTAAGTGATCGATGGACAATCGAGTATCTCACCATGTCGGCCCATCTGTTCAGCGCGCTGTTGGCAGGTGGGCTGATTGGCCTGGAGCGCAGTTTCCACGGGCGACCTGCCGGGTTTCGCACCCATGCCCTGGTGAGTATCGCCTCGGCCTTGCTCATGTTGGTGACGCTCTACCAATCAGAGTGGATGACAGAAACCCCGTTGGAGGCGATCCGCATAGACCCCACACGCATGGCCCAGGGGATCATGACAGGCATCGGCTTCCTGGGCGCGGGCGTGATCTACAAGGAAGGCTTCAGCGTACGCGGGCTGACCACCGCCGGCTCGATCTGGATCACCGCTGCCATCGGCATCCTTTACGGGATCGGCTTCTATTTCCCGGCTACCTTAGCCACCATCCTGACCCTGGGCATCCTCTCGATCTTCCGCCGCATTGAAGCGCGCATGACCACACAGCTTTATTCACATCATCACATCCGCTTTGATCGCGACAACATCATGCCTGAGGATCAGCTCCGCTCTCTGCTGACGAGTTATGGGTTCTCCATTGCCCATGTCGATTACCGTCTGCAAGACGAAGGACGCAGCTTTGAGTACCGTATGGTGATCCGCACCACCGATCCAACCAGCGCTCCCCGGCTCGCCAGCTACCTGTGTACCCATGAACAGGTGCGCGAGTTCCGCATCTCGCCGACAGGTGATTAGGGAACGGTGACTGGGGAATAGTGATTGGGTGAAGGGTGTTACCCAGGTTGGAGTTCCGCATGAAGATGCCCCCACTCGAAACGGATCGGTTACGCATCCGTCCCTTTCAGATGGACGATTTCGAGGCGATCCACCGTATTTTGGACATTGAACTTGAGGACGCCGTCCACGATAACGAGCGTTTAGCGCAAGCGCGCACGGCGCGCCGTCGCTGGTTGCAATGGATCTCGCTCAACCCAGATGAGTTGGCCGCGCTTTACCAGCCGCCCTATGGGGATCGGGCAGTGGTACTCAAAGAAAGTGGAGAGGTGATCGGCGTTTGCGGCTATGCGCCTGTGATGATGCCGCTGGAGCAGATCCCCTACTTCCACACGGATAAGAGTCGATCCCCGGCGCGCAATGTCAACGAGTTTGGCCTTTATTGGGCGATCTCCACCGCTCATCAAGGCCAGGGATACGCCACAGAGGCAGGCAAAGCGCTGATTGATTACGCTTTCGGCTCGCTCAACCTCAAACGCATCGTCGCCAACACGGACTATGACAACTTCGCATCACAGGGCGTCATGCGCAAGCTAGGGATGACGATCCTGCGTAATCCTGAGCCTGAGCCGCCATGGATGCAGATCATCGGCGTGTTGGAACATGAGTGAATCGGATTCAAAGAATAGAGATTCAGTCGTTCACGATTTACGCTCTCGCCGGGTCCGTGACCCGGTGAAGGCCGGTTTGTGACCAACCCAGAGCGCATGGAATCGTGAATTACTGAGATTAGGAGATTGAGCGATTGTCAGAAGCAGATCACCGATCTCCTAATCCCTTAATCACCTAATCTCCCAATCTCATCTCAACAAGGACATCCGTACGCTATGGCGCCCATCAACCCTGCTTCGATGCTTGTAAAGGGTAAAACCCAAGCCAGCCGCTCCGGATTATGGCGGCGCTGGCAAGAGATCCGCCTGATCGGCCAGGACCCTGTACTGGGGTTGGGACTGCTTATGGTGGGTCTCTTTGTCTTTGTCTTTATCGCCTGGCCGCTGTTGCGGATGATCTGGCAGGGCTTTTTCGATCAACAGACGGGCGCGTTCAGCGTGCGCTATTTTCAGCAATATCTCGATCCCTACTACCAGGGACACAACTTCCGTGTCTTGCGCAATACGTTGGTAATGGGCTTTTTCACGGCGCTGGGCGGCACGGTATTGGGCTTTATCTTTGCCTACACAATGGTGCGCTGCGCTGTCCCCTTTCCGCGGCTGCTCCACGTGCTGACGCTGCTGCCCACGATTTCACCTCCCTTCGCCATCGCCATTGCCAGCATCCTCCTCTTTGGTCGCGCCGGGCTGGTGACCAAACGCATGTTGGGAATCAACTTTGGGCCAGGCGTCAACGATATCTATGGATTGGATGGGCTGGTCTTCGTGCAGATCATCACCTTCTTCTCGGTGGCCTATTTGATCATCCGCGCCATGCTCGAACGGCTGGATCCGGCGATGGAAGAGGCAGCGCTCAACCTGGGCGCCAGCAAATTCCACATCTTTCGCACTGTTACCCTGCCGCTGCTCGTGCCAGGGCTGGCCGGGTCGTTTTTGCTCCTTTTTGTGGAATCGCTGGCTGATCTGGGCAATCCGCTGCTGTTGGGCGGCAATGCTCCGGTCCTCTCTACGGAAATTTACCTGGTCGTCAGCGGTCAATATGATCAGCAAAAGGGCGCGGCGCTCTCACTGGTGCTGCTCATCCCCACACTGACAGTCTTCTTGCTTCAGCGCTACATCGTCAGCCGTCGATCGTATGTGGCGGTGACGGGCAAACCCACCGGCGGCCAGTTGATGGTTAAGGAACCGTGGATCCGCTGGACCTTCATCACGGTGACAGCGTTGACGCTGCTGCTGGTGATGGCGCTCTATGTTTCGATCCTCGTAGGTTCGTTCACCCGCCTGTGGGGGATCAACTACACGCCAGATCTCAGCCATTACGCCGTCGCGCTGACGCGTGGACTCAACGCCATCCTCTCAACAACTTTCCTCTCGGCGGTGGCGACGCCCATCGCCGGGCTCGTGGGGATGATCGTCGCCTTTATGGTGGTGCGCAAGACCTTCTCGGGCAAGGAAAGCCTCGATTTCATCTCGAACCTCGGCGGCGCCGTGCCGGGGACGATCCTGGGCATTGGTTACATCATCGCCTTTATCAACGCGCCGACAGTGGTGGTAGGGATCATCTACGCGCTGCTGGCCGCGTATCTGGCCGGAAACGCCGCTCGCTCCTGGGGTTCGCGGGTGATGATCATTGCTTTGGGCACAGTAGCGGGCTATTACTTCAACTGGTTGCCCTTCCTGCTGCAACTGGACGAGCGAGGATGGCGCTGGCTGCTGGTGGGCGGCTTTTTGCTGCTCTCCGTCTTCGCTGCGATCACCGCCCGCCCCGGACGCCAACGCCATGCGGCGCTGCTGCTGCTGGGGATGGCGATCTTCCTCGCCATCGTCAATTTAAGCCCGCTTGTCCTCGAACCGATGACGCGTTGGGGACGTACCTTGCCTGGGCTGATCTGGCCGCGCATCATCGGCAAGACCGCCAGCGCCATCGCTGTCTTCACCCAGCCGACGATGGCGATCGCTGGCTTCACCTTCCTGGTGGCGGCGGTCTATCCGATCGCGCAGGTCAAAGAAAAGGCTCGACCGTGGCTGGCGGGTGGCGTCCTTTTGCTCTGCGCCGCGCTGATCTTCTTTGGATCGCCGTTGGCGCTGGTGGGGACGCCCTACATCGTCATCGCCGCTTACGCAGTGCGCAGTCTGCCAGCGTCGGTGCGTGCAGGTGTGGCCTCTCTACAGCAGATCGACCCTGCCATCGAGGAGGCGTCGACCAATCTGGGCGCGGATGCGGGTTACACCTTCCGCCATGTCACCCTGCCCTTGATCCTGCCCGCCTTCATCGCCGGTCTGATCTTCGCCTTTGCCCGCCACATGACAAGCCTCTCGGCCATCATCTTCCTCACCACCGCCGAGTGGCCGATCCTCACCGTCTGGATCCTGAGTGAAGTGGAACAGGGCGGCATGAGTACGGCAGCGGCCTATTCGATGATCTTGATCGCTATCGTCCTCGCTGCGATTGGCCTGCTCTACGCCATCCTGGGGCGGACGTTTGCCCAGGCCGAGAATGTCGATCTCACGATAGGATGAGGCGGGCACGTTTGCAGGTGGCAGATGACAATGTTTACACACTACGCGCAATCCCGATCATCTCATCATCTCATCACCCTTTTTGGAGTCACCCATGTTCCTACGTCTTGAAAATCTGGCCAAAGTCTTTACCTCGCGCGATGGCAGCGCGCTGGTGCGGGCGGTGGATGATGTCAATCTCATTATCGAAAAGGGCGAATTTGTGACGCTGCTAGGGCCGTCGGGCTGCGGAAAGACGACGACGCTGCGCCTGATCGCCGGTTTTGAGTTCCCCAGCGAAGGGCGCATTGTCCTCGACGGGCAGGAGATCAACGAGTTGCCACCCAATCAGCGCAACATGGCGATGGTCTTTCAGAGCTACGCCATCTTTCCCCATCTGAGCGTTTTCGAGAACATCGCTTACGGGCTGAAGATCAAAAAGATCGCTGGCGCAGAATTGCGCAGGCAGGTGGGCCAGGCGCTCGATCTCACTGAGCTGACCGGCCTGGAGAATCGCCAGCCCAACCAACTCAGCGGGGGACAACAGCAGCGTGTGGCGCTGGCGCGTGCGTTGGTCATGAACCCCAAAGTACTCCTCTTTGACGAACCGTTGAGCAACCTCGACGCCAAGTTGCGCGTACAGATGCGCAGCGAGATCCGGCGCATCCAACAAGGACTGGCTATCACCAGCGTCTATGTCACCCACGACCAGGACGAAGCGATGGTCCTCTCGGACAAGATCGTGGTGATGCACAACGGGCGCATCCAGCAGGCGGATACAGCGCCCAACATCTATCGACGCCCGGCCAACCGCTTTGTGGCCGATTTCATCGGTCGCGCCAACTTCTTACCGGTGACGGTGCTGGATCGGTTGCAGGATCGCTGGCTCGTACAATTGCATGATCTACAAGTTTCGGTGCCTGTCAGTCCTCAGTTTATGCCCACGCCCGGAAACCCCGCCCTTTTGCTCGTCCGCCCTGAGTCGATCCGCTTGAGCCGCGGACCCCAAAATGGACAGCCAACCCTGACCGGCAAAGTGGAACGCACCGCCTATTTAGGTTCATTGGCCGAGTACGAAGTTGCCGTCGCTGGGGAAAAGCTCGCCGCTGTCCATTACGATCCTGGCGTCGAGGATCTCTACCCGGTGGGCGCGACCATCAACCTCGAATTGATCTCGGAGAACCTTTACCTCTTACCCAACGAAGAAAGTTAACGCGGAGAAAAACTTAACGCAGAGACATTCACGATTTGCGCTCCAGCCAGGTCCGTGACCCGGTGGTGGCCGTTCACGGACCGTCCCAGAGCTTATGAAATCGTGAACTACTGAATTTCTATTGCGCCTTTACTCTTCCTCTCTTCTTCCCTTCCACCCTTCTTCTCTCTGCGCCTCTGCGTTAAATCTTTACCAGGATGTTTGGTATAATGGCGCAATGAGCGACATTGTGGAAGAGCGACTTTCCCAAATTGCCAGGTGGCGCGCGCCTGCCTTTCAAGCGCTGCTCGATGCGTTGCTGGCCGAGCGCAGCCCTGTCTATGTGGTGGGCGGCAACGTGCGCGACTTTCTCCTCGGCCTGGACGAATCCATGACCGATCTGGATCTGGTAATGGAGAAGCCTGTGTTGGAGGCAGCGCGCCAGGTAGCGGATCGGTGTGGCTGGGCCTTCTATCCCCTAGATCGGGAGCGCGATGTGGCGCGGCTGGTGCAGATCGAAGATGGGGTAGAACGGCTCGAATGCGACATTGCCGGTCTGCGCGGGGATCTGGCGGAAGATCTACGCAGCCGCGATTTCACGATCAACTCACTGGCCCTGGCCCTCACCCGCGAGGAGCCGCCCCGGCTGGTCGACGTTTGTATGGGTGTGGACGATCTGCGGTCACGTCGTCTGCGGCCTGCGACGGTGTCGAATCTGGACCCAGATCCCGTGCGTCTTTTGCGCGCGGTGCGCTTCGCCTTCAAATTGGGGTTGACCCTTGAAGCGGAAACGCAAGAGCAGATCCGCCAGCGCGCCGCCGCCATTGCCACAGTCAGCCAGGAACGAGTGCGCGACGAACTGTGGAAAATTCTGAGCCTGCCCAAACCGAGCGCGGCCATGCATTTGCTGCACGAGTTGGGGATGCTCCCCTATGTGCTGCCCGAACTGGCTGACGCCATTGACGTTGCGCAGTCGTCGCCCCACCATTTGGATGTCTACGCCCACACACTGTTGGTAATGGACAACGCCGCCCTGCTTCGCGATTGGTTGCAAGGCCAGTCGGTGGCGCTGGAGCCAGAAATCCTCGCCATCATGGAACGCTGGCAGAGCGAGTTGCGCCAGCACTTTGCCGAAGAGGTCAACAGCGGCCATAGTCGCGCCGATTGGCTGGTCTGGCATGCGCTCTTCCACGATGTGGGCAAGCCATCCACGCGCACCGAGGAGATAGGCGACGACGGCGCCATCCGCTATCGCTTTTTCGGTCACGAGGACCTCAGCGCTGAGATGGCCGAAAGCAGGCTAACGACGCTGCACTTTAGCCGCCGCGAGGTGCAGTTGGCCCAGGCCGTCATCGCCGGCCACATGCGCCCCCATCGTCTGCACAGCAACTTCGCCGGGTCGCCCATCAGCCGTCGCTCGGCGTATCGTTTCTTCCGATCCACGGCTGGCGGCGCTACTGGGGAGCGGACCGGCGTGGATGTTTTGATCCTCTGCGTCGCCGACCGGCAGGCCACCGGCACAGATCGAGACGACGACTGGCGCGACTTTCTCGGCCACATTCACCAACTGCTCGAATTTGGCTTCCGTCCATTGCCTGGGACCACCCAACGCCTGCTCGACGGAAAAAAGTTGCAGGCCGCTCTCCACCTGAAACCTGGCCCGGTGATTGGTCATTTGTTAGATCAGATAGGGGAAGCGCAGGCTGCCGGCGAGATCACTTCTGCCGAAGAAGCGCTCTCCTTTGCCGCACGACTGCTCGATGGCGCAGAACCTCAAGCGATCATCGATGAACCGGATTGAGTGAAAAACCGCTTCATGGCGCAATCTTTCTGTCCTTATCTGGGCACGTCTGACGAGGATGATAGGCGCGGCCCTGCCCAGGACTATCCCAGCTTTGAAAATTACTGTTTCGCCGTCGATCTCATCGATCCCCACGCAGATGGGCTGGAGAGCGGCGAGCAATTGCTGCTCACAGATCAGGCGACTTACTGCCTGGGCAGTGGTCACCGGGTTTGTCCGCGCTTTCGAATGTTGCCATCCGCCAAAAATGCTGATGGATACGTCGAAGTCGAGGAAGCAGCGGTGGAGGAAGATGAGGTGTTTTCGCCTTATGTCAACCCCGCCATGCTTGACGATCTATCCTATGAGGATGAACCGGCGCAAGGACCGCGCCTGGGAATCTGGATTGGGATGGCGTCTATGCTCTTCGTCTTTCTGCTCTGTGGTGGATCGATGGCGGCCTACGCCGGCTGGCAGTTGGTTGGGAATGGATGGGTTCCTTTTGGCGATAGATTGGCCCAACTCGAAGAGGAACCCCAGCAAAATCAGGTCTTTTTGCTTGTCACGCCGACGCCCCTGCTCCTGGCGCAAAGTTCGACACTGCCCACGGTGATGGCAACGCCGCCCCCCAATTTCGACTTCCCACGAGCGGTTACGCCCACACCGCTCCCCGAGGACGCCGTCACTGGCCCGGTGGTGATCACCACGCCAACGGCTGCGCTCCCCAACAATGGCGAAAATACAGACGAAGCGCCCTCTGATCCTGCCCTGGCGACTGCGGTAGCGGGCGCAGTCGTTATCACCACCCCTGGAGATCTCTCCATCCCTACCCGCCGTCCGACGCCAGAATTTGTCGTCCCCACGAGTACACCGGGTGAACCGTCAGTCGTGATCGTCACCGCTACCTCTACACCGGTCTATCCTAACCCAGTAATCGAATTCCGTTCGGCCCACAACGCTGTCACCCCTGGCGACTGTACGACGCTCTTCTGGAAGGTGGAAAGTGTGCGCGCGGTCTTCCTCGACAATGAAGGGGTCTTTGGGCAAGGGGAACGCCGCGTCTGCCCACGTTGGGGACCGGAAACGTACACGCTCTCGGTCCTGCGCATGGATGGCACTCAGGAAGATCATAAGGTGACGGTGAACATCCAACTGCTCACCCCCACGCCGACGCCGACGCCGAGTTACACACCGGTGCTTACCCCCACCCCCACGTGGACGCCGGAAGGGGGAACGCCTGTACCGTCCACGCCGCAGACGCCGCCCGGTGTAACGTTAGCCGTGGATGGCGGCAACCAGCGCGGCTGCACTGCCGGTCAGCGCTGCGAAGCGACCATCCAGGCCATGAACACCGGTCCTCTGGCCGACGAGATCTTTATTGATCTGGGTAATCGTGGACCGTGGCGGGTTGAGATCTGCCGGGGCGATGGCGGTTGCGGCGAGACGACTATCTCCTTGGGCGTTGGCCCCGGCAACCAGCTCCCGGTCTATCTGCGCGTTGACATCCCCGCCGACGCAGCAGGGCAATCTCACTCCTATCAACTGATCGGCGCCAGCGGCAACTCTAACCGCACGATTCAATCCGAGACGATTGTCGTCACTTTTATCGCGCAGTAAGGCGAGACAGAGAACGACTCCGCGCCAAGATAGCGCCGTTGGACTTGGGATCAAATTCTCTGGGCCAGATGGTCTCCTTGTTGTAGATGGCCTCGTAGAAAGAAGCCCCTTCTAGGTTCGCCCCTTGCAAATTGGCGCCGCGCAGATCGGCTCTTTCTAAATTCGCTCCTTCCAGATAAGCGCCCATGAGTTTCGCCTCGTTAAGGTGAGCGTAACACATATGCGCGCCAGGGAGATAGGCCCCCACAAGAAAGGCGCCGCGCATATCACTGCCCGTAAGCCGCGCCGATCTGAGATGCGCGTATTGAAGATGGGAATAGCGAAGATCGGCTCTTTCAAAGTTGGCGCCTTCGAGATAAGCATTGCGCAGATAGGCCTCACGCAGATCCGCACTGCGGAAGTTGGCGAAGCCGAGATCGCTGTCTTCCAGATGGGCAAAACGTAGACGGGCATGCCTCAGATCCGCTTCTCGCAAGTTGACCCCTTCCAGGCTGGCCTTCTCAAAATTTGCCCCGGCAAGCGTAGATTCTTGGGTGCGATTATGGGTGCGATTATGGGTCGGCTTGGGCCCTTCGAAGCGTGCGCGGGCGACGCGAAGAGGCGATCCGGTTTGCCAGGACGGCCGCCCTGTAGGGATCAAGCGCATCAGGGGCGGGACCTCAAAAAGGATGCCAATCACCACGGCAAGAAAGAGCAAAACCAGGGACTGGATGGCAAGAGCAGCGAATAGTGTTTCCATTGGGTTACCTCGTTTTCGTATTTTTATCGGGTCTTCAGGAATTCAGGGGGTTGACAACCCGTGAAGGGTGAAACGTGACCAGAGAGATCACTTTTCATGCCAAACCCCACGAAATCCCAAAGAGCCGTCTGCATGAAGAACGTAGACGGGAAATCTTCCCTGTAACGCCAAAGCCTACAGTAAGATAGCCGTAAAGGGTGTGGTTCTCGTCACAAATGCCGGGATACCCCCCATGAATGATGAGCGTCTGAAAAAAGGAGCCGCCTGTGAGGCGGCTCCTTTTATGTTCAAAATGGGGATTGGATATTGGAGATTGGATATTGGAGATTAGATATTGCGCTCACATGCGCCGTCGGTCGGCTGCGGTCCGCAGTCGGCTGTCCGCTCACCTCTGCAAGAGCAACCGCCACAGCGCTTTATGCTTGGGATCAAAGGGGATGTAGAGCGTCACCCGGTCGAGGATACCCGCATATTTCTCACGAATCCTGGAGGCGAGTTGTTGCGGCGGGCAGACGATGGCGAATTGATCCACCATCTCATCGGTGATCAACCCCGGCATGGACGCCCACTCTTTGCGCCCGGCCAGGGAACTCAACTCCTCGCGCACGCCGCTCCAGCCATGCAGATCCATCACCGCAGCATAGTCGGGCGTGCTGGCATAGAAAGAGACCTGCTGGCGCACTGCCGCCAACGCCGCGTCGAACTGGGCCTGATCCGCGCCGGTAGCCACAAAGATGGCGCTGCTCACCTGTACATCCCCGCGGCTCCGGCCCGCGCTCTTCGCCCCATTCTCAATCGCGGGGATCACCACCTCTTGCAGGTAGCGCCGCGTGTGGAAGGGATGGGCGTGGAAGCCGTCGCTGACCTCCCCCGCCAGGCGGCACATACGCTCGTTGACCCCCGCCGTGTAGATCGGGATCTGCGGATGGTCGATGGGACCGGGGTTGAAGAAGGGCGTCATCAAGGTGAGTTTGTAGAAATCGCCGCGATGGTTGAGCCGTTCCCCCGTCTGCCAGCTCTGCCAGATGGCGCGCAGGGCGGCGATGTACTCGCGCAGATGGGCATCGGCGGGAGTGCGCCAATCCATCCCAAAGCGGCGCTCAATGTGGGCCGAGACCTGTGTGCCCAGGCCGAGCATAAATCGCCCGTTGCTCAACTTCGCCAGATCCCACGCTTGATAGGCCACGTCCATCGGGCTGCGCGCAAAGGCGACGAGGATGGCCGTTCCCAATTGAATGCGCTCGGTATGTTCCGCCGCCAGCACCAGCGGAAAGAGCGGATTGTGGGCCACGTCGCTTGTCCACAAGGCGTCGAAGCCCAGATCCTCGGCAGCGCGGGCGGTCTCGGGAGCAAGTCTCAGATCATCCACCCAGAGCGAGGCGTCAAATTTCATGGTTGGTCTCCTTTGCTAATGATAGACCGCGGACCGCGGACGACAGACCGCAGGCAAAGATGTAGGGGCACGGGTGCGGCCATAGAGCCAGTCAAGATGTAGTCCCCGTCGCACCCGTGCCCTTACGCAAGTCCTGATGGGTGTATTTCAACTTCGGGGCAGAGCAAGTGTCGGGGACTTCTCGCCGCAGCAAGACACTGTTTCATCTCTTGGAACTATCTACTCCGAGAAGTCCCCGGCACTTTCGCCCCAACCTGAAGTACACCCGTCCTGATTGGGTAATTATAGCCAAACGGGAGTTGTGGTAGAGTTGTAACAGATTTTTCTCTCCTTGCACCCGATGGAGACCACCATGCCACTGGAATCTCTCCTTCCCCTTGCCCTCGGCGGTCTGGCCGAGGCGATTGCTGGCAAAACGTTGGATCTGGGCATTGACGGCGCGCGCAAAGCTGGCGAGGTGCTGCGCCTGGTCGAGGAACGCTCCCTCAGCGATGTGCAGGTTGCGGCAAAGCGCGCCGTTGACGCCGCCCGCGCGCAGATGCTCGACGACCACCGCTTCAGCGCGGAGGCGCAACAGCCCGGCGCGCTCCAGGATCTGGTGCGCCTCCTCGAACACCCACCCTTTGCCGAGGAGGTGGCCGGGCGGCTCCTCTTCGCCGGGCAGATCGACTTCCCGCGGCTGCGGCGCTTCTATCTGCAGGACGCCGCGCAGAACGACAGTCGCTGGCAGGCGCTGACGCCCCACCTGGAGCGCTTCTTTGGCTTCATCGAAAGCCATTTGCTCGGCGATCCGCACGTTGGCCCGCTGTTGACAGCGACGCGCAGCCTGGCCCTGCAACTGGAAAGCGCACGCCAGATCGAGATCATTGCCACCGCCAGCGCCGAGATGAAGCGACTGCAAGAACGCACGGCGCAGGCCAGCGAACGCAGCGCCGACGCCAGCGAACGCATGGCCGCCGACCTGGCCCGCCTGTTGCACAAGATGGACGAGATGATCGCAGCCCTGGGTCGAAACGAGAAGCCGTCCACACACCCAGCGGCAGCCGCCCTTTCGGACATTCACCTGGAATACCTGCGCAGTTGGTTCGCCAAACCGTGGACGCTGGTGAAGCTGGCCGATATCAGCCAGCGCCAGGATCAGGCCACGCTGCTCGATGTCTACGTGCCGCTTCAGGTGGACTGTAATGTGGTGGTGCAGGTCAAGGATCACCAGATCGTCGATTGGTGGATCGCAACCGACCATCCAGAGCACCCGGAGCGCGCAGAGATGGCAGAGGCGCTCCTGCATCTCCCCACAGATGACGAGGCGATGGCCGAAATGTTGCGCCAGAAGCCGAAGGAACGAAGCTGGCGCGACCTCGGCGTGGACGAAGCCGCCATGCAACAGATCATCGACGGCATCGGGCGTAAGATCGCAGAGCGTCGCGCCGCCGGCCAGGAAACCGAAGACCGCGACCACCACTGGTACATGGAAGCCCACGACGCCGCCAGCGTGCAGCCCCGTTCTGTGCTGCTGGGCGATCCAGGCGGCGGCAAAAGCAGCTTTCTGCGCCACATGACGCTCTGCCAGGCAGGGGAACTGCGTCGGCGCGCGGGCGATGACGACGTGCCCCCCAACGCCAGCCTGGTCGCGCTCAAAGATTGGCTGTTGAGCGACCCGCTCACCCCCATCTATATAGAATTGCGCGATCTGGTGCGCCTCTGCTTTCCTCCTCTGGCCGAAGGCAGCCGCGCTACTGCACTGCCCACGGTGGAAGACCTCTGGCGCTATGTGCGCGAGCATCTGCTAGGAGCGGGACTGGCGCCGTTTGAAACGGAATTGCGCCGCCTATGCCGCCAGGGAGAGGCGATGCTGTTGCTCGATGGGTTGGATGAAGTGCCATTGGCTACCGATCCGCAGCGCCGCGACCAGATCAAAGCGCTGATCGCGGCGTTGCACGGCGCGTACCCACGCCTGCGCATGGCTATCACCGGGCGACCCCACGCCTACCGCCGCGAGGAATGGGAATTGCCAGGATTTGGCCGCGCCATGCTGCAACCGTTGGAGGGCCAGCGCCTCTACGAACTGGCGCTGGCCCTCTTTCAGGTCGTCGTCCCCGACCGCGCCGAAGCAGAAGCGCAGGCGTTCATCAAGGCCATCCGTGACGATCCCCACATCGATCGCAGCCTGCATGCCAATCCGCTCTTCTTCACCCTGCTGGCGGCCATCTGGTTCAACCCACAACGCCCTGGCCAACTCCCGCCCACCCAGGCCGATCTCTACCGACAATCGGTGGATCTGCTGCTCGACCGCTGGACACGCCACCGCACCCCAGATGCATCGGTGGTCGACAACCTGGGCATACCACCGACGGCGCTGCGCCCTCTGTTGGAGACACTGGCCTGCACCATCCATGAGCAGAGCGACCCCCAACAGGATACAACAACCTTCCACACCGGTCTGCTGTTGCAACTGCTCTACGAGGCCGACTTCAACGTGCGCATCAAAGATGTGCCGGACTACCTGACCCAACATGCCGGTATTCTGGTCTCGCGTAGACCGGGTGAGTTTGCCTTCATCCACCGCAGCTTTCAGGAACATCTGGCCGCCTGTGAGCTGCTTTGCTCCAGCCACGAAGAACGCCGCCCCCCCGTGCCCGACGACCGCCGCTTTCCTGCGGGCCTGGTGCAGCGGATACAGAGCCGCCCGGACCTGTGGGAAAATGTGGCGCGGCTGGCCGCCGACGATCTGAGCGCGCAGAAGCGCAACTATGACCTGGGGACGATCCTCGTCGCCCTGACCCGCCCCTATGTGCAGAGCGACGCCTTTGCGCCTGCGGCGCTGCTGGCGTTGGAGATCGCCGAGCGACACAGTCTGCTGGCGGAGACGCCCGACGAGTACGACGAACGTCATCGCCTTTTCACCCTGCTGCAACGGGCCGCCATCAAAGCCATGACCGACACAGCCTCTTTCGCGCCGGAAGCACGGGCCAAAGTGGCGCAGATGTTGGGACGTCGCCCTGGGCTGGACACCCGCCGCGGCGTCGGTCTGCGCCCCGACGGCCTGCCCGACATCGACTGGGTACAAATCCCCGAAATGGACGCCCAGGGACGGCGCGAGTTTATCTATCAAGATGGCAAACGCGACAGCGAACCTACTTTCTGGATGGCCCGCTACCCGACCACCTACGCCCAGTTCCAGGCGTTTGTCGACGCCGAGGATGGGCTGCGCAATGGGCGTTGGTTTCAGGGTTTGGCTCGTACTGAGAACAGCGCCTATCAGCAGAATTTCAAGTTCTGGAACCATCCGCGTGAGAATGTAACGTGGTACCAGGCGCTGGCCTTCTGTCGCTGGCTGAGCGAACAGGCAAAAGATGACCCCTCGCTGCTGCCGCCCGAAGCGCA
This sequence comes from Caldilineaceae bacterium, assembly GCA_019637695.1. Taxonomy (GTDB): domain Bacteria; phylum Chloroflexota; class Anaerolineae; order Caldilineales; family Caldilineaceae; genus RI-153. The sequence continues at coordinate 13,963 of JAHBVG010000068.1, read as the reverse complement.
GGATGGCAATTGGCGCATTACCCTGCCCACCGAATGGCAGTGGGAAAAGGCCGCCCGCGGCCACGATGGCCCCCTCTATCCGTGGGGGAACGAGTACATCTCCGGCTACGCCAATGTGGACGAGACGGAGGCGGGCGTAGGGCCGCACAAGTTGGGGCAGACAAGCGCCGTGGGTCTTTATGCGCAGGGAGCGTCGCCGTATGGTATTCTTGATCTAAGCGGCAACGTCTGGGAGTGGTGTCTGAATGAGTACAGCAACCCAGAACGTATTCAGGACGAAGGGGATGAATGGCGTGTGCTGCGAGGCGGCTCGTGGTATTATAGCGCAGAGAGTGCCAGTGCGTCTTCCCGCCACGGGCACGGCCCGTGGAGCTGGTACCGCTACCACGGTTTTCGAGTTGTGGTCGTCCCCACCTCTCATGGGTAGCTTCTGCGTTCTGGTTTCTGACTTCTGTTTTCTGATCTGCTGAATCCTGCTTCGCCCCGCAGGGGCGATCTTTTTTGGCGGAAATCGGGTAACGCTGCGTAGATGGAGCTTGTCACGCTGGTAGCGTGACCTACGCTGCTCCGTAGTGCGGGTCAACAAATCGAAACCGCACGAAGGCGTACTCTCTCCTCGCCATCGTTCAATCATGCGGAGCCACCACCCCCAGGTGCGGGTCAACGAATCGAAACCGCATGAGGGCGTGCTCTCTCCGCACGATACACTGTGCGAATTTACATCCATCCGCTGTCGATTTCGATCAACGAATCGTCACCGCCCGCGTAATTCCGGTAACTTGAATATGGATATGCCGCGGCATCCTCAACCAACCCTGCGCGCAACGGATTGCGGTGGATGTAATTCAACTTCTGACGCAGAAACCGTGCCGGTGGCGGTAGTAGTGAAGGCTGTCAAACAGAGGAATGACATAGGCAGGGCTGGTGAAAAGACGCAGCCGTTGATAGACGACCGTGGTGACGTAGTAGATATGACCGGCAATGTCAAGATGTTTCATGCGGTGTTCGTCCTGAAATGCGTGCGATGTCGGGTTCGAGGCAGATTTAAGATAGCAGAAAAATCATTATGGAACAATGATTGTGCAGTGCAATTCCCAAATCAAAACCGCAGAGTCAGCACGCCCTCGTGCGGTCAACGGGACAGAGCCGCACGAGAAGGTGCTCCCCCCGCGTCATCTTCACAAAACCGCAGAGTCAGCACGCCCTCGTGCGGGTCAACCATAGGACTCAGTCAGAGACAACCAGCGGCAGGTAGAGCGCTCTGTCTAGCGCGCCATTGTCGCCGCTGGGCAGAGGGGCCACAACAATCAGATTGTAGGGCGCGGCGGGACCGGTGTAGAGATCGATTGGATTTTCCCCATTCAGGGTGGCGCGCCGGATGGTACGCGCCGCTGAATCCGCCCAATAGAGATGTCCGTTGGCAGCGTCCACAGCAACGCCGTGGGGCATTTGCAGATCGGCCGTGACCAGATCGGTCACGTCGCCGCCGTCGGCCAGGGTTGCCCGCTGGATCTTGCCTGTACGCGAATCGGCCCAGTAGATCTGTCCGCCCTCCCGATCCAGGGCCAGCCCGCGTGGGATTTCCAGGCCAGTGACCAGCGCCTCGGCATCGCTGCCGTCCAGATTGGCCTGCCAGATGCTGCCGTTGAATTGGGGTGCGCCGCCGAAGATATAGTAGCTGAAGTAGAGCTTGCCGCCGCTTACGTCCAGGGCAATGCCGAAGAATGAGGTAACTGATCCCCCGCCAGCATGTAGAAAGACCTCTTCCACGTTGCTTCCATCCAGAGCGGCGCGGAAGATGCCAGGGCTGCTGCCCCCCTCGCTCCAATAAAGCTTGCCATTGACAAGATCCAGGGCCAGAGCTTCCACGAAGGCGGAACGGGTGATGAGAATTTCCAGATCGCTGCCGTCCGGGTTCACACGGCTGACCGTCTGCTCATTGGCGAAATAGAAATGGCCGCCGTCCGCGTCCAGACCGATGCCCCGCACATCGCGAGGGCTGGCGCGCAGGATTTGCGGGTTGCTACCGTCCAGGTTGGCCCGGCCCAGATTGACAGTATGGGCGGCCTGATCGATCCAAAAGAGACCTCCTATCCCTGCGACCACGGTCAGAGCGCGCAGTTGGGTAAGGCCGGAAAGCACTGTCTGCACCTCGCCCGATGCCCGATCGCCTTGCAGGATCTCGACCTGCCCCCCGCTGGAGCGGCTCCAGAAGAAGGTTCCGTCTGGCCCTGGTTGGAACCAGGGGGAGTTGTTCACATTGGTGAGGATGGTGGCGACATTGCCGCCGTCCAGATCCGCCCGCTTGACGGTGTTGTCATCGCCCGTAGGCCAGATGATCTCCTGACCGTCCTGACCGAGGAAGGGGCAACCGGCGTCAGTGAAGGCGGGCAGGGGAACGATCGGTTGGGCGTCGGAACCGTCCAGGTTGGCGCGGAAGAAGGCATTGCTGCTGGAGCCGCCATATTGGAGCCAATAGAGACGCTGATTGGCGCCATCCACCAGGGGGCAGTAGAGTTCTGGATTGACGCCGCCGGTGGCCGTTGCCACCACCTCCGCGCTGCTGCCGTCCAGATTGGCCCAGATGATCTCATCTTCGGCCACAAAATAGAGTTTGCCCAGAGTCGGGGCGAGGGTGAGCTGGTCGAAGGTCCCGAAGCCGTTGGCTGGGGAGATGATCCGCTCAGAGTCGCTGCCGTCGGGGTTGGCTCGCCAGATCTCCCGCCCGTCCCCAAAGAGGGCCCGCCCGTTGTCGATCCAATAGATTTTGCCGCCGACGCTGTCCAGCCGCAGGCTACTGGGGCCATCACGGCCGGCGAGCAGGGTCTCTACGCCTGTGCCGTCTCTGTTCATGCGCCGGATGGTATTGTCCAGGGCAACGCCGTAGAAACGCTCTTCATCTGCCGCATAGACAAATTCGTTGAGGGGGGGCGGGCCGAGGAGGAGGCTTTCGTTTCCGCCGTCCACGTCGATCCGGCGCAGGCTGACGGCGAGACTGGAGATGTCCGCGCTAAAGAAGATGCTTTCCTCTACAGTTGGTGTAGAACGAGATTGAGGACTTTCTGCGATCACCAGGGATGGGTTGAGGGTGGAAAGGATCAAAATCAGGGTGATGGTGATGGAAAGGCTGAGTCTGGTTTTCATGTGATTCTCCTTGTAAGTAGGTCGCCCGGATGAGCGCTGGTCTGATAGGGAGATTGCATGGTGGCAGATCCCAGTGAACGCAGAACGAGTGAGCAAAGTCTTATGGGTTTACTCCTGTGTGGACAAAGAAGAGCGCGGTTTCTGATGCGGCTGGCCCCTGCGGATCGGGGGGCGTAATTTCAGCATGGTTCTGTCTGCTCCAAATAGGCGAGGATTGCATCCACGGTTTGGTCGAGAGTCAGAACCGAATTGTCCAGCCAGTAGCCAATCGGCGGCGTCTCCCGGCGCAGCACCCCATCGAAGGCGTCGACTTCGGCGCGGCTGGCGTAGCCGGTCTTGGCGCGCTGCTGGTCGCGGGCTGCCACCACGTCCGCGCGTGGACATAGCACAACCACCGCCAACCGGTAGGGATGGAAAGCCGCCGCCACCGCGCCTAGCGTCGCCCCGATGACAATGTCCTGATAGACAACGGTGAAGCCCGCATCTGCATAGCGTTTGGCCGTCTCCACCGCCAGATCATAGCGTAGTTGAAGTTGTCGCGCTGCCTCGTCTGACAGTTCGGATGACATCTCTGCCCGCCCGTTGACGATCATGCGGCGGAAGAGATCCCCGCGCAGGTGTACGCTTTTGGGCAGACGCTCGGCCAGGGCCTGGGCCACACTCGATTTGCCAGAGGCCATGTTGCCGGTGATCAAGATGATGTCAGCGGTTGACATGGTCTATCCCTTCGTTGCGAACCTCCAGTTCTCTTTGCAGATCCTCGATGGTGGCGAACGCATAGAGCGGAACCCCATGCTCGGCGAGGAAATGCTGCATGTGACGATCAAAGGCCAACACCTGCGCGTGCAGACCCTCAAAGTTTCTAGCTTCCATAGAGGGCAGCAGGGCTGGGAAGCCAAGCGCTATAAAGTCAGCTTCGTAGTCGGCCAGGCTGTTAAATGGCGAGACCTCCAGACCTGTCTCGGCGCGGGCAATGGCGACCGAGAGTTCATGGTAGAGGGAGACCAACGGCCCGCGCACCCCAAAGGGATCTCGGCGTTCACAGGCCAGCAGAATGTGCAGCACATCTCCCTTGAGTTCAGGGTAGCCGGGACCAAAGGCGGCTGCATAGTCGGTGGGTGTATTCTGCACTTGCCGCTGTTCAGATAGGAGTAAGTCGCGTGTAGTTGACAGCAATCGTGCGCAAGCGGAATGCAGTTGATGGGGTTCGTATGCAGCGGTGATGGCCTGCACCGTCTGGGAGAAATCGGCGGGCAGCCTGGGCAACGCCAGCAATTCTGCCAACTTGCGGGTATCGACGCAGGATTGGTTGCACAGGGCCAATGTGTGCGCTACGGCGTTGAGGATCTGCTGGGCATGGTGGAGCGCGGCCAGAGAATGGCCCTGCTCGGCGGCTTGCTGCAACAGAAAATAGGCATGGCCCGTGCGCTGAAAGTACTCTTGTGCCTTTTTGAGCATGGTTGGGCGCGCCGTCGGATGCAGCAGAGCGCGCAGCTTGTCCGCCAGTCCGCGCAGACGGAGGGCGGATTCTTCTGTGCGCTGGTAGACAATTTGGCAATTGAGCAATACTGTGCTGCTGATATTCTCGAAGCGGGACATGCTCTCCAGCGCCGACCAGCGGATGGGGTAGAGATCACACAAGGTCTCCCCCACCAGTACGGTAATGCTCTGCCCGGTGGACTCGTGTACTGGCACGTAGGAGAGGTCGAGATCCGAATAGGCGTGGGTGTTGCCCCTCACCTGCGAGCCGTAGCGGATGATGAGATCAACTTCATCGCCCAGATCGCGCAGCAGCGCCGCGGTAACCACTTGGGTCAGGTTTGTGAGATCAACAGCCATAGGAGGTTCCTTGAGGGAGATTGGGATTGGTGAAGGGATCAGGATAAGGAGATGAACCAATCTTCGATGCGCAGGCCATCAACGCGGGCATATTCGCGGGTGTTATGGGTGACCAGAATAAGGTTCAGCGACAGGGCATGTGCTGCAATGAGCAGGTCGTAGGAACCGATGGGTTGTCCTCTGCGTAGCAGTTCGCAACGAATCTGCGCCGCAGCCAGGGATTGTTCATCGCCCCAATCTAATACTTGAACATACTTCAGGAAGTGATCTAGATTGGCCTGATTCTTTTCCCTATGGGCCGAATTGCGGACACCAAACGCCAGTTCATAATAAACGATATGGGATATTGCGATCTCCATTGGGGAGAGCCGCATTAGTTGCTGGCGCAGCGCTGGTGGCGTGTTGTTGATCACCCCAATACAGACATTGGTATCAAGCATGTAACGAATCATGCCAACGGTACTCTCGGTGAATCTTCCCACAAACCACCCTGAGTGGAGAAATCGGCGCTGAATCCAGTAAATCCGTCAGTGAACCCATCCCACGTCGGCATGATCGGGGTCAGGATCAAGCTTTTGCCAGACCGATGAATGAAGACTTCGGCGGTGTCAAGCCGAAACTCTTTAGGCAGGCGAATGGCCTGACTATTCCCACTGATGAAGACTTTTGCAATCGCTGTTTCCATAGCAACATCCCCTTGTATACACACAAGTATATACATTATTTTGTAAAATGCAAGGCATTCAACCTGCGGAGGGAGCACGCCGACGTGCGGCTATTCCGGTGTAGACCCGCACCTGGGGGTGCTAACTCTGCACTTAACTGAATGACATTGTCCGATAACTGATTACTGCTCTGCCAGCCAGCGGAAGGCGGACGGCGCGGGACCGTGGTCGAGGTGATGGCGGATGGCGGCGGCGCACGCTTCCGCGCTGAGCAGCGAGGTGTCGATTTCCAAATCATAGACGCCGGGGATGTGGACCTGCTCTTGCCAGCGTTGCAGGGGCGGGGGAGGATTTTCCACATCTCCGCTGGGATAGCCGGTGGCGCGGCGGCGTTCCAGAATCACCCCTAACGGACAGCGCACGCCTACAAAGAGGACGGGCAGATCGCTCAGGATGCGCGCACATTGGGGCAGGATGCGCCGCGGTGTGGCATAGGCATCGTGATGACCGACATCAACGACCACATTCAGTCCCAGGCGACTATGCGCAGCGATGGACTCGTACATAGCCTGATAGAGGAGTACGATCAGCGGTTCCAAGTCGGGAGCTTCGCCGCCGGGCCTCAGCCCGATCCCAGGGTGATAGCGGGCAGGTGTCATCGCCATAAAACGGTCCACGCCCAGGTTCATCCACACGCCGTCAAAGCTTTCTTGGATAGCGGCGGCAATACTCGACTTCCCCGAACGGGGCGCGCCGTTGAGGATGATGATCTGGCCTGGCGACTGACTGTTCACCATCGAGTTGCCTTTGCTCTATCCAGAAGTTGCTCTACGAAGCCACACGCAGGGACACAAAGTAATAGAGAAGCCATTTGAACATCATACAATTCGGTACGGGTGCTGCTTGCCGCACCCAGCGGACGCAGTAAGCGTCCGCTGCGTCCGCCAGCGCCCCTACGATTGTACGAACTTCATGTGTGTTCTCTATAAGTCTTCGCGATCAACTGAAGGATTCCAGATAGGGGGTGAGCGCTATCAACTTTTCGCGTAGGATCTCGGCTTCGTCCGGGCGGCCACCCTGCTCATAATCGACCATTGCAGACCGTAAATCGTCCACCTCGGCGCGCAGAATATCGACCATCTCTTCTTCACTGACAACCCGGCGCGGCACATCCCTTGTGATGCCGGTATGCGGCACAAAGGACGGGTCTACATCCACGGCTTCGGCGTTGTCGATAGCGGCCAGTACTGTCCGCAAGGTGCTGACAGTATGGGGTTGTCGCGCTTTCATAGCCGTTTTCAGATCGGTCTTGAGCAATTCGCGCAGGGACATTTTTTTCTCCTTATACAGTAGCGTTTTCACAGTGAGACAGGCACCTTTGGATCAACGCCAGGGCATCATATCACAATGAAGACGGCGATGCATGGCGAAGATCGATTGAATGGACTCTATGATCTTTGCTTCTTTGCTGCATTGGGATAAAGTCTCTGTAGGAAGCTTCAGCCAGTTTGTCATCAATTTCACCATGCATATGAGGAATAATCCAATGACCAAGCCTATTGAACTTATCCTTCTCGGCGCGGGGGCGAGGGGAGCGCACTCGTACGCCAGTTATGCCTTTGAACACCCGGGCGAGGTGCGCTTTGTGGGCGTAGCCGAGCCGGACCCCATCCGCCGTCAGCGCTTCGCCGAGCAACACGATCTCGACGAGTCGCAGATCTTCGCATCATGGCAAGAGATCCTGGCGCGGGGACAGATCGCCGACGGCGCGTTGATCACGACCCAGGATCAAATGCACGTGGAGCCTGCCATAGCTGCCATGCAAGCCGGTTACGACGTGCTGCTAGAAAAACCCATGGCCGATTCGCTGGAAGGCTGTGTGCGTCTAGTTCAAACGGCAGAACAAACCGGGCGCTCGCTTCAAATCTGTCATGTACTGCGTTATACCCCCTTCTGGCGAACGCTGCACAATGTCCTCGAAAGTGGACGCATCGGCGAGATTGTGACAGTGGAACACCGCGAAAATGTGGCATGGTGGCACATGGCCCACAGCTTTGTGCGCGGCAACTGGCGCAACAAAGCACTTTCTACGCCAATGATCTTAGCCAAGTGTTGCCACGATCTCGACATTCTGGTGTGGAATTTGCAGCATCGGGTCAAACGGCTTAGTTCGGTTGGTTCGCTCTTCCACTACCGCCCCGAATCGGTCGGGCCTGAGATTCCGCTACGCTGCACGGATGGCTGCCCCATCGAGGCAAGCTGTCCCTGGTCAGCCATCGGCATCTATATGGACGCGCGATTGTTACCCCACATGCGCACAATGGATGAAGGCGAACCCGCGCCTCCGCACTGGCCTTTTATAACCATCACCAACGATCTGAGTTGGGAAGGGCGGAAACGCGCCATCGAAGCAGGCCCTTACGGGCGCTGTGTCTATCGTTGTGACAACGATGTGGTGGATCATCAAACCGTGACGATGGAATTGGAGAACGGCGCATCGGTTACACTGACCATGCACGGCCATTCCAACGAGGAACATCGATCCATGCGCTACGACGGCACACGGGCCACGCTACGCGCCCGCTTTGGCAAGCCCGATGAGATCGCCATCTATGACCACGGCAAAAGTGAGCCAGAGATCGTGCCCATCCCCGCTGCTACCAGTGGACACGGCGGCGGCGATTGGGGAACCATGCGCTCCTTCCTCGCCGTGCTGCGCGGGGAAGAACAGCCTCTCACCGACGTGCGCGCCTCGCTCGAAAGCCACCTCCTCGCTTTCGCGGCTGAAGAAGCGCGCCTCAGCGGCAGCATGATCGATATGGCGGCGTTCCGTGCGCAGGCAGAATTGGTGACTGGTGATTAGTGATAGGGGATAGGTAATTAAGCGATTGGGGGATTTCAGATCCAGTACACGATCTGAAATCCCCCAATCGCTCAATCGCTGCCCCGCTCCCCAATCACCAATCACCATTCTCCCAAAAGATCAGCGTCGCCCAATTGTCCGACGCGCTGTCCTCGATGTAGTTTTCGATCATCCCCATGACTTTGAATCCGTTGCGCAGTTGAAAGGTGAGGGTGGGATCAGTCAGCTTGCCGCTCACCACGGCGTCAACGTATTCGGCAACGGTGAGTTTCCCCTTGTAGTGGACATAACCGGGCAGCAGTCCACCGCCGATGATCCCCCTTTTGCGGTAGCGCCGCACCAGATCCTTGCGCGCATCGTAAAGCCGACGACCAATCCCCTGTCCGCGGAAATCAGGATGCACGCTGATATCGCCAGCGTAATAGTATAGGCCATTGGGATCGTGTCGGGTATAGTAGCCGCCGTCGATCATCTCGAGGAAGCTGTGATCGGGCTGATCAAAGTCGAAGTCAACGAAAAAGCCCGACCCTAGCCCGATGATATGGTCGGCGAGCAGCACCACAAAATCCCCCTCAGGAAAGATGCGGCAGTGGCTCAAAAAATGCTCTTCCTTCATCAACTCCTGTTCGCCCAGGGTAGGGAAGCAGTCGCGCTGTAACTGCGCCAGCCCTTTCCCATGCTCAGGACGAATGTTTACGATCTGAATCTGCTCCAGGACGCTTTTGCTCATCTTGCTCTTTCCTGTAATCTGGATTTTCCCAAACGATAAAAGAGGCCCACCCATCCGTAGTCTTGTCGTGGAAGTAGTTGGGTAGCAGACCACGCACCTCAAAGCCCTGGCTCATTTGAAAGGTCAGCGTCGGATCATAAAACTCGCCGGAGACTACTTTGGTCAAGTAGGCGAAGGCTGACATCTGCGAACGGTACTTGGCATAGCCAGGGAGTTCACCGCCGGCGACGATCCCCCGTTTGTTGGCGCGGCGCACAAGATCCTTGCGCAGGGCATAGAGTGCGCTGCCGATCCCGCGCCGCCGGTAGTTGGGGTGAACGCTGATGTCGGTGCCATAGTAATAGCTGCCGTTCGGATTATGATTGCGGCAGCGTCCATCGCCGACGATCTCATCGAGTGTATGCAGGGGATTGGCAAAGTTGAAGTTGCAGTAGATGCCGGATCCCATACCCACGGCCAGACCATCGGTCAGCGCAACAAAGATCAGATCTGCCAGATACGTTGACATGTGGACAAAGTCGTCCTCGGTGAAAAGATTTTCCGGCGACACATTCGGGAAGCAGGTAAGTTGAAGCTGACGTAACTGGGCGGCATGCTCAGGACGCAGATTGGTGTAAGTGATTTGATTGTTCATGGCTTTCACCGCAGAAGCGGTCTCCGTTAGGAAAGTAAACAAAGGGTAGCGTCAAATTCCCAGGGGGATCGACAAGTCTGGGATTCTGGAGACCTGTCAGGTTTTCTGAAACCTGGCAGGTCTTTCCAAGTACAGTCCTGGGAGCTTTGTTTATCTTCCGCTAAGGCGGGCGGTGGGTCTTGGAAACTCTGCGGAGACAGCGGAAATAGAGGTCGAGCCGTTCACCGACGGCGCGTGGATTGCGCAGTCAGAGATGGAAGTGTTCGTAGTGGTTTTCGGCGGGCAGCCCCCACACAGCCCAAAAATCGCCGGTGGCAGGGCGCATAATCGCCGCGCCGCAGCTTTCAAGGTGGAGCGGTGGAGTGGCACGCACACAGATAGTTTCGTCGTGGGTGAGTTCCATAAGACACTCTGGGGTGATTTGATCGCGGGCAAGCAAGGTTTGAGCGCGGGCCAGCCTTGCCTCGGTACTGGCCTGGGACGCCGCCGTGCGTGGACGGCAACGTGCGCGGGTTTCATCCAAGAGACAGTGATTGGTGTGGACAAGGGCATCGCCGTCGAGCCGGGTCACTGCGGTTGCCGTGGAGGTCGCCTCAATGTTGTAGCCGTTGCTCTGTTTATCGAAGAGTATGTAGTTGTGCGCGCCGGCCAGTTTCGCCTCGGTGATGCAGCGCAACGCATCCTCGATGCGGGTCTGTTGCAAGGCTTTGCGCACCACAAAAGGCCAGGTGACGCCAATCTGGCCGTCGCCGCCCAGCAGGTTGTTGATGCCGACGACAATGCCGGCGTCGTTCATGCCGATCATGCCCACGCAGCCGGTAATGGTGAAGGTGAGACAGCTTGGCGCATCCGTTGGTTGACAGCGCAGCAAAATCACGAATTCGGTGGAGCTGGCGTGCATGTCCCAACTCTGGCCGAAGATACCCTGGCCGTCGGCGGCGAGATGGTCGGGCACAATGAACGCGGTACAGTCGTCCGCAGTCTGGAGCGTGGCGGCCTTTTGACGGGCGTGGGCATAGACCGTGTCCACAAAGTCGGTGAAGCCGTTGGTGATCACCAACTCGGCCAGAGAAAGGCCGGTGGCGTCGGCCATGCCCTGCAATTCCTCCATTAGATCGGGTGCATAAGCGCGATGATCGATCACACAGGCTTCGGCCAGGGCCAACACCTCTTCACGCGCGAGATCGTGGCCCGTCCACCCGGCGCTGCCCGCCAGGTCCACCCGTTCCGCAGTATAGCGGCGGATGTCGTCGGCGTAAGCGCGGCCATGCGCGTAGCCCATCTCATAATATGATCCGCTGAGTTCGAGGAGTCTTAGCTTTGGCATAATGCGTAATGAGTGTTGGGTGAAGATTATCGCCTTACTGTCCTGTAAGCGATTCAAAAGAAGGGATGATCCTTTTAATTTTCACGATCGGCTGATCTACCTTTCGGCTGCTGCTGGGTGATACAGTGGATGTTCCCTCCACCCAAGAGAATTTCACGGGCGGGGACGCCGATCACCTCGCGGTCGGGATAGAGCGCGCGGATCTGATCCAGCGCTGGCTCGTCGTAGGGATCGTCGAAGACTGGCACGATGACGCCGCCATTGGCAACATAATAGTTGATGTACGAAGCGGGCAGCCTCTGACCGGCAATGCGATTATGGGTTCCACCTTTGGTGGCGACGCCGAAGGCTTCCTCGTGCGAGAGGTAGAGCGGACCGGGCTGGTGGATCTTATGGATCTCCAACCGGCGTCCTCTAGCGTCAATGGTCTGAGAGAGCGCATCGTAGGCCAGAAGGGATCGGGCATACTGGGGATCGCCCGGATCGTCGGTCCAGGTGAGGGCGACGACGCCAGGGCGCACAAAGGTGCAGAGGTTGTCGATGTGGCCGTCGGTCTCGTCCTCGTAGACGCCGTAGGGCAACCAGATCACCTTCTCCACGTTGAGGTATTCGCAGAGCGCTCCCTCAATGTCCCTTTTGCTCAGGTGAGGATTACGGTTGTCGCTGAGCAGATTTTCCTCAACGACGAGCAATGTACCCTCACCGTCCACATGCAGCGCGCCTCCTTCCATCACGAAATCAGCGGTGTAGCGCGGCGTCTCGGTCTGGTCTAATACCTGGCGCGCCACCTGCTGATCCTGGGAGTAGTCCATATAGAGGCCGCCCCAGGCGTTGAACTCCCAATCGATGCCGCGCACCTCCCCCCGCTCGTTGATAACAAAGGTAGGGCCGACATCGCGCATCCAGGCGTCGTTGTAGCGCATCTCCACCACCTGCACCTCGTCGGGGAGCATCCGCCGCGCCCGTTCCCAGTGCTGGGGAAGCACGCCCATCACCACCGGTTCAAAGCGGGCGATGGTTTCGGCGACGGTGACGAAGGCTTCCTGGGCCGGCCTCGCCTCGCGCCGCCAGACATCATGTCGTTCGGGCCAGAGCATCCAACAGCGGGCGTGCGCTTCCCATTCGGCGGGCATATGGAAGCCATCCTCAAAAGGCAGGGATGAGAGGCTCGATTCCTCAAGAAAAGACGGATAGTAGTATGTCATAAGGTTTCAGGAGACACATTCATACCAAAACACGAACTCGGTACTACTATACAATCCTCTGCCGAAAGGATCAACCCCCTTTTGTGGGTATATTGCGTAGTGCATAGTGCGTAAGAATTCGTCGACATAATTGGTTCCGATAGAGGCGACAGTTCCGTCGTGAAGATTTTACGCACTACGTACTACGCTTTCTCACACCGTCTCCTGCGCCTGGGCAAAGGCCACGTCGAGCTTTTCCAGCGCTTCGTCCACATGATCTTTGGTGGCGGTGAGGGGCGGGGCGATGCGCAGACAGTTGCCGTAGAGACCGCCCTTGCCGATGAGGAGCCCAAGCGCGCGCGTCGCCTCAAAGAGGACGGCGACCTGTTTGGGCGCGGGTTCTTTGGTCTCGCGGTCGAGGACCAGTTCCACGCCTTGCATGAGACCGCGTCCGCGCACGTCGCCGATGAGCGGATACTTCTCGGCCAGCCGCTCCAACCCGGCGCGCAGATGGGCGCCAACCGCAGCGGTGCGGGCGGGCGGCGCTTCTTCGTGGAGCGCTTCCAATGTCCCCAGCGCGGCGGCGGTGGAGACAGGATTGCCGCCAAAAGTGCTGATAGTCAACCCCGCCCCGATCATGGACCCGGCGATCTCAGGGGTGGTGGCGGTGGCGGAAAGGGGCAGCCCATTGGCGATCCCCTTGGCCATGGTCATTACATCGGGGACGATGCCCGACCGCTCGATAGCGAACCAGTAGTCGCCGGTGCGCCCGAAGCCCGTCTGCACCTCGTCGATAATCAGCAGCCCACCGTAGCGGTGGACAATCTCGGCGACAATGGCGAAATACTCGGCGGGCGGGGTGATGAATCCACCTACGCCCTGAATCGGCTCGGCGAGGAAGGCGGCGATACGACCCGATGTACTCGTGCGGATCACGTCTTCCACGTCGGCGGCGCAGGCGACCCCGCATTCGGGATAGGTCATTTTCAACGGGCAACGGTAGCAATAGGGGGTGAGAGCGTGATGGATGCCGATCACCTGTGGGCCGCCGACGCGCCACGACGCCTGCCCGGTGAGCGCCATGCCCATGGGCGATTTGCCGCTGTAGCCGTGGCGCAAGGCGACGACCTCCTGATAGCCGGTGTGGACTTTGGCGATGATCACGGCGGTCTCGTCGGCGTCGGTGCCGGAGGTGCCAAAATAGAAGGTATCCAGATCCCCCGGCGTGATCTCGGCTAGCTTTTCGCCCAGTTCCACATGATTTTCGCTGGGGTAGAGCGTGGACGTGTGCAGCAGTTTGTCCACCTGCTCATGGATACGCTTGTTCACCCGCGGGTTGTTGTGGCCCACGCTGGTGGTGAGGATGCCAGCAAAGAAGTCGAGATACTGCTTGCCCTCCACATCCCAGACGTAGAGGCCATCCCCGCGGTCGAGGGGCAGCGGTTCGGTGTAATAGAGCAGATGATTGGGCCAGAGATGGTCGCGCTGCTTTTCGAGGATTTCGGCGGTTTTGGTGGTCATAGGGCCTCCCGGTGGAAAGGAATGAAAATGGGTAGTACCCCCATAGTAAGCCAAAT
>JAHBVG010000067.1 GCA_019637695.1 Caldilineaceae bacterium | reverse complement strand
AATCGCCTAATTGCCCGTTGACGCTGTCAAAATCCATTGAAGCTTTCATTTCCTCAACACGATCCCAGTCCCCAATCCCCAGTCCCCAGTCACTTTTCCCCCTCCATCAAATCCCGCGTCAACAGCAACGCGACGGGGGAAAGGGAACTGAGCGAATAGGTGTGCGCCTCGCGGATCTGCTTGCCAATGCGCGCCGGGTCGCGGGCATAGTCGAAGGGAATGCCCAATCCGCGCAGCACCGGCTCGGTGACAATGCCGCCGCGCGTATGCCAGGGGTAGGGTTCGCCCATGTGGCCGCGGTGGGCGATCAACATACAGAGCGGCACGTTGTAGAGCATCGCCAGCGAGACAATGCCGTTGATCGATCCCAAAAAGCCGTGGTTCTGCATGAGGAGCAGGTTGGGCGTCCCCGCAAAGTAGGCACCGGCGGCAATGCCGATGGCCTCCTCTTCTTTGGCGACCTCGATCAGAGACATCTCCGCGTCGCTTTCGGCCATCTGCAACAAATAGACCAGCCACGTCTCCGGCAGCGCGGTGATAAAGCGAATGCCGGCGTCCTTAATGCCCTGGTAGAGCAGCTTCGAGTTTTCGCGCGAAACAGTCATGTGCGTCCTTGATTCTGTGCCAAACGCGGATCGGCTCACCGCCGGAGGGAAGCGCAGTCAATGGGAAAAGCTGGGGAAATTATACTGAAAAGCGGGGAGAGGGACAACTTGCCCGCCGCAGTCGTTGACAAGCCCTCCCTTATTTTGCATAATTCGGTTACGGAAACAGAGCAATCCCTCGTCTATTTCCATCCCTCGGTTCAACGATCTACCCTTCAGTGAGCAACGATGGAAACTCAATCAACCGTCTACTTCGATTTTCTCATTCCCAAACGTCCAGTGTCGCTTCAGGCAAAACGTCCCAGTTTGCAAGCGTGGAAAGCTTATGTCCGCTCTGAAGCAGCCAAAACATGGTCGGGTAATCCTCCATACGCAGGCATAGAAATTCAACTGACATTGGTGTATCTTTATGAAAGCGATCCTGTGGACACAGACAACATCATTAAGCTGATTCAGGATGCGCTGATTGGACTGATCTACGATGATGATGCCTTGATCACCAATGTTGAATCACATCGACGCTCGGTGAATGGGACATTTGATCTGACTCGTTGTCCTCCGGGTCTAATCGCAGGGATCGTTGCTAAGGAGGAGTGTGTGTTCGTACGTGTCTGCACGCCGAGATCTTTGGAGGAGTATCTATGACCGTCAATGTAGAATATGCTCATAGTCTGCTGGAGTCTAAGGTCGCTGAAAAGTACAGGCAGCAGGGGTTCGATGTGGTCCTATCACCGCAGCCAAAGGATCTACCTTTTGATTTGGGAAATTATCGGCCTGATTTGCTCGTCAAAAAATCAGCCGACGAAGGATATATCATTGAGATCAAGCGCAATGCTGAGTCCATGCCCATTGAGCGGTATCGTGAAATAGCTGAGATCATCGCGCAACATGAAGGATGGCGATTTTTGCTTGTGACAGGCGATGATGTCTTTCCCGTAGGCCAAGACGATGGCGGGGTGCTATCTTGGGAACAGATTCGCTACCGTCAGAAAAGCGCCGAAGGGCTTCTTTCGTTTGGCGAAATGGAGGGCGCATTTTTCATTTCCTGGCGGGTTCTCGAGGCGCTCCTACGACGGCAAGCTCAACAGGTTTTGATTCCTATTGAACGTCTATCTGCGCTCTCTTTGATCAACCATTTGTACTCGCAGGGCGAACTCTCAATGGCTCAGTTTGATAAAGCCAGGTCCCTTCTTGCGCTACGGAATCGTCTTGTGTACGGGTATCAGGCCCCCGATTTGCGTGAACCAACTACTGAACTGCACGAACTGGTCAACGAATTGCTTTCTTTGTGGCATGTAGAGCAAGAATCGGATAGGGTAAACTAAGGTTGAGTATGGCAGTATTGGTTTGTGTAGTTTGCAATTGGGAGGCCAACAATGCCCTCACCCTTCCCCGGCATGGACCTATACATCGAAGATCCTGAAATCTGGAGTGACTTTCATGGCGATCTGGCCGCGCAGATCCGGGCTGTACTCAACCAACAGATTCAGCCGCGCTACGTGGCCCGGTTGACCCCTCGCGTTGCCTACGAAGTAGTCGAGGTGACTCGTGCAACGGCGCGTGGCGTACGCCCGGATGTGGGCATCTGGCGCAGTCAGATCGCAGAGAAGACACTGTCCACGCCTGCGCCGGTGGTGACCCCTGCGCCAGTGCAGAGCCGTGTACCCTTGGAACTGCCTACCCGCCTCTACACGGTGGAGATCTACACCACCGACCCGCTCGAATTGGTGACCGCCATTGAGATCCTCGCGCCAGTCAACAAGCGCCGGGGACACGACGCCCACCGCGATTATCTGCGCAAACGGCAGGAACTGTTCCGCTCATCGGTACATCTCGTCGAGATCGATCTGCTCCGGGGCGGAGAGCGTTCCCCCTTGCAAGAATCAGTCCCCCCGGCGCCTTATTATGTCATGCTCAGTCGCGCCGATTACCGTCCTACAGTAGATGTCTGGCCCATCCAATTGCAGGACAGGCTGCCCGTATTGCCCATTCCACTGTTGGAACCTGATCCCGATGCCAGTTTCGATTTGGGCGCTGCCGTGGCCGAGGTCTACGAACGCGGCGGCTATGCAAATCTAATTGACTATACCGATCAGCCGCCGCCACCACCGCTAGATGAGAAGAGCGCGCACTGGCTTGAGGATCACCTGCGGTCATATCGGCAGAACTGAATCCAGCCAAGCCATATGCCCCAATCCCTTAATCGCCCAATCGCTCAATCTCCATCGCTTGCCCTGCCAGCGCCCGCTTTCCTGCTTCTAATAACTCGATAATGCGATCCACATCGTAGACGCAGCCGCCCCAGGTGCCGCCGCTGGCGTTTTGTAGCGCCGCCCACAGGCGCGTGTCGTCGGGCAGGCGTGGATCGGGGGCGAGCGCGGGGTGGGGATCGCGCTCGATCAACTGGCGTGCGCTCTCTTCGGCGCTATACCGTTGCCCGTCGTGGCCGATGAGATCGATGCTGCCGCGCAGGTTGACAGTGTCCACCACGACTTCAATCAGATCCCCGTCGCGCACTTTGGCAATGGGACCGCCGGCCAGCGCCTCTGGCCCTACATGGCCGATGCAGGCGCCGGTGCTGACGCCGCTGAAACGGGCATCGGTGATCAGCGCCACCTGCTTGCCAAAGGGAAGATATTTGAGCGCCGAGGTCAGTTGATAGGTCTCCTCCATGCCCGAACCCGAAGGACCGCGCCCGATCAGCACGATGATCTCGCCCGCTTTGATGGGCTGCGCATGGTTGCCCTTGATGGCGGCGATTGCCTCGCGTTCGCTGGTGAAGACGCGCGCCGAGCCGACCATGTGGTAGACGCCGCTTTCGTCGAGCAGGGTTGGGTCGATGGCCGTGCTTTTCACCACCGATCCGTGCGGCGCAAGGTTGCCCATGGGGAAGGTGACAGTGCTGGTGAGTCCTCGCGCTTTAGCCTGGGCCGGGGCCATGATCACATCGTTGGCATCGACGCCGTCCTCTTGCATCAGCCGTTCGCGTACACGCTGGCGGCGTTCGCTCGTCTCCCATTCGGCCAGCAGATCGCCCAACCGCCCCCCGTGGACGGTCAACACGTCGAGCTTGAGCAGCCCCAGATCGCGCAGATGGAGCATCACTTCGGGCACGCCGCCAGCCAAAAAGACGCGCACGGTGGGATGACCCACCGGTCCGTTGGGGAGGGCGTCCACCAGCCGCGGGGTGAGGGCGTTGATCCGCTGCCAGTCGGCAACCGTGGGGCGGACCAGCCCGGCGGCGTGGGCCACGGCGGGGATGTGGAGCAGCAAATTGGTCGATCCCCCAAAGGCGGCGTGGACGACCATGGCGTTGTGGACGGCGTCTGCGGTGAGTACATCGGCGCAGGTGATTCCCCGCCGTTCTATTTCCACCAGCGCCTGCGCCGAGCGCCGCGCCAGATCGAGCCAGATGGGCTGGCCGGAGGGGGCCAGCGCCGCATGCATCAAGGTCAGCCCCAACGCCTCGGAGACGACCTGCGCCGTGGCCGCGGTGCCGAGGAATTGGCAACCGCCGCCGGGGGAAGCGCAGGCGCGGCATCCCAACTCGGCGGCCTCTTCCATGCTGATCTCGCCGTGGGCAAAGCGCGCGCCCACGGTTTGGATCTTGCCGGCGTCCTCGCCGTCGGACGGAGGCAGCGTCACGCCGCCGGGGACGAGGATCACCGGGTGTTCGCGTTGGGCGGCGACCGCGATCATCATGGCGGGCAGCCCCTTGTCGCAGGTGGCGATGCCCATCACGCCGCGCCGCGTCGGCAGCGAGCGGATCAACCGGCGCAGCACAATGGCGGCGTCGTTGCGATAGGGCAGCGAATCCATCATCCCCGTCGTGCCCTGAGATCGTCCATCGCAGGGGTCAGTGACGAAACCGGCAAAGGGGATCGTGTCCAGCTCGGAGAAAGTCTTCGCCGCCTCTTGCATGAGCAGGCCCACTTCCCAATGGCCGGTGTGATAGCCCAGCGCAATCGGCGAGCCATCCTCGGCGCGGACGCCGCCCTGTGTGCTGAGGATCAGAAACTCCTTGCGACGCAGATGGCGCGGCTGCCAGCCCATCCCCGCGTTCTGGCTCAGGCCGAAGATGTCGCCGCTGGGCGCCTCGCGCAGAAACTCCTCATCCAGCGGCAGCACGCCGATCGGTCCTGTGGCGTGGGTGGTGATGTTGTAGAGATCGCGGTCGCCCGAATCGACGGGCAGGTGACCGTTGGTGGTGGACATGGTGTTTTCCTCAGAGTGGGTGATTAGGGATTGGGGATTGGGGAGCGGGGACTGGGGAGCGGGGATAGGATCTTTAATCTCCTAATCGCCGCCACAAGCGATTAAGGACCAGCGACTAAATAAGTCATGGATTTACCAGATATTGGATATTAGAGATTTCGTACACAAGGACTAATCTCTAATACCCAATATCTAGAGTCACCGAGTTATTTTATCGCTATTCCTAAGTAATTAGGAGATTTCTGATTCTCTACCCGATCCGCAGTCCCCGATCCCCAGTCCCCAAAATCACGGCTGCATTGCCCGTGGATAGAGCACTACCTGGATATATTGATCGTCGCGCAGGATTTCCTGGGCCAGCGCTTGAATTTCGGCGGCGGTGAGGGCGCGAACGTCCTCATCGTAGCTCAGGATCCGGTGCAGATCGGTTTCGGCATCGAGCGCGTAGTTGACAAGTTGTTCGAGCCAGAAGGAATTATCCTCTAGCGCCAGCTCACGTTGGCGCATCATTTGGGCCGTGGCGATGGTCATCAGCTCGGCGGAGGGACCTTCGTTCTGAATCTGTGCGATCAGCTCGAAGGTGGCTTCGATCAACTCATCAACTCGACCGGGATCGGTGCTGAAGGCGATCTGCGCGGTGTAGAGCGGCTGAGGCTCACTTTCCTGGCTGGCAGAGGCAAAGTAACCATAGACGCCGCCGCGCCGCTCGCGCAATTCCTCGCGGATGAGGATGTCGAGGACGGTTTCGAGGGCGCGTAAGCGCAAGCCAGTTTCATAATCGGGATCAAACGGGCCGGTGAAGAGCATCTGCACAATGCTCTGCTGCTCCTGCCCGGCGTAGACGGCTTCCGCGATCACACCGCCCGGCGGCTCGGATTGTACGTTCTGCCAACTCTCTTCCCGATCCAGCGTCGGCAGATTGCCCAGATAAGTCTGCGCGTAGTCGATCATCACGTTGACGTCGAAATCACCCACGAAGACGAAGGTGAAATCGCTGGCGTCGGCGAAGCGCTCCTGGTAGATCTCAAAAGCCCGCTCTAGATCGAAGTCGTTGATCTGATCCACCGTGGGGATGCTGTGACGAAGCGAGTCCCCGTAGCGGATGCGCATCAGGGCATCTTGCAGCGCCGCCGAGGGGGTAAGCCCGCGATTGCGCAAAAAGGCGCGCACCTGATCTTGGAAGGTGCTGAACGCGGCTTCATCGGCGCGCGGCGCTGTAAAGTAGAGATAGATCAACTGGAAGAGCGGCTCTAATTCGTCGGGCGGCGCTCCACCGCCGATACTCTCGGTCAATTCATCAATGCTAGGGCTAACGCCCACACCGCGCCCGGTGAGCAGGCGGTTAAGCTCAGTGCGTTCGTAGTCGCCCAATCCACTTTCCGAAACAATGTTGCTAATGAAGGCGGCCTCCCAATATTCCTCATCCGCCACCAGTGAGGATCCGCCGGGACTGACGCCAGCAAAGATCACCTGCTGGGTGAAGTTGGTCGGCTTCAAGATCACGCGCACGCCGTTGGCAAGCTCGATTTCGGTGATGCCCAGCATCTCGATCTCGTTGCTGCTGACCACATCAACGGCCAGGGGGACCTCTGATACGAGTTCACCCGCCACGTCCACATCCACATAAGGATCGAGATCCTTCTCCTCGGCTGCGGCGAGGACGGCGGCCAGCTCACTTTCTTGGGGCAGGACGAGGTCCGCTTTTTCGGGAGCAATCACGATGATCGTTCGATTTTCTTCGCCCACCAGAGCCTCAACAAGATCGTTGACTTCGGCCAGGGTGATGCCGGGCAGCAGCGCTTCGGCGATCTGCAATTCCCTGGCAATGCCAGGGATGGGTTCATTAACGAAGAAGTTGCGCAGATACTCGGCGGCGTAGGATTCGCTATCCCAGTTTTCGCGGTTATTGTACATCCGTCGGTAGAAGCTCAGGACGGCATTTTTAGCCCGCTCCAATTCAGATTCGGTGAAACCGTGGCGGCGGATGCGTTCCACCTCGGTGAGGATGCCATCCATTCCTTCGAGGATCTCCTCATCGCGCACCTGCGCGCCGATGTCGATGCTGTCCATTGGCCGCACGAGGCTGCCCCGGTTGTAATAGGCGGCGATGAAGGGCGAGTCGGCCTGGCGACTGATCTCATCCAGCCGGAAGTTGAAGAGATAGTTGAAGAGGAACTGCACGAGCAGTTGGCGATAGTCGCCGACCGTCTGCCCTTCGTGCGATTCCTGTTTGTACGAGATCTCGACAATCGAAACCGGGTATTCGGGATCGCCGATCACAAGATAGCGGGTCTCGTCGTGGCCGGGCACGTCGAAGGTGGGACGTTCGCGGGGTTCCTCAGGCTGGGGCAGATCGGAAAAGTGTTCGATGATCAACGCTTCGAACTCGTCCACATCAAAATCGCCTACGGCGACCACGGCCATGAGATCGGGACGATACCAATCCTCATAAAAGCGGCGCAGGGCGTCGGCAGGGGCAGTGCGGATGATCTCCATATCGCCGATGGGGAGGCGTGCGGCGTAGCGCGAATCGCCCAGCAGCACAGGGATGATCTGATTGCGCACGCGACCGCCGGCGTTCTGGTCACGCAGACGTTCCTCTTCAACAACGACGCCGCGCTCGGCCTCTACTTCCACCGGATCGATGGTGGCGTAAGCGGCCCAATCTTCCAGAACCTCGAAGGCCGTCCGCACGATTTCTTCATCGTCGGTGGGGAAACGAAGCTGGTAGACCGTCTCATCGAAGGAGGTGTAGGCGTTGATATCCGGCCCGAAGGTCATGCCCACGGTCTCGAAGAAGTTGATCAGCGCCTGCTCAGGGAAGCGTTCGGTGCCGTTGAAGAGCATATGTTCGAGGAAATGGGCCAGCCCCAGTTGATCCTCGTCTTCGACCAGCGAACCAGCGTTGATCGCCAGCCAAAGCTCGGCGCGATTGGCTGGTTCGCGGTTGTGGCGTACATAATAGGTCAGCCCATTCTCCAGCACCCCATAGCGGATGTTGCTGTCGATCTCCAGAACAGTATCCATCTCCAGCGAAGCAACGGGCGGCTGGAAGGTGCTTTCCACGCCAAGATTCGCCAGCGGCGCAAATGATTGGCATCCGCTGAAGAGGAATACGGACAGAATGATGAGTAGGCGCAGGTGTTTTAGCATAGATCTCTCCCAGTGGGTTACGGGTAGGAGCCTCAGGTTCATCTGGCTCATAGAATTTGCATTATCGGAGAAAAGAAAGAATCTGGCAATCCTGCGCTGCGCGTAACCGCCAGGCTCCCTGCTCTAGCCAGGTCACGGAACTGGCTAGAGCAGGGGTAAGTGGTTAGCGCTGCGTACAAAAAGGGTGGGGATACGTTCGTATCCCCACCCTTTTTGCGCTACTCAAACCCTGGCCGTGGATCAATCCGCCGCAAGCTTGAAGGTTTCCGGCTTTGCGCCGTTTGAAAAGAGTTGCCCCACATCGTTCTTGGGTAAGGTGGGGCTCTTTTCGTAGAGGTAACATGCTGCCACGCGGTGGACGCCATCGGGTTGATACAAGGGCGGACGCGCCTCGCGGCAGATCTCCATCACATGCGGACAACGATTGGCGAATTTGCATCCCTGGCCGATCTTTTCGGTGCCGTCGGGGATGATGATCTCCTGCTGTCCCCATTGGCGTTGCAGATCCGGCCAGGGGATCGAATCGATGAGCAGTTGTGTGTATGGATGTTTGGGGTCGCGGATCACTGCATCCACGTCGCCCGCTTCCATGATCGAGCCTTGATAAAGGATGATAATGTAATCGCTGATATGGTAGGCCGTTGTCAGATCATGGGTGATGTAGAGAACCGTGATCTTGAATTCCTCATTGAGTTTGCGCAAGCTTTTGAGAATCGTTGCGCGCAGCGAGGCATCCACCATAGACACCGGTTCATCGGCGACGAGCAACCTGGGCTGAAGGAGCAGCGCACGCGCCACCACCAACCGTTGGCGCTGTCCACCGCTCAACTGGTGGGGGAAGCGGCCCAATGTTTCGTCGGGGCGTAGACCCACGCTCTCTAGCGACTGTTCGATCATGCGCCGCGCATCTGCGCGATTGCTGGCCAGACCGAAGTTCTTCACCGCCTCGTCGAAGAGATGATCCACTTTGTAAAAAGGATTGTAGACAGCGAAGGGATCTTGAAAGATGGCCTGTACCTCTCTGCGTAGTGTGACGCGTTCCTTGCTGTTGAGACTCGTAAGATCCTGTCCTTTGTAATGGACAACGCCCTGTGATGGCTCCAAAAAGCCCAGCGTGATCAGCCCCAACGTCGATTTACCGCTGCCGCTTTCACCGGCCACTGTAATCACACTGGGCGAGTCAGAATCAACGGAAAAGGAGATGTCGTCGAGGGCGACTGTCCCCCCCTTGAAGACCTTGGTTACATTGTTAAGTTCTAACAGCTTGGTCATAACGCTCCTTCTTCTCCTCAATTCCGTTTTCATACAGGTAACAGGCTGCCTGGTGGCGCGGCTTATGTTCACGCAAGGCGGGCATCGTGGTCATGCAGACGGGCATGGCGTTAGGACAGCGGTTATTGAAGACGCAGCCCGGCGGCAATGCGGTGAGGGGCGGTGTTATGCCAGGAATTCCGGTAAAGTCTCCGCGGTTGCTAAGGCCAGGGATACTCTTGATCAAAAGTTGAGTGTAAGGGTTGAGTGGGTCGGTGAAGATCTCCTGCACCCGTGCCAATTCCATCAAGCGCCCGGCGTACATAACGGCGATGCGATCCACAAACTGGGCCATCAACCCCATATCGTGACCGATTAAGATGATGGCGCTGCCCAGTTGATCTTGGAGCTTGCCCAGCGTCTCCATCACCTGGCGCTGCGTGATCACATCAAGGGCGCTGGTCGGCTCATCGGCGATGATGACTTTAGGATTCATGGCGACGCTAATGGCGATACAGGCGCGCTGCTTCATGCCGCCGCTCAGTTCGTGGGGGTACATCCTGCCCACTTTAAGATCGAGTTCCACGGCGCGCAGGGCGTCGTTCGCCATTTTGACCATCTGCGCCCGGCTCAGCCCCAGGTTATGATCGACCATTGAGTCGATGATCTGATCCTGAATACGCATGACCGGGTTCAGCGAGTTCATCGCTCCCTGGGGAACCATGCTGATCTCGTTGCCGCGGATCTGGCGCATACGCTCTTCGCTGAGCTTGGTCAGGTCCACGTTGTCGAGCCAGATTTCGCCGCCGGCAATTGATCCGGGCGGCTTGATCATACGCAAGATTGCCAGGGCCAGGGTCGATTTCCCCGATCCTGATTCACCTACCAGACCCAGCCGTTCGCCCGGACGTAGATCCAGGGTGACGCCGCTGTTGGCGACCACGGTGCCGGCATCTGTATAGTAGTGAACGTCCAGGTTATTGACGCGTAAAATTGGTTCGTTACTCACCGCGCCCTCCGCACTCTTGGGTTGGCCAGTTCATCCAGGCCCACAGAAATCAGGAACAACATAATAAAGATTAGCGCCACGATAGTAATCGGCACCGCCGCCCACCACCACAGGCCGCGCAAGAATGCGTTCTGGTTGATCACCCAGTAGATGGTGACGCCCAACGTCGGCTCACGCAGTGGACCAAGACCGAGCGCCGCCAGACCCATCGAAGCGAAGATAGCGCCGGTCACTGAACCGACAAGGCTCGCGCCCAAATAGGGTAGCAGATTGGGGATGAGTTCCTTGAAGATGATCCCCATGTTCGACATGCCGTTGAGTCGCGCCATCATCACATAGGGCCGTTCGCGCATACTCAATACCTGCGCACGGATGACGCGCGTCGGTCCCATCCACGCTGTTAAGGCAATGATCAGCGCCATCTGATTCAGATCGATGCCGCCGCCGCCGCTAATACCGCCGATGGTCGAGGCGATGACAATCAGCACCAGAAGCGCAGGCACAGTCAGCAGCACATCGACAATCCAACGGATGAACACATCATAAGCGCCGCCATAGAAGGCAGAGGTGAAGCCCAGCACAATGCCGATCAGCACACCAATCACACCGGCAAGAAGACCAATACGGATGGTCATCCACGTGCCCACCACCGCCACGGCGTAGAGGTCACGGCCCTGACCGTCGGTGCCGAAGGGATAGACAACCGGCGCGGTTTGTGTGCATTCCGGATCCGATCTTGGGCAATAGGAAAGCGTCGGCGGTACGCTGGCTGGCCCTGCCAGTGGATAAGGGTCGATCCTCGGATCAATGCGGAAGTAACCGACAATTGTGAAGATCGTCATCAGCAGCAGGATGGTAATGCCTGCCGCCAGCGTCTTATTGCGGCGCAGGTAGCGCAGGAACGCACGAATTCGACCAGCAGAAGACTCGCCTGAGCGATAATTTTCTACCGGTTGGGCAGCAGTATTTGCAGTCATCTACAACCTCCTCTGAAAAAAGGCGCACCGACAGATGCCACGAATGAACAGCGTGAATGGCGCATACCTTAACTCTTCTCGTAGCTGATGCGCGGATCGAGGAATGGATAGAGCAGATCGATGATGAACATCGCTATACCCAAGGAGACGATGATGAAGAAAACGATACCGTAGATGGTAAAGTAATCGAGTTGGTAGATAGAACGCGCCAGTTTTGTCCCCAACCCTGGGTAGCCCATCACCAATTCCACCAGCACCGAGCCAGAGACAATGTAGCTCAGGCTCAGGGCCAGACCGGTCACCTGCGGCAGCAAGGCGTTGCGCACACCGTAGCGGAAGAACATCCGTCGGTCCTTCAATCCCTTTGCTTCGGCGAAGGTCATATAGTCTTCACCTTCCACCGTCACCATCATCCCGCGCATGCCCAGCGCCCATCCCCCCATCTGCGTCAGGATCAGCGCGACGGCAGGCAGGAGCGAATGCCTGAGTACCTCCAGCACAAAGGACGCACTCATATTCGGGATCGTACCCAACCCGTAACCGCCGCCTGTGGGCAGCAACTGCATACGGAAGGCTAGAAAGTAGACAAGGGCCAACGCCACCACATAGGCCGGAATCGCCCCAAAGCCGAGAAATGATGGTAGGACAGTGCGGGCAAACCGATTGGCCTTTGGCCATACCATTAACGCGCCAATCAGGCTGCCCACTGTGAACGCAATCAACAGCGATGTCAACAGCAGCCCTACTGTCCAGGGCAGTCCCTCTAAAATGATCTCCCATACAGTCTTGGGATAGTTGGAGATCGAATAGCCCAGATCCAGACGGGCCATATCACTCATATAATTAATGTATTGTCGCCATAAGGGCTGATCGAGACCGAATCGCGCCTCGTATGCGGCTACCATTTCATCGAAACCTTCCTCGATGTAACCGCCGCGTGAAGCCTGTTCCATCAGCTTCTCACGCAAGGGATTGCGCGGGGTCAGTTGAGGGAGCAAAAAATTGACTGTGGCTGCGGTCCACACAATCAACAGTAGCAGGCCGAGTCGTTTTAAGAGAAAGGACCACGAGTACCTCATGTGAAACTCTCCTACCTTTTCATATCCAAAACATCTGTCGCATACTTTTTGCGGGTAGAGACGAGGGGCGGGACCCGCCCGCCCCTCGTTGTTTACCGCCAGACTTGGTTCTCGGCAACAGGACGCCAGGACCTCAAGCTTTGCGCAGGTTGTGCAGAATCAACGGCAGGGTCAGGTGCCACATAGCGCCGTTTACATACGCATTGTCTACCGTGGGCCAGCCAGTCCAATAGGTGGTGTTCATGGGGATACGGTGCATCCACTGCTGGATAGGCGCATCCACAAGATCATCCAACCAGATCTCCATGGCCTGCAGGTAGAGATCCATGTAAGCTGGGTTGTTGGAATCGGGCATATACGTAGCCATCTCTTCGATGATGGCATCGTAGGCCGGGTTGTTGTAGCGTGAGTTCTGGGCTGTCGGCTCGCCGATGGGAGCGTAGTACTTGCTGGTATAGAAGTCCAGCGTGGTGTACGGATCGGCGATGCTGCCGCCGTGGCCGTTGAGCCAGATGCGGGCCGTGCCTTCGCTGATGCGGGTGCCGTGATCGGCGGGCATGCTGAACTGGGCTTCAAAGCCGCCGCGGCGCAACTGCTCGGCGATCACCGGGCCGATGTCAGCGAAGACGCTCCAACCACCGATATCGGCCTGAATGCGCTGGCCGTCCTTCGCCCAGAAGCCGCCGCTGTCCTTCTCGTAGCCAGCGGCCTGCATACGTTCCGCCGCTTTATCCAGATTGAACTCAGTGGTGGGGTATCGCTCTAACAGCGGTCGCGTGGCTTCCACGTAGGGCAGCATGGGTTCGTAGTAGGGGAAGGGAAGTTCGGTGAGAATACCCGAACCTTCCAGCGCCACGTCGAGCATCTGCTCGCGGTTGATGCTGTAGCTGACGGCCCAACGCACGTTCTTGTCATTGTATGGCTCGGCGGCGTGGTTGAACCACATGGAGGTGGGCCACCAGTCCATATAGCCGTAGGGCGCTTCGCGGTGGGGGGGAGTGAAGATGGCCGGGTTCTGGGCCACGGTAGCGCCGATGGTGGTGGCGCGCAGGTCCAGCGTCTGGTCCACTTCGTTGTTGATCATGCGCTGCGTCATGATGGTGTCGTCGGCGCGCGGTGCGGCGAGGATGCGCAACGGCACGGGCAGTTCGGCGAAGCCAGTCTGGGCGCCCCACCAGTCGTCGCGGCGGTCGATGAATTTCTGGGTGTTGTTCCAGGCCACGATCTTATAAGGACCGGTAGCCAGCGGCCAGCCCCGCTCGACATCAAAGTAGGTGAAGGCGGCTACATCTTCCACACCGTTGAAGACATGTTCCGGCACCCAGTAGATACCGGTGTCAAATTTCGACATCATCATCTCGAACATGAAGCGGGGGCGTGGCCCGTTGAAGGTGATGAGGACAGTCAGATCGTCCACCACTTCTGCCGAGGCCACAGCAGCCCTCACAGCAGTCGAGCGAGTGATCGTTGGCGCATTGGCGATCAACATGTCAATCGTGAAAACGACATCTTCGGCGTTGAAGGGTTCGCCGTCACTCCAGGTGACACCCTCGCGCAGGTTGACGGTCAACTCGGTGAAGTCTTCGTTGTACTCATAGCCTGTCGCCAGCCAGGGGATTTCCTGTTCGCCGGCTGGGGCAAAGGCAGAGAAGAAGTAGAGCGGTTCCCACAGGGCCGCGCTGCCGATCTGGTGCGTAGCGCCAGTGGCGTAGGGGTTGCCAAGACCCGTGTCGATGAACTGACCAGGGTCGCCGCCGAACATATAGACAATGGTGTCTTCACGGGCGACTGTAGGTACGCTGGCATCGGCCACAGGCGCAGGCGCTACTACAGCCGGTGCTTCGCCGCTGCCGACGGTAGTCGCGGGTGTTTCGGCTGCGCCACAGGCCGCCAACACCACGCCAGCGGTTGTAAGGCCGCTCAGACGGAGGAAATCACGTCGATTCAGTTTGTTCTTCATTGGGTTTCCTTTGCTGTCGATTGGAAAGAAATTGGGAACATAGATTTAACAGCACCGCCAATTTTTACTGAAAATTGGAATGCCCAAGGGGTATCGGGAAAAATTGAAAGCGCCTCGGTCAGGTGTAACCTCCTTTCCAGCTTTTCGAGGAAAGCGAAAGGTTCGAGAACAACACATGCTATGAAGTTATTTAGAAAATGAAGGGGACAGGGATAAACTGGTTGCTATCAGCGCTAGATAATCTGGTGGGCCATCTGGCGGGATCTACATCGAAATCAAGCTGAGTTCGTTGGCAACCGGGGTTGTCTATCCAATGGTTGAAAGTATATGATAGGATTCTAACCGTGTCAAACAAACGGGGAGTGTCCGATCAAACAAAAGCTGTACTGCAAAGGAACTGCACCTGAACGGGTAGATAATGACTTCTTCGATAGAATCGTCTCGATCTTTGACCACACAGAATCCGCCGCGTTGGCGACCTGATAACGCCCTTCTCCAATCGCTGAACCGTACGTCGGCGTTAGTTGTGCTGGCGCTTCGCAGGTTGCGTCACCAATTTGGGCTTAGTCTGCTGGCCTTGATCGGCGTGATCCTCGCCGTAGGGTTGGTGACAAGCGCGGGCTTCTTTTCTCAGGCGGTGGATACTGTCGTCATGCGCCAGGAACTGGCCGAGTATACGCGCATTACTGGGAGACCGCCCTTCTCGGCGCGCGTCTTTGCCATCCATTCGCAGACGGTGCCGCTGAGCCTGGTGGAAGCGGAACGGCTTGGCGAGCGTATTGCCACTACACTGGCGGATGCCGTGGGGCTGCCGATCAAAGAAGTGTTGATGCAAGTCAACAGCGATCTTGTGCGGCTGCGTACGGAAGGAGGGACACAGTCCACGGGGCGCAGCCCGGTCAGCGCCAATGTTGTCCATCTTGGCGGCGTCGCCCCTTATATGGAGATCGTCGAAGGTCTCGCACCCGACGCACATGGGGAACCGTCAGATGGGGTGGATGTCTGGCTGCATCTGGCGCTGGCTGAACGCATGGGCGTCCATGCCGGATCGCGCATTCAACTCGAAACGGCGCAAGGGGAGATTCCTGCTCACATCGCCGGGATCTGGCGACCCCTGGATGCCAGAGATCCTTTCTGGCTCAACAACCCCGATCAGGATCTGGCTGATAAACTGCTCATGCGTCGGGATGACTATTTGAACGCCATCGAGCCGTTTTTGCCCGTGGCGGTGCGGTCGGCTACCTGGCGCGTTGTCCTTGACGAGACGCGCGCCAATCCGGCGGATGGACGCCAGTACGTCACCGGGTTTGAGCGCGTTGGGCTGCTCATCAACCGCTTTCTGCCTGAGGCGCGAGTGACGACGCCGGCCCTGCCGCTGGAGCGATTCGTGGGCCGGCAGACCACGCTGACGACACTGCTGCTGGGTTTCAACGTGCCAGGGCTTGGCTTTCTGCTCTATTTCTTAGTGCTTACCTCCGCCGTGATCGCCTATTGGCAGCGCCGTGAAATCGCCATCCTTGTCAGCCGCGGCATGGGGCGACTCACCGTTATCAATTTCACCTTGATCGAGTCGCTCATCCTTTTTTTGATCGGCCTGCCCCTGGGGATCGGCTTTGGCATTCTGCTGGCGCGGATAATGGGCTATGCCTCCAGCTTTCTCAGCTTTCAACCGCGCCCGCCGCTGCCCGTCTCGTTGGATGGCGTCAACTGGCGGCTGATCCTCTTGACGCTGGGCATCGTCCTCATGGCGCGGCTGTGGGCGGCGGTGATCGCCAGCGGGCAGAGTGTGGCGACCCAATCGCGCGAGCACAGCCGTCCGCAGCAGGGGCCATTTTGGTATCGCTATTATCTCGATTTTTTGCTGATCATCCCGGCGGCCTATGCCTACGATCGGTTGCTCGCCCAGGGATCGTTGGGTATGTTGGTGCAGGATAGCCCCGAGGATCTCTTCAAAGATCCATTGCTCATTCTCGTCCCCGCGCTTTTTATCGTCAGCCTCTCGCTGCTTGCCATGCGTCCTTTCCCTTTGATCATGCGCTTCCTCGATTGGATCGCAGCCCATTCGCCCTGGTTGACGCTGCACCTGGCTCTGCGTCAACTGGGTCGCCAGAGCCACACCTATATTAATCCGCTGCTACTGGTGATCGTTTCGCTGGCTTTGGGCGTCTATACCTTTTCCATGGCCGCCAGTTTGGATCGCTGGCTGGTGGATCGCATCTATTATCGATCCGGCGCGGATCTGGCCTTTGAACCCTTTTCGGAACCTGTGGCCCTCTCCGGCGCCCGCACCGGCGGCGATTGGATTCCGCCCATAGAACAGTACGAAGCCACGCCCGGTGTGGAATCCGCCACCCGTGTGGGCAACTATACCACCGAGATCCGTCTGCCCAACCGCCGTGTGCGAGGACGCTTCATGGCCGTCGATCGTTTGGACTTCCCGAAAGTGGCCTGGTTCCGCGGCGATTTTAGCGCGGAATCTCTGGGCGGCTTGATGAATCGACTGGCGGGGAACCCCGAGAATGTGCTTGTCTCGCAGCGTTTCCTCAACGAGAACGCGCTACAGATCGGGGATCGCATTGCTATGTTGGTGCTCACCGACATTGGCATAAGCGTCGATTCGCTCTTTACCATTGCCGGTACGTATACCTACTTCCCCACCGTCTACGAAGAGGATCTGGTGGTGATTGGCAATCTCGACTATCTCTTCTCCTTTTATGGGGTCTCTATGCCTCACCACATCTGGCTGCGTCTTGATCTTGCGGCGGATAGCCGCAGTGTGCTGACGGCGATCCCCCAACAGACCCGCGTGGACGCCATCCGCGTCTTCAACGTCGCCGAGCAGACGCTCCACGAGCAGGCCCAAATGGAACGGGTGGGCGTCTTTGGTACGCTTTCCATCAGTTTCCTCATGTCGGCGTTGATGGCTGCGTTGGGGTTGCTCACCTACAGCTATGCGTCGCTGCATGAGCGGCTCTTTCAGTTTTCAGTGCTGCGCGCCGTGGGGATGCCCAAAGTTACCCTGGCGGGTCAGGTCCTATTAGAGTACGCGACCTTGACGGCGTACGGCGCAATCGCGGGTGTGTTGATCGGGTCGCTGGCAGCGGAACTCTTTGTGCCGCTCTTCCGTGTCAGTGGGGAAGCGCAGATGCCATTGCCGCCGCTGCTGCCGGTGATCGCGCACAACGAGATCTTTCCCCTGGTGCTTGGCTTTGCCACCGCCATGATCCTCTTGGAATTGGTTGTCCTCTCCTCGGCGCTCTACCAACGGATCTTCGTGGCCTTGCGCATGGGAGATCAAGGGTAATGCGAATTGCGAGTTGCGAATTGCATAGGGTGGGCAGTTTCTCCTTGTTTTAAAGACTTATGGCCAAGTTTAGTACGTAGTGCGTAGTCCGTTTTACAAACTTATTGCAAGCAAGGGCGAATCTTTCCTGACCCTCGCAACTCGCAACTCGTAATTCGCTTCATTGGTCCGACCACCAAATCAGTTGTCCGATCTTTTTGGAATTGACAGGGTAGCTGGTGTATGGTAATTTGCATTCTGCTGCGCCAGTTCTTCTTGACCATCCCCAAGGACCTGGACGAAGCCGCCAAAATTGACGGCGCGTCCTCGGTGCGGATCTTCTGGAATGTGATCTTGCCGCTGGCAAAACCGGCGCTGGCTACCGTCGCCATCTTCTCGTTCATCGAGCATTGGAACGAGTTTATCGGGCCTCTGATCTTCCTCAACTCGCCGGATAAATACACCGTTTCGATTGGTTTGCGCCACTTCACGGCGTCGCCCTTCGAGAGCGATGAACCGCGCGAAGCTATCCTCATGGCTGCCTCGTTGATCGTCGCCCTGCCACCGCTGATCCTTTTCTTTGTAGCGCAAAAGTACTTTGTGCAGGGGATCGTGACCACGGGGTTGAAGGGATAGTTTGATTGACGATTGATGATTGATGATTGACGATTTGTCGCGCGCCTCTCTGCAATCGAAAATCGTCAATCGAAAATCGTCAATTCCATTCACTTCGAGGATATATGAAAATCACAAAGATCGACACGTATCTCGTCAACATGGGATCGCGCAACATTCCCTTCGTCAAAGTGTGGACCGATGAGGGCATTTATGGCGTGGGCGAAGCCTATTCCTGTGGTCCCGACAAAGCCACGGTGGAAGCGATCCACGATTTTGAAGGCTGGCTGATCGGGCGCGATCCGCGCGATATTGAGGGGTTGTGGCATCTCATGTACGCCGGGTCGCGCTTCCCCGGCGGCATGGTCCTCAACGCGGCGATCAGTGGCATCGAACACGCGCTGTGGGACATTACGGGCAAGGCCGCCGGGTTGCCGGTCTACCGATTGGTGGGGGGCAAGGCGCGCAACAAGGTGCGCGTTTATCAGGGCGTTGGCGGCAAATCCGCCGAGGAAGCCGCCGACATCGCCGTGCGCCTCGTCGAGACCTACGGCTACACCGCGCTCAAAATGGGGGGATCCGTCTTCCCGCCGGGCTGGCAATCCATGCCGTGGAACGCCGTCCTCAAGGAGGTGGAAAAGCGCGTGGCCGCCGTGCGTGAAGCCGTGGGCGATGGGGTGGACATCGGCATTGATCCCCATGCGCGCATGTTTGAGATCGGGCGAGCGGCGCAGTTCTGCGAGGTGGTCGCCCCCTTCAACCCCATGTTTGTAGAAGAACCGCTGCGCCCGGAGAACTACGAAGCCATGGCAAAACTTAGCGAAAAGGTGCGCGTCCCCATTGCCACGGGTGAAATGCTCTACACCCGCCACGAATTTCGCGAGTTGTTGGGCTACCACGCCGTGGACATTGTGCAGCCTGATATCTGTGTCACCGGCGGCCTGTGGGAGATGAAAAAGATCGCAGCCATGGCCGAGGTTCACTACGCCACGGTTGCCCCGCACAACCCCTGTGGGCCGATTGCCACGGCGGTGAATGTCCACTTCGCCGCCAGCACGCAAAACTTTATTGTCCTCGAATACCACCCCGACGACGAAGGCATCCGCCGTGACATTGTCACCGAGCCAATCAAACTGGTGGACGGCTATTTGGAGATCCCCGAAACGCCGGGGCTGGGCATCGATCTCAACATCGAGGCGTTGGAGAAGTATCCCTTCGCGCCCTGGCACCGTTCCTTTCTCACCCGCGAGGATGGGTCGCTGGCATATCAATAAGGGACGGAAGACGATAGACGAAGGACGAACGTCAAGAGCAGATCGCTCCTCAACGTTCATCCTTCGTCTTTGCTCCTTCGTCTCATAGAGACATCACATAGACATCGTACTTTGCGGAGCGAACACGCCCACGTATGACCCGTCCTGCACGTGGGCGTGCCTACTCCACAATTGTGCGACTTTTACTTGATTCATCTATCAGTCAACCCGGCGCGAGACTGGGCATGAAATCAGGTGGGAATCTCGACGGCCGTTATCCGTTCGGCTGGTCGCAGATATTGCCAGCCCAGCCAGATCAGCGGAATGATCAAAGCAATGTCGGAAATCATGGCGATCAATTCGATACGGGGAATTCGGCTGATGGGAAAGGCGATGGCGCCTACTGCCAGCAGCAGCGCCACCCACACCGGCACACTGCGAGTTCGCCACAGCATGATCGCCACCGTCAGCAGGCTGAGCGGAAAGAGTGCGCCGGGTACAAACAACACCAGCAGCGAGCTGAGGCCCATGGCCTGGCGTGAGTCGTCACTGGCAATCACTGGATATGCCTGTTCATAGATCCCATCCATGCCAAAGTTGTTGCCTGCAAGGCAGCTATAGATAGCAATCAACAAACCCAGAGTGGCATAGCGGGGCATTTTCTGGCGCAGCGGGTAGAACAAACCCATAAAGGCTGGAATCCAGAAGAGATAGGCATAGACTTGAAGGGTCCCGCCCGTGATGCCGAGACGGCCATCTTGCCAGAAAAGGGTGGCTAACGCCAACAGCAGCGGGGCAGCAATCAGCGAAACGCCCCATATTCGTTGTTCCCACTCATGCGCTTTTGTAAACTGGTTCATTCTTGTCCTCCATGTTGTAGTTTGTGTATGGCGTATTGCGTAATCTGTTGTGGTGACGCAATACGCCATCCGAAAGTTAATGGCCGTGTAGGGCAAACTCGCTAACCATCCCCAACGCGAAGTGGGGTGTTCCCTGATGGTGGGACGAGGGCAGGAAGCAGATCAGTCCATAGTTGACCCCTTCCTCAATCTCTACGGAGATGTAGGCTTCTTCGCCGATGGTCAGCCCAGACAGACCAGCGACCACAATGCCTGGCGGCGGTCCGGGTGGGGCGTCGGGCGCGGTCGCCGCCAGGAAATCTTGCACTGTGGCGCCTTCATTGAGCCGGATGACGACTACTTCGTGCGACTCTTGCGGGCCACTGTTGGTGACGTGCACCAGGTGTTCGCCTGCGCTCAGAGCAGTATGGTCGAAGACGAAGGCATAATCAGCCATTTCCAGCGTCATCTCTGTGTTGGGAGCAGGTTCGGCCGTTTCCGTGGCCACGACGGTGAAGGGCAAGATGTAACCTTTGGCC
The DNA here is from genome assembly GCA_019637695.1 of Caldilineaceae bacterium. Lineage (GTDB taxonomy): Bacteria > Chloroflexota > Anaerolineae > Caldilineales > Caldilineaceae > RI-153. Next base: position 18,606 of record JAHBVG010000067.1, on the reverse strand, counting down.
ACGCCGGGCACGCCCTCACCGTCAGGCACAGGATCCAGCATAACGTAATCGCCAGGCGACATGTTGACAATGACGCTGCCGCTTTTGCTGGGGGAAATGCCGGCTACGCCGCCAACGGCCGTCAGGAAGGGGGGCGGACCAGGCGGGCCGCTCTGCATAGCTGCGGCCAGGTCGGCCATGGTTTTGCCTTCTTCAAAGCGGAAGAGAGCGGCCTGGCGCATCCCATCGCTTTTGTTGTTCAAGGTAACGGTGGTCCAGCCGGCAGCCAGGTGAGAGGGCGCTTCAAATCCGGCGGCGGTGGCTGCGATGGTCATCTGACCAGCAACTACGTCCGCTTCTGGTTCAGCAGTGGGGGCGGGTTCGTCCGCTGCGGTCGGGTTCGCGACGACCGGGGCAGGTGGGTTTGGGTCAGCTACCGGCGCCGGCACCGTACAGGCCGCCAATAGCAGCAAGATGAAAAATACCGTCGTGGCTAGCTTTTTCATGATGGGCTCCTATGCAATTTGAGTTTCCAATTCCGTATACGGTTCAGAAAACCGCGCTACGAATCTGGCAGGTCTGGTCCAATACTTGGGGAACGTTCACCAATTGTCAGGATAGGGCAAACGACAAAAATCCACATTGTCCTGGGGGACAATATGGACCCGGATAGGGGGACAATCTCTTGGGGACAAGGAAAGACAGATGGAAACCACCCCGGTTTTGGGTTCTCCGTCTTATGGGGACAAATCCAATTCGTGGGCGCGGGCAATGGCTTCGGCGCGAGAGGAAGCGCCCAATTTTTGCAGGATGTTGCTGACGTGAGCTTTGGCGGTGCGCCGGGTAATGACCAACCGGTCGGCAATTTGCTGGTTGGTGGCCCCGCTCAACAGCAGTTGCAGCACTTCCGCTTCGCGGGGAGTCAGCCATTCGTCGCTGTTGGGGATGGGAATGGCGCGCGGCGCAGACCCGACGCCAAAAGCATCCAGGGAGACCTGGGCTATCGCGGTGTATACCTCTTGGCGCCAGGCCAATTCCAGCAGGGGGATGATTTTGCGTCCGGTGAGCAGGGGCAGACCGGGCATTTCCCGTTGTTGCATTTCAATCGCCGTTTCGCGCCAGGCATTGAGCGCTTGTTGGGGCCGTTCTTGCAGCAGATAAAAGAGGGCCAGATCCAGCCCCGGATGGCCCCAGGTGCCGACCCAACGCCGTTCACGATGATAGCGGGTGGCGGCCAGCAGGAATTCTTCGGCTTGAGACATTCGTTTTTCTGCGTAAGCCTGCCAGCCGTCCAGCAGCGCCCGCTTACTGGCCACTGCCTCCAGCCTGGCGCGGACGGCTGCGGCCTCTTCCCAGCGATCCTGCAGCCAGTAAGCCCGCCACAGGGCAAGCCAATATTCGGGAAGATGCTGGCGCTGTGTATCTACCTGGCTCAGGCGTCTTTCGGCCGCCTGCACAAACGTTTCTAACCGGTCGACTTCAGAGCGGGCAATCATGCTATTCAGCAACGCCCAATCCACCACCAGATCCATCCAGGCAAAACTGCCCATGAGCCGGAAAATGCGGCCGGCCTGCTGGGCCAGTGGTTCGACGGCGGGCAGATTGCCCTGTAGCAGGTGAATCCATGCCTGCCGCACATAAATACCGGCCTGGGGCAGCCCTTCCTCTTTCCCCAACAGATGGAGCGCGGCTTGGTCAAAGCGGCGCACTGGTTCAATGCCCTGGTCGGTAAAAAACCATTGAGGGCCAATGTGCTGCGCCGCCGAGTAATAGACCTGAACATCGCCAGCCGCTTCTGCGGTTTGCAGATAATCGAAAAAGTAAGATTGGGCCGCTTCCCATCCTTGCCCATACAGAGTTTGCCACGCCTGGCTCATCAGATAATAACAGCGGCGCAGCGGGGAGAGAAGTTCGGGTCGGGCGGCTATTAACGCCTCAAAGCGCGCTTGCCAGGCGGCTTCGCGCTGCTCGGTGAGATAGGAAACGAGTGTCCACAGCGCTTCAAATTCTGCGGCTGTATCTTCGTGGGCCTGAGCGGTGATATAGACTGCCTTCGCCATTTGCCACGCATCCGTTACCTTGCCCTGTTGTTTTAGGTAGTTAGCCCGGATCAGATCCAGCCAGTAATGTTCAGCGCGAATGGACGCTGGCAACCTCTCTATCCATTCAATCAGATCAGAATGCACAAATTCCCGCTCGCACTGGAGACGCCCCAGATCAATGATAGCCTCGGCTGCTTCGCGCCAGCCTTCGGCTGCCAACAGGTGATGAATGCGGCGGGAGGGGATGGAGGCCGCATCGGCTGCCCGCCGGTGTAGTTGGGCCACGTCCATACCGCTTTGCAGTAGCTGTTTTTGTAGAACCTGGGCAAAGAGGGCGTGGGGGCGGTAAGTAGGTTCGGCCAACGGATCAGCGGTTTCTGTGAGCGTCAGGAAGAGATTTTGCCGGTAAAGGCGATCAAGGGTGGCGGCGGCGTCAACCTGCCCGGTGACGGCTCGGCACAGCCTGGGGGTTAGCTCGTCCAGAATCGCTGATTGCAGCAAAAAATCCCGGTCACGGCTATGAAGCTGGTTGAGTACTTCTTCAATGAGATAGTCAAAGAGATACCGCTGGCTGGTAGACAGATGCCGCAAAAAATCGCTGCGCCGCTCAGTCGACTCCAGGCGGGACATGGAAAGGGACAACAGGTGCAATCCGGCCGGCCAGCCATCGGTACAAGTCTGGATCAGATCTAGCTCGACGGGGGTCAGGTCCAGATGGTGCATTTTCTGAAACAAACTGGCCACTTCGCCGCTGGAGAAGCGCAGATCGGCCAGGCGGAATTCAGCCAATTGGCCTCGCACGCGCAGTTGGGCCAGGCGCAGGGGTGGGTCGTGGCGGGTGGTGATGATCAGATGAACGCTGGGCGGCAGCCGTTCCAGCAGGTAGTCGAGCGCAGTGTGTATTTCTTTGTCGCTGATCCGGTGCAGGTCGTCAAGAACGATAAGAAAGGGTGTGTCAAGTTTGGCGGTCATTTCGTTGATGAGGAGGCCGATGAGGCGCAGCGTGTCAACCTCTTGAGGGTTACCCATCTCAAGCATTTGCTGAACTTGAAGGCCGTAGGTCGGCGCAACCTGCTGCACGGCGGCAACCAGCAGCAGCAAGAAGGTGTGAGGGGTGTCATCGCCTTCATCAAGAGCGACCCAGGTCATGGGTAGCTGCGGAAAGGTGGCGTGCAGAGTGGTAACAGCCGTTGTCTTGCCGGCTCCCGCCGGCGCAGCCAGGAGCGTCAGGCGGCAGCTTGTGACCGCCCGGTGCAAATCCTGGATCGGCTGAGGGCGATGCAGTGTATGGTCAGCCAGTAGCGGTGGCCGGAGCTTGGTAATTGGGATGGCGGCAACTAAATCTGGAACTGAGCTTTGACGGTCCACAGGCCGAATGTCCTTCTCCCGCTGATATAGATCGTCTTGCTATACCCTCAAAAAGAAGGAGCAGCCCATGAAGAGTCGCTGCTCCTGACATTGTATCGCTCTTGCATCCCTGCATCGATCCTTTAGATCTTCAGCCCCGATAATACCACACCTTGAATGAAATAGCGTTGCGCCAGCGCGAAGAGGATCAGCACTGGCGCGGTCATGGTGGCGGCGGCGGCCATGAGCAGATGATCGCGCGGTTCGGTCGTCTCCAGCGGCAGATTTTGGAAGAAACGCAGCCCCACCGCTACCGTAAAGAGGTTGATCCGGCTCAAATAGATGAACGGCGCGAAAAACTCATTCCAGTCGTTCAAAAATTGCAGGATCGCCACCGTGGTCAGCGCTGGCTTCATCAAAGGCATCAGCACACTCCACAGCACGCGGAAAGGGCTGGCCCCGTCAATGGTAGCGGCTTCGTCCAGATCGCGGGGGATGCTCATGATGAACTGGCGTAGCAAAAAGATCATAAAGGCGCTGCCGCCTAGCCAGGCGCCAATGGTAAGTGGAACATAGGTGTTGACCAGCTTCAATTTGAAAAAGAGTACGTATTGGGGGATCAACGTGACCTGTGTGGGGATCATCATCGTGCCCAACATGAGGATGAACCAGAGATCCTTGACTTCGTTTCACATTGCGCACGTTGAGCGAACCACCCCAGTTCATGGCAGTTCTACCCTCTGTCTGCGCGGAGTCGGCGTTCTCAACGCTGCCTACAGAGGGAACGACCTTACCCTCTCTTCTTCCCTTCTTCTCTTTTTCCCTTCTTCACTCTCGCGCGGACGGACGCGTAGAGGGTGTACGGTCGAGGACGCCGGCGAGATCGGTGCCGAAGGTCCATGCGGCGCTGGCAGTCATCTCTTGTAGCAGATCTTCATCCACGTCAATGCCCAGGCCAGGGCCTTCGGGAACGACGAGGTGGCTATGCTCATAGGTCAGCGGCGACTTGACCACATCTTTTGTGTAGAGATGAGGACCTGTATTGTCGCTGGGATAGTCGAGGATGCGCGCCGCCGCGCCGAGGTGGGCCACGGCTGCGGTGCCCAGGTTCAGTTCCTGGGTGGTGCCCAGGAGGACGCTGGCGCGGGCGGCTTCGGCCAGAGCGATCAAGCGCAGGCTGGCGCGTAGGCCGCCCAGCAAATAGGGCGAAACGTTGAGGATATCCACACAGCCGCGGCTGAGTAGATGCCAGCCGTGGTGGATGTGCAGCACATGTTCGGAGATGGGCCAGCGGCTACGGCGGCGGAACTCGGCCAACCCATCGAGATCGTTGCGGGGGGCGGCGCTCTCCACCAGCATAAAATCGGCCAGCTCACCGTAGATCTCGATCAACCGATGAGCGCGCCGCCAATCCAGCAGATTGGAAAAATCGAGCGATTTGATCTCGACGCGACCGCCGTAGCGATCCGTGAACTTGCCCAGGAACTCGATATCCGCTTGTTCGTTGACGCCCACATAGACGCGCACGAGATCAAAACCTTCGGCCAGTTTTTCTTCGACGCGCTGCAAGTTGGGCTCTACTTCTTCCACCGAGCGCATGCGGAAGATGGGGTAACAGACGCGGATACGGTCGCGCATCTTGCCGCCCAGCAATTGATAGACAGGGACGCCGTCCACGCGGCCCAGCAGATCGTGCAGCACGAGGTCGACGCCCTGGCGCACCAACCCCGACCGGCTGTACATGTGCCCCTCGTCGGGGAAGAAGCGGATCAGATCGTCCTCGATTTTGGCGATGTTGCGCGGATCGCGGCCCTTGAGCAGTTCATTGAGCATACGTTCCAACTCAGGCAGATCGAACTGGTACATGGGCACGTGGGAGAGATCGCTCATCTCGCCCCAACCCACGGCACCGTCCGCTGTCTCCATGCGCACGATCACATGCTGGTTGGCAATCCCCGTCTGTCGCGGCGTCGCCACGGGGAAGAGTTGAACCTGTTGAATTTTCATTGGGATCTCCGTGTGGGGGGGAGGGTGATAGGTGATTAGTGACTGGTGACTGGGGTTCTGGTAAAGCTTCTGAAATCGCCTAATCTCTCAATCACTGTCAACAAAGGATTAAAGATTTGAGATTGAAGATTCTATACCTAATCCCCAGTCACCTATCACCAATCCCAAACTATTCAATCTGCTTCAACTCTTCGTCGATCTCTTTGAGCTTGGCTGGCGTGAGTCCTGATTCGGGATAGTACGAGACTTCGCGCAGGCTCATGTACATGGCCTGGGGTAGATCAGGATGTTTGGACGCGCCCGGCAGATGCTTTTCGACGATAGCTTTGGCCCGTTCATCGGCGAGCAAATCACGGATGGTGGAACTGGCGCTGAACTGCATAAGTTGCTCCTTTCTGTGAATGAAATTGATTTTGCCTTTTATAACATGTCGCGTACCATTGGACAAGTCATAATGCGGACCACGGACCGCAGACCGCAGAAGACGGACGCCCCGCTTCTGGACACGAAACACGCATCATCCCATCAGCTTACTCGACATTCCATTCACAGGAATCAAACGCTATGAAGCGCAAAATTTTGCTCACCGGCGCAGCCGGGCGGATCGGCACTTTCTTTCGACAAACCTATGCTGACCGTTATGACTTCATCCTCACCGATCAACGCGAACCTCAGGAAACGGACGGCTTTCCCTTCACCCAGGCGGATCTGAGCGATTTTGACATCATTCGCACCCTGTGTGACGGCGTGGACACCGTCGTCCACCTGGGCGCGGACCCGCGCATGGACGCCCCGTGGGAAAGCCTGCTCCCTAGCAATGTAATTGGCCTCTACAACGTTTTTGAGTCGGCGCGATTGGCAGGCTGTCGCCGCGTCGTCTTCGCCAGCAGCATCAACGCCGTGTGGGGATACCCGTCTGAGTTGCAACTGCGCACGGACGAACCTGTGAATCCTGCAAATCTCTACGGCGCAACCAAATGTTGGGGTGAGGCCGTAGCCCGCGTCTACGCCAACGCGCACAACCTCTCCGGTCTCTGCCTGCGCTTTGGCGCTGTGCAGCCGCGCAATTCGGAGATCATCTCCCCTGCCCACGAATGGCTGGACATCGTCCTCACCCTTGAGGATTGTGTGCGCCTGATCGCCGCCGCCGTGGATGCGCCCGACGATCTCAAATTCGGCATCTTCAATGGCGTCTCCAACAACCGTTACAAGCGCATGGATCTCAGCGATACCCGCGCCCGCCTCGGCTACGATCCACAGGACGATAGTTTTGTCCTGGCGGAAACGAAGAAAAATGAATGAAGAATGAAGAAAGGGCAGAGTCACTCACTTGACGAAAGCAAGTACTCTTGTTAAGAGAGCGACTCTGCCCAATCTTTATTCCTCATTCATCATACATTCAAATCCCCAAGAAAGGAGACACCCAATGCAAATGCCTTTGACCGCTGATCAACAAAGATGGGTGGATGCTACCCTTGACGCCATGACCTTGCCTCAGATCATCGGGCAGCTTTTGTGCCCCACCAGCCCGCGCGCTACCACCGAGGATTGGCTGGATCTGCTCAAGAAGATCCCGCTGGGCGCGTTGACAGTGCGCGGCATATCCACCCCCGCTCTGCGCGAACGGATGCAGATTCTCCAAGATGCATCGACGGTGCCGCTGCTGGCCGCCGGCGATCTGGAACATGGCGCTGTCGCCCTCACCGACGGCACGGAGTTCCCCTGGATGATGGCCGCTGGCGCCGCGGACGATGTGGAACTGATGACGATCATGGGGCAGGCTACCGCCGCCGAGGCCCGCTATGCCGGTATCCACTGGACCTTTTCGCCGGTCATCGATCTGAATTACAACTTCAACAACCCCATCACCAATGTGCGCGCCATCAGCGACGAACCGGATCGGGTCATCCGCCTTGCCACGGCCTTTGTCAAGGGCCTGCAAGCGGACGGACGCCTGGCCGCCACGGCCAAACACTTCCCCGGCGACGGCGTCGACGACCGCGATCAGCACCTGTCGACCTCGGTCAACAGCCTTCCGTTCGCGCAGTGGCAGCAGACCTTTGGCCGCGTCTGGCGCGCCGTGATCGAGGCGGGTGTGATGTGCGTGATGCCCGGCCATATCGCATTGCCCGATTACCAGGGCTACGCCGACCGGCCCGAAGAGGCGCCGCCCGCCACCCTCAGCCCCAAGCTGCTCAACGATCTGCTGCGCGGCGAGTTGGGCTTCGACGGCCTGCTCATCTCCGACGCGTCGGGCATGATCGGGTTGACTTCGCGCGTGCCCAGCCGCGAGCGCGCCGTGCAGAGCATCCAATCGGGGCTGGACGTCTATCTCTTCCCCGAAACGCTCAAGGACTATGAACGTCTATTGCAAGCGGTGAAGGATGGCGTCCTCTCTGAGGAACGGGTGCGCGACGCCGCCCGTCGTGTACTGACGTTGAAAGCGCGTCTCAACCTGCAGGTTGATCCCTTTGGCCCCAAACCATCCGTGAATGATATCGAGTCGTACCGAGCTGCAGCCCAGCGCATGGCGGACAAGAGCATGGTCATCCTGCGCAGCGATGGTCGCCCGCCGGTGCAACTTGCGCCGGGCAGCCGTGTGTTGACCGTCACGATTGGGCAACTCAGCCCGTTCAACAAATTCATGCCGCTGCTCGATCTCGACGCCTTTGACGACGAATTGCGCCAACGCGGCTTTGTGGTGGAACATCTCCTCAACCCCGAAGATGATCTGCTGCTGGCCAAGGCTGCCGAATACGATGTGGTCTTCCTCAACTTGTTTGCGCTGCCCTACATGCTGCTGGGGACAGTGCGCAACCTTGTCGGTCACCTGGGGCATTGGGCGTGGCGTTGGCTGTGGGCCGACCATCCGCAGGTCCTTGTGACGAGTTTCGGCAATCCCTACGTGCTGCACGAGATGCCCCACCTGCCCAACCTGCTCGCCGCCTACGGCAACAGCGCCGTCTCGCAGCGCGCCGCCGTCAAAGTGTGGCTGGGCGAGATCGAGGCGACCGGGGATTGTCCTGTGCGGTTGCCGAAGGTCGCGATTCGGCGGCTATCAATGGAATGACAATGATCAAAATTGCCTTTCTTGCCGATCACGCAGACGCTGTGCCTGTCCTGGCGCGGTGGTTTCGCGCCCAGTGGCCGGACTATTTTTCGACCCGCACTTTGGCGGCGATTGAAGAGGACTTTCACGCCGACGCAAATCGCGACCGCTTGCCCACCCGATTGGTCGCCTTCGTCGATGACGATCTGGCAGGAACGATCGTCCTTCGAGAGCGAGCGTTTGGGGGGCTACCCGCCTACAGCCCTGGTCTCGGCGGATTATACGTCGTTGCACCGTACCGTCGCCGCGGTGTGGGAGCCGAACTGATCCGCGCCGGTATGGACTTATCCCGTGGGCAGGGCTACGAAATCGTCTATGCCGCCACATCTGTGGCGCATGGACTCTTCCAGCGGCTAGGGTGGGAACGGGTGGCGACCATTGCGGAAGGAGATGAGCAGGTAGGTCTCTATCGCTGTGTGCTGGCTGCGTGATTCCGGCTTTCCCATACCAGATATTGGATATTAGAGATTTCGTACACGAGGATTAATATCCAATATCCAGAGATTTGATCGCTATTCCCAAACAACGGCTGTTCGTCGACCACTCAGGGGGCAGAGATGAAACCCGTTCGTGTTGTGGTGAATGACCTCATGCAACAGAACTACGTCTACTTTTTGACCGAGCCGATGCGCAAGAATTTTCATCCAGAGTTTTGTCCAGAGCTGACCCCAAAAGAGATGCTTGAACTTGGCGTCTTCGGCGGTAAGTACATGACGGACTGCACGAAAGAGTTCCCCGCCGACTGGTTTACAAACGCCAAACTCTCGCCCGAACGCCACGATCCGGCATTAAACTGTTTCGGCGTGAGCGCGTCCCAGCCACTCTCTTCCTGGCAAGAGAAAGGGTGGATCTATCATGAAGATCCGCGGGGCTGGTTTCAATGGTATTGTCGATATTACATGGGGCGGCGTTGTGAGGACGACGCGCGTCAGATCAAGCGCTGGCGCGCCTTTCGACGTCATATCGCCCAAGTGAAGAGGAACTGCCGTGCCGGCGACGGAAATTGTCGTCCCCGCCAGCGCCAGGCATTGCTCCAGTGGGCGTATGATTCCCGGAGCATATAAATTTTTAGCCCCGCCAGGTTGCAGAAAACCTGGCGGGGCTCATGGCTGAGAATGTCGACCGAAAGGAAACCCATGATCCTGTTTATCACCGGCCCCTCCGGCGCGGGGAAGTCAACACTGGCGGCGGCATGGGTCAAGTCAAAGGGGAGAGATATCGCGCTGATCGACGCCGACCACATAACGTCGTGGATGCGCAACGGGGAGCAGCGCGCCGTGGCGATCGCGCACGCCGAAGGCCCGGTGGAACGCATTGCACAGCACTATCGGATCACAGCGGAGGTCTACGCAGCGGCGGCGCGGGTCTATGACGCCAATGGTATCGATGTGGTGATTGCGCAACTGTGTGGCTTCGATCCGCCGCCGCCGTGGTCGAAAGGATGGGATCGGATCGACCCACTCGATCCGATCTTTGTGGTACTCTATCCGGCGCGAGATGTGTGCCGGGAGCGTCGGGTTGCGCGTGGCAGTTCGCCGGACGACGGCTCGTATGACTTTGATTGGCCGGCCTGGCAGTCCCATCCGCGCGCCTTGTTCCTCGACAACTCCGACCTCTCCGTTGACGAATCTGTGATGGCTCTGGATGGGTTGTTGACTCCGTTCGTGGCTGCGGCTGGCACATAACGGTAAGGATGAACTGCTTGGATCGCGTCCCGGCGCTTTGTATGTCCTTGACGCCGGTATTCGTGACGGGCCATCACCCAAGAGGACTCAGATCATGAATGTCGAACTCAAGTTGTCTTCGGACCAAGACGCTCACATCATTAAGAACTTGTGGCCTCTCTATCAGCATGATGTCTCTGAATTTGACGCAAGCAAGCCCAATCGGTACGGCCTTTTCGGTGTTGATAATCGTGTGACCACACTTGCAGCGTATTCTGAGTCGCTGAACGCCTGGTGGAACGATCCACAATCGCTGTTCCCGTACCTCATTCTCGTAAACGGATATCCGGCTGGATTCAATCTGGTTGCAGCCCGCTCACGGCTTCCGCAAAGCATCCAGGCCGACTTCGTGGTGCATGAGTTTTTTGTACTGCACGCTTACCGGGGAAAGGGAATTGGAGAAAAGGCTGCGGTTGATGGATTCGCCATGCACAAAGGGAAGTGGGAGATCGTCACCTATCCCAACCATGCGCGCGCCATCGCCTTTTGGCGAAGAGTCATCCATGGCTACAGCAGAACCGGATACGCAGAAGATGAGATGGATCACCCGTGGGGAAGAAAGGTCGTCTTCCGCTTTGACAATACCTAAAGTCAGTAATTCATGATTCAGGCTCCCGCCGGGTCCGTGACCCGATGGTGGGACGGTCCGTGACCGCCCCAAAGCCATGAAATCGTGAACTACTGAGAGTTTTTCAAGCGCACTCTTTCGTTCCGTGATGAGGTGATACGGGTCTTTGGCAGATTTTAAGTTGACTGAGAGTAGGGTTATATGTATCATTCCTCAAGAAAGATTGTCAACGGATGCTGTCTTTTCCGCATAACAATCTGTCTATCCCCGAACAAAATTGCATAGACGGATTTCTTTCCATATATCAATAATCACGAGTATCTTATGCGGAAATGTTTCCAGAATCAACCACCATTTCGGGGTGTTATGCGGAATGATTCCGTATAATCAATAGTTAGGCGGATGGGGGCACCGTGTACTTCGAACTCGAAGTCACCATCGATCGCAGCCCTGCAGAGGTCTTCGCCTTTCTCCGTGACAAGGACCGGTATAGGCAGAAGCCCGGATCCGCAGTGCTGATCTTGGAACTTCTGACGCCGGAACCACCAGGACTCGGCAGTCAGTACCGTGAAGTCGTGCGCATGCTGCCCTTCGTGAGGGGAGAGATTCGCTCCCAGATCACGCGCTTCGAGCCGCCGCGATGGCTCGATGAGGAGTTCTCAGGTGCGGGCATGCATGGGCATCTGTCCTACGAGTTCATCCCGACCGGCTCGGGCACACGCCTCGTGCAGCGCGAGTCTCTTGAGACTGTCAGGGTGATTAGGCTTTTCACGCCCCTCGTTCGACGTACCCTCTTGCCTCGGCTGGAGCAGCGTCTGCAGTCGATCCGCTCAGAACTTGAAGCCGGCTATCAGGTGACCCTTCAGCGGTGACGGCGTACCGCCTAACAAGCGCATCGACCTGACGCGCAGAGCGCGTTCAGCTACGCTGAAGGTCAAAGGCGCGCAGGTCATGCGCTGAGACGTTAGAAAGTTGATAATCGCAACTGTGCCGTCGCTTTTCTTCAAAACCAAAAAACGGGTAGAGGACCCACACATCCTCTACCCGTTCTTTATTCTTCATTCATCCCTCTTCCGCGGCAGAAGTTTCGGCAGCGCCCGGCTATGTACGATGGCTAAATGACGATTTACTATTCACCGAACCCGCTGTAGATGGTTTCATCAGATGAAAAGAATGTGAGGTTGACCGGAACCAGGATTGCACATATAGTTCTACGCGGTGTGTTAGTGAAAAATGATCGTAAATAGGGGAAGATCAAATGAAATCCTCGGCAATCATGACAATGACAAAAATGATGGAATCTTTGCCTGAATCAGCCCAAAACCAGGCGCTAGAACAGTTACGTGTGTACATCTCAGAGATGCAAACTGAACAGAAATGGGATGAGTTGTTCAGCCAAACACAAAGTCAGCTAGTTGCTGCGGCGCGGCAGGCAAGAAAAGAAATTGCCATGGGCAAATCCAAGCCAATGGACTTTGATCGTCTATGAACTCAGCCACGCTTCCTTCCTTTTGGAAGGCGTACGATTCACTTGACGAGGAGACAAAGCTCCGAGCGCAACGCGCATATCAACTTTGGGCAGAAAATCCGTTTCACCCTTCGTTGCGTTTCAAGTGTATCAACAGTCAAGAGAATATCTGGTCAGTTAGAGTAACTCTATCCGTTCGATCTGTCGGCGTAATGGACGATAATACGGTTACCTGGTTTTGGATTGGTCATCACGACGACTACGAACGTTTCTTCGGTTAGTTATTTCAGACGGTGAACCAAAAAACGGGCAGAGGACCATTCTCCCTACCTATTCTTCATTCTTCAATCATCCCTCTTCCGTGGCGGTAACTTCGGCAGCGCTCGGCTCGGACGGCTCTTCGGATCCGGTGGTTGTAGCGGCGGATTCGAGCGCAGCCGTTCGAGGATGGCGGCGATGGCCGCTTCCAGTTGAGCGTCACGGCCGGCCCGGTAATCTTGCGGGGTGTTGTCCACCTCCACATCGGGATCGGTGCCGTAGTTCTCCACATTCCAGCCCACATCGCGGAACCAATAGCTGAATTCGGGCTGCGTGGTCACAGTGCCGTCCACCAGGGCGTGGCGCGGCCAGATGCCGACGACGCCGCCCCACGTGCGCTTGCCCAGCAGCGGACCCAACCCCATCAGCTTGAAACTGTGACAGAAGATGTCGCCGTCGCTGCCGGCGTGTTCGTTGGTCAACGCCACCAGCGGACCCGCCACCGACTCGGACGGGTAAGGCTGCACATCGCCCCAGCGTTGAATGTCGTAGCCCAGCCGTCGCCGCGCCAGCTTCTCCAAGATCAACGCGCTGACATGGCCGCCGCCGTTGTAGCGTACCTCTACAATCAGAGCCTCTTTCTCGACCTCGGCCAGATAGCCGCGATGGAACTCGGCGTATCCCTGCGGTCCCATATCGGGGATGTGGACATAGCCGACCCGCCCGCCTGTAGCCTCGTGGACCCGCGCCCGGTTGCCGTTGATCCACGCCCGATAGCGCGCCGTCCGCTCATCGAACAGTGTCGTCACCGTCACCATCCGCAACGGCGACGCACCCTCTCCTTCCTTCTCTTCTTCGCTCCCTCGCTCCCTCGCTTTTTCCTCGCCCCTCCGCTTTATCGTCAACAACACCTCTTCCCCAGCCTGGTTGACCAACAGTTGGGCCGGGCTGACCTCGGCGCTCAGCGGTTGCCCGTTGATCGCCACCAGCACATCGCCAGGGTGGATATCGACGCCGGGCGCTGCCAGCGGCGAGTGGGCCTGCGCATTCCACGAGTCGCCGTGGACAAAGTGATCCAGCCGATAGCCGCCCGCCTCCGCATCCCAGCGGAAGTCGGCGGCCAGGAATCCCTGGCTGTAAATTGGACGCGGTCGATAGTCGCCGCCGAACTCGTAGGCGTGGCTGGTCCCCAACTCGCCCTGCATCTCCCACATGAGATCGCTGAACTCTCCCCGGCTACTGATCCGTCCGATGAGGGGGAAGTAGCGGGTGTAGACCGTCTGCCAATCCACATCCGACATGTCTTCGGTCCAATAATGATCGCGTTGGAGCCGCCATGCCTCGCGAAACATCTGCTCCCACTCGCTTTGTGGATCGATGGAGAGCTTGACGCGCCCCAGATCGATCCAACCGCTTTTGCGAGGACCGCCGCTGTTGCCCGGCGCTTTTTCGCCGGCGGCAATGACGCGCAGACGGTCGCCGCTGCCGTAGAGCAACTTCTTGCGGTTGCGCGAAAGGTCGAACCAATCCACCTCATCCACCAGCGTTTCGGCGCGATAATCTTTGAAATCGTAAGCGCGCAGTTGGCCGCATTCCCCTTCGTCGCTGCCTGTATCGTCTTCGCCCAGGCTGCCGCGCACAGGGAAGATGGTGAAGATCGCTTTATCGGGGATGCCAGCAATTTCGCCGTAACGGCCTTCGGGTACGGGGAAGGCCAGCACGCGGCCAGCAATGTTGTCGAGATCGATGGTGACAGGCGGCGGCGCTTTCTTTTCGTCGTTTTCGGTTTTCCCCTCAACGGCGTTGGCCCCCTTTGTCCCGGCGGCTTTTTCCCCATCCTTAGAATGTGCGGACGGATCGATCTCCATGCGGCGGCGGATCAGTCTTTTCCACAGCCGTTTGAATTCTTCCTCTTCAAATTCGTCGAGATCGAACTCGGCGTCGTCGTCCTCATCATCAGCGTCCTCGACACCGCTGTACTCGGCGTCGTCGTCCTCGGCGCTGGCGTCGCTCTCTTCGTCCTCGCCCGCTTCCTCCTCCGGTTCCTCTTCATCTTCGTCCGGGCGCGGAATGAAAGGATTGGGCAGATCAGCGCGCAGCGTAATAAGGTAGGGTTTAGAGCCGCGCGGAAAGCCGAGATCGAAGTGCAGGCTATCGTAGACCGGGTTGAACTCGCGATGGCTGATGAAGTAGATATATCGGCCATCGGGATCGAACGCAGGCTCGGTGTCATGCAGCACGGGCCGGGTGATGCGGTGGATAGCGTCGGTGTGCAGCGTCTCGTCCTCCGCCTCAGGATCGGGCAACCGGTAGAGGCGCAGTTCGGTGGTTTGATGGGTGACGCCAAAGCCGTAGACGATCCATCGCCCATCGGGTGACCAATCCAGCCCGGCGATGCGGCGGTGCGGGCTGCGGTCGACGAGGGTGGCCGTCTCCGCTTCCAGGTCGATCAGCAGCAGATCGTGGCGATGGTTGGTGAGCGCGATTTTGTCCGCCGTGGGCGAGACGCGCAGATCGACGGCGCGGCCAAATTCGATCCCCGCCAACCGGTGTACGGCGACGCCCGGCTCGCGGCTATGGATCTCCAAGACTTCCTCGCCCGGCTCATCGCTGATCAGCGCAATGCGTTTGCCGTCGTTGAGCCAATCGGCCAGGCGATAGCGCACGCCGTTGGCCTTGCCCAATTGGATCACCGCGCCCTCGTGGTTGTGGAAGGTGAACGCTTTGCCGCGCGCAGTAAGGGCCAGGGCGCTCCCTTTGGGGTTGAGCGCGGCGCTGTCCAAATAGTGGCCGCTGTGGACGAATTTGCGGTTGCGCTGCACACGCGGGCTGAAGCAGTCGATGGGGACGAGACGACTTTCCCCACTGTCGATTGTATAAACATAGAGATCCGCCCCGGCATGGTAGACGATCCGCTCGCCGTCGGTCGCCGGGTTGCGGATGTAATAATCGTCGTGATCGGTGTGGCGCTGCAAATCGCTGCCGTCGGGCCGGGCGCTGTAGAGGTTGCCGATCCCCTCGTGATCGCCAATAAAGTAGATGCGTCCCTCATCGCTGCCGCGCAGGATCCACATGGGCGAGGCGATATTGCCGGCCAGATCGGGCAGGAAGCGCACAAAATCGCCGTCGGCGTTGTGATCGATCCAGAGTTGACCGGCGGTGCCGCCGCGATAGCGTTTCCACCGCGCCGGATCGCCAGTGTTGCGTCCCAGCACCACCCTCCCGCCTGGCCCAAAGCTAATGGTGCGCGTCGGCCCAAAGGGGAGCATCTCGATGCGTCCGCCCGTTTCGTCCGCCGCCACCTCGTAGAGGACATAGTCGGCAGCGTGGGGTTGTCCATAGTTGGAGCAGAAGAGGATATGCGTCCCCGCAGCGTTCCAACCCACAACGCGACAATCTGCGCTCTGATAGGTAAGCCGTCGCGCCCTGCCGCCCTCCGCTTCCATCACATAGACCTCGGCGTTGCCTTCCTCGCGGCCGACAAAGGCGATCTGGCTACCGTCGGGCGAAAACATAGGATAGGTGACGGTGGCGGAATTGCTGGTCAGCCGCCGGGCCACGCCGCCCGCGCTGGATACCTGCCAGAGATCATCCTCAGAAACGAATACAATCTTATCTTGATAGATCGTCGGAAAACGATAGTAACCTGCTGTCATTCAACATCCTCAAAAGGGTAAAGATCCATAATCATCCAATGCGACACACCAGTATATCGTTTTTCGCGAAGCCAACGCAAATAACAGAGAAACAATTCTCCGCCGCGTTGACCCTGCGCGAAGCGGCGTGCTATAATCCGCGCTGATTCCAATCCTTCTTCCGATCTGTGATCTATGCGCTCGATAAAGTCTCATGCCCTGTGGACATACCTGATCGCTCTGACCATCGTTCTGTGGATGCTGGCGGGCTGCGCGCCTTCGGCGGAGACGAATGTGCTTGGCTATCTGCTCGAACGCCAACTTGGGGGACCGGTGATCGCCGCGCCCGCTGCGCCCCCAGCTACGTTGACAGGGCAGGTACTCTATGAAGGCGTTCCCCAGCCGGGGATCGCTGTGGTGGTGGCGGAGCGGACGGGCGTCCCCTACGCTACGCTGACCAACGCTGAGGGTCGCTACCGCATTGAGGGCATTCCGGCGGGGCAGTATGTCCCCGCGGCGGTGGGACCCGGTTTTAGCGAGGTGGCGCTGAGCGGCGCGTTCGGCATTCCCTGGTTGGTGACGTTGGAGGCTGGCGAGAGCGAAGAAGCGCCGCCGATCCATTTGGCGCGTCACATCCCCACGTCGTTGCCGTCGCCGCTGCCGGATGTCGTCGATCTCCAGATCGGGGCTTCGCAGATCATCACCGCACCCTTCCCGGCGGGGGCAATGGCGACGATGCAGCCCTTCACCTTCACCCGCGCCGGCGTCATCGTGGATACGCTGCGTCTTTATCGTCCTGTGGATCAGCCTGAAGCGCAACCGCTGCTCTTTGCTGTTTTCCCCGGCACTGTGGAGGGATGGGAACCGGTGAGCGTCGCTTTTGCCTTTGCCGGTTACACCCTGGTTGCGATCTCCCCTGTGGGCGCGCATGGGCTCGATATTGACGCCCACACCGAGGATGCACGCGTGGCATTGGCGTTAGCACGCGGCGGCCATCTGGGCGTGGATTTGGCTGACGTTCCCGCCGTCGCCATTGGCGGCAGCTTCAGCAGCGCCATCCTGCACCGGCTGCTGCGCGACGAGCGCGAGGATTTTGAAGCGTGGGTGACGGCGGGCGGCATCAGCAACGCCTTCAGCGGCGCCGCCGATTTCTACGCAGGAGAGTTGGTTCTGCCCGCCGAGTATGAATTGGTAATCCCGGCGCTGGGCGCGGCCAATCTCTATCCGCTGGGCTTTCTGCGTTACTCGCCTGTCTACACCGCCGCCCAACTACCGCCCACCTTGATCATCCACACCGACGCCGATATCATTATCCCCATTGAGCAGGCGTACGAACTGGAAGCCGCCCTGCGGACAGCAGGCGTGCCTGTGGACGTATTCTATTACGAAGATGTCAGCCATTACCTGCAAGTGGGGGAAGACCTCACCGCCGCCGGGCAGGAGATGTACGAGTTAATTTTGAATTTTGTGCGCGCGTATACGGAGTAACCTATGACCATTACCACGACGATTGATAAACGTGAATACACTGCTCTGCATAGCGGCGCTGCGCTGCATCTGCGAGCGGATCGCGGGCTTCTACAGTTGACCGGCGCCGATCGGGTAGATTTTGTGCAGCGGATGACGACTAACAATATCGTCATTTTGGAACACGGCCAATCTGCGGTGACTGTGTTGACAAGCCCGATAGCGCGCATCCAATATGTCTTCACCGTTCTACAGCGCGGGGATCTCCTCTGGTTGCTCCCCGCCGGTGACGACGTGGAACAGCTTTCCCGCCATCTGCGCAGCCAGATCTTCTTTATGGACAAGGTCAAAGTAGAAAGTCTCAGCGAGGGCTTCCGGCGTATGAGGTTAATGGGACCGGACGCGTCGTCGCTTTTGACCGAGATCGGGCTGCCCACACCGTCCGCCGAGTGGTTCGCCGAACAGGATGGCATCGTTGTCCTTCACCAGGCTGCGTTCGATGTGCCCGGCTACGAGTTGATCGTCCCCGTTGCCGAGAGCGAAGCGGTGCAGAGACGTCTGCTCGACGCTGGCGCGATGCTCCTCGCGGACGAGGACGCCTACACCGCCCGCCGCGTGGAACTGGGCCGTCCTGCGCCCGGTCACGAGTTGGTCGAAGAGTACAATCCACTCGAAGCGGGGCTGGCGTGGAGCTGCGCCGAAAACAAAGGCTGTTACACCGGCCAGGAGATCATCGCCCGCCAGATCACCTATGACAAAGTCACCAAGACGCTGGTCGGTCTGCGCAACGACGATCCGCTGGCCGCTGGCGCTGAGGTCAAGCTTGAAGGACGCGCCGTGGGCGCTGTTACCAGCGCGGCGTACAGCCCCACGCTGGAAGGTCACCTTGCGCTGGCGGTGATTAAACGTCCGCATAACAGCGCAGGCACAGTTGTTGATATAAATGGACAGCAGGTAACTGTGATTCAACTGCCCTTTTTGTGATATTGAATTGGTGACATA
>JAHBVG010000066.1 GCA_019637695.1 Caldilineaceae bacterium | reverse complement strand
GTAGACATCTGTTCGCTGCTGTCGGGCATACAACCCAATCAGCGCTCCATACAAGTGCAGAATCGTTTTGACATGAATTCCAGTTTCGCCCATAGGTTTGCCATCCGAATCAGGATAGACAACCTCGCCAGGGGAAAGCGTCGTTGTCGGATCTTTATCGACCGAGTTTATCGTCACCGTCGATCTCCTTGCGCCAAGTAGCCTAAGAGATTGGGAGATTAAGCGATTGTCTGAATCGCCTAATCTCGCCGATTGCTGCAATCGACAATCTCCAGAACACTCAAGCTATTTCATCGACATTAGCGTTCCACCAACATCTTATCGACGGCGGCGGTGAGTTCCGCCATGGTGCTTACCTGCAAAATCGTATCACAGATCGGCGCGTAGTCTAGCATATCGCTGTCGCCAGAACCCCACAGGAGGGGCGATTCGGGGTTGAGCCAAAGAGTACGCCGGCTGCGCCGCGCCATCTCGCGGAAGAGATCCAACCGCGGATCGTTGTAGTTGTTGCGCCCATCCCCCACCATGATGAAGGTAGTGCGGCTGTCCACTGTATCCAAATATTGATCGGCAAAGTTTTGGAAGGCGTGGCCCAGATCCGTGCTGTAGTAGCCGGGCGGCATCCGCACCAGCACCTGTTGGATCGCCGTGTTGGCGTCGTTGCCCTGAAAATCCGGTGTAATGTACTCCAGATGATCGATGAAGGCGAAGGCGTGGGTCTTGCTCACCTGATCCTGAAGTTCGTAGAGCAGCCCCAACATCAGTTCAGAGCAATAACGCATGGATGTGCTGATGTCGCAGATGACGATCAGCTTGGGCTTGACAGTGCGATCGCGATGTTTGATGTCGAAGGGGACGCTGCCGTGGCGCAAATTGGCGCGGATCGTCGCTTTGGCGTCGAGTTGACCGCTCTTGGCCCGTTTTTGGCGTAAGGCAATGCGGCTGCGCAAAAGCGCGGCCAGGCGGCGCACCTGCTGGCGCAAGGTCTGCATATCGCTATCCGAGAGGGCGTTGAAGGGGCGATTCATCAACCCGTCCATCGCCTCTTGGGGATCTTGCTCGGCCATGTTTTCGGCGATCTGCTGGCCGGCGTGCTGGCGGAGCTGCTCCTGCATACCCTGCATGTTGGCCTGGATCAACTGGCGCATCTGGTCGAGACGCTCTTTGTTCATCCCCATTTTGGCCATCAACTCCATGATCTCCTTCATGGCGTCGCGGACCTCGTCGAATTGGAGCGCTTTCATCATGCGCCGTGCCATCCACTCGCGGTAACGCATATC
The DNA here is from genome assembly GCA_019637695.1 of Caldilineaceae bacterium. Lineage (GTDB taxonomy): Bacteria > Chloroflexota > Anaerolineae > Caldilineales > Caldilineaceae > RI-153. The sequence continues at coordinate 38,133 of JAHBVG010000066.1, read as the reverse complement.
GTCGGCGCGGTTGAGGCCCACCATCTGCCCCAACTGTTGTAGCTCTTCCTTGCTCAGTTGCTCACCCTTGAGCAGCCGTTCTATCATCTCGCGCAACTTGCCGCTGAATTGACGCAGCGCTTCGGCCAGCATCTGCGCCTCCTCCGCTGTCATATCTTCGGTCAGATTCATCATCGGCGGCGCGCCGCTGTTGTCGAAGAAGATGGGGAAAAGCTCCTCGAACGTGGGCAGATCCTTGGCTTCTTTCACCAGCGTGGCGCGCAGACTCAGCCGGAAGGCTTCCCGATCTTGAATGCCCAGATTATCGACGGCGGCGAAGGCATCTGCGCTCTCCGCCAGCGAAACCCGCACCCCGCCGCCGCGCAACGCAGCGATAAATTTTACAATTCGGTTTTCCATGTAGCCTCCTTAATGAGTAATGAGTAAAGTCGTAGACAAAGTTGGGATCTCAGCATGCGGCCAATTTGTCGCCCATTCATTACTCATTACTCATTTCTCAGTTCCATCGCGCTCGTCGCCGCACGTCCTGATCCCAATCATCGCCGCCTTCACCGGGGTTACCGCTGCCCCGCTCCAGTTGGCGTTTGACCTTGCGCAGATCGGTCTCATGTTTGAGAAGGACGCTGAGCGTGTTGTCGAGGGTCTTTTTGTCCAGGCTATCGGCGTTGAGGGCAACCAGTGAGTGCGCCCAATCCAACGTCTCGCTGATGGACGGCGATTTGCGCAGTTCCATATCGCGCAACCTTTGGACGAGTTCCACAGCCTGACGCGCCAGTTTGGGCGAAAGTTCGGGGACCTTGAGCCGCACCACGTCCAATTCCTGTTCCACCGAAGGATAGCCGATGAAGAGGTAGAGACAACGCCGCTTGAGCGCCTCGCTCAACTCGCGCGTGTTGTTGCTGGTCAGCAGCACCAACGGCCGGTGGACGGCCACCAGCGTACCCAATTCGGGCACGCTCACCTGGAAATCGCTCAACACCTCCAAAAGGAACGCCTCAAACTCGGCGTCGGCGCGGTCGATCTCGTCCACGAGCAGCACTGTCGGCTTCTCGCTGAGGATGGCGCGCAGCAATGGACGCTGTAACAGGAAGCGCATGGAGAAGAAGACGTCTTCTTCTTGGGCCAGACGGTCCGCGGCTTCGGTCAGATTTTGAGCGTCTGAGAGCGTCTGTTGTAGCTTATCGCGCAGAAGCTGTGTATAGAGCAACTGCTTGGCATACTCCCATTCATAGAGGGCTTTGGTTTCATCCAACCCTTCGTAACACTGCAAACGGATCAACTCACGCCCTGTAGATGCGGCAATGGCCTTGGCCAGTTCCGTCTTCCCCACCCCGGCTGGCCCCTCGGTCAAGAGCGGTTTGCCCAGTTGTTGGGAAAGATACGTGGTCGTCGCGATCTCATCGCTGGCGATATATTGATGATCACAAAGCGCCTGCCTGGTATCGTCGATCGAGCGAAAGGTGCGGATCATTTGACTCATTGGGAGAGACTCCTTGGGGAACAGAAAAGCACACTGAACCCATCACCTTGGGTGTGGGTCAGTGTACCTGAGAGACAGGGGGTTTGTAAAACGGCGCAAAAAGGTGACCTGCCCGCGGTGCTTTCCTAAGAATTGTGTGGGTGTACCCGGTAAGAAATTGGGCAGAATGGGATCAAAGATTGGCGGCTGGGGATGAAATCTGCATAATAGGGGAACCGGAATATAAAGCGTGAAACGTGATGCTGTACAGCCCACGTTTCACGCATCATGATCAATTCGTATCATCAGACTTGTCAAGACGAAAGCTTAGCCAGGTTGCGAGGCCTAGTAGAACAATAATCATGTCAGCCGGTATTGCGTGAATCATTGGAATCTCTCCTCCCTCTGTAGGGGCTATCTCTATGTAAATTTACTTTATCAAAAGAGAAATTCCTCTGTCGGATAGAAATAAGACCAAATTGCGACCGTCTACCGTCGAAATCTATCAATCTTTGGAGGCCCTATGGAAATCGGTAAACTGATCTCGTTTGCCCGCGATCTGGTGCGTATGCCCAGCCTCAGTGGGGATGAACGCAAGGTGGCCCAACGCGTCGAACTTGAGATGAAAAGCCTGAATTTTGACAGCGTCAGCGTGGATGAAGCTGGCAATATCATCGGCATCATTACCGGCAAGCAGCCAGGATCAACTATTGTCTACGACGCCCATATGGATACTGTCGGCATTGCGCCAGGCGCGCCGTGGAAACTTGATCCCTTTAGCGGTGAGATCATGGATGGCGCTTTGCACGGCCGCGGCGCCGCCGACATGAAGGGCGCGCTGGCGGCGATGGTCTATGCCGCGGCCTCGCTCGACCGCAACAAATTGGCGGGAAAAGTCGTGATCAGCGCGTCGGTCTTAGAAGAAGTATTGGAAGGCGTCGCATTGGAAAAAGTCGTGGCGCAGACCGGCGCGGACTTTGTCGTGATCGGCGAGGCCACCGGTCTCAATTTGGCCCGCGGCGGTCGGGGACGCGCCGAAGTCCATTTAGAGACGGTGGGCAAACCCTCCCATTCGTCGGCCCCACAGCAGGGGCGCAACGCCGTACTCGACATGATGCGCGTCATCGCCGCCATCGAGGCTCTGGCCCTGCCCGAAGATAGCTTGATGGGGCCGGCCATCTTCGCCCTCACCGACATTATCTCCGATCCCTACCCCGGCCACTCGGTCATCCCCAGCCTCTGCCGAGTCACCTATGATCGGCGGCTCTTGCCCGGCGAACGCGCCGATGGCGTGCTGAGATCTATTGTGGAACGGCGCGAACTGTCCGATATCAAACTCAACGCCACGATTGGCATCGGCAAATACAACAGCTACAATAGTTACACCTTTGTTCAAGAAAAGTTCTTTCCGGCCTGGCTCCTGCCTGAGGATGAGCCCTATGTGCAGAAATCATTGAGCGCGCTGCACGGGATCGGCCTGAACGCGTCTCCCAGCGCTTATCGTTTCTGCACCAACGCCGCCTGGAGCGCCGGTATCGCGGCCATCCCCACGGTGGGCTTTGGTCCTGGGCTGGAAAGTGACGCCCACATTGTCGATGAAAAGCTGAAGATCGAGGATCTCATTGCCGCCGCACAAGGTTATAAAGCGATTGCCGAGGCCATGCTCTCATGACTGTGACCCTATCCCCCACCCAGGCGCAGTGTTTGGCTGTCGCCGCCCAACGACTCTCAGGACCACGCCTGCCAGCCACGCTCGAAGGGATCGTGGAAATCTTCCGTATCCTCAACTGTGTGCAGATCGATCCCATCCGCGCCGTGGAACGCACCCAGTTGCTGGTTCTCTGGAGTCGGTTGGGCCCCTTCGATCCGACCCTGCTTGACCGGTTACAAGAAGATCGGTTGATCTTCGAATCGTGGGCGCACTGCGCGTCCTTTGTGCGCACCGAAGATTTTCCGCTCTTCGCCCATTGGAAGCGACGGGAATCGACGAGCGGCGGCGCATGGGGGCAGCGTGTGCGCGATTGGGTGGCCGCCAATGATGATCTGCGCCAGCACATCCTCGACCGTCTGGCCGAGGAAGGCCCGCTGACGACGGGCGATTTTGAGGATCTGGCCGCAGTGGCGTGGGAATCCACGGGCTGGTCTTCGGGACGCAGCGTCACGCGGATGCTCGATTTTCTGCATGATCGCGGGCAGGTGATGGCGATTGGGCGCAACGGCAACGCCAAATTTTGGCATCTCACCGAAAAGTGGCTGCCCGACTGGGTGGATCACGAGCCGTGGACCGAAGAGGATGTGGTACGCCTCAGCGCCGGTCGTTCGCTGCGCGCCCTGGGGATCGCCACGCCCAAGCAGATCAAAAATCATTTCATTCGCAACCAATACCCCGACCTTCCCCAGCGGCTGGCCGAATTGGCGGCAGTGGGGACGATCCTCCCTGCCCAAATTGTGGATAGGGAGACAGTCTGGCCCGGCGAGTGGTTCATCCATGGCGAGAGCCTGCCCGTTCTCGACGCCATCCGGCGCGGGGATTGGCAGCCGCGCACGGTCTTCCTTTCGCCCTTCGACAACCTGATCTGCGACCGTCAGCGCACCGAATCGCTTTTCAATTTCAACTACCGCATCGAAATCTACGTCCCCAAAGAGAAGCGGCAATACGGCTATTACGTGCTGCCTATCCTCCACGGCGAGCGTTTCATCGGGCGCATGGATTCGCAACTCAACCGCAAAACCGGGATCTACCAGATCTACGCGATCTATCCCGAAAGCGAGGACTATGTTACGACCGAAGCTGGCGCTGCCATCGCCCATTCCCTGCGCGAGTTGATGATTTTCATCGGCGCCAAATCCCTGGCCCTGGGCGAGCAGATCCCCGCGCCGTGGCGCGCCGCGATTTTGGATGAAATTGGAGATTAGAGATTGGCGTTTTCGTAGAGCATCTGAAATCTCCTGATCGCTTAATCCCGGTTAACAAGCGATTGCCGACCGCTGCGGTCGGCGCGATTAGGAGATTTCAGAAACTCGACGAGACCAATCTCTAATCTCCAATCTCCCCAAGGAGAGAACTACCTTGAAGATCGGAATCATTGCCTGCGGCGCGATTGTGCGTGAGATGACGGCGATTGCGGCGCGGCAGGGCTGGGACTATGAATTGACCGCCATCCCCGCGCAGTTGCACAACCGTCCCGAGCGGATCGCCCCCGCCGTCGAAACCAAATTGGATAACTGGGCCGGCCAGTTCGATCTCATCCTCGTCGGCTATGCGGACTGCGGCACGGGCGGCGCACTCGACGCGCTGCTGGCGCGCTATCCCCACGCGCGGCGCATTGACGGTCCTCATTGTTATGAATTTTACGGCGGCAACCTCTTTTGGGAGCAGGCGGAACACGAGCCGGGGACCTTCTACCTCACCGATTTCCTGGCTCGCCATTTTGAGGGATTGGTGATCCCCGAACTGGGGCTGGATCGCTTTCCGCATCTGCGCGACCTCTATTTTGGGAACTACAGAGAAGTGCTTTACCTGCGCCAATCCGCCGATCACGACGAATCAGCGCGCGCACGCGCCGCCGCCGAGCGCCTGGGATTGGACTATCGACAGGCAGACACCGGCCTGCAAACGCTAGAGGAGCGCCTCGTGCAATTGGTCAGCGAATTCAAACAATCATAGAACGAAAGTGGCTCAGTAATTACCAGTTCTTCGTCATTCAAGATTTGCTGATTCTCTGGTCTGGGAGATCCAATTGCTGCTGGTAGGCCACAATCTGACTGCGGACCTCAGCGCGTTGGGCAAGCGCCGCTTCTACAGGACCCGCCATTTCACTGTCCCAGCGGTCAGCGAATTGGATCAGGTCATTGAGGAGCGCGCGGGTAGGTTCGAGCAATTCGGCGCGGGCTGGGGTGAAGAGTTGAGCGCGCAGGTCCGCGCCCTCCTCGGCGGGGAACCAGGCGCGTATGGGTGAAAAGAGTCCGCTGCGCAGGGCGCCGAGACCGGCAGGCAGCAGCCCCACCAGGGCAGCCATCTCTTGAATGGTACGTCGGATGCGATCCCCGATGCCAAAGGGCAGGTATCCCAATAACTCTTGAACAAAACGATCCACGGCCTGGGTCAGCGGCGCGGCCTCTTGCATGACTTCGCCGATGAGCCGTTCCAACTCGTTAAGGTGGCGGTCGATAGCCTGCAAGAAACCTTCGGCAACTTCGATCCCCGCCAGGATCTGTGGCACAGCGGCGTCAAAGCGGTTGATGAGAGCGGTGATGAACTCGACAGCTCCCCGCACAGCCGTGGCGCCAAGCCGCAATCCACTAATGGAGAAGCCCAGGGCCGCCAATGCCGTTGTAATCAGACGATCCAACCCTACCCGGTCCATCATCTCATACAGCGATAGGAGCGTGTGCAAGTGTGCCATCTCACTGCGCATACCTTCATCTCTCTCTTCGACAGGGCGTTCAAGGCGAGTAGCCGCATACCCAGCAGTTGCCAAGACGCTGCCACCGATAGCCAACCGCGTCAGGAGTTGGCGACGGGTGAGCGCAGACGGTGGAGCTACGTCCACGTTGGCCTCCTCTGGTTTCGTAGCGGCAATCACCCGCTGCAAGCTGATGGATTCGGCGCGCTGGGTAGCGGCTTCTAATTCAACGAGTAGATCGTAATCCATGCGCTGAAGCCGGCGCACAATCTGCGCTTCCAATTCAATACGAAGGGGTTGGGTTGTCATAGGCTCCTGGGGGAGAGACGTTGCCCCCATCCTCATTCAAGATCTCCATAGAGTTCTCGCACAAATGTTCCCTTCTATCTTATATCTATCCAAAAGTATACGTCAATTATTGGATATCCCACGTGGAGCGAAAGTGCCGGGGACTTCACACTGCGGCGAAAAGTCTCCGGTACTTCCCATGCCTCCAACTTGAATTACGCCCATATCCCACAGGGAATTCATCCGAGGCGATTTGCTGCTTGCAGCCCAGGATCAATTGACGTACAATCGCTGATTAGCAACTGCCCTGGATTGCTTCTCTAGTCCATGACTATTGGCTATTTGCGCCGCTCTGTACTGTAGTCTGGAACGGTTGCTCAAATTTTTGCGTTTTCGTGTATACTATAAGGAAAGATTCGTCTGCTGAAGAAAGACGCGTCCGAAAAGCACGGTCTCTTCGCATCACACAAGAAAGAGAGGAAACAAGAGACGAATGCAATTCTTCAAACGCGATAGAAAAGATGAAAATGAAGAGGATCCGATTTACGAGGAGCCTACACCGTTGGTAGATCGCGCAAAGGCTGCGCTTGCTCACAATGAACCTACTGACGAGGAGAGGCGCATGGATCGGGAAGAAACTGAGACAAATAGACACCCATCTCGACCTATAGAACCAACGCTGCCGCGCATTATGGAATCCGCGCCAGCGCCGCGTATGCCAGATCCAGCACCGCGTTTCCCAGAAGCGGCCCCGCGCATCCCGGACCCAGCGCCCAGAACTGCGGAGCCAACGCCAGCCCAGCGATTTGATCCACTCTATCAACGGTCAGAGCGACCGTCGGCCCCTAGTCAGGGCAAATGGAACCCAGAAGGAGAAAGAAGACCGATGAATCCAGTTCCTCGTGAGCGATTGCCCTACCCTGATCTACCGACGCCAGCGCCGGATCGGCCCGGTGATCGGCTAGATCGCCCTGAACGTTCCACCTCGCGTGGTGGACAATCTCAACAGGCCGCGCCGCGTACTGTCATCAGCCGTGAATCTAATTTCAACGGCAACTTCCGCTCAGACAGTGATTTGCTGATCGAAGGCACCTTTGAAGGGGAGATCGACTGCAAAGGAACGGTGATTATTGCTGAAGGCGCCAATGTATCCGCCACCGTGCGCGCCCGCAATTCAATGATCGCCGGATCGGCCAACGGCGAATTCACCTGCGACGAACGTCTTACCATCCAGGCCACCGGCGAGATGCGCGGCAAGGCGCAGGCAGCAACGTTGGTGGTGGAAGAAGGCGCTTTCTTTGAGGGCGAATTCAAGATGGGGGCAGGCGGATTTACATCTATGAGTTCGAACTTTAGTAGTTGGCAGACGGGGCGCTCTCAGCGCAATGAACCGGCCGGTTCCGCTCAGCCGAAAAGGGATGAAGGGCGAGAGTCTGCGTCCAATCCCAATGATTCGCGGGATGAGAACCAGGGCGATCAGCCCAAACGCGACGCCTGGAGCTAACCCCTTGCGCTTGTAAGATTTACTCAAAATGAAACCGACCTGCCACAAGGCAGGTCGGTTTTTTGATTGACGAAGCCTTGAGCCTGCGTCGCTCCATGAGGAGTGTGTTATAGTGAATAGCAGGACGGCCACTATCCACGGTATCAAGGCTGGAATTCCCCACATGGTATCCATCATTAATTCCCCAAGGAGGCTATTTTGAACGCGCAACAAGTCGTCGTTTCCGGTCCCCATGCAGTGTCGGTCGAGTCGATCCAGTTGCCTGACACGCCGCTTGGCCCCAATGAGTTAATCATCGACACAGAATGTACGTTTATCAGCACCGGCACCGAACTTTCCATCTATACGGGCCGCGAACCGCGCGCCTTTCGCCCTGGCGAGTGGTGTACGTTTCCCTTTCAATCGGGCTATGCCAATGTAGGTATTGTGCGCGATAGGGGCAGCAATGTTACCCGCGTGCAGGCTGGGGATCGGGTCTTTTCATATGGAAGGCACGGCTCCATCGTCCGCTACAACCAGGATCGGCTGATCGTCCGCGTGCCTGAGGATGTGGATTCGGTAGTGGCGGCGGCCTCGCGCATGGCCGGTGTGGCGTTGACAGCGCCGCTGGTGGCGGAAATCAGCGGCAACCCTACAGTGGCGATCTTCGGGTTGGGGCTGGTGGGAAATCTGGCGGCGCAGGCGTTTGGAATACGCGGCTGCCGGGTGATCGGCGTAGATCCGGTGGAAGCGCGACGGGCGCTGGCCGAACGCTGCGGCGTCCCCTTGACAGTGGGCGGCGACGAGGCGGAGGTGCAGCAATTCATCCTGGAGCAGACGAACGGGCAGGGCGCGGACATCACCGTGGATGCAGTGGGTCACAGCGCAGTAGTGCGCCAGGCGCTGCGGGCGACGGCGCGCTACGGGCAGGTGATCATCCTGGGCACGCCGCGCACGCCCGTCGAGGGCGATCTCACCGAAATCCTGGCGGATATCCACATGCGTTTCATCACCGTGCGCGGCGCGCTGGAATGGCAGTTGCCCATGTACCCCGACGCCGGCAATCACGTTTCCCAATACAGAAAACAGCAGATGATCTTCGATTGGATGGCGCGCGGGCTGCTCCACATTGAGCCGCTCATCTCCCACCGGCTGCCTCCACACGAAATCAGCCGAGGCTACGAAGGTCTTTTCCGCGAACCGCAGACCTACACGGGCGTGGCGCTGATTTGGAAATAAAGAGATTGGGGACTAGAGATCGGTAAAGGGAACGCGGAAGTCGGCCATGAAAGCCCGAACGCCGGTCTTGTGCTTGTGGATACAGTCGGGCAGGTTTTTGGGCGGCGATTGTGTTGCTGGTCATTTGGGATGCGTCCCAAATTGGGAGCGCTCAGGTCGGGCCACGGACCGGCGAGGAGCATTCTTTTCCCAGTTTGGGACGCATCCGTCATTTGTGAAACCGTTGATGAAGTGGACGCAAGCTGTTAAAATAGAGATCCACCTTACGTCAGGCTGTCTAAATGGGAGCATCCAAAATGGGTTCTACCCCAGACATCAATCGTTCGACGCCGCTAGGCGCTTTGCTTGCCGAATACGATGCAGCGGTTTCCCCCGTGGCTGCGCAGAACGAACCTGCTCACATGCTGACGGCGCTCCTGCTCAGGGACCGCATCGCGCGCCTGCTCCCCGATGCAGCCGACCAAAGGGCGATCCTTGACGTAACGATCGCAGACAGCAAGCTTAAGGATGCGGCAGCCCAGATCCCAGCAGAGCAGTGGCGAAGTTGGCGACAAACCATAACTCCGCCCGTCGAACGTTGGTGGTGGTATCTTGACAGAGAGCAGACGCTGTCGCTTCAGAGGAGAGATCTCCCGTGGGTTGTGATGGCTGGCCTGTTTATGGCGGCGACAGCCGGTGTCGCCATTGAGATCGTGCGGCGACTGTGGAGCAGCGGGCTCGACTCGTTCACGGTGATCGGGGCTGGCGCAGCATTGGCGCTGGCGGGGGTTCCCATCTCCAAACATAGCCGTGAGGCGGCTGGGTGGCTGCTTGGTAAATTTCTGCCTGACTCAGCCCATCGTGGACCCAAATTGGTGGGCGCAGCGCTGATCTCGTTCGTGCTTGTACTCCTGCTTGCTCTGGCAGGGTTGCCGGTACTGGGCGCCATCCTCAACAATTGGGGCGCTACCCTCCTCAACCGCGGGGATCTGGCTGGGGCCAGCCGCGCCTTCAGCCATGCGGCAACCCTCAATCCTGCCTACGCCACTGCCTATTATAACCTGGCGCAGCGCTACACATTGATCGGGGATTACGATCAGGCCGTCGTCCTGCATACCAAAGCGCTCCAGGTAGATGATGGATTGATCCTGGCCTACAGCGGATTGGGCCATGCCCTGATCCTGCAAGGGAAGCCAGTCAAAGCGATTGCCATCCTGCGCACAGGGCTGAGCCTGGCTGGGGATGGAGAGAACGGAACCTGCGCGAATGTAGATACGGAACTCTGTGCAGCGCTGTGGGCGGATCTCGGCTGGGCCTATCTCGACGCTAAACGCTATCGCGAAGCGGAAGATGCGCTTCAACAAGCGCTGGCGCTGAATCCGACCGATGCCCCCGCGCTCTGCAACCTGGCCCTCACCGCCGAAGCCCTGGCCCACCCACGCCAACAGATCATCTATTATTGGCAATCCTGCCTGGTCAATGTTCAGAGTATGTCTATAGCATCGCGCCGCGCCGAAGTGGCTGCGCTGGCCCGCGCCCACTTGCGACAGTTGGAGGAACAGCCATGAACCGATCTTCGCTGGTCATCTCTCTGACCCTGATCTCGCTGCTCCTTTTGATCAGTTGTAGCGCGCCGCCAGTGACGCCATCCCCAACACCGACGGCCATAAGCGCATCTGCGCCCGATCTGGGGATCTACTTATTGGCCGAGTTGGACGGCACGATCACGCGCACGCGCCCCGGCTGGACGCAACAACTGCCACTTTCGGTGGCAACGCTGCTCACCCGCAACGATCTGCTCTATGTAGCGCCCGACGCCAGCGGCGCTATCGTCTGCGCCGATCTAAAGACGGTTGTCGCCGTCTCGGCCAACTACATTGGCGGCTCACCCTGCCCGCAGCACGAACCGTTGATCAAACACTTTAATGGAGAACTGGTGGTGCGTCCGTTGCGACAGACGCCGGAAGTGCTCACGGCGATCCCCTATTTGCTGACGCCGCGCCGCACCTTTATCACCGATGGGCGTCCCCTGCTGCGTTGGCATGGATCAGCGGAAGGCGCGCCCTATAGTGTACGAGTCTGGGGCGACGGCGTGAATTGGGAAAATGTGACAACCGAAACCGAGTTGCGCTACCCAGAGGATGCGCCTGCTCTACAACCGGGTGTGCCCTACCATGTCACTGTGCGCGATAGCCTGGGCCATTCGTCCGATGAGGAAAAGGACAAAACCGCGCTCGATCTGAGTTTTGTGCTGATGTCGCCGGCGCAGATGGCCGAGTTGGAAGCGCTGCTGGCGCAGGTCGACGCTTTGCAGGTCAACGAGACGGCGATCTCTCTGCTCAAAGCTGAAATTTACAGCGCGCGCAGCGCGCGCAGCGATGCCATCCTCTTGCTCGAAGGGTTGATGTCTGCCAAACCAGCTCCCGCCATCCACATCCGCCTGGCGGATCTCTACCTCTCGGTTGGTCTCTTTTTGGAAGCGGAAGCCGGCTACGGGCAGGCGTTGGAAGTGTACCAGGCGCTGGGCGACATTGCCGGGGAAGCGGCGGCGCTGGCTGGCCTCGGCTCTGCGCGGCGCGGTCTTAACCAGGAAGCATCCGCCATTGAGGCGCTTGAAGCGGCGGCGCAGATCTACGAGACGTTGAACGATCTGGACGCCCTGGCCCAAATTCAGCGGCGGCTTGCCGAGATCGGAGGATCTCCATGAAGTGGATGGCAGCGATTAGCCTCTTCCTTACCCTCTGCTGGGCGGGGCTTTCTGCGGCAGGCGTCCATGCACAGGAAGGGACACCCACGCCGCGCCAGGACGAAGCCAATCAACTATTGGATACGTGCTACGATCACTATGTCAACGGCGAATTCACCGAAGCCATCGACGCCTGCACACGAGCGCTGCCCCTCTATCGGGCATTGGGCGATGATGCGCTGACGGCTGTCACGTTGACCAATCTGGGTCTTTCACACCTCAGCATGAATCAACTTGAGCGGGCGCTTGTCCACTTCGAGGAGTCTCTTCCGCTCTATCAGGCCTTGGGGAATCGTTACGGCGAAGCGTGGGCCTTCAACAATATGGGTGTTGTCTATTTTCGCCGGTTCGATTATCCCAGTGCGTTGGATTCCTATGAGCGGGCGCTCACCATCTGGCGTGAAGATGTGGATCCCTTCGGCCTCGGCACCACATTGAGCAACCTGGGATCGCTCCTCTACGCGCAGGCCGATTATGCGCAGGCAATCATTTACTATGAGGAAGCTGCTGAGATCTGGGCATCCATGGAGAATTTAGCCGCGGCTGCGGATACGTTCAACAATCTGGGGTTAGCCTACCATGCCGAACTTCAGTACGATAAGTCGCTGACAGCCTATGCGCGCGCTTACGCCTACTGGCAGACATTAAACGATCTGCGCGGGCAGGCGTGGACGCTCAACAATCGGGGACTTGTCTACGCGGCGATGCTCGATTATCCGCAGGCGATTGAACACTATCAGCAGGCGTTGGCGCTGGAAGAAGCCATCGACGATAGAGTAGAGCAGGCCAGGACGCGCAACAACCTGGGTCTCGTCTATAGCGCCGTCGCCGACTACCCACAGGCATTGATCCACTTTCGCCTTGCCCTGGCGCTCTATCAAGCTCTGGGCGAACGCTGGGGCGAAGCCAATGTCCTCACCAATATTGCATTTGCGCTTAAATCGTCCACCGAGTATGACGAATCACTCATCGTTTACCAACAGGCGATGGATCTGTGGATCGCACTGGGCAACCGCGCCGGCGAGGCCACCGTGCAGCAGGGATTGGGCGATGTCCATCAGGCGCGCGCCGCTTATCAACAAGCGTTGATCCACTATGGGGCAGCGCGTGAGATCTGGCGCTCGCTCAACATGCCCATGCAGGAAGGCTTCGCTCTCCTCAGCATGGGCATCACTTATCAATCTTTAGGGGATACAGGGCAGGCGTTGCGCCATTACCGACAAGGGCTGGCTCTTGTCGGCGATCTCAGTTCCTTGATCGGGATGGCAACCCTGCCATTGACGGCGGCCGGCGTTGACAACACGCCAGCAGGGGACGATCTCCCCCTGGCGGCGCAGACACAATCCCTGCTCGATGAGAAGGTGGGAACAGCCCAATCGATCCTCGGCATCATCAATGAGATGATGGAACTGGCTGAACGGGGCCACGAAACCGATCTTGGCATATCGCCCCAGGAGTTTCAGCAAACAATTGCCAACGTACAGCAGCTTTTCAGTCATCTTGGCGAGAGCAGCAATCGCAGCGAAGAGGCCATGCGGTTCACTATCCGCGGCTATGCGCACGGTCTTCTTGGCGATTATCTAGCCGCGGCGGCTGACTTCCAGGCGGCCTATGATCTCTGGTCCTCGGTTGGGGATCAAGCCAATAGCGCGCGCGTGCGTCAATATTTGGGGCAGGTTTTGGCGATTCAAGGGGATGCGGAAGGGGCGCTTGTCGCCTATAACGAGGCGCTCGATTTGCAGCGGAAGATCGGCGACCGCGCGGGCGAAGCGACAACCCTATTGGTCATCGCCATCCTTTACGAGATGCAGGGGGATAGAGCAAGCGCACTCGAATATGCCCTCGCCGCCGTGGATCGACTCGAATCGATCTACGGCGAACTGAAGGTGGAATCGCTTCAGACAGCCTTCGCAGGCGGGACAGCGCCTGTCTACCATTTTGTCGTGCGCCAGCTTCTGGCTCAGGAGAATGGCGCGGACGCCTTTCTCTATGCAGAGCGCAGCCGGGCGCGTACGCTGCTCACCCTCCTGGGCAATGGGCGCATCAACCCCAAGGGCAGCGAAAGGAGCGAATTGATCGAACGCGAGACGCTCTTGCGCAGCGAGATCGTCGAATTGGAACGACAACTGCGCGACCTCTGGGGCAGCCCAGCCACCGATGATCGCGGGCGCGCGCTGGCGCAGATCAGAGATACGCTGGAGATCCGCCGCGCCGAGTACGAGGAACTGCTCACCGATCTACAATTGACCAATCCAGAGTATGCCGGGTTGGTCAGCGTACCTCCCTTTGGCCTGGCCGAAGCGCAGGCGATGCTGCGCCAGGGAGCGCCCGATCTGACCCTGCTTGTCTACCTTGTGGGCGTAGAGGATACAGTGATCTTCGTCGTCAGCGCCGAAACGTTCCACGTCGAAAGTGTTGCTGTCTCCCAATGGGATTTACGCCGGGAGGTGGAATCTCTACGTGCGCAGATGAAGACAGGGCTGTTGCTACCCGACGCCTGGCAGAAACCGGCGCAGACACTCTATGGGTGGCTGATTGCGCCAGTCGAGACATACCTGCCCGCCGCCGATGCAGACGATCCACCCACCCTGGCAGTGATCCCTCACGAGGTGTTGCACTATCTCCCCTTTGGTCTATTACATGCGCCCAATGCCGACCCATCCACAGCGCTCTTGCTGGATGGCTACAAGCTCTCGTATGCGCCCAGTGTGAGCAGCCTGCAATATGTGCTGGCCGGGCGCGCAACAGAGGACGCCAACCTGATCTCCTTTGCCAGCCCGCGTGCGCCGGGCGCTCCTTACCTGGCCTACGCCGAACGGGAAGCCGACGCAGTCGCCGCGCTTTACAGCGCCCACCCATTGATCGGCGACGCCGCGACCGAAGGCGAGTTCAAAGAGCGCGCTGGCGATTATGAGTTGATCCACATTGCCGCGCACAGCGACTACAACGCGCAGAATCCACTCTTTTCTGCCATCCTCCTCACCCCCGATGATACGGAGGATGGCCGCCTGGAGACACATGAGATCTTCAACCTGGATCTGGTGCAGACGGATCTGGTGGTATTGAGCGCCTGTGAGACCCATCTGGGCCAACTGAGCAGCGGCGATGAACTTGTCGGTTTGGAGCGGGCCTTCCTGCGCGCCGGCGCGTCGAGCCTGCTCAGCACGCTCTGGCCGGTGGATGATGTGGCTACCGCCTATTTTATGGAATCCTTTTACACCCATCTGCGCGCGGATCTCCCCAAGGCCGAGGCCCTGCGCCGCGCCCAACAAGAGACGCGACATGCCTATCCCGAACCCTATTTCTGGGCGGGGATGGTGCTGGTGGGCGCGCCGCGTTAAACAATTCCCCCTTCTTTTTGGCGCTGTGCTATACTTGCCCTGGTAATCAGAGGACGGCTTGCCCGTCCTCTGTTGCTGTCATCAACCCGTGGATCATGGTGACTCAGGCTCGAGAGATATACGGTAGGGGCACGGGTGGGGGCGGGAGTCATGCTCGCCATAAACCTAACGTTTAAGCCCGCCCCCACCCGTGCCCTTACCTGACCTGTATCGCTACAAATTCGGAACCCTTTGATGAAGTATCTTTCTCTTCTCGTCTTTAGCGCCGGGGCGGTGACGCTGGGCGTGGAATTGAGCGCAGCGCGTTTGCTCGATCCCTGGTTTGGCAACAGTCAGATTGTATGGGCCGGGCTGATCGGGCTGATCCTCTTTTATCTGGCGGTAGGGGCGTGGTTGGGCGGCAAGCTGGCGGATCGCTTCCCCAGCCTGGGCGCGTTGTTAACGTTGACCTGTGTGGCCGCGTTGGGTGTAGCGCTGATCCCTGCTGTCAGCCCGCCGATCTTGCGGCTGGCGGCGGTGGGATTGGGCGATTTTGTGCCCGGCCTCTTGGCGGGGACGCTGCTGGCTGTACTGCTCCTCTTCAGCCCGCCGGTGGTGCTGCTGGGCGCTGTCAGCCCGTGGGCGGTGCGGCTGGCCGTCACCGATCTACGGCGGACGGGCGAAACCGCCGGGCGGCTCTACGCCATCGCCACCGCCGGCAGCATCCTCGGCACCTTTTTGCCCGTACTCTGGCTCATCCCCACCTTTGGCACACGTTGGAGTTTTTACTTGATGGCGATGGCGTTGCTCATCGTCGTGGGGATTGGCGGTATTGTCATGCGGGGACAACGCCGGTTGATCGGGCTGTCCGCCGGCGCGCTGTTGTTCGTCATCCTTCTGGCGCTGGTCACCGATCCGGCGCGGGTGCGGGGGACAATAGACGATGGGCTAGGCGCGCTGATCTACGAGGACGAAAGCCTCTACAACTACATTGCCGTGCGCCGTTGGGGGAGCGAACATCATCTCAAACTGGGCGAAGGCGTAGGCATCCACAGCATCTACCACCCGGATAGTCTCCTCAGCCAGGGGATCTGGGACTATTTTCTGTTGGCCCCACTATTTAGAAGCCACGCGCCCATCCCTACCCTTGAAGACGAAATCTTGATCATCGGCCTGGCCGCGGGGACCGTCCCCGACCTTTACACGAAGATTTATGGTCCGCTGCCCATGATCGGCGTCGAGTTGGATGCGACGATCATTGAGGTGGGGCGACAATATTTTGGCATGAATCAGCCCAATCTCACGGCGGTCGCTGAGGATGGTCGCCGCTGGCTGCAACGCCAATCACCGGATCGCAAATTCGATCTGATTTTGGTGGATGCCTACCGCCCGCCCTACATCCCCTTCCACCTCACCACCGTGGAATTTTTCGATCTCGTGCGCAGCCACTTGGGTGAAAACGGCGTCGTCGCCATCAACGTTGGGCGCACGGATCAGAACTATGCATTGGTTGAGGCGATGACGGCGACGTTAGACCAGATCTTCCCCAACGTGATGATCATCGACGAACCCGGACCGCCGCACACGCTCGCCAATTCGTTGGTGGTTGCGACAGTGCAGGCAACCGATAGCGATACTTTTGCGCGCAATGTGGCCGAGTTGTCCGCCGCGCTGCCAGAGGAATTCCGCAACTTCGCCTCCGAAAGTCTCGCCTACGTGCGCCCTGGCTTGTTCCCCGCAGATGCGCCCATTTTCACCGACGACAAAGCGCCGGTGGAGCAGGTCGTCCACGGCATCATCTGGGATTTTGTCACAGCCACCGATTGACAGGGATTGATTTGATGAACATCGCACCGTTGATCTTCATTTTGGGTGGGGCGCGCAGCGGCAAGAGCGACTATGCGCTGGAATTGGCGCAGCAGATGGCCGGGGATGCGCCAGTCCTTTTTATAGCGACGGCGCAGACAGGGGATGGAGAGATGGCCGAGCGCATTGTCCGTCATCGCGCCGAGCGCCCTGATCACTGGCAGACATTGGAAGCGCCACTCAAGATAGGGGAACTGTGGCGCGCCCAGGTTGAGGGTTCTTCAACTCAATTGCGGGTTGCCATCCTCGATTGTGTGACGCTGTTGGTGAGCAACGTCCTCTTCGCCGAGGGCAGCGATCCCGAAACGGAAGATGAGGCGACGGTCCACGCCCGCCTCAGGGCCGAGATCGACCTCATCCTTGCGGCGCAGCGCGAACTGGCCTGCACGCTGATCGTCGTCAGCAACGAAGTCGGCCTGGGGATCGTGCCGCTGGGCCGGATCAACCGTCTCTACCGCGATCTGATTGGTCGGGCCAATCGCCGTCTCGCCGCCGCTGCGGATCAGGCGATATTCCTCGTCGCGGGGATTCCGCTGGATTTGACGAAGCTGCGAATGAAGGAAGGTATTGGATATTAGAGATTGGATATTGGGTTGAGAGTGTTGGTTGTGCTGTCGTTTGCTGATTCGTTATTGCTGCGATTGGGAGATTAGGAGATTCCAGATCCTTGTGATCCCAATCTCTAATATCCAATACCCAATATCTACTGCCCCCCCGCCTCTTCTTCTTTGCCCTCGTAGAGCAGCGGATCACGACCATAGAGCAGGGTGACTTCGCGCAGCCGTTCCACAACCCACGGTTCGATCTGCTCCTCAGTGAATCGCCACCCCCAATTACCGGATGCGCGACCGGGCAGGTTCATGCGTGATTCAGTGCCCAGATTCAATACGTCCTGCATGGGCACAACGGCCATCACCGCTACACTGCGGAACGCGCCTTCGAGCAACGTCCAACTTACTTCGTGGCCGTCGGTGCGGAAGTAGCGGCGGAAGTGATCACGTTCGTGTTCTGTGCTGGAGTGCTGATACCAACCCCAGGCGGTGTCGTTGTCATGGGTGCCGCTGTAGACGATGAAATTCTGCTTGTAGTTGTGGGGCAGGAATTTGTCGCTGGCGTCGGTGGAGAAGGAAAATTGTAGGATCTTCATCCCGGGCAGATCGAATTGGTTGCGCAGCTCGACCACATCGGGCGTGATCTCGCCCAGGTCCTCGGCGATGATGGGGAGTTCGCCCAACTCGGCTTTGACCACCTCGAAGAAATGCGCGCCAGGACCCTTCACCCAACGGCCGTTTACCGCGGTCTCCTCACCCGCGGGGATCTCCCAGTAGCCTGCAAAGCCGCGGAAGTGATCAACGCGCACAATGTCATAGAGGCGCAGCGCGGCGCGGATCCGGCGCAGCCACCATTGATAGCCGTTCTTCGCCATACGCTCCCACCGGTAGATGGGGTTGCCCCAAAGCTGGCCGGTGACGCTGAAATAGTCGGGCGGAACCCCGGCCACCACCGTCGGTTGATATTGCTCATCCAGGAAGAAAACCTGGGGATCGCTCCAAACATCGGCGCTGTCCATAGCCACGTAGATGGGGATGTCGCCGACAATGCGGATGCCCTTCTCGTTGGCGTAGGTTTTGAGCGTTTCCCACTGGCGGTAAAAGATCCATTGGGCGAATTTGTGGAAGTGGATGACGCTGGCGTGTTCTTTGCGGGCGGCGTCGAGCGCTTTGGCCTGGCGTCCGCGCAGGGGCATGTCCCAACTATTCCATTGGGCGCCGTCGTGGGCGTCCTTGAGGGCCATAAAGAGGGCGTAATCTTCCAGCCACTCGGCGTTCTCCGCGCAGAAAGCCTCAAAATCCGCCTCTTGTGCCGGATCAGCGCGCTGGCTGAATTTTGCCGCGGCGCGGCGCAACACGGGCAACTTCCACGTGTAGATGAGTCCAAAATCCACCCGATCCGTGGGGAAAGCCGGCGCGTCGTCGAGGACAGCCTGATCGAGCAGATCCTCTTCCACCAGATCCTCCAGGCTGATGAGGTAGGGATTGCCGGCAAAGGTGCTGAAACTTTGATAGGGGCTGTCGCCGTAGCCGGTCGGCCCTAAGGGCAGCACCTGCCAGATCGTCTGGCGTGTCTCTTCTAGAAAATCGACCCAGTCGTAGGCGGCCTGATTAAAGCTGCCAATGCCATAGCGACCGGGCAATGAGGTCGGTTGAAGCAAAATCCCGCTGCATCGGGGAATGTCCATGGATGGCTCCTTTTAGTAATGAGTAATAAGTAATGAGTAATGAGTAGACAGAGACGCTCGCTTACTCATTACTCATTCAAATCTCGGTGTGTAAGACGTTACTCCCGTTTCGTCCCATTATACAAGTTTCTGTGCGGATCGGGCGTTCTCGGATCTCCAATCTCATCATCTTTGAATCCTCAGCCAGTTTGATCGTCTTCCATTGCCTACACAGGAAAAGAATCCGCGAAAAAGACCACCGTCTGCAGAAGGTTTTCTGCGACGGCGGGCAGGGCAAGTTGTCTGATTGTACGGTTGGGCGAGCGTTCCCCGCATCGATCAGGGCGATGTTGCCCTCAAGTTGGCGCACATGGCCCCGGTTCTAACGCAACGGTGGCCCGGCCAGCGTCGCCAGCCAAAAGGCGAGGACTAGGAATCCCACATAGAGCGCGGTCCACAGGAGATCGCGCACGGGATGCACATCACGCGCCAAGGGTTGGCGACCCGGCGCGATCACCTCGGGCATACGGTAGCGAGGCATCAGGCCGATGGTCATGAGGAAGCCGCCCACCAGCCCCCCCATGTGTCCCCAGTTGTCCACGTTGTTCATGCTGACGCCGACAAAGAGGTTGAGGATGAGGACCACGGCCATGGATTGGAGGATATCCCGTCCACGCTGCCCGAAGTTCTCACGGAAGCGGTAGAAGTAGATCAACGTTGCGCCCAGCAGCCCGAAGATAGCGCCCGACGCCCCCGCCGATAGCGCCGGCGAAAAGGCATAGCTGGCGATGCTCCCCAGTAGCCCGCCCAGCAAATAGATGGCGGCAAAACGCCAATGGCCGAAATGCCCTTCAATGATCGGCCCCAACATGAGCAGCCCGATCAGATTTGAGATCAAGTGAACCGGTCCAATGTGGAGGAACATGGCCGTGAAGAGCCGCCAGACTTCACCGTTCAAAATGTCGATGTTGGATTTCATCCCAAAGAAATAGAGGACGCGCAGGTGATCCGCTCCAAAAGCAGAGCGATAGACAACGAGTTCAAAGATCACCACAGCGGCAAAGACAACCAGGTTGATCCCGATCAACGTGCGGCTGACAAGCGGTTTCGCCAATGGGATATAAAATGAAGGAGGTTGGAGGCTTTCGGCGAACGGCGATGGTGTGATGATCTCGCCGCGATCTTGGGGATCTGAATCGTACATGAGACACTCAAAACAAGATTAAGATAAGGAGTAATGAGTAAGGAGTAATGAGCAGGGTACTCAACGAGATCTCTGCTTTACTCATTACTCAATACGTTAGCGATAGATGCATAGCAAAGCGCATTGTCTACAATACCACCGGCGTCCAATCTACCCGGCATTTTTCGGCGTGGATGATGCTGATCACCTGATCCACGGTCTTGTCCAACTCGTCCTCGCGGTTGACGACCACATAGTTGAACTCGTTGAGGCGTCCCATCTCCTGGCGCGCCGTGGCAAAGCGCATCTTGAGATTGTCCGGCGATTCGGTCTTGCGCTCGCGCAGCCGCTGGATCAACTTTTCTTCGCTTTCCGCCGCCAAAAAGATGGTCACCGCGTTGGGGATCAGACTACGGATCGTCGCTGCGCCTTGTACATCAATGCGCAGGACCACATCCTTGCCGCTGGCGAGAGCATCGCGCACATGCTTCTTGGGGATGCCCTTGTAGTCGCCGTAGACGACGGCATACTCCAACAGTTCGCCAGCGTCGATCATTTCGGCAAACTCGCCCACGCTGACGAAGTGATAATCAACCCCATCCGCCTCGTTAGGACGCCGCGGGCGCGTCGTCGCCGTCACCACAAAATGGAAGGGCAGATCACGCCGCTTCATCAATTCCAGGGTGGCGTCCTTACCCACACCGCTTGGCCCGGACAATACCACCAATACCGGCTTCTCCTCATTGAGCCGCTGATAAATCTCTACTACCTGTTCCCGATTCTCGATGGTCATGAAGCTGCTCGTCTACCTGACTGCCTTTTGTGCTGAAATAAGGCGCGCATTATAATGGCGCTTAACGTTCAGTATAGTCTAGACCTGGGTGGAATGACAATAATAAAGGGACTGGGGACTGGGCAAGAGGATACCACGGGCGGTAAGGGGTAGGTTTGCAGGTTGCAAGGGGCAGGTGACTATCGTTCACGCACTACGCACTACGGAATAGTTCGGAGATTCCCATGTCTAAATTCGTCAAAATCAGCACCGAGTTGCGCGAGTTGCCGCTGGTGAAGCGAGCGCTCGACGAGTTGAAGATCCCTTATGAGGAGGACGCCGTTTTTACCCACCGGTGGAGCGGTTTCAGCGGGCGCGTGCCGTTGGTCGTGCGCCAGGGTTCGACGGTCTACGGTCTGCGCGCCGTCGAGGATCGCTACGAGGTCATCGGCGACGATATGCAGATGGGGCAGATCCGCAGCGGGTTGCAGCGCATCCAGCAGCGCTATGCCTATCACAAGATCCTTGCCGAGACCGAAAAAGCCGGCTTCGCCCTCGTCGAAGAAGCCACCGACAAGGGAAATGTGATCCGCTTGACCGTGCGGCGATGGTCGTGAAATTTAGGGATTGGTGATTGGTGATTAGGGATTGGGACAGAGGTGACAAAGGGCGTTGCGTGATGCGTGAAGAAATGCCACCTGCAACTTGCAAACCTGCAAACCTGCAACTAACCATACCATTTTTGCCTTTTGCCTTTTAGGAGAGGTCATGCAAAGCCAGGAAATCGAGATCACCATTCACCCAGACGGGCAGGTGGAATATAGAATTAAAGGGGTGAAGGGCGCGGCGTGTGAGGACATCAGCGCGCTGCTGGAACAATTAGGCCGTGTGGATCATGAGGAGCGCACCGGCGAGTATTATGAGCGAGGCGAAGAAGGGGAGATCCACATTGGCGGGTGAGAGGATGACGGCAGACGCCCCTGAAGACAGCGGACGACCGCAGACCGCGGACTGGAGACCGCAGACCGTAGACGAAGGGAAGGCGGCGCATCGACGTATCGATGCCTCTCCGCCTCTTCGTCTCTGCCATTCCGCATTCCCCACTTCGCATTCCGCATTGGACCCGCTTTTCCCCACCGAGACGGAGATCTACATTTTGCCCGATGGACAGGTCCTCTTCGCCGATTTGCCCGCCGAACTGGCCGATCTTGCTGCGCAGTTGGGATCGGTGTTGCCCTGCGCCGTTGAGCGCTAGAATGAAGAATAGGGATTGGTGACTGGTGACTGGGTTGACAATCTCCAATCGCTTAATCGCTTAATCGCTCGTACACAGCGATTAAGCGATTTCAGAGGAACAAGACGATCCCAGTCACCAATCCCCAGTCACCTCTCCCCAATCAAAGGAACATCATCATGACAAATCAAAGCGACTTTCAACATGTAAATTACCTCTGGGATAATGCCGTCGCCGAGAAGTTGGACGCGGTGGAGCGGCTGGTTTACCGCTCTAATTTGCTGGGCCAGGATCAGCGCATCACCAACACGGGCGGTGGCAACACCTCGGCCAAGATCCACATGCCCGATCCCATCAGCGGCGAGGAGGTTGAAGTACTCTGGGTCAAAGGATCGGGCGGCGACCTGCGCACCTCCAAACGCGAGAACTTCGCCTCGCTCTACATGGACAAACTGCGCGCCCTACAGCCGATCTACAACCACACCGAACCCAGAGGGGTGAAGACCCCGGTCGAGGACGCCATGGTGGGCATGTATCCCCACACCGTCTACAACCTCAACCCGCGCGCCAGCTCCATCGACACCCCGCTACACGCCTTTATCCCCGCCGCGCATGTGGATCACACCCATCCCAACGCTGTCATCGCCGTCGCTGCGGCGAAAGATGGCGAAGCGCTCACCGCCGAAATCTTTGGGGAAGAAGTGGGTTGGGTCGATTGGCAGCGTCCTGGCTTCGATTTGGGATTGGTCATGCAAGATCTTGCCGAACGTCAGCCGGGGATGATCGGTATCGTCATGGGGCAGCATGGGTTGATCAACTGGGCCGACGATGACAGAATCTGCTACGAGCGCTCGCTGGCGTTGATCGAAAAGGCGGCGCGCTACATCGAATCGCGCGACAAAGGGGACGCCACCTTCGGCGGCCAAAAGTTTGCGCCCCTCCCCGACGAAGAGCGCACGCGGCTGCTGGTGGACGTGCTGCCACGGCTGCGCGGGATGGTCTCGCAGCAGAGCAAATTCATCGCCACCGTCCAGGCGGACGCGACCATCCTGCGCTTTGTCAATAGCCACGACGCGCCGAGGCTGGCCGAACTGGGCACATCCTGCCCGGATCACTTTTTGCGCACCAAGATCAAGCCACTCTACGTGGATTGGAATCCTCAGGGTGAAGATGTGGACGCGCTGCTGCAAAAGCTTGAAAGCGGACTGGCCCAATACCGCGAGGACTACGCCGCCTATTACAACACCTGCAAACATTCCAATTCGCCGGCCATGCGCGACCCCAACCCCACGGTAATTTTGATCCCCGGCGTGGGCATGATCGCCTGGGGCAAGAACAAGAGTGAGTCGCGCGTCACGGCGGAATTCTACAATGCCGCCGTCGAGGTAATGCGCGGGGCCGAGGCGATCAGCGAGTACATTTCCCTGCCCCAACAAGAAGCCTTTGACATTGAGTATTGGCTGTTGGAAGAGGCGAAACTCAAGCGTATGCCCCCCGAACAGGAATTAGCGCGCAACGTCGTCGTCGTCATCGGCGCGGGGAGCGGCATTGGCAAGGCGGTGGCCCATCGCGTCGCTAAAGAGGGCGCGCATGTAGTCTGCGCCGATCTCAGCCTCGAATCCGCCCAATCCACGGCGGACGAGTTGACGAAAAAGTATGGCGTGGGCATCGGCGTGGCCGGCACCGGCATCTCCGGCTGTGGACCGGCCATCGGTCTGCGCGTGGATGTGACGAACCGGGAGAGCGTGCGCGCGATGTTCGAGCAGATCCTCCTGGCCTATGGCGGCATCGACAACGTCATCGTCACCGCCGGTATCTTCGTTTCACCCGATCGGGAAGGGCGCATCCCCGACGACAAGTGGGCGCTCACCTACGCCGTCAACGTGACGGGGAGCTATCTCGTGGCCGACGAGGCCCGCGTCCTTTGGGAAGCACAAGGGCTGCGCGGTTCGCTGGTGCTGACTACCAGCGCCAACGCCGTCGTCGCCAAGAAGGGATCGCTGGCCTACGATACGAGCAAAGCCGCCGCCAACCATCTCGTGCGCGAGTTGGCGATAGAGATGGCGCCGCTGGTGCGGGTCAACGGGCTGGCCCCTGCCACCGTGGTGGAAGGCAGTAGCATGTTCCCCCGCGATCGGGTGATCAGCTCGCTGACCAAGTACAATATCGCCTTCAACGAGGCCGAGGAGACGGAATCGTTGCGCAACCGGCTGGCCGAATTCTACGCCCGCCGCACGCTGACCCACTCGCCCATCCGCCTTGACGATCAGGCCGAGATGGCCTATCTCCTCAGCAGCCGCGCCTTTAGTAAGACCACCGGCCAGATCTTCACCGTGGACGGCGGGCTGCACGAGGCGTTTCTGCGATAGAGGGGGACGGAAGACGAAAGACGGAGGGCGAACGTCTAGAATCTGAAGCCACCATACATTCGTCCTTCGTCCTCTGTTAAAAATTCTTAACTATCTTTTTGGAAAAATCGCGGTACAATGGCTTCACCAGGAAGCAGCGGCCCGGCTTCATCGCCGCTCTACATCGCCCTCTGTCGAGTTGGTGCTTCCTGGCCCGTACAATTTGAGAAATGGTTCGAATCAAAAGGACTGAGCCGAGGCTCAGTCCTTTCGTTTGGAGGGGTAGGGCGTACTTACCCCTACGCTATTCTTGAATCCTCACCACATCCCCGCTGCGGGCGGACGCGTAGATCGCCAGCGCGCTCTGCAAAAAGATGCGGCTGAGGCTCAGTGGCACGATGGGCGCGGCCCCATCGAGGATGCAACTTTCCATGGCCTGCACTTCGCACAAATATGGGTCCACTGCCGGGGTGACGAATTCTTTGACGGCGCCATTCTGTGCGGTCAAGGTCATCACGCTGTCGTTGCCCTTGAGTCCGGGTTTCCACGGTTCGGGCAGGTGGAGGATGCCGTTGTCGCCCACCAGATAGATCCCCTCACGGAAGGGTGTGCGGAAGCCCGACGAGATCTGCCCGACAACGCCGCCGCTAAAAGCGATCTGGGCGCGCATGGCTACATCCACGCCGCTTTCGCCCACAATCTGGCTGGCCCATACCGCCTGCGGACGTTCCGGTTGCGCCATGTAGATGGCGGCGCTGTTGGGGTAGACGCCCACATCCCAAAGCGAGCCGCCGGTGAGTTCAGCGCTGAGGCGGATGTTTTCCACCCGTTCGGGCGGCAGATAGAAGTTGAACCAACTGTGGATCAACTGAAGCGCGCCGATATGTCCCTCCTCGATCAGCCGCCGAGCGGTTTGGGTCTGCGGATGGTGCAGATACATGAAGGCTTCGGTGACGATCACATTGTTGGCCTTCGCCGCTGCTTCCACGCGGTCGAACTCGTCGAGTGTCACCACCAGCGGCTTCTCGCAAAGGACGTGTTTGCCCGCTTGCGCCGCTTTCACCGTCCACTCACAGTGGAGGCTGTTGGGCAGCGAAATATAGACGGCGTCCACGTCGGGGTCGGCCAGCATCGCCTCATAGCTGCCATAGGCTTTGGAGATCCCTTCCTGGCGGGCGTAGGCGTCGGCCTTTGCCTGATCACGGCTGGCGACGGCGGCCAATTCACTACGTTCCGCTTTGCGGATGGGACCCAGCAGCGCCTGGTTGATCTTGGCTGTGGAAAGAATGCCCCAGCGTACTTTTTCGGTCATGTCAGTCTCCTTTTGGTGGCATGATGAGGGGACCTGCCGGGTTTTCTGTAACCCGGTGGGTTTAGTTGGACACAAAGGCCGCGATCTGATCCGCGCCGTTGATAGGTTGGCGCGGATGCGGACGCAGGGCCAGCAGCGCGGGGATTGAATCGACCCAACTGCCGTCGGTGAATTGCTCCTCGGCGATGGGAAGACCACCCATTCGCGCATGGATAAAATCGGCCAGCACCGCCGATTCACGAAAATGGGCGCGTGGAATGTACCCATACGGGATGCCGGCGTGGTAGACCTCGGCCACTGTGCTGTAACCGAGTTTGCCCACCACGGCGTCGCTGGCTGCGACCAAATCCGGGTGATAAAAGCCAGAATCCCGCCCCAGAAAGTGGACATTGTGTGGGATCTCACCCTGTGTGTCGCCGCCCGTGAAGAGAAAGTGGACCGGCGCCATCTCCTCCAATCGGTCCAACCGGCTGTGTCGCCAATCCATACCGCCCATAGTCACGAGGATCAAAGACACTCCATTGGGGATGGCTAAGTGTTGGCGGATCTCGTGAGCAGGGGTACGCAGCGCACGAGCCACCGGCGCCACGGTTAGATCCGTCGGCCACCATGCCGGTCCCCGACGGCAGACGGGTTCGGTTTGAATGTGGATGGACGTAGCCGCAAACTGTTCGGCCATCCAATCCACATAAGGCCGCAATCGGGGCGATAGATGGACATAACCTTCGTAGATCCAATCCCAGGTAAAATTCTCGACGACGACCGAGGGTATGCCCACCCGCTGCGCCACGGCGATCCCTAGCGGCGCGATGTCACAAAAGATCATCTCGCAGCCAGCTTGCTGTACGCGTTTGCTCAAATCTTCGATCAAAGCAGGCGCAAAGGGAATTAGCTGATTCAAACGGGCCAGGGTTGATTCCAGATCCACGTTGAGCGCGTCGAATTGGGCCAACCCCACATCGCTGTAGATTTCGTGATAGCAGAAGGGGCCAGGCAACGATTCGGCGAAGAGCCAGCGTGGCGCCTGGGTAAAGATTTCGCAGCACAGGTCAGGATGACGACATTGTAAAGCAGCCATCACCGCGCTGGCGCGGGTGGCGTGTCCGAAGCCGTGAGGGGTGACGAAGTAGGCAATGGATTTCATCGGGTAGCTCGCAACTTAACGAAGACGCCGATCCGTCGCCGTAATTCGACGCGCCAGCCGCGCTGCTGAAGGAGATCCAGCGTGGGGCGGTCCAAATGGCAGTTGAAGGCGATCTTCTTCCAATACGGGGTGACTGTCGCAGCCAGCCAGGCCAGGATCGGCGTGGACGGGCGCACATGCTCGACCATCCACAATTCGCCGCCTGGGCGCAACACCCGTTCGATCTCGGCCAGCGCCTGCTCCTGGCTGTTCACCGAGCAGAAGACGAGCGAGCTGACCACCACATCAAAGTGATGATCGGGGTAGGGCAGCGCTTCGGCGGGCGCTACCTTCACATAAATGGGGATCTTGTGGCGAACCTCTAGCGCGGCAAACTCTGCCTCGCGCGCCCGATCCGAGTCTGGCTCAATAGCATGGATCACCTGGGCGCGGCGATAGTAATCAAAATTTACCCCGGTGCCCGCGCCGATCTCCAGCACCGTCCCCGATAGATCTCCGACCAACCCTGGCCGCCAGTTTGAAAAGAGTTTGAGAGGGATCAAGTGTCTCCTCGTGCGAATTTCGAATTGCGAGGGGTGAGGGGTAAATTGCGTGTTTCGTGAAACGTGTGTACCTGCAACTTGCAAACCTGCCCCTTGCTACCGTTTTTGCCTTTTTACTTTTGCCGTTTGCCTTCCCTGTGCCCTACCTGCTACCTGCCACCTGCTATTGTAATCAGCGTGATCTGCGGCGGCGCGCCAAAACGAAGGGGGATGCCTTCGCCCAGGCCGCGGTTGATGTAGATCTGAGTCTTGCCGCGGCGGAAATAGCCGGATGCCTCCCTGCGCGAGAGACAATCGGATTGGGTGTGCGCGGCGCCGAGCAAGGGCAACACAATCTGCCCGCCGTGGGTATGGCCCGCCAACAGCAGATCGGCGCGCAGGACTGCCTTTGCCAGCAAAATGTCCGGGTTGTGCGAGAGCATGATCAACGGCGCATCGTCGGGGATGTGGCGCAGGGCTGCCGCCAAATTGGGTCTGCCCTCGACCAGATCATCGATCCCGGCCAGGTAGAGATCCACTGCCTCGCCGGTATCGCCGTTGAGGTGAACGGATCTGTTTTGCAGACATTGAATGCCTTTTCGTTCTAATTCGTAGCGCAGGCGCGCCACATCGTTGCCGCCAGTACGTTCACTGTCCAGGCGGTTGAAGAAGAGGTAGAGGCCAAAGCGCAAATATTGTTCCACCCGTTCGCTGTATGTGTAGTGCAATGACGAGGGTTTGATCCGCCGGAAGCGAGATTCGCGGGCCAGAAAGTTCTGCCAGGTATACGGCAGCGCCTTGCTCATGGTATAGGTGGCGTAATCATGGTTGCCGAGGACGGCGAACGCGCCCAGGCGCGGACGGGGCAAGGCGTCGAAGATAGCCCCCACATTTTCCATGCCACTGTCATAGTGGAGAAAATCCCCCGTGTGGATCAGCAGATCGTATTCCAGTCCGTTGGTGAGCTGGCGCACCCGCTCGATTTTGCCCTGTTCACGCCATTCCTTGCCCTGGAAGTGAAAATCGGAGAGATGAAGGATACGCAGACCGCGCTGTGGCAGTCGCTGCCGAGCCTGTGGAAGGTGGATGGTCAACGTCTCCATGCGCACATCCATCGGCTCCAGCCAGAAGGCGTAACCCGCCAGCGCCGCCCCAATCCCTGCGGTCAGACCGGTCATCAGCCCCGCGACAGCCAGAAGTTGTCCTGTTTTGGTTCTATTCACCATCATCATCTCTATAGGAATTTCGCCGCCAATATTGCTTCACTTGTGCCAGGTTGCGGAAGATCTGACAGATCAACCCTGCCATCATCGTTGTTCTGTATACTTTTATCTGTAGCGGGGCAAACACTTGCCTCTCTGGAAGCCGCTCCGCGCCGCCCCAACTTCTGATAGTACTGCAATAATGGACGATCCACCAAAATTCCCCCATTTGGGCGTCCGCGATCCATTCGCCCATTCGTTCCCTCGCTTTCGACCTCATCCTTACCCTGATGTATAATCGGACCATAGTTTGTAGTCTTCCGCTACACGAGATGCAATGGTATAGGAGAAACGTGTGCTTAACCTCTTCAACCGGGTGGTGGCGGGCCTCTTCTGGTTATCGTTATTGGTCCTTTTTTGTTATATTGCGCTTTTACCCATACCGTCGTTGATCGCTGTGCAGTCGGTGTTGGCACGGGTAGAAGCCCAGTTGACGATCTGGCAAACAGCCAATCAAACCAACTTCATCATCGGTCAGATAGCCGTGGGCGCGAGCGCCGTTTTGCTTTTTGGCTCGTTGCTTTTGATCGAACTCTGGCCGCGACGACGGCGCGGTGTCCGCATTCACACCCGCGAGGGAGGATCGGCGGAATTGGATACCACGAGTGTGGCGCGCCGGCTGGCCTGGCATCTCGACCAACTCGCCGAGGTGATCACGGTGATCCCCGACGTGAAGGCACGCGGCAGCTCTGTTGATGTCCGCCTGGAAGTGGAAACCGCGCCCGATGTAGATGTCCCCATGAAGACGGATGAGGTGGTGGAAGTGGCGCGCGACATCATCGAGCAGGATATGGGGCTTCGCCTCGGCAAGCTGGACGTCCGCATTCGCCATGCCCCGTTCGAAGAAGAGTGGATGGCATGAGCGAGTTAGGGACAGGTGAATGGTGATAAGTGATTGAGGTGGGAGTACGGGTCAACTCACCAATCTCCAGTCACCTATCACCAGTCACTACTCACCTTTGAAAACTGCTATGTCGAAACCAAACCGCGAAAGGATAGCTTTCCAAGACACTCACCCGCTGATTCCGGCGTTAGCTGAGGCGTTGGGCGATTCCTCGTTGCCCGGACGCGCTGCGCATACGGAGATGGCGCCGCTGCCCCGCCCTGGATGGGAACCTGAGTTCGCGCCAGCGTCGCCGCGCCAGGGTGGGGTGCTTGCGCTCTTATACCCTCAAGAGGATCATCTCTACTTGCCGCTGATCCTGCGCCCCAAGTATGAGGGCGTCCATAGTGGGCAGGTGGGCTTCCCGGGTGGCGGGCAAGATGCGATTGACGTCGATATTTCGGCGACTGCCCTGCGCGAAGCCTACGAAGAGATCGGCATTGAGCCGGAGAAAGTGCAGATCCTCGGTCGTCTTTCCAGGCTTTACATTCTCCCAAGCAACTACGAAGTTACCCCAACCGTCGGCTGGATCGGACACCGCCCCGACTTCCGTACCGATCCGTATGAGGTCGCCAAGCTGTTAGAGGTCCGCCTGACCGACCTCCAGGACCCGCGCAACCGCCATCAGGAGGAGTGGCAACTGCGTGACCGTAAGGCGAAAGTTCCCTTTTTCTATGTCTGTGAGCAGACAATTTGGGGAGCAACGGCCATGATCCTCAGCGAGTTGCTGGCTGTGATCAAGCGCTGCCAGGTGGAATGCAAGCCTCCTCACAATTTGTAGAAGATCTGCGCCGATGGTACGATCTCGCCCCATGAACAGTGACTCGATTGATACCCAGCCTCAGCCGGACGCCTCGCCGCCGGCGCATGAGGGCCAACGTTCCTGGCGTTTGGGATGGCGTCTTCTCTATACGCTGCTTCTTCTGGCCCTACTCGTCCTTTTGAACATCATTTGGGGATATTCGGTGGGCGCCACTGTCCGCCAGCAGAGTACAGGAACACCGCTTGTCCTGGCTTTCTACTACGCCTGGTTCGATCAAAACACCTGGCGCGAGGACAAAGTCCCCGATTTCCCGGTGGAACGGTATACCAGCACGGATCGCAATGCCATGGGCCGTCATATTGGGGAAGCCCAGCGCGCCGGCATCGATGCACTGATTGTCGCCTGGTATGGCCCAGGTGGACAGTGGAATCAGACTGAGCCTAATCTGGCCGCCATGCTCGACGAAGCCAATGCTCGCGGCTTCAAAATCGGCATCCTCTTTGAGACCAATTCTCCCTTTTTTTCCGGCACAGGGGACGCTACATCAGCATTGCGCCACGCCTTGAGCGTCCACGCCAACCACCCCGCCTATCTACGCGTAGACGGCAAACCGGTGATCTTCTTCTGGCGGCCAACCATGTGGGGGGTGGAGACCTGGCGCAACATTCGTAATCAGGTTGACCCCGGACGCAACAGTATTTGGATCTCCGAAGGCGTCGACACTTCCTATCTGGCTGTCTTTGATGGGCATCATCTCTACAGCAACACCTGGAACCCGCCTAGCGATCTCAACACCACCAATCAGAAATTCGCCCGACTCGTCAACAGCGCGCGGCAAACTCATGGCGCTTACAAGTATTGGGTAGCTACAGTAATGCCCGGCTACAATGACACACGCACCGGGCGCGGCAATGCCTTCGCCAGGGATCGAGAGGGCGGCGCTTATTATGAGCGATCCTGGCAGGCGGCGATTGGCAGTTCCCCCGATTGGATCGTGATCACCAGCTTTAACGAATGGCCTGAGGGTAGCTACATCGAACCGAGCGTCGCTTATGGGGATCACTATTTGAACCTGACAGCGCGTTGGAGCCAGCAATATCGAGCGGGCGGCGGCGCGCCGCCCCCAGCCCAATCCGCTGCCGTCGCCATGACATCCGCGCCGCCTCAAGCCGCCGTCGCCGCGCCCGAACCGACCGAGCCAACAGGCTACGTCGCCACTGCGCTGCTCAACTTGCGCGCCGGCCCAGGGACGACCTATCCCATCCTGGCGGGGATGCCGCAGAATGCCGCTCTCCCAGTAACGGGGAGGAACCCAGCGGCGGAAGCCTGGTGGCAGGTGAGCTATCGAGGGCAGACCGGTTGGGCCTCTGCCGACTATCTGCGCGTGGGGGGTCCTATGGGAAATGTGCCAACGGTGGCAATTCCGGCGTTGCCTGAGCCTGCGATCCAGTCGCTACCTCTGACGACGCTCCAGGTGATTCCGCAGAGCCAACCCGAGCAAGCTTCGCTTGTCTATCAGCTTTTGCTGGGCAATAAGAGCAACTTGATCGACGAAGAGCGGCGGGCTAAGTTGATTCAGAAATGGATGCCTGCACCGGAAACAGATTAGTGTTCATGCCCTTTCGGGCACAATGAAGAATGAAAACGCCGGTCGGGCTAACAGTCCGACCTACAGCGGCTATAGAGAAAGAAGAGCGGCGTAGATGGCTATCGATAGCACTCACGGCATCCAGATTACCCATCCATCCCCGGTTCGGCCAGGAGATGGCGCGCTGGATAAAGACATCGCTCACGTCCTCATTGATGCCGACATGCTGCGAAACCGTATTTCCGAATTGGGGCAGTTTATCGACGAGCGCTACGCCGGCGAGGATCTGCTGTTGGTGGCGGTACTCAAGGGCAGCGCTGTCTTCCTGGCGGATCTCATGCGCTCCATTCACATTCCTCACGAGATCGACTTCATGGCGACCAGCAGCTATGGCGCCGGGGTACAGAGCAGTGGCGTGGTGCGCATCCTCAAGGATCTGAACAAACCCATCGAAAATCGTCATGTTCTGCTGGTCGAGGATATTATCGACAGCGGCCATACCCTCGCTTATCTGACCCGCATCCTCGCCGCACGCAACCCGGCCAGTCTGCGCATTGTGACGCTGCTGGACAAACCGGAACGACGCGAAGTCGAAATCGCCGTCGATTGGACCGGCTTCTCGATCCCCAATGAGTTTGTGATTGGGTATGGCCTCGATTACGACGAGAAGTATCGCAACCTTCCTTATATCGGCGTACTCAAGCCTCATGTTTACACTCCTGACACCGCCAACGAACCTGAGTTCGGCAGCGCTTAACCTTCAACCTAACTTAAGATGGGGTGCAATGTACCGGCGGATCTTTGCCATCGCCTTCGGGATCTGCGCTCTGGCAGGGTTCTTCTTTTTTGCGCCGACTACGGCAACGGCTCAGAGCGGCGCAACCTATACAGTTCAACCTGGCGATACGCTTGGCGAGATTGCCACCCGTTTTGGGACAAGCGTCGAAGCTCTGGCCGCAGCGAATAATATAACCAATGTCAATGTGCTGGCTGTTGGACAGGTATTGGTGATCCCTGGCGCGCCGCAGATGCTACCCTTTGTGACCAGCTACCCCGGTGAAACGCTGGAAGATGTCGCCGGGCGTTGGGGTCTACCCGCCGATCAACTGGCAGCCATCAACGAAGTGGATCTGGCTGTCCGGCTTTTCCCAGGCCAACCGATCTATCTGCCTCCCTCCATTCCCGCTGGTGAGACGCTGCGCTTTGGCGTTGTCACCGAACTCGACTATCCTGCGCAGATTGTGCAAGGCCAAACAGGCTGGCTCAGCGTCCAGAGTCGGCGTCCAATCTCTCTCACCGTCGAGTGGAATGGCCTGCCCCTGGCAATGGCGGCGCATCCTCTGTTGGATGGTGAGGTGCGTTATACCGCCCACATACCCGTCCCTGCGCTTTTAGGACCCGGTCCCTTTCCGCTCGACGTGAGCTATCCGGCGCGCAACGGTGTTCGCGTCCGGCATACGACCTTGATTGACATTGTCAGCGGCGGCTATCCGAGCCAGGCCATCAACTTGCCGCCGGATCGAGGCGCGCTGCTGGCCCCGGCGCTTGTCCAGGCGGAACTG
This sequence comes from Caldilineaceae bacterium, assembly GCA_019637695.1. Taxonomy (GTDB): domain Bacteria; phylum Chloroflexota; class Anaerolineae; order Caldilineales; family Caldilineaceae; genus RI-153. The sequence goes on along the minus strand of JAHBVG010000066.1, from coordinate 4,557 downwards.
ATTACGGTGACAACGGCGTGGTCCGCTACGGATACACCGATCCAATGGTCTGGGCCTTTCCTGCGCCCGATTGCCGAGGAATATCAGACAACGAGCGCGTATGGTATCCGCCGCAGCTATGATGGCGGCCCTTATAACAACTACCATGCAGGCCAGGATTTCGGCGCGCCTGTGGGTGTGATGGTCACTGCGCCCGCAGCGGGGATCGTCGCCCTGGCTGAACCGCTGGTTGTACGCGGCAATGTGGTGATCCTTGACCACGGGCGGGGTGTCTTCACCGGTTATTGGCACTTGAGCGATATACTCGTTGAAGCTGGACAGCAGGTGGATACGGGTGATCTATTGGGGTTGGTGGGGAATACCGGGTTGAGTACCGGCGCTCATCTGCACTGGGAATTGCGTATCTACGGCATCGCCGTGGATCCAATGCAATTTTTGACGGCGCCGCTCTTCCCCGAGTAAGGCGTTGACATTTGCCAATCAAAAAGCCGGCCCCGATGAGGGCCGGCTTTTTGTATAAAGTGACAACAGGATAGGAGAGGGGTGCTATTCGTCGGTTTCGTCTTCGTCATCGCGTTCGCGGCCGATCAGCTCAGGCTCAGCGTCCACCACTTCCTCAACTTCTTCCTCTTCCGCAGCGGCGCGGGTGACGACAATGCTGAAGGCCGTCTCTTCGGCTGGCGTCATGTAGACGACGCCGGGCATCTCTGGGAATTCCGCCACGGTGATGGGGTGGGCTTCGGCTGAATCCAACCGGCTAATGTCCACTTCCACGTGCGCGGGGATGTCCGCTGGCAGCGCCTCAATTTCTACATGATCCAGGGATTGAACCATCACCAGGTCTGCGGCCAATCCACCGGTGCGGCCAACTGCTACCACGGGCACATGAACGCGCTGCTTCTCTGTCATACTCACCGCGTAGAAATCGGCGTGTAGAGGCTCGTGGCGCACAGGATGGCGTTGGACTTCGCGGATCAACACGTTGCGGATGCCGACGCCTTCAATCGTCACTTCGAGCAATTGGGATGAAGCGCCGCCGCTGAGGAGCCTATCAAAAGTAAAGGCGTCCACTTGAATATTTTCAGGCGTTTGATGTTTGCCATAAATGACAACAGGCACCTTGCCCTGGCGACGTAATTGTTTTACCTTGCTCCCGACAAGACTCCGGGGTTGGGCCTCTAACTTCAAAGTTGTCATAGAACATGCTCCTTCAGCAAATCGGTATCTGGTACCAGTTATAGACTCTTGATAAAAAGGGGGTTCGTTTAACGATTCAAGACCGGGTATGACGCACCCGGCGGATGATTTCTTTCAACACGGTCACCGTGACGCCTACGCCAGCGCCGAAAGCCAGCGCCGCCAGCGGTGTGAGTACCGCCTTGACGTTTCCTTCAACTCGCCCGGCCACCAACAGGCCAATCGTACTCTCTTTGGCTTTGACCGAAGCGCTCACCAACACTGATGCGTTCGATTCCTGCAAGGTGGCTTTTTTGCTAATGGCAGCGACGACAGCGCAATCACGCATTTCCAGCGAATCCGCGCGGACTATCACTGACGCTGAATCCGCCATATCCATAGCACTGGCCTCGATTGACCGGGTCGCCGATTTTGCTACTGAAACACGACCCCCTTGGATTTTATCCACCGAAGCGTTGTGGACATCGACATTCTTGGCAACCACAGCGTTGCTGAGATCATTTGCCAGGTCATCCAGTGGGTTGCCGTTTTGCTCTTGAGGGTACTCAGCCATTTCGCTCTCCCTTGTAACAAAGCCAGATTTTGGCGCGGTTCTGGTTGAAAACGCGACGCCAATTATACCTGAACCTCTACTCAGGGTCAATTCTGGCGCGCTTACGGGTCTATTTCAGATTGGGAGCGAAAATGTCGGGGACTTCACACGGATGTGGCGACGAAAGGGAGGATGCAGTCTCAGTGCGGCAATAGGTCCCCGGCACTTGGCCTGCCCCAAACTGAAATAGACGCGCTCTTACTGGTGGATGCCAAATTGCCAGGGGCGCGCGCCAGTGATACGATCCACGCCATGAGCCTGATCCCTTTCCCGCCTCATCATCGTCTTCTCTGGCTGGCAGCGCTACTGTTCGGCCTGGCGGCACTGAGCTGGTTCTTGATCCGCCCTCAGGATTCGCCAGCATCTTTGCCGTTACCGACCCGCACGGAATCGCTTGAACCGGGGACGATTGCCAGTATGGATAGCCCGGTCTTTGTCTATGACAGGGGTTGGCAGATCTCGTCCAAAGGCGCAGATCCTGCCGAACCCGCCGACGCCTGGACGCAGCCTTCGGGACGGCTTTTCTTTGACTACGAGGGCGCAGCGTTGGCGCTCTCGTTAGCGATGGGCGACTATTGGGGCTTCCTTTATGTGACGGTGGATGGCAAGCCCGCCAATCAGTTGCCGACGATTCCGGGTAACCCCAACGGACGCGGTGAGGATGCCGGGTACAAGCCGCTGTTGGCGCCGGAACGTCAGACGCCAGACGGTCCTTCCCCTCAATGGATCCTCGTTCACGTTGCGCCGGATCGGGGACCACACCAGGTGGAAATTGAAGTCTGGCGCAGTTGGGGACAGACCCCCCTGCGCGCCGTCGCCGTGGACGCCCTGCCTTCCTCGCCGCTTCCTTCCTGGCCGGGGGTGGCGTTGGGCCTGGTCGCCGTGTGGGCGGCAGTATGGGGTATGCTTCGGCGGCAGACGGCAGACGGCAGACGGCAGACGGGCACATTACGCATTACGCGCTACGCGCTACGCATCATACGAGCGTTCCCCGCGCTGCCGGATGCAATTCTATTTCTGCTTCTGAGCGTCGGGTTGCTCGTCATCGCCGTCGGCGTCATTGGGGATCAATGGCTTGTGACGGTTGCCGGTCTGCTTTTGTTGGCGCTGGTGGGGATGCAGCGTCCTCTGTTGTGGACGGGCGCGCTGCTCTTTGGGTTGCCCTTCTACCTCTACCCACTGCCGATCCTGCCTGGGCGTTCGCTAAACCTTGTGGAAATCGGGATCTGGGGCGGCCTGGTGTTGTTGGCCGGGCATTGGCTAGGGCAGACGGCAGTCGGCAGACAGCAGACAGCGGACGGCAGACGGCAGACAGCGGACGGCAGAGTCCCCAGTCCCCAGTCCCCAGTCCCCGATCCCCAATCCCCGATCCCCAATCCCCTCCTCTTCCTCGCTGCGTTGATCGGCCTGGCCCTGGTTGCGACGGCTGCCGCCGAGCAGCGGGAGATGGCGCTGCGCGAATGGCGGACGATCTTTCTGGCGGCGGGAGGTTTTGCGCTGCTGTTGGTTGGCGCACTGCGAACAGAACCTCACCCCCGCATCCCGTGGACCATGATTTTTCTCTGGCTGCTTGGGGGCAGCGCCGCCTCCTCGATCGCGCTCTGGCAGTACGCCAGCGGCCAGATGCTGATCGAAGCCGAGGGCGTGAACCGGGTGCGCGCCCTTTACGGATCCCCCAACAACCTGGCCCTCTATTTAGAGCGGACCGTCGCCGTTGGGCTGGCCCTGGCCCTCTTTCATCAGCAGTCGGCAGGCAAAAGGCTAAAGTGGCAGATCGGAACGGAGTCTGCTCTGCCCAATCCCCAGTCCCCGATCCCCAGTCTCCTTTTATGGCTGTTGGTCCTTCCTCAACTGGCGGCGCTATTGTTGACCTTTAGCAAGGGTGCGCTCTTTTTGGCGTTGCCGACAATTCTGGCAGCGTTGGCCGTGGGCGGCTATTGGTTGCGGCGCGGAAACTTGTCCCGTCTTCTGTGGGGGTTGGCGGCGGTGGCGCTGATTGTGATCGTGGGGCTGACGCCTTTTTTGGGAACCGAGCGCTTCCGATCTTTGCTCAATTTCGACGCCGGCGCCACGGGCGGTCTCCGTCTCAACCTCTGGCGCAGTAGCCTGAGCATGGCCTTTGACCATCCGTGGCTAGGCGTTGGGCCAGACAATTTCCTCTACGCCTACCGCAGTGGATACATCTTGCCTGCTGCCTGGCAGGATCCTGATCTCAACCATCCCCACAATCTCCTACTCGATTGGTGGACGCGGTTGGGGGTGGGAGGGGTAATGCTGGCGATGGGTTGGCTGTTGACGGGCGGCAAGCGTCTCTGGCAGGGGATCTTTGAACCAGCGCGGGCCGCGCTCAACCTGGGCTGTCTGGCTGCCATCCTCGGCGCACTGGCCCACGGACTGATCGATGCGTCCTATGCCCTGCCCGATTTGATGATCATCTGGGTGCTGTTATTGGGTTTAACGGAGGATGGCAGCGCAAATCAGATCAGCAAGCGCAACGCTCCCTCACCTTTTGAGATCTAGAAAGATGCTACCCGAACTACGATGTCTGTGAAGGAGGGGTTGATCTTTCCTCTGCGGCTTCCTCAGAATCGACAGCCGTTTTTTGAACGATGGGGGCTGCTTTGGCTTCCTGCTCTTCTTCTTTCACTGCACTTCTAAACTCGCGCAATCCTTTACCGATAGAGCCAAATACCTCTGGCAGCCGTCCTACGCCAAAGAAGATGGTCACAAGGATAAGTAGAGTCAAGAAAGTTTTTAGATTTTATGAA
>JAHBVG010000065.1 GCA_019637695.1 Caldilineaceae bacterium | reverse complement strand
CACAGGGAACGCCATAGGGATCTGCCAGGCAAAAATGACAAGGCATTCGTGCTATTGTAGATGAGCAGCGAGCGTATCCAGAAATTGGGCAGTGGCAAAAATCGTACACTTATTTGAGTAGGCGCAGGATGGCCGGACCGTAGGTTTCAGCCTTCCACGGCCCAATCGCGGGGATCTCCTGCAATGTGGCGAGGGTATGCGGTTTCTTCTCGACGATTTGAAGCAGGATGTCATTGCTAAAGATAATGTCAGGATCAACGCCACGTTCCTCGGCCGTTTGGGATCGCCACTGGCGCAGGGTCTGGAAGATGCGCTGGTCGCTTTTGGTCAACAAATATTCCGGGCGCGGATTGGGGGGCGGCAAGTTGGGCAACGGACGTCGCTTGCCACGCTCAATTGCCTGCAACAGATCGCGGCCAAAGCGCTCCACTTGATGGCTGCTCAGCCCGGCAATACGCTGCAATTCACCGAGTGTATGCGGCGCGCGGTTGGTCAACTCAATCAAGACGCTGTCGTTTAGCACCTTAAACGGCGGACGCTCCAACCGTTGGGCGGTCTGTTCGCGCCAGAGCCAGAGTTCCTCCAAAAGGCCGGTCTGTTCACGTTCGACTTCACGGTTGTTTTTCATAGACCAGACTGTGCGCCCGGTAGCGTTCTCTTCGTAGCGAAGCGCGGTGAGGAGTTCGAAGGCTTCTTGCGCCTCGCGCCAGCGCTTTTCCGCTTGCAGAAGTTGGATCTGGCGCAGACGCAAGGGCAGCAGGTAATGAGTATCGATCTGGGCATAGGTCATCTGCTGCGGTGTAAGCGGACGGCGACCCCAGTCGGTGCGCTGCATACTCTTGTCGCTGATCACGCCAAATTCCTCTTCTAACATGGCGGCCAGGCCAACGCCGTTGCGCCCAAGGATGCGCGCGGCCAGTTGGGTATCAAAGATTTTAGCCACCCGGAAGTCAAAATCTCGATGGAGCAAAATAATGTCATTTTCGGCGGCGTGTAGCACCACCTCCACAGACGGGTTGGCCAAGAGTTCGCGCAGCGCGTCCAAATTCTGCAACTTGAGGGGATCCACCAGATAGTCCACCACTGGGCGGTCCTCTACGGACGGATGGTTTGCCCCATCCGCATACGCTGAAATCTGGATCAGGCAGACGCGCGGCGTGTAGCGGTAGAGGCTGTCACTTTCCGTATCCAACGCCAGAATGGATTGATGGCGCAGGTGGGCCATCATCGCCGCAAAGTCATGCGGACTCTGTACAAGATGAGGGGCGGGGATATGGGGCTGGGTGTTGATGTTGCGGCGCGATGGCGCTGATGGTTGGCTCACAGTTTGTTTGTTAGCTTTCGATGATGACAGATAGAGATTCGCAGAGACATTCCCCTTACGTCGGGTTCGATCATACCGTAGCGGGTAGAAAGGTGTCAATCACAGCCACGATCTGTTCTTCATAATTGACGGCCATCTGCTATAATACGCTCAGCAGCAAGCCTCACTACATCACCTGAAATAGACCTCATTTTTCGGAGATTTTATGTACTACTCACACAAGGAGATCCTCTGTGCAACAGACTCATGGAACTGATCTCGCATTTTATCAACCAGACGCGGAACACATAGCCTACCATCGGCGCGGATTCTGGCTGGCGTCGCTGATGGAACTGGGAGGGCTATTTGTTTTTGTCGCGTTCTTCAACCTGATTGCAGGCATTGGCGCCAATTTGGATGGTCCAGGCTTGATCCTATTGGGCCTGCTGATGAGCCTGGCGCCTGCGGTTTTGTGGATGGTCTTTTTCTACCGGCTCGACCGGTTGGAACCGGAACCGAAGACCAAGTTGCTCGCCATCTTCGGGCTGAGCGCCCTGGTGACGGCTGCGATTGCCAATCCCCTGCTTGAGAATTTCTTCGAGATCGACCGCTGGCTCTACAACAGTTTCGGCACGCAGTTGCTTGGCGGCATCTTGCTCGTCGGCATTGTGCAGAGCGCGGTGATCTATCTTGTGGTGCGCTATGGCATCTATGACAGCCCCGAATTCGATGAACGCGTGGATGGGGTGATCTACGCCATCGCCGCCGGTCTGGGCCTTTCAACGGTGATCAACTTCCTCTACGTCATCAACCACGGCGGCGTGGACCTGGGCATCGGCGCGGTGCGCATTGTGGTCAACGCCCTGGCCTATGCCAGTTTCGCCGGCGTATTGGGGTACTTTTTAGGCCAGGCGCGGTTTGAACGCACGCCGAGCTACTATCTACCTATGGGTCTGGCGCTTTCGGCTATACTCAACGGTATCTTCTTCTTAATGGAAGACCGAGTCACCGCCGACGGATTGCGCGTCAACCCGTGGAATGGGCTGATCCTGGCGGCGCTCTTTGCAGTGGTAACGCTGGGCGTAGTCTTCTGGCTGGTCAATCGCGCCAACGAAGAGACCTTGCGCGTGGCAGCCTCCGAGCGGACGGCGGCGATGGCAACAACAGCATCCACCGTTTTAGCGCTGGAAGAAGCGGAGATTCTGCCGGTGGAAAGCTCGACAACGGTAGCCGTTGCAGACAACGACCCTGACAAAGGAGCGATCTAATGTCCACAGTCCTTGACCGATTGCGCAGCCCTAGCATCACCAATGAACCGCCAACTGTGCAGGAGCAACAACGCAACGATCTCTATGTGATCGCCACAATTGTGATCGCCATTTTGCTCGGCTGGCTGGTCCGCAACAGCACCGCCAACGCTGTTCGCCAATACACATTTGAGGGCGGCGCGCCTGCGATTACCCTGCCCGCAGATTGGATCATCTCACGCACACAGGAAGGGTTGCTGCTGCGCGCCACCGATCCCCGCAGCCCCAGCACCTTTAACGGGCTTGTCGAAGTCTCTGCCCGTCCGCTGCGCGAAGGGGAAGATCTCACCGTACTCAACGTCAGTTGGCCGCTCAAACGCAGCCAGGAACTGGATCGCTTCCGCACGTTGAGCAGCCGCGCCATGATTGCGCCCAATGGCGAGCCAGCCCAGCTCATCACCTATGCCTATATTGCCGACCCTACCCGTGAAAGCGGCACACTGGGGATGCCGGTGGTCGTGCGCGGACAAGACTTGATCATGATGGTCGGGGAAGGGGCAGATCGGCAACTGGTGGTGATCACCACTGCCGCCGACGCTACCGATTGGACGCGGGAAGCCCCTGTCTTTGAGCGTCTCTACAACCGTCTTGGCGTACGCGAACACTAAGAAACGGAAAACACGCAATGACAATCAGTCAACTGCTTCACACCTTTTCTATGCGTAAACAGGCGCTGATCCTCTGGTTGGCGCTGGCAACGTTGATCCTGAGTGGTTCGCTCACTCATCACACCGCCTATGCCATCGACCGCGCCGCGCTCAATCAGGCCCTGCTCGCCACCGTCCAGGTGATCGTGCCGGTGGCGAATGAAACGGATCTCTACAGCACGGGCAGCGGCACTGTGTTGACCGCCGAAGGGTTGATCCTCACCAATTACCATGTGATGGGCGAGATCGAAACGGCCACCCTTTACAATGAGAAAGGCTTCGCAGGCATTGCCGTCAACCCCACCAATCTGCGCAGCGCGCCTGTCCTCAAGTATGCTGCCACCATCATTGGCGGGGACCCGGACCTTGATCTGGCGCTGTTGCAAATTGTGGGTCTGCTCGAAGATGTCAACGCGCCGCTGCCTGCCAATCTAGGCCTGACGCCGATCACCGTGGGCGACAGCGAAGCGTTGGAGATCGGCGACGAGATCAACGCCTTTGGCTTCCCTGGCATCGGCGGGGATACAGTCACCTTTACGTCGGGTCGTCTCTCTGGCTTCCTCGACGAAGATAAAGATGGCTACAGCGAGTGGCTCAAGGTGGATCTCAACATCAATCATGGCAACTCCGGTGGTCTGGCCACCAATGACCGCGGCGAAATGATCGGCGTACCTACCGCTGGCGTCACCGATCTGGGGATGATCGGGCTGGTGCGCGATGGCAATCTGGCCATGGATTTTGTCAAGCGGACCTTACTCCAACCGCAGACGAATTCCCCACCCAGCCCCAACGCTGCTTACATTAGTAATGTCCAATTTGCCCGCGCCATTGATTCACGCGGTCAGCCGCGCAGACCGGGGGCTAGATTCCCCAGCGACACTGACACCATTTACGCCACCTTCAACTATGGCAACTTCGGCGCTAACAGCAACTTTGCCTTTAATTGGTATCACAACGGCTTCCGCATCTATAACGATCTGGTTGTGTGGACCTATGGTTCCGAGGGGAATACCTGGGTCGATCTTTACGACGAGAATGGCCTGGCCGATGGCTTCTACGAAGTGGAGATCAGCCTGAATGACAATCGGCTGCATCGGAGCGGCGTCATTGTGGGCGCAGCCACACAGACCACAGGAGGCGGCTCGTTTGGCGCGATCACCTTTGCCGAAGGGGTCACCGACGCCGGTGTGCCGATCAATCCCGGCACGATTTTCAGCCCGGTCGGTGAGATCTACGCCTTCTTCGATGTCAACAATGTGACAAACGGCACCCAGTGGACCCGACGCTGGTATCTCGATGGAGAGGTTGTCTCTGAGCAGGCCAGTATGTGGAACGAAGGCAACATCGATTATACCTGGATCAGCCTCTATTCCACCGGAGGGTTGCCCGCGGGCCGTTACCAACTCGAACTGTTGATCGAAGGGCAGGTGGTCCAATCGGCGTCGATGGAGATTGTCGAAACCCAGCGCCCTGCCCCGACCGTGCGCAGTGTGATCGTCAACGGCACTGTGGTCACCGCGGACAACCGGCGACGCCCCATCCAGGGGGCGAGTGTCTACTTCCTTGTGCCGGGTGTGAGGGTGGATGATTTCCTCGACAGCCTGCTGGATGAAGATATCTACGGCTATGGGGTCAGCGATCAGGATGGCTTCTATCAATTGGACCAAAACCTGACGCCTGGAGAATACTACGGGGTCGTCGTCTACAAAGAAGGGTATCGGCTCGTCGCCGTCGACGATTACCAAATCGATCCCACCGCTACCAGCCCGTGGAGTATCGACGTGACGATGGAGAGACGGTAGCAGATAGCAGGTAGCAGGTAGTAATTTAGGACCGGCAGTTCCGTTCTCGTATGGACGGGGCTGCCGGTCCTCTTTTTGTCCGCCAAAAGGACCGTCAACACGTAGGGTCCACCTCATCCAAGATGAGCCCTTGTCAACATTGACAGCAGCCCCATGAACCGGTACGCTAAGGCTGTGAAAACCGTTCAGCGCCGCCATTCACATACAGGGGTTGACCGCAGCAGGCTCGCTGTTCTGCTGCTACTCTTGATAGCTGCCCTCGGTCTGGTCCATTGGCTGAATCTGCCAACGGCGGTTGTCCTCGCGCAAGGACGAGACCCTATTTCACTGATTACTTGCTCACTTCGCGCATCAAATATGCCCAGCGATCAACCGACGCCGGGCATATTGCTGGCGTGGCGAACTTCGATCACAGACACCACGACCATCGAATTTGAACTTAGCCGATCCCAATTTACTTCAGCTGACAGTGATACCTTCTTTCCAGCGGTCCCTGTACCTGCTTTGCAGGATAAAACCATCGCAGAGGATGGGAGCGAGCTTCGCTATACCGTCATTGACACCCAGGTTGAAGATGGAATTAAGTACAACTATGTTTTGACAGTGACAAAAACAATCAGCGACACGGCGACAATCACCGATAGGGATACAATCACCAGCACAGTGTTGGCTGTCGAAACGCATACATGGGTCTACGATAACGACCCTGAAACTGCGCCGCGGAATGACGAAATCTGCCTATCCACTTCGAGCAGACCGACATGGACGCCCACGCCGACCTATACAGGCCACCCCACAGATACACCTTTACCGCCGACGCCAACGCATACAGCAACGCCAACGTGGACACCCACGCCGACCAATACACAGCCGCCCTCGCCAATCGTCTGGCCGACGGATACGCCCTACCCTTCGCCCACGTTCACCCCCTTGCCAACGGACACACCGATCCCGCCAACGGCAACGGAGACGCCGACGGAAACGCCGTCGCCAACCTTGACACCAGCCGTCTCAGCGCCGACGCCGCGCTTTGACGCCAATACGGGGTTTAACTCCCAGTGGACCGACCCCAACTCGTCGATCCTCCCCACGCCGGATTGGAATCTGCCGCAGGAAAATCAGCCCATCTGGCCGGAAGAGACACCCACGCCCAATTTCTCATTCGATGCCCTATCCCAGGAAGCGTTCATGGCCGAAAATGTGAACGATCCACAGGAAGCATTCCCGGCGCAGGCAGCCCTCATGGCAGCCGTCGAAAATGAGACAGCCAGCAACAATGAAGAGGAAAATGAAGCCGTTGCCTTGCTTGCGCCCGCTGAGCCTGAGTCCCTGCCTGTACTCTCGGAATACCGATCCGCGCCAGCGCGCGACGGCTCCACTGCCCTGCGTCTGGCCTTATACACCGTGGGCGCGCTGGCCCTGCTATCGGCCCTGGCTTTCCTGGTCGGCGCCGTGGCGATCTTTGGCTCGCGGCCTCGTTCGTAGTTTGCAGCATAGCGTATGGAAACGCGTCTGTCCCCTTCTCTGGTCATCGTCAAAAATACGACTCTTATGGTAAGATATCCTCGAACTTTTGAGTTCTGATGATAGCTGCCTGGTCAATCCCCTTTGCGCCGCACGATAGGATCGATGCATGGTACGTATTTTTTATCGACATGCCAGCGGGACGCTGGTTCGCAACTTTCCACTTCACCAGTTGGCGGCTGCTGTACGTGAAGGAAATGCCAACTTCTGGGTTGATATGCTCAACCCAACCGAAGCCGAATACACTGAGATTTTGCAGACCATCTTTGCTTTCCACCCCCTCGCCGTGGAAGACGCCGCCAAAAGTCTGCTTGTCCCCAAAATCAACGATTACCGGCGCTATCTCTTCCTCGTGATCCACAGCGTCTATTACGGCACCAAACCCGTGGATCTGATCAGCAGCGAAATGGATGTCTTTTTAGGGTCCAATTATCTGGTCACCATCCACGACCGCGAAATGAGCGCCATTGACGAACTCTGGCAGAATGAGTCTTTTCATCGTGACGAAGGATTGGCGCAGGGACCAGCCATGCTCTTCTATGAATTGCTCGACCGCCAGGTGGAACGCTTTATGCGCCTGCTCGATCAGTTTGAAGTTGAACTAGAGCGCCTGGGCGATTTGATCTTCCAGCGCGGCAATGTCTCCGACGAAAGCCTGCTCGATGATATTCTGACAGCCAAGAGCAGCGCCTTGCGCCTGGCGCGGGTGTTGGTTCCGCAACGCGATCTCATGTTGCGGCTGGCGAATAATGAACATAGCGTGATCCCCGGCGGAACGCGCGTCTACTTTGCCGACATCCACGACCACATGGTGCGGATGGTGGGCCTTGTGGAAGGGATGCAGGAACTCGTGCGCAGTACAGTGGACATCTACCTGGCGCTGGCGAACAACCGCATGAACGAAATTATGAAGGTGCTCACGATTATCTCGACAATCTTCATCCCGCTCAGTTTTGTGGCCGGCATCTACGGCATGAACTTCCTCTTTATGCCAGAGTTAAACCATCCCTGGGCCTATCCGCTCGTCTGGGTGATCTTTATCGTAATCGCAGGGACATTATTGAGTTACTTCCGCAAGTGGAGATGGATATGAGTGGATCTTGGTATTACTTTACACCCAGCCAGGGGATAACGGCCACAAGCGCGCCGCCCAAAGAGGGCAGACCCTTCCGCTCTGCTGTCAAGTGGATTGAACCAGCAACCTTGCCCCAATGGCATCGTGGCTTTCAAGCCTGGGGAAAGGCCAACCGATCCCCTGGTCTTGTCACCCCAGAGCGGATCTGGTTGGCCCCGGAGGGGATTGTCGCCTTCCACTTTACGAAAGGCGAGCAACCGGCGATCCAATCTGCGGTAGGCGGTCATGCTGGGCTGGCGGCCTGGCTCGTACTGCTGGATAAATCCATCGAGACGCAAACCGTATTGGATAGCGCTGGCGCAGTCTGGCCCTCAGCGGATCTGGCGGGCGCGCTGGCGTTTACAGCGCCGGCGCTGTTGCCCGCATCCTTGCTGACAATGCCTCCGCAGAATTGGGAACGGCTGGCGCGGGCGCTGGCCCACCGCATCGCCAATGGATCGCACCAGCTACCACAGGAGAATCATGCCGTCCACAGGATCTGAGCCAGGGTTCAGCGGTCCCCGCTTTCACAATGGCGCCCATTTTCAGCAGCGGCGCACCACACGGCGCAGCCATTCGGCTGGGGGCGTGGTCTATCGAACCATCCCCGCTCAAGACGGAGAAGCCGGTTCGATTCAGGTTGCGCTCATCGCAACGAATGGAGGGCGGCGCTGGCAGCTCCCTAAGGGACGGCTCGAAGCTGACGAAGAGCCGCTCGTGACGGCGATCCGCGAAGTGGAAGAAGAGACAGGGCTGGTCGCCGTCTATGAAGCATTCCTCAAGACGATTGAGTACCATTATATTGATACCTACAGCAGATACATCCCCGAATTAGTCATCAAACGAGTTGATTTCTACCTGCTGCGCGTTGTGGGTGGTGAGTTGAGCGACCAGAGTTTTGAGGTCGATGCGGTTGCCTGGTACACACCAGCAGAAGCGCTCGCCCTTCTCACCTTTCCGAGCGAGCAGGAATGCATCCAATTGGCACAGGAGTATTGGACGTGAGTGTTGAGATCGAAAAAGCAAATGGGAAACAGGTAAAAACGGCTATCGACATGCTCTTCGCTGGCATCAGCAGCGATCCAAGCAGCATGGAAAGCCTTAAGAAGAATTGGTGGCAGCGATGGCTCTTTCAGAACTTGATTGGGCCGCGCATGTTCCAGGGGCAGATGGATTCGTTCGTTGCCGTGGACACGCCGGGATCAGCCGATATCCTTGGCTTTCTGATCCTCCAATACAGCGGCGATCTGGCGGGAACCTTTGATTGGGGCGTGCGCCGCTCGCTTACCCGTCAAGAACCCACCGCCGAGGAACGCGAAGTCCTCTCGAAGCTGTTGAGCGTCGGGCTGGATTGGCTCGAAGAACACAAGAACTATCCTTACTTCTATTTTGGCCTCATGTCCGACTCATCGCTCTCCATCAAGGGCATTCTAGAGGAAGAAGGCTTGTGGCTGCCCGATTATCAGCTCGTGCAGATGGTGGCGCCCTTTCCGCTGCAAGAGAATCCATCTATGCCCGAAGAACTCAAAGTGACGCTTCAATTGCCCACCCAATTTCAGGCGCGGGCGCTGGAATTGATGCGCTACGATTACGTCTGCCCAGAGGACGCAGATGAAGCGGATTTTGAGGAGGATCTTGACGCCGTGGCTGCGCTGCACACCGCCACCCTGCGCAGCGCTAAACTACTGCGCGTACAACAGGAAGACGAAGATGTAGGTTTCATCCAACACCACCAGTGGAAGGATGAATTGCGCCTGACCCTTTCGCTTAAACCACACCTGTGGGGCAGCGACTTGGAACGCCAACTGGTGGCGGCGTTGCCCGGCCAGTTGGGCCGCGGCTCAGGACGCATCCGCCTGCGCACCTTTAGCCAACACCATACTGACGCCAGCCGTCAGCAGTGGTCGTCGTTGGGTTTCAAATGGGAAATTGCACCCTGGCAGCGGTGGATGGTGAGTTTGTAAGAGGAGAGTCGAGACCTGCCAGGTTTTCAGAAACCCTGGCAGGTCTGATCCAATCACAGAAAGGTGGCTGCGATGGAAGCATTCCAACATCAGACAGGTACCTTTGACGGCGCGTTCGGCATCCCCATCTTTTACCAGCGCTGGCTACCCAATGCTGGCGTCAGCCGCGGCAGCGTTGTCGTTGTCCACGGGCTGGGTGAACATGGGGGACGTTACCCCAACCTCGTCAACTGTCTGCTGCCCGAAGGATACGCCGTCTATTGTCTCGACCATCAAGGGTTCGGGCGCTCTGGCGGTCAGCGTGGTCATATCAACCGCTTCACCGACTATCTGCCCGATATTCATCGCCTAGTCCAAATGGCGCGAACGGAACAGCGCGGGCGTCCGGTGGCCATATTTGGGCACTCTATGGGCGGGCTGATCTCGCTGGTCTACGCACTGACGCTCCCGACGAGTGTAGACTATCTGGCGATCTCGGCGCCGGCCCTCCTCGCCAATCCAAAGAAATCGCTTGTCCTCCTCATGCGGACGATGAACCGGATCAATCCTAGATTCTCGATCCAGCGTCCGGGCGGCGCCGAGGGGATCTCACGCGATCCCGAAGTGGTGCGCCGCTTCAGCGAGGACCCGCTGCATGTTCCCGTCAGCAGCGCGCGCTGGGCTGTGGAGATCCTCACCGCTCAGGCGGAGGTCACCCGCCGCGCCGCTGCGATCCATATGCCCATTCTCATGCTTCAGGGCATGGCCGATACAGTCGTCGTTCCTCAAGCCACGGTGGACTTCTTCGAGCATATCTCATCGTCCGACAAGACCCTCTACACCTATCCTGATTACTATCACGAACTCCACAACGATCTGGACAAAGAAAAGCCGTTGGGTGATCTCGTCTTCTGGCTCAACGCGCGGATGAATCCATCCTAAACCCTGTCTTGACCTATGGTAGACTAGAGGAGACGAGTGATGATCTGATCACCTTTCTGATTTGGGTGCATTCAGAATGGGTTGATGATTCGTAGGGGTTTGGGTGGACGGCAGACGCGCAATGGCTTACGCAGACGATTTTTGTGGGCCGTCCACCCAAACCCCTACCCAGACCGCCAACTCATTTTGAACACACCCTTCTGATTTACCCATCCATTTACAGAGGACTTTGCCATGTTCAAACATATCTTGATTCCGGTTGATTTTTCTGCCCAGACCAGAGATAGCTTGATCATCGCCAAACCCATTGTAGACATAGGCAAAGGACGCGTTACCTTGCTGCATGTGATCGAGATGATCGCAGATACACGCCGCGATGGCGAACTCGGCGGCTTCTATACGAAGTTAGAGGAGCAAGCAAAAACAAAGTTTGAATCGCTGCTGGCCGAAGGATGCCTGGAGAACCTTTCCGTCACGACGGAGATCATCTTTGGTGAACGGGTACACGAGATTCTCGACTACGCCGATCAACACGAGGTGGATCTGATCGTGATGGCTTCGCGCAAGGTCGATCGCGTCAACCCAATGGGGGGATTAGGGACCATCAGCCAGCGGATCGGCATCCTGGCGCAATGCCCGGTGCTGTTGGTGAAGTGACGGACGAACGAGCGCAGACGGCGGACCGCGGACCGCAGTGGTTGCAGGTGACAATTCTTCGCGCATTACAAATCACGGATTACATTTCACGTTTCACACAATCATGACTCAAGATCAAAACGCAGTTCAAGCCCCAAAAGAAGAAGAGCAGAGACGTCGGAAGCGCGATCTTGTAAGGATGTTGGCGGCGCGCGGGCTACGGGGCAAGCGCACGCCCATCGAATATCGAAGCGTCGAGATCGATGGATCGACCCTCTACTATCAAGAGGCGGGCGAGGGTCCGCCGTTGGTCCTCATTCACGGGCTTTCAGGGTCCGGGCGGTGGTGGCGGCAGAACGTCAATTTTCTCGCCCAAGAATATCACGTCTATGTGATCGATCTAATCGGCTTCGGACATGGACGCCGGCAGCGCTTTGTCTTGGCGCGGATGGCGCAGATCATCACCCGTTGGATGGAAGCGCTGGAGATCGAGCGCGCCATTCTGATCGGCCATTCGATGGGTGGCTTTATCTCCGCCGATCTGGCCAGCAACCACCCCGAACTTGTGGATCGACTTGTCCTTGTGGATGCCGCCGCCCTGCCCATGGGGCGCACCCGCGCCCAAACCGCGGTTGCCCTCGTCCGCGCCATCTTTGAGATGCCGTTCAACTTCCTGCCGATCCTTTTTGGGGACGCCATGCAGGCTGGGCCGCGCACCATCTGGCGGGCTGCGCATGAACTGCTTACTAGCGACATCAGCGCCCGTTTGAATCGCATCCAATCGCCCACACTCGTGGTCTGGGGCCAGAACGATTGGCTGGTTCCCCTGCAGATCGGCGTGCGCATCTATGATCGACTGGACGACGCTAGATTTGTCGTGCTGCCCCGCGCCGGCCACAACCCCATGTGGGATCGCCCCGACGCCTTCAACGCCGTACTCGACGATTTTCTACATGATCGACCCGTTTCAGTGGGCGCGGGATCAGGGCAGGCGACGCGCCGATGATTGTCTTCCCCTGGCGGCGCAACCGTCATTGGATCGAGAGGCGATCCAGCGCCTGCGGATTGTCCATCTTCGCCCGCATCTCAAGCGAGGGGAATTCCTCCTCGCAGCCGATTGTATTGGTCCACGGGCTGTCTATGTCGGGGCGCTATCTGCTCCCCACAGCGAAAGCGCTCTCCTCCGCCCGGCCTGTCTACGTTCCCGATTTGCCCGGCTTTGGAAAGAGCGCCAAACCCGACCATGTCCTCACCATTCCCCAACTGGCGGATGTGCTGGCGGCGTGGATAGCGACGCAAAAGCTGAATCGAGCGGCCTTTTTAGGGAATTCCTTTGGCTGCCAGGTGATCGTCGAGTTTGCCCTGCGCTATCCTGAGCGGATCAGCCATGCCATCCTCACCGGGCCATCGGTGGATCCGGCAGCTCGCTCCGCGTTCCGGCAGATCCTGCGCCTCTTCTTCGATGCGCTCCTCTTCGAGCCGCTGCCGCTCTACGCCGTCGCCTTGCTCGACTATTCTATTGCCGGCCCCTGGCGCACACTCCAAACGCTGGACCATCTGATCAACGATCCCATTGAGCGCAAACTGCCGCAGGTGAAGATCCCCGCGCTGGTGGTGCGCGGCAGCCAGGATCTGATCGTGCCCCAATCCTGGGCCGAGGACGCTGCCCGATCCCTACCCCGCGGCCAACTGGTTGTCCTCAACGGGGAGGGGCACGCCGTCAACTTCTCGGCGCCGGCGCGGCTGGCGCAGATCGTCAATACCTTTTTGGGGGATTGACGGACGACCGTAGATCGCAGATCGCAGACGACTGGAGGCAAGTGGCAGGTGTGCAAGTTTGCAGGTTTGCAGGTGGCAGGTGACAATCGTTCACGTTTCATGCATCGCCGCATCCTTCACCAATATCCAATATCGAATACCCTATTCCCCCCATGATCGCCTTCTTCCTCTCCAAACTCCTGCCGCTTTTCGTCTATCCGCTGGGATTGGCGTGTGTGCTGCTGGCGGCGGCGCTGATCTTAGGGCGCTATCGCCGCGTACAGTGGACGCTGATTGCGCTCAGCCTGGCAGTACTCTGGCTGAGCGGCAACCGCCTGGCGACGATGGCGGCGGTGCGCTCGTTGGAATGGCGTTATCTGCCCCAAGCGGAGATCCCCGCGGCGGAGGTGATCGTGGTGTTGGGCGGCGGGGAACGATCGCGCACGCCGCCGCGCCCAATCCACGAGATCAACGAGGCCGGGGATCGGCTGCTCTATGCGGCCTATCTCTACAAAGCGGGGAAAGCGCCCCACATTCTCCTCAGCGGCGGCGTGCCCGTGCTGATGGGTCCTGGCGTCATGGCCGGTTCGCAGGTGATGGCGGAGACATTGGAACTGATGGGCGTACCGCCTGACGCGCTCTGGCACGAGCCCCGCTCGCTCAACACCTACGAAAACGCCGTGGAAAGCCGCGCCATTCTGGCGGAACGGGGCATCGACCGTATTATCCTCGTTACCTCGGCTATGCACATGCCGCGGGCAAGCGCCCTTTTCGCGCGCCAGGGCTTCGACGTGATCCCCGCGCCCACGGACTTCTTCCTCACCGAGGCGGATTGGGAATTCTATACCCAACCCTCGCTCGAAGTGCAGATCTTCAACCTCCTCCCCAGCGCCCAAGATTTGGAACTGATCTCCAATGTGATCCGCGAGTACATGGGCATTTGGGTCGCGCGCCTGCGTGGGCAGATATGATTGGATATTGGATATTGGGTATTGGTAGGGGTGCGTCGAGCAGAACACGCAATACCCAATACCTAATACCCAATACCCCTCTTGGCCGTCGGTTGTCCAGGATAGCACTGTCCGGTATAATCGAGGGCAGAACTTTTCTCTTTTTTGAATCTAGCCAAGGGTGAATTTCATGCATACTTCGGTCAAGCTTTGGCAGAAGCCCAGCGCCCGCAAGGTCCAAATGATTGCGGGGTGGCATCAATGGGCGGACGCTGGTTCAATCTCCTCCGGGTTGCCGCCCTATCTCATCGAACAGAGCGGCGCACAAAAGATCGGTGAAATCGAGCCGTCGGGCTTCTACCTCTTCCAACTGCCGGGGACCCATCATCTGTTGCGCCGTGAGGTCACGCTCAAAGAAGGGTTTGTGCAGTCAATGAGCGAACACACCAACGAGTTCTTCTACAGCGGGGACGACGAGAAGGGGCTGCTCATCTTTTTGGGCGAAGAACCTCACATCGACGAAGAAAACTACGCCCAGGCATTTTTCGATGTGGTGGAAGCGTTGAACGTATCGCGGATTGCCATCTTCGGCGGCGTCTACGGCGCCATGCCTTACGACCGCGACCGCGAGGTCTCGTGCAGCTTCAGTTTGGAAAGGATGCGCACCGAGTTGGATGAATACGCTGTGCGCTTCTCCAACTATCAGGGTGGCACCACCATCGGCACCTTCATGGTGGACAAAGCCAAACAGCGCGGCATCGAATGTCTGACCCTGCATGGCTTTGTCCCTGCGTATGAGTTTGGACAGATGGGCGTGCCGGCGCAGGGCATCCGCATTGAGAACGATTACAAAGCGTGGTACGACATCATGCGGCGGATCAACCACATGTTCGATCTGGGCATGAGCCTTTCGGATCTGAGCCGCCAGAGCGACGAGTTGATCGCCACCATCGAATCGGATCTGGAGGAGTTGGCGCGGGAGCTACCCCAGTTGAAGATCCGAGACTACCTGCGCGCACTCAACGAGGAATTCACCGAGCGCACCTTCATGCCGCTCGACGATATCTGGGAGCGCGAATTGGGAAACCTCTTCGACGATCCGGAGGAATGAACATTGTAGGGGCATGGGTAGGGGCGGGAAGAAAGCTCGCCAATGAATGGATAGTTGCTTCCGCCCCTACCCATGCCCCTACGCGTTTTATTCCCCAATCTCCCCAGCCAGGATGCCGCCATGACCATTGAAAACCAGATCATCCCCGACCGCGCCGCTGCCGTGGATCTGCTGCATGGATTGGTCGCCATCCCCTCGCTCAGCGGAGAGGAAGCGGAGGCTGCCCATTGGCTCGTTTCCCAAATGAGGCGGCTGGGCTTCGACCGCGCCTTTGTGGACGGAGCGGGCAACGCCGTGGGCGAAATGGGATCATCGGGGGCGCGCTGCACGGTGGTGCTGTTGGGCCACATCGACACAGTCGCCGGACAGATCGCCGTGCGCGTGGAAGAAGGGATGCGTCTCTATGGCCGCGGCAGTGTGGACGCAAAGGGTCCGCTGGCAACCTTTGTGGCGGCAGTGGCTCGTCTGGGATCGGCCTGGGCTTATGCGCATGATCTGCGCGTTGTCGTCGTCGGCGCTGTGGAAGAGGAAGCCGCCACCAGCAAGGGCGCTCGCTTCATCGCCGCCCGTTTCGACGGCGTGAATGAGCCGATCCCCGCGGCCTGTATCATCGGCGAACCGAGCAGTTGGCAGCGGATGACGTTGGGCTACAAAGGGCGGCTGCTGGTGGACATCGAGGCTGCCCAGCCCATGGCCCATACCGCCGGGCCAGAGCACGGCGTCGCCATCGTTGCCGTCGACTTTTGGAACTGGCTCGCCGCTTACGCCGCCGATTTCAATCGAGATCGCGACAAGACCTTCGATCAACTGCAACCCAGCCTGCGCGGGCTGCGCACGTGGACCGACGACGCTATGCAAGATCGGATCTGGGCCAGGGCGGGAATTCGCCTGCCCCTTGACTTTGCGGTTGCTCCCTTTGTGGCTGCGTTGATCGACTGGGCCAAAGGCTGTGCCAACGCGGACACTGCCCCAGCGATCCCATCTTCGATTGAGCCGGGCGAGCGCTACACCCTCCCCGTCCGCGGCGCGCAGATCTCGATGGATCTCCACTTTCTCGGCTACGAACCGGCCTGGCGCAGTGACCGCAACAACGCGCTCGTGCGCGCCTTCCTTGCCGGCATCCGCAGCCAGAGCGAAGAGCGCCCCGGCTTCGTCGTCAAAACCGGCACCAGCGATATGAACGTCGTCGGCCCGGCCTGGGGCTGCCCCATCGTCGCCTACGGTCCCGGCGACAGCGCCCTCGACCACACCCCCGACGAACACATCCCCCTCGACGATTACTGGCAGGCCGTCCTCGTTTTGGAGCAGACGCTCCGTCATCTGGGCAGCAGCTTGAGGGACTAGTGATTGGGGATTGGCGACTGGGGATCGACAAGTCCCTTCTCCCCTTCACACTTCACTCTTCACTCTTCGGAAGAGCAATTACTGGCATCTGGACGCGCGGCAGGTAAGTTATGATTGGGAACCAATATGGCGGCCCGTTTGTGATCCGCCGTCCGCGATCCAGCCTTTAGCCAGGAGAGAACCATGCGCACAGCCGTCTTTAGCACCAAACCGTACGACAAGATCTTTCTCGAAGCCGCCAATCAGGGACACGACCACGAATTGGTCTTTTTGGAGCCACGCCTGACGCCGGAGACGACGCCGCTGGCCTTTAGCTTCCCCGCGATCTGCGTTTTTGTGAATGATCGACTGGATGCGGCTGTCCTCTCGGATCTGGCGCGCGAGGGGACGCGGTTGATCGCCCTGCGTTCCGCAGGCTTCAACCATGTGGATCTGGTCGCTGCCGAGGAATTGGGGATGACCGTGTTGCGCGTCCCTGCGTATTCGCCCTACGCGGTGGCGGAACACGCCGTGGGGTTGATCCTGAGTTTGAATCGCAAGATCCACCGATCCTACAACCGGGTGCGCGAGGGCAACTTTGCGCTGGATGGGCTGCTCGGCTTCGATCTCTACGGCACGACCATCGGCATCATCGGCACCGGGCGGATCGGCATTGTCTTCGCGCAGATTATGAAGGGCTTCGGTTGCCGCTTGCTGGCCTTCGATCCCTACCCCAACCAGGAATGTCGAGACCTGGGCGTGGAATATGTCGATCTCCCCAGCCTCTACGCCCAATCCGACATTATCTCGCTCCACTGCCCGCTGACGCCGGATACCTATCACATTATCGACGAAAGAGCGCTGGCGCAGGTCAAGCCTGGCGTCATGTTGATCAACACCAGCCGCGGCGCGCTGGTCGACACGGCCGCCGTGATCGAAGCCATGAAGACCGGCCAGGTGCGCTACCTGGGGCTGGACGTCTACGAAGAAGAGGAAGATCTCTTCTTTGAGGATCTCTCCGGCACAGTGATTCAGGACGATCTCTTTGCGCGGTTGCTCACATTGCCCAACGTCCTCATCACCGGCCATCAAGCCTTTTTCACGCGCAACGCCTTGCAGCGTATCGCCGCCACCACCATCGAAAACATCACCGCGTTTGAGCAGGGCCATCCACTGGAAAACAGGGTCACAGCAGAGCGCATTAAAGCATAAGGAAGCAGCCATGACGCTGGGTTTACAGGCTTTGCTGGCAGTGACGCCGATCTTGGTAGCGGCCATCCTATTGGTGGGATTGCGCCTGCCGGCGCGCTGGGCCATGCCCGTCGTCTATTTCGCCGCCGCTGGGATCGCCTTGATCGTATGGCAGATGCCCTTCGTCTACATTGCTGCGTCTACGATCCAGGGGTTGGTCATCACCTTCGACATCCTTTACATCATCTTTGGGGCGATTTTGCTGCTCAACGTACTCAAATACTCGGGCGCAGTGGAGGTGATCCGCTCGACCTTCACCGGCATCAGCGCGGATCGGCGGGTACAGGTGGTGATCATGGCCTGGCTCTTTGGCTCGTTCATTGAAGGGGCGTCGGGCTTTGGCACACCGGCGGCGATTGTGGCGCCGCTGCTGGTCGCCATCGGCTTCCCCGCCATGGCCGCGGTGATGATCGGCATGATGATCCAGAGTACGCCGGTCACCTTCGGCGCCGTGGGCACGCCGGTGATCATCGGCATCGGCGGCGGACTGCGCAACGTCTTCCTCAACGAACGGTTAGCGGCGGCGGGGTCGAGCTATCCCGAATATCAGCAGATGATCGTGGGCAACGCCGCGGTGATCCACGGCATCGTCGGCGCGCTGATCCCACTGCTGATGGTGATGATGATGACTCGCTTCTTTGGGGCCAACCGCTCGTGGACGGAGGGGCTGTCGATCTTCCCCTTTGCCATATTGGGCGGGCTGGCCTTCACCATCCCCTATGCGCTCACCGGCCTATTTTTGGGACCGGAATTTCCGTCGCTGCTGGGCGCGGGCGTCGGGCTGGTGATCGTCACCGCGGCGGCGCGGCGTGGCATTCTTGTGCCCAAGGATAGCTGGGACTTTCCGCCCGCTGAGATCTGGCCGGCGGATTGGAGCAGCCGTGTGCGATCCTCGCCGGAGCCATTGACGGTCGCCAAACCGATGGCGATCTGGCTGGCAGCGCTGCCCTATGTCATCCTCGCGCTATTGCTTGTCCTCACGCGGCTGCCGCAGATCCCCGTGGGCCAGTGGCTGCGCGAGGGAGCGACGCTCACCTGGGCCAATGTCCTCGGCACCGAGATTCAGGCATCCACCACGCCGCTCTACCTGCCAGGGACGATGTTGATCATGACTGTACTCATCACTTATTTTCTGCACCGGATGCGCCCGGCGCAGTTGAAGTCGGCGATCTCCGATTCGGGCAAAATTCTGGTGGGCGCGGGCTTTGTGCTGATCTTCACCATCCCCATGGTGCGGGTCTACATTAATTCGGGCTTCAACCCGCTCGCCATCCCCAGTATGCCACTGACGATGGCGGAGTGGGTCGCCGCCAATGTGGGAGGCGTGTGGCCGCTCTTCGCGCCGACGATTGGGGCGATGGGGGCCTTTATCGCTGGCAGCAACACCATCAGCAACCTCATGTTCAGCCTCTTTCAGCACGGGGTGGCCGAACGGCTGAACATGCCCGGCACGGTGATCGTGGCGCTGCAAGCCGTGGGCGCGGCGGCGGGCAACATGATCGCCATCCACAACGTTGTCGCTGCGTCCGCCACCGTAGGACTGCTCGGCCAGGAAGGCGCGCTGCTGCGCAAAACCATCATCCCCACGGTTTATTATGTAGTGCTTGCGGGTATCCTCGGCCTGATCGCCGTCAGCGTGCTTGGCGTTAGCGATCCGTTGGTTGAGGCGCAGGTGGTGATGGAAAGTCTGCCGTAGTGCGTAGTGCGTAGTGCGTAGTGCGTAGAACCTCTTCACCCTTCACTCTTCACCCTTCATCCTTTTTCACTTCCCCCAAATTTTGCCGATAAAAAATGCTTGCTCCGCTATGTTCGGCGTGATAGAATTGCAGATAGTTTTCTTCATCGTTTGAACCTCAACCCTCCTCTTCGGTCCTCGCCGAGGGAACATACAAAGGAGCTTGCTCGTATGAATCTCACAACGTTGTGGCAGACCGCCCCCGTGCGCTGGCGCAGAGCCATCCTCATGGCGGCGGGTGTGCTTGTGATCGTTGCGATCTTGATCGGCATCAACACAACATCGCGGCTCACCGCCAGCGACGTCAACGTGCTTGTTAACGGCAATTTTGAAGGTGGATTTGTCGCCGTCCCCGGCTGCGGTCATGTGGGCAGTGGATGGAGTTGTTTCCACAATGCGGGTGGGGCCAACTATGGCTTCTACGACGATCAATGGGGACCAGTGGTCGCCAGCGGCAGCCACAGCCAGTTGATCGAGATCAACACCTGGGGCCGCTCGGACGCCAACGCCGACCGTGTGGCGGGGATCTACCAGACCGTCTCGGTGGTTCCCCACGCCAACTACACCTTCAGCTTCCGCGGGATGATCCGCACCACCGAGATGGGCGGCGATCCCTGGCGGTATCGAGTGCAGGTCGGCTGGGTGCAGGGCGTCTCGAAGGATTGGCATCAGGTGCTGAATTGGACCGATGTGGGCTGGGATACCTATTATCCACGCACCGAGCCGGGCGCGTTCAGCCAATACACGACGGCGATTGCGACGACCGACAGACAGCTCACGGTTTTTATCCGCGTCCTCAAGAAGTGGGGCGTGCCGGAGATGGAATTGGACGTGAACCTGGATTCCATCGCCCTCACCGGCCCTGCGACCCATCCTCACCATCCACCGGCGACAGCGACGCCCACCAAAGTTGTCGTCCATCCGCCCGTTGCCACGGCCACAGCTACGACGCCACCTGTGGCGCCTCCCCCTGCGGTGACAAGTTGCACCGGTCCTGAGCGGATCGCCAACGGCGGCTTTGAGCTGGGCTTCTCTCAAACCTATCTGGGCATGACCGGTGCGCATTGGGCGCCTTTTGTCAACGGCGGCGCTGCCAACTTCGGCTTCTACGACGATCAATGGCCGCCGGTGGTCGCCGGGGGATCCCACAGCCAGTTGATCGAGATCAACACCAAAGGCATGAACAGCGGCGAACCCAACCGGGTGGCGGGTCTCTATCAGATTATCAGTGGATTGGAAGCAGGCAAGACCTATGAGTTGTCGCTGGCCGGTCAACTGCGCGGCGTCGGCGGCGGGGACGATCCCAACCGCTTCGAGGCGCAGTGGGGCTACAACGTGGGCCGCATTCCCACCTGGGAAGGGGTGACCAACTGGCAATTTGTAGATCTGGGACGCATCTACCCACGCACCGATCCGGGTTCGATGAAAACCTTCACCGTCCGCTTCGTCGCCCCTGCGCCGGAGATCACGCTCTTCCTGCGCGGCGTGAAGAAGTGGGGCACCGGCGAGACCGAAATGGATCTCAACCTGGATAACATCTCCTTGCGTAGCTGCACGACTGTCGTCGCGCCGCCTCCGCCGCCCACGGGCGTCTGCGTCTACACGGTGAAGCGCGGCGACACGCTGGCCGCCATCGCCGCCAAATACCATGTGACGGTCCACGCCCTGGCCGCGGCCAACCAGATCCTCAACCCGAACTATATCTTCGTGGGGCAGGTACTCACCATCCCCGGCTGCGCCGTGGTTGCGCCGCCTCCCACAGCGGTCCCCACCGTGGTGCATCCGCCTGCGCCTACGCCTACGCCCACGCGACCGGCAGGCGTCACCTACTATACTGTCAAACCGGGCGACACCCTCAGCCTCATCGCCGCCCGCTATTACATCGATCTCCACTACCTGGCGCGGGTCAACGGCATCGTCAACATCAACCACATCTATGTGGGGCAGGTGTTGGTGATTCCTGGGCAGTAGGGGTTGGGGTGTTGGGAGTTGAGTGAAAACACAGGACGCCTGGGGAGATTCCTCAGGCGTCCTGTGTGGATACATGGTATAAGAAATCATGATTGTCCAGCGGTCTGGTACTGGGACTGTTGCCATACCTTTAATGGAGATCCGATATGTCTATCTTCAAGAAAATTTTCAATAGACAAGCAGTCAGGGGAGAAATCGGGTACTTTGGTTTGGGCGAATGGTGGCTATCCACATTCGACGAAGAGCAGCGTACTTTTTTTAAGCATGCATACACATACTTTGGTATTGGAATAGATAGTCATGATTCCCCACTTACAGGAGGTGAAATATCTTCACTGTCCCATTCCTCGGTTTATACGCTCACCGGAATGATAGGAGCATTGAGGAAACAGCCAAGATACTTGCATTTGGCGTGGTTGATTCTACAAGAAGCTGAAATTCGCAAAGATGGAACTGCTCTGGATTTACATTACCTTTACCAAACAACGATAGAAGTAGCTTATGCGCAAAGAAATGAACACCCAGAGGCTTTAGATTTGGCGATAGAGGCCTGCCAGAAACAGATCGCAATAGCAGCACAAAGTGCAAAAATGTTTAAGAATGAGATATCAGAAGCAGAAAGGCAACGAACGTTCGGGGCACAGTTACCTGCTCATGTTGGCTACACCCAACTATGTATCATTTACGAAAAGGAAAAGCGATACTCTGAAGTTATTCAACTAGCTCATAAAGCAAAGAAAGAAGGCTGGGCGGGTGATTGGGATAAAAGAATCGCTAGATGCCAAAAGAGACTTCAAAAGTAAATATTAATGGCTGATAGGTGATAGATGCTTACGAGACCAGAAATCTACAAGCTTGTTCATGAGTACATCGGTGTCACTGACGGCTATCTTGGCGACTTCTCCTATCGCACCCACACAGAATTCTACCCATATTATTGTGACCTTGATATTGACCCAAACCAGTACGAGGGCACAACTCGCGAACGCTTTCTACAAATCTTGCAGAAAGCCAACTCGATAGAACAGGCGAAAATAGTCAAGGGTATCCTAACAAAATATCCTGTATCGCACTTCCCCGCGGAGCTACAACCGCAGAAACAGATACTTTACGATGAGTTTATGCAGACTATTGAGCGACTGGACCCACAAAACACGCTACGACGCGGTGTGCCGGGTGAGATCAAAAATCTCATTTTTGCAGCCAATGGTCCAAAGCCTGATATTATCTTGGCAGATGCGATGAGTAATTCCATCTGTATCGTTAAGCATGCAGAGCACTGTCTTGTCTATGATCAGCCAATTTCCGATAACGGTTTACTATGGAATGAATTAACCCATTGGTGGGCTAGACAGAGTGTGCTTCCATCCATCGACATGGACACAGAGTACCATCTTTACAGGCGGCTTGAAACTGCTTTGGCATCTCCTCCTGAACGACTCCTGTTTGCAACTTACTTCAGAACACTTCGCCGGGAGATGCAGGATCGCTTCCCAGCGCTCTGTCCACAGGTATACTTGCACTACGATCCGAAAACATTGCAAGAACTAAAGGGCGGGCAGCGAATACCCAGGCAGCGTATGGATTTCTTAGTTCTGCTCTCTAACAGTGATAGAATTGTCATAGAGGTTGATGGGAAACACCATTATGCTGAGGATGACACAGCCAGCCCCAAAAGATATGCAGAGATGGTTGCAGAGGATCGCAATCTGCGACTTCGTGGATATGAAGTATATCGCTTCGGTGGATATGAGCTTGATGAGAGGAATGGCAAAACAGTTGTTGAGCAATTTTTCCGGCGACTGTACAAGCGATATGGCTTGCTCTAACATCACTCCTTATCCCCTCATACAGTGAGACATGATAGTCTTCTATTTGCGTCAGGTTTGACAGTGCGCCAAGTTGTTGACACACGATGAGTACAATCAAGGAAACTGGAAGACATGATCGTCCTCACAGAAGATCTACAACAACACTGGGCAGCGATCAGCCCACTGCTCACGATCCGCAACGAAGATGAGTATGATCGCGCCATCGAGCGCTTGAACCTGCTGCTTGACGAAGTTGGAACAGATGAAGAGCATCCGCTCTATGAATTATTGGATACGCTGGCTACGATGATTCACGTCTACGAGGATCATCGCTATCCCATGCCACCAGCGAGCGGTGCAGAGGTACTCCAGTATCTGATGGAGGAGCATGGACTATCTCAGTCTGCACTGCCCGAAGTTGGTTCACAAGGAGTGGTTTCGGAGATTCTACACGGCAAGCGCGAGTTGAATGTGCGACAGATCCGCGTGCTGTCCGAACGCTTTGGAGTCTCACCGGCTCTCTTTTTTTGAACTTCGATATCAGCGTCTCCCTTACTACGGAGCCAAATCATGACCGAATTTGCCTACATGCCCATTGTCGAAGTTGCCAACCTGCTGGAAAAACGTGAGATCTCCCCGGTGGAGCTGACACGTCACCTGCTCGACCGCATCGACAGCGTCGACAGGCGTCTGCACAGCTACCGCACCGTTCTTGCCGAAAGGGCGCTCCAACAGGCGCGCCGTGCTGAAAAGGAGATCGCCAGCGGTGCGTACCGGGGCATCCTGCATGGCGTTCCCATTGCCGTCAAAGACCTTGTCTGCACTGAGGGAATCCCCACTTATTGTGGCTCCACGCTGATGGCGGGCTGGCTGCCCGACGATGACGCCACCGTTCTACGCAGATTGGAGACGGCGGGTGCTGTCCTATTGGGCAAGCTGCATATGACGGAGTTCGCGCTGCGCTGGCACCATCCTGCCTGGCCTGTGCCCGCCAATCCCTGGGGTGGTGACCGTTGGTCGGGGGTTTCCTCCAGTGGTTCGGGTGTCGCCACGGCGGCAGGTCTCTGTTATGCTTCGCTGGGCACGGACACAGGTGGCTCCATCCGCTTCCCAGCCGCGTGCAACGGCGTGGTCGGCCTCAAACCGACCTACGGCCGCGTCAGCCGCTACGGCGTCTTTCCCCTGGCAAAATCGCTGGACAACGTCGGACCCATGACTCGTAGCGTGGCCGACGCAGCCGCCATGCTGGGTGTTATCGCCGGCCACGACCCCAACGATCCGACCTCCAGCCATGGGGCCGTACCTGACTACATCTCCCTCCTCGACCAGGACGTAAGCGGTCTGCGCCTCGGCGTTGACGAACGCTTCATCCGCGATGGCGTGCATCCAGAGGTAAGCGAGGCGGTGTTGCAAGCTGTCACGCGCCTGATCGAATTGGGCCTGCAACCAGTCGAGGTTGTGGTCCCTGCCATTGATGCAAACCTCATGATGGATACGTGGTCAACGCTCTGCGCAGCCGATGCAGCGGACGCCCACCGTGAAAGCTGGCCGGCAAGAGCGGACGAGTACGGACCCTTCCGCCAGTGGCTCGAGTTTGCGGATACAAAAAGCGCGGCCGACTACGCCGCCGCCCACACCACGCGCCTGGAATATGCGGGCAAGATTGCCGGCGTCTTTGAGGAGGTAGATCTGCTGGCATGCCCGGCCATGCCTTACGCCGCGCCCCCCATCGGCGACGACGCGCTGCCTCTCCCAGATGCCAATGTCGTGCGCCCTCGCTTCACCTATCCCTTCAACTTCAGCAACAGCCCCACGCTGACATTACCGTGCGGCTTTACATCCGACGACCTGCCCATAGCGTTACAACTTGTCGGCCCCCACTTCTCGGAAGCGACCCTGCTACGCGTCGGCCACGCGTTTGAGCGGTCGACGGTGTGGCATAAGCGCGTACCACTTCTGTAAAGGGGCAGTCAAGCCAGCGGAGATCGAGGGAAAAGCAGCCGCGGCGTCATGCGTAGCAGATTTCTTTACCGCTTTGTCTATAATGGACGATAACTCTATCTGCAAAAAAGGCAGCCAGGAATCCGCTCCCGGCTGCCTTTTTAGGACAGTACCCCATCCCCAATCATCATTCCTTATTCATTCCCCATCTCACTCCAACGGACTCAACCAACGCACGGTGTTGTTTCCATCCGCGGCCCAGCCTTGCGTCTGCCCATTGTCCGAGCGGATCTGATACCAGATGAAGCCATTGGCCGATTGCGGACCGGCCATGATGGTGAATTCCACGCCGCTGTTGACGCGGGTGACGATGCCGGCGTTGGTCCCCGGTGCGGTGCGGATGGACAACTGCTGTCCGGCGTCCATGGTCACGCGCACCCGATCCCCGACGCGCGGGGATCGGTTGACAGGCTGCACGGTTGTCCCCAGTTCCGGCGTCAGCCAGTCATCGGTGCCATCCCCTTGCGCCGCCCAACCCACATTGCCCTGTCCATCGTCCACACGCCACCAGGTATACCCATCCGCCGAAATAGGACCTTCGAGGACGGTGAGCCGCTGCCCGACGCTCAAACGGGTGAGCAAATTCCCAGCGGAACCCGCCGTATCGCGCAGATTCAGACCACCAGCGGCTGCCACCCGCGCCGGCTGCCCTACTTCCAATACAGTGCCGGGGATGGGCGTCGGTGTAATCGTCGGCGTTGGCTCAGGTGTAAAGGTGGCCGTTGGATCGATCACCGGCGCTGCTTCAAGGATGCCGGGCGTATTGGTCGGGACAAAAACGGCTGCGCCCCCAGATACTGCCGTTTGGGTAAGGTTTGGCGTCGGCGATGGCGTGGGCCGCGGTTGAAAGCTTCCACAGGCCAGGATCGGCGCGATCCAAAGCAGGGAAAGCACCAGCAGCGCAGCGACTTTCTGCTGCCGGTTCGGTAAAGGACGGCTCGATTTGGGGCCAGGGAGTGTGCGATCTCCACGCTCCTGCATAGAAATTCGTTTTTGCATGGGGTCTACTTAACAGGGACTCCTATGGATAGTTTTACAGTAATGAGTAAAGAATAATGAGTAGGGATAGTGCCTCTACTTACTCACTACTCTTTACTCATTACAAATGGACAGCCTTGATCCAGCGCACATCGTCCATCGTTGCCAGTTCGTGTTCTATCGCCGCAGGGATCGCTTCATCGGTGCCGAGAACCATAATGGCTTCGCCGCGGGGTGTTCGCCGCCCGACATGCATAAAGCTGATGTTGACATCGGCCTGCCCCAACAGCGTCCCCACGCGCCCGATGATGCCAGGCCGATCCCGATGAGAGGTCAACAAAAGATGGCCTTCCGCCGGGAATTCCACCCAGAGATCGTCGATAGCGACCAGCGTGGGCGCGCCGTAGAGCATGGCCCCGCGCACAGTGCGCTGTTGCCCCTTGCTGGTAATGCGCAGGGTTAGCATATCCTCGTAGCGTTCATATTGATCGTGGTGGATCTTACGTTCCATAATCTCCATACCGCGGCGTTCCGCCAGCAGACGGGCGTTGACCATGTTCACCCGATCCTCAACCACGTTGGAAAGGATGCCTTTGACGCCCGCCGCCACAATATAATCCAGATTGTACTCGGCCAGCGAACCGTGGGCTGTCACCTCCAGGCGGTCGATACCTTGCCCGTCCATCTGACGAAGGAAGCGTCCCATCTGTTCCGCCATCGCGATGTAGGGGATCAGAAAGTCAAGCGCCCGCGGCGGCAGGATCGGCGCGTTGACGGCATAACGGGCCGGGCGACCTTCCAAAATATCGAGGACCTGCACGGCTACATCCACGGCCACTTTCTCTTGCGCTTCCACCGTGCTGCCGCCAAGGTGAGGGGTCAGCACCACCTGAGAGAGTTTGCGCAGCGGGCTTTCACGGCCCAGCGGTTCCTCTTCAAAAACGTCAAGGGCAGCGCCGGCCACATGTCCATTTTCGATAGCTTCTACCAGCGCGTCTTCGTCGATGACGCCGCCGCGGGCCACATTCAAAATGCGCACGCCCTGCTTCATCTTACGGAACTGCTCGGCGCCGATCATGTGGCGGGTAGCTTCATTCAGCGGCACATGGAAAGTGATGAAATCTGATTGTGCCAGCAGGCTCTCAAAATCGGTGAGGGTGACGCCGCGGTGGGCGGCATATTCGGCGGTGACATAGGGATCCGAAGCAAACACGCGCATCCCCAGCCCCTTGGCCCGTTCCACCACCTCCTGCGCCACGCGTCCCAGCCCCACCGTGCCGAGGATTTTGTCGCGCACTTCCACGCCCATAAAGCGGTTGCGCTTCCATTCTCCCTGGCGCACATGGTGATCCGCCTGGGGGATGTTGCGCGCCATCGCCATCAACATGGCGATGGTATGTTCGGCGGCGGCCACTACGTTGCCCGTGGGCGCGTTGACAACGATCACGCCGGCCTGTGTCGCCGCCTCTAAATCAATATTGTCCACACCGACGCCGGCGCGGGCCACCACCTGCAATTGACGCCCGGCCTTCAGCACCTCCGCGGTGACTTGGGTGCTGCTGCGTACGAGCAGCGCATGGTAATTGGGAATTTCGGCAATCAACTGCTGAGGCGTCAAGTCGGTCTTGATGACAACTTCAATGCCCTCTGCCCCATGCAACGGGGCCAGGCCACTATCCGACAATTGATCGCTGACAAGAACACGGTAGGGTGGGGTCATAGGTTCCAGTTTCTAGGATGATCAGGGATTGGGGATTAGTAACTGGTGACTGGGCGGAGGGAAGCCGCGTCTCTCTACCCACTCCCTAATCACCAGTCACCTATCCCTTAACTACATACTCTCCGGCGCGGACATGCCCATCAGCCGCAGGACGCGGGCCAGGGCTGTGCGCGCGGCTAAAGATAAGAGGAGCCGGGCGTGGCTCATCTCCAAATGGTCAGGATCGACGACACGACAATCGCGATAGAAGGCGGTGAAGGTGCGCGCCAGATCCATGGCGTAATGGGTCAAATTGTGCGGCGAGAGCTTTTCCACCGCCAGATCGATCTGTTCTTCCAATTCCAACATCTTGCGGATCAGCGCCAGTTCAGCGGGATGGGTGAGCAACGCCACCACAGCATCATCGGTCTCAGTGAGACCTTCGGCGGGCAATACACCATCCGCCGTCGCCTTGGCGAGGATCGAGCAGATGCGGGCGTGGCTGTACTGGACATAGTAGACCGGGTTGTCGTTGCTTTCGGCCACCGCCAGATCGAGATCAAAATCAATGCTGCTTTCCGGTCCGCGGGTGAGCAGCATAAAGCGGACGGCGTCGCTGCCAACCTCCTCCACCACTTCGCGCAGGGTGAGGAAATCGCCTGACCGTTTGCTCATCTTCACTTCCTGGCCGTCGCGCATGAGTTTGACAAGATTGTAGAGCAGGATGGTTAGCCGATCTGGGTCGAGACCCAGCGCGGCCATGACGGCGTGCATCCGCGCCACATGGCCTTGATGGTCCACCGCCCAGACGTTGATCACCTTGTCAAAGCCGCGGCGGATAAACTTGTCATAGTGATAGGCGATGTCGCTGGCGAAATAAGTGGGCGCACCCGTCGAGCGGACCACGACTTCGTCCTTCTCGTTTTTAGGATAGCGGCTGGCCCGGAACCACCGCGCCCCGTCCCGCTCGACGATCTCGCCCTTCTCCGAGAGCATCGAGAGAACATCCTCAACCCCACCGTCGTCGTAGAGGCTCTGCTCACTGAACCAGCGGTCGAATTTGACGCCGATCAGCCCCAACTCACTCTGCAAATCTTCAAGGACGATGGCGCGGCCCAGCGGGCGGATGGCGGTCAGGGCGGCGTCGCCATCCATGGCGAGGAAGCGATCCCCATGTTCCGCAGCCAGCCGCGCCGCGTACTCGACCATATATGGCCCCTTGTACCCATCCTCAGGGATCTCAGCCTCGCGTCCAAAGTGCTGCAAATAGCGGGCGTAGAGCGTTTCCACGTAAAGCTGCATCTGCGTGCCGGCGTCGTTGACATAATATTCGCGCTGCACCTCATAGCCCGCCGCCTCCAAAACATTGGAGATGGTGTCGCCGAGGACAGCATTGCGCGCGCCGCCAAAGTGCAGCGGACCTGTGGGGTTGGCGCTCACATACTCGACCTGCCAGCGCTGCCCGACGCCGCGCCCAATGTTGCCGAAAGTCTCACCAGCGGCGATGATCGCCTTCACCTGCTGTTGCAGCCAGCTTTCCGCGAGGCGCAGGTTGATGAAGCCAGGGCCGGCCAGTTCCACTGCGCCGATCAGCCCGTTCTTGGGGATGCGGTCGGCGATGGTCTGCGCGATCTGGCGCGGATTGGCCTTTTCGCCGGTCTCCTTTTTGACGGCAGCGGCTAGGACCATAGCAATATTGGTACTGTAATCGCCATGTTCGGGGCGGTTGGGCCGCAGCATTTCTGGCGCAGCCGCCGAGACGGCAGGCAGCTCCCCGGCGCTGGCGGCCGCGTGGATCGATTCTGCAACTGTACTTTGAATTTGATCGCGTACCATCGATCTACACCTTTTCCATATCGTACCAGTTTGGGCCAACCTCTACGTCCACTTTGAGCGGAACGCGCAGGCTATAGGCGTTTTCCATCTCGTCGCAGATAATTTCTACCACAGGCTCGACCTCGCTCATAGGGCATTCCAGCAACAATTCATCATGGACTTGCAACAACATGCGCGCCCGGTAGCCTTCCGCCTTGAGCCGTGGATGGAGACGGTTCATGGCGATCTTGATAATGTCCGCCGCTGTGCCCTGAATGGGCGCGTTGATGGCGGCGCGTTCCTGCCCCTGGCGCTGCATAAATGGCAGCCGTGTACCGCTCAACAGTTCGGGGAAGAAGCGCTTGCGCCCCAACAGCGTCTCGACATAGCCATTTTCTTGCACAAAGAGCAGCGTATCCTTGATATACTTCTGCACTCTGGGGTAGGTGGCAAAGTATTGGTCCAAGAAACGCTGCGCCTCGGTCGGGTTCATCTCGGTGCGGCTGCTGAGACCGTAGGCGCTGACGCCATAAATGGTGGCGAAGTTGATCATCTTCGCCAAATCGCGCTGGACGCGATCCACCGATTCCATCTGTACATTGAAGAGCCGCGCCGCCGTCGCCGCGTGAATGTCCAATCCCGCCTTGAAGGCGTCCAACAGCCCCGGTTCCTCGGTAATGTGGGCGAGGATGCGCAATTCCACCTGGCTGTAGTCCGCGGCGACCAGCACCCATTCGTGCGGGGCCACAAACCCTTTGCGGATCTCGCGGCCAATTTCGGTGCGAATGGGAATATTCTGCAAGTTGGGATCGCTGCTGCTCAATCGCCCCGTGGATGCGCCCGTCTGATTGAAGCTGGTGTGAATGCGTCCCGTCTCAGGGTGGACCATCACCGGCAGGGCGTCGACGTAGGTGCCGCGCAATTTTTCCAACTGGCGCTGTTCGAAGATGAGATCGAGTACGGCGCGCTGGTCCGCGCTGAGGTTGGCAGCTTCCGCGCCCAGTTTTTCCAGTTCGGCGGCGGCAGTGCTGTAAAAGCCCGATTGGGTCTTCTTCATCCCACGGGTGGGGAAGCCCATATCGCCGAAAAGCACATCGCTCAACTGCTGTGTGCTGCGCAGGTTGAACTCCCGGCCCACAATTTTGAAGAGATCCCGCTCCACTTCGGCCAGCCGCCGCCCCAAATCGTTCGACATCTGCTGCAAAAAGTCGGTATCCACAAGGATGCCCGCCATCTCCATCTCCACCAAGACTGGCGTCAGCGGCAGTTCGATCTCTTCGTAGAGCGACCACATGCCCGCTTCTTCCAGACCTGGCTTAAGCAGATGGAAGAGTTGCAGTGTGGAATCCACATCCGCGCCGCAATAGGGTGTCACCCGCTCGATCTCCACCTGATCGATGGTGATCTGCTTGCGTCCTGTGCCGATCAACTCGCTGATCTCGGTCATACGCCAGTCGAGTTTCTGACCAGCCAGACTCTTGAGATCCAGGGCCCGACTGGCCGGATCGAGCAGGAAGGCCATGGTCATCGTATCGTGCAAGGGACCGGCCACATCAAGGCCATGCCGACGGCAGACCATCACATCGTATTTGATGTTGTGGCCCAACTTGGGCAAATTGGCGTCGGCGAAGAAGGGCTGAAGCCGGCGCTTGACCTCTTCCCAATCCAACTGCGCCCCTTGCGTGTGGCCCACAGGGATGTAGGCGGCCTCGCCTTTGGCCCAGGCTACGCCCAACCCCACCAGCGCCGCACGCATGGGATCTTTGGCCGTCGTCTCCACATCGAAAGAGAGGATCGACGCCCTGCGCAGCGCGTCCACCACCGCCGCCAGTTCTTCAGCCGTTTGCACACAGCGGTAGGGATGAGCCTCGATGGTGGGCGGCGGCGTTTCCTCAGCGAAGAGGGCAAGCTGGCCGTCCTCGGTCACTTCGGGAACGTCAGACAGGTTCACCTCGCGCAGGAGTGTGCGGAACTCCAGCCGCTCAAAGATCTCGCGGATCGCCTCGGTGTTGTAGCCTTGAAGCCGGAAGCGCTCGGCGTCAAATTCCACATCGAGATCGGTGACAATCTCCACTAGCTTGCGGTTGCGGCGCACATCCGCCTCGGCCTCGCGCAGATTTTCGCGCGTCTTGGGTCCGCGGATTTCCTCAAGATGTGCGTAAAGGTTATCGAGGCTACCATATTCCTGTAGGAATTTGATGGCGGTCTTTTCGCCCACGCCAGCCACGCCAGGGATGTTGTCGGAGCTATCGCCGACAATGGCCTTCATATCGATGAACTGGGCCGGTGTCAGATTCTCGTAGCGTTCGCTCACCTCTGCAAGGCCGTAGAGATCTGTACTCGGGTTCGGTCCGCCGCGCGTGTAGAGGATCTTGACGCGGTCGCTGACAAGTTGGAACATGTCGCGGTCGCCGGTGAGGATCAACACATCCACATCGGCGGCAGCGGCTTTGCAGGCCAACGTGCCCAACACATCATCCGCTTCATAATTCGTCGCCGTCACG
This sequence comes from Caldilineaceae bacterium, assembly GCA_019637695.1. Lineage (GTDB taxonomy): Bacteria > Chloroflexota > Anaerolineae > Caldilineales > Caldilineaceae > RI-153. Next base: position 7,610 of record JAHBVG010000065.1, on the reverse strand, counting down.
ATGGGGATGTTGAAGGCTTCGAGTACCTCTTCGATCCAGAGCATCTGCTTGCGCATGTCGTCGGGCATCTGGTCGCGTGTCGCCTTGTAATCGGGGAAGTCGGCGTGTCGCCATGTGTCCCCTTTGTCGAAGGCCACCGCTACGTAGTCCGGCTGGTGTTCGCGTAGAAGGCTGAGCAGTTTGCGCGTAAACCCATAGACGGCGGTGGTCAATTCGCCGCTGCGCGTCATCAACGGCGCTTTGACGCCGAAATACGCACGATATGCTTGTGAATGCCCATCCACCAAAAGTAGCTTCGCCATCAGACGATACTTTCCCTAGAAACAGAAATGGCCGTCAGAATCGACCGCCCAGAGTACAGCTCGTGAAATTGTGCGATTGGAGAGAAATTGGATCCGAATTTGAGATTGGGCGATTCAGGGATTGGGTAATTGCTTCAATCGCTTTATCTCTTATCCCTCAATCTCTATTCGATGACGAGTTGCCGTGCATCCACCAACTGCTGCACCTGGTTGTTCTTGAGGATCGAGCGCAATGTGCGCATACGCCGCCCGGCGTCAAGTCGATACATACCAGTGGGTAGATCCAAAATATAGTTGCTCCTGGACTTGTTGACCAGTGTGATCACGTCGTCCATATTTTCGAGCCAGGTTAACCCATCATGTGGGGAGCGAGCCATGAGAGAACTCCTCTCGATTTCCAAGATATGAAGAGATAGATCGGCCAGGGTAAATTGTGTCAATATTGTACTAATGCCTCTGGCTTTTTACCAAATCGACGGCTGTAAGCCCTGGTATCTGCTCACCTTGCGCTTCCGCTTGCCCTTCGCGCCCCATTTGCCCGTTGCCGGCGCGCCGGGCAGCAAACGCCTGCCAGATCCCCGCGCCCACCATCAACGCGAAGCCGGCCGCATAGATGCTCATAAAGGGAATCGCCCACCAGTTCTGTTGGTAGATGGCGACTGCAATTGCAGTGCAGGCATAGAGGCAGAGCAGCAACTCGCCCACCATCATCGGCTCCAGCGTCAGGGCATAGGCGCTACGCTGCCACCGATCCCCGGTGTTTTTGATCTGGAATTTGGGCGTGCGCAGGAAGGGCGTTTCCTGCCGGCGCAACGCCTGCCAGACGGCGACACTGTTGCTAAGGCAGAGACCCATCCCCAACAGCGTCAGCATCGGCAAATAGGACCAGCGGCGCAGCCAGCCTCGTCCATAAAGGCGGCGTTGGGCGACGGCATAGAGCAGCGGCGGCCCCAACGAGACAAGGCTCAAATAGGTCAACGGCCAAAAAGAGTGAACGCTGAACAGCAGCAGGGGCAGCATCACGAGCAAGAGCAAGAGCAAGAGCGGGTGGATCAGATAGTTGCCCAGGTGGAAGGTAGCCGAGAGCCGCGCCGGCCATGACCATCCACTCTGCCAGACAGTGCCGATCAGCTTTTTGAGTGTTTGCACGCTACCCTTGGCCCAGCGGAATTGCTGACGCTTGAAGGCCAACAACTGGGGAGGAACTTCGGCGGGTACTTCCAAATCGGGCAGGTAGAGAGGCTGCCACCCGGCAAGTTGAGCGCGATAGCTCAAATCCAGATCCTCGCAGAGGGTATCATCCTGCCAGCCGCCCACCAGCCGATCCTCGATGCAGGCGCGGCGCCAGACCCCTGCCGATCCATTAAAGCCAAAAGGATAGCCGGCTGCCTGCCGCGCTGGCTGTTCCACCACAAAGTGACCATCCAACGCAAGCGCCTGGCAGCGTGTCAGCGGCGAATAGTCGGCGTTGATATGTCCCCAGCGCGCCTGGACGAATCCCACATCGCGATGATTTGGGTCGAGGAAGGGAGGGATCGTCCGCCGTAGAAAATCGACCGGCGGCACGAAGTCGGCGTCAAAGATGGCGATAAAGTCACCGCTGGCTTGAGGGAGAGCATCCCCTAATGCGCCGGCTTTATACCCTGTGCGCGCTGTGCGGTGCAGCACCTGTACGTCAAGGCCACGCTGCCGCCAGTAGAGCGAGCGCTGGCGGGCAATCGTCGTCGTCTGATCAGTTGAGTCGTCCAAAACCTGGATTTGTAGACGATGCGCGGGGTATTGGATCTGTGTACAGGCGTCGATCAGCCGCTCGATCACATGCTGTTCATTGTAGACTGGCAATTGAATGGTGACATACGGCCATCGTTCCACACCAGCCAGATCTAGAGTATTCACAGATTGCTGGTCTGTACGGCGCCAGAATTGCCAGGTCAACCAGAGCGCCTGCCCCCCGTAAAGGGCAAGCCCCAGCGCGCCAATGCCGTAAAGAAGTTGGAAGAGAGTGGTGAATAGGGCTAATGCATCTAAAGAGAGCGGCACAAAGTGTACTCCCGACTGAGCGAAAAGCGGTTACTTCAAGGATCTACGACCTTGGCTAAAGCAAAATGATCATGCTGCCTGGGCGCTGAGAATCGCAAACTGCTATGAATACATCCTTGCCAGTATAGCTGATCCGAGAGGGTGATCCAAATTCAGGCGTCCGCTCCGTCATTCAAATAGATGGTATAAACCATGTAAATCCGAATGGCTATTCCTATGTTAGAATGTGAGATAATTGCTTCTGCGTTGCCGCCTATTCCGACAATATCTACAGTCGATTATCTCCTCGTCGGTAGAAAGGGGGATCTCGTATGATCAATACTGACGGTCTACAACATCCTATCAATTTCTCTATTCTCAAGGAGTTGGAGGACGCAGTAGCCGTGGGCATTCCAGAGATTATGATCGATCTACTCGATACCTATCTCGTTGATAGTGGTCAGACTTTTCAGAAAATGTGCAATGCAGTGGATGAAGGAAATGTCAGTTTAGTGGAGATCAACGCCCACGCGCTAAAGTCTAGTTCAGCAACCTTTGGCGCAGAAGTGCTGGCATTGTTCTTCGCAAACATCGAAGATCTCGCCCATAACGGCAAATTACCGGAGATCTCTCTGCTGTTAGGCGAGGTTCGCCAGAAATCTCTAGAAGTAGATCATGCATTGTCGGTAGAGCGCCAACGATTGCTCGGGGCCTGATCAATAGATGATCAGAAACCCTATTCTGTGTGAGAATAGCACCATGTCCTATCTCGTTAAAAAGAGTACTTCTGTGGGGATTGATGGGTCTTTGAGCCTCGACCGTGAGCTATTAAATAGCTTCGCCAGTGATATCTGTGGGGACAATCCCGATATCATCGTTGATCTTGTACAGATCTATCTCCAGAGCAAGGAAGATTTAATTGAACAGATTACTTCCGCCTGGAATTCAAAGGATTACATGTTGCTCAGGCGTGCGGCGCATTCGCTCAAATCCAGCAGCCGAGTATTTGGCGCAAATCTGCTTGCAGACAACTGTCAACGCCTGGAAGAAGCAGCGCTCACTGGTGACCTTGTCAGCGCGCCCGATCTCATCAAACGCATTGTGGAGCAGAGCCAACAGATGACCCGTTTGCTGGCTGCAGAATTCGAGGGTGTTGAGACAGCAAAGTAGGGGCACGGTTGGGGGCGGGAAGAAAGCTCGCCATCAAAGCGACATTTACTTCCATCCCCAACCGTGCCCCTACACGATCTGTCTAGAGCGCACGAGGAACTGTCAACAAGCGTCAGGCAGCCTCTGTCTCCATTTCGTGACGATTCTGTTCGGCAACCTGAGCGGCCAAATGGCTGGGCATGGGTTCGTAGTGATCAAACTCAATGGTATAGATGCCTCGCCCCTGCGTCATCGAGCGCAGATCGGTGCCATAGCGCAAAATCTCGGCCAGAGGAACCTGAGCGCGCACCACAGTGCGATTATTGCGCTGCTCCATACCCTGTACACGTCCGCGCCGGGTATTCAGATCCCCCATCACGTCGCCCATATACTCTTCCGGCACAGTGACCTGAATATTGTAGATAGGTTCGAGCAGCGATGGCCCCGCTTCTTGCATCGCCAGCTTGAAGACTTCGCGGCCAGCCGTTTGGAAGGCAATATCCTTCGAGTCCACGGGATGGTACTTGCCATCGGTGACGACTGCCTTGACATCTACTATTGGGAAACCAGCGATCACACCCTGATCGAGTACCTGACGGATGCCTTTTTCAATCGAGGGGATGAAAACAGTGGGGATAGCGCCGCCAAAGACTTCGCTGGCATAGGTAAAGCCGCTGCCGCGCTCCAGCGGTTCCACACGCAGATGGACATCGGCAAATTGACCAGCGCCGCCGGTCTGTTTCTTGTGGCGGTAATGCGCCGCTCCCTGGCCGGTAATTGTCTCTTGGTAAGGAACCTTGGGGATCGCAGTTTGTACGTGGACGCCAAACTTCGCCTCCAAATTATGGATCGCCACATCAATATGGGCTTCGCCCAACCCTTGTAGCACATTCTGCTTGGTCGTGCTGATATATTGGACCTTCAAGGTTGGATCTTCTTCGGTCAACGCATTCAGGGCCTGACTCATCTTGGCGCTGTCAGCCTGGGTGGATGGCGCCACTGCGACAGTGTAAAGTGGCCGTGGATACTCTGGCGCGGTGACCACGAGTCCAGATCCAGCCTGGGTAAGTGTATCGGTGGTCAGCACATCATCCAACTTGGTGACGACGCCAATATCGCCCGGCGCCAGTTCATCAACAGGGGTCAATTCCTTGCCGCAGACCGAGGAAAAGTTTTGGATGCGCTCACTCTTGCCAGTGCGAGCATTGACCAACTGTGCATCTTTCTTAACAATGCCTGAGAAGATACGCATGTAATTCATGCGTCCCACGTACCTATCCACAATTGTCTTGAAGACATAGGCGCAGGGGGGTGCATCCTCGCTGGCCGCCAGCTCGGTCTCTTCGTTGTTGTGAGTTGCGGCAATCGTCACCTCACTGGGCGCAGGGACATAGCTGGTCATCGAACGGATTAGACTATAAAGACCGAGATTGCCTGTCGCCGTCCCAAAGAATACGGGGGTAATTTTGCCCTGGCGCACACTTTCATGCAGCCCATGCCGAACCTCATCCTCAGTTAAGGGTTCACCCTCCAAATATTTGAGGATCAAATCATCGTCGGTCTCGGCGGCAGAGTCGACCAATTCCTGGCGTGCGGTTTCGACTTCATCGAGCATGTCGGCGGGGATGTCGGCGACTTCGCCGCTTTTGCCCATGTACGCCTTCATATCGACGAGGTTCACCACGCCCTTGAAGCTATCGGCTGAGCCAATGGGAAGTTGGAAGGGGACAATTCTACCGGAGAAAGTGTTGCGCAGATCTTCGAGGACGCGTTTATAGTTGGCGTTCTCACGATCCATTTTGTTAATAAAGACAAGACGCGGCTTCTGAATTTGATCCAGACGTTCCCAGGCCAGTTCAGTGCCCACCTCTACCCCGGCCACCGAATCCACCAAAACGAGCCCGGCTTCGGCGACTTCAAGCGCACTGATGACCTCACCTGCAAAATCAATATATCCTGGGGTATCGATCAGGTTAAGCTTGATGTTGTTGAAAACTACGGGCACGACGGAAAGATTGATCGATATCCCCCGCCGCTGCTCTTCTGCATCCCAGTCCGAGACTGTCGTACCATCTTCCACCCGGCCCACACGCGTCGTTGCGCCCGTGTTGTGGAGTAAAGCCTCGACCAGAGATGTTTTGCCAGATCCGCCGTGCCCAAGTACCGCTACGTTGCGGATTTGTGCAGCACGAAACTTAGCCATAAAACCTCCTTGTACACACTAGGTGCATGATATGATAGACAAAACTCAAAGACTGGGCGATCTATGGATCGCCCAGAGGTTCGCTTGGTCATTACAGCAAAATCAATTTCTCAGCCACTGTACGTTACTTTTCAAACTGTGATGTTCTGCGATATGCCAGACTCGGGGGAATCTGCATAGAGGTTCTACTAGACTGGTGTGGATTTTACTGAAAAAGGGGTAGAATGTCAACGAGTCATCTGACCAGCCCCAAGCCGGTCCTCTTGGCCGAGGAATTTATCTCAACAGCCACAAAGAGAGCTTGCTTCACCAGACAAGGATTGGTATGATCGGCTCTGTTGCGCGCCAACTGCATTCGCCTTTTCTTTTTTTGCGCACACGGAACTCGATAGCTGAAACCATGCAAACATCCAAATCTGATGGACAGATCATTGCTCCCCATGATGCAAATCCACGCGCTGCGCCCGTCTTGGATCTTCCTGAAAATCTGCCAAACCGGCCCACGCGGCTGCTCCTCGTCTCCCATGCCGAAAGCTTACAACGGCGTTATGGAAATCTCACGCTGACGGATACGGGTCTGACGGCGGTCGGATGGGAACAGTCGAATGCGCTGGCTGAATGGTTGCGCACCCACGAACAAGTTGATCATCTGATCAGCAGCCCACAGTTGCGTTGTCGGCTGACCGCCCAGCGCGTTAGCCAATCTTTGGGGATTCCTGTTGTGCTGGAGTCGATCTTTCCCGTGTCCCCGCGACGTGATTGGCTGCTGCAAGTGCCAACGGGCAACGGATCCGCCGAACAGCAGACCGAACTGGCCGAATATCAGGTCTATTACGCCAAAGTGATCGAGGCTTTCAACCACATCCTCGGCAGCCGCTGGGGCGAGAACATTGTTGTCGTTGTGAATCCCAATGCCGTTGCCGTGATTTTACGTCATCTAAACGGCGGACGACTTGGAATCACAGTTGAAGACACGGGCATTAGTGAGCTGATCCTCGTGGATCGACGCTGGCAGCTTCTCTATTTCAACCGTCGCGAACATCTCCCGCGCCCGATCCTCAACTCGGCGAAGATCCGCACGGAGACACCTGTGGATAGCGATGTCCGCGATCAGGTGGCAGTTGCTCGCCAGCTTTACAACCAACTCGCCGCCAACATCACCCTGGAGGAACTCCACGAACGGGCGCATACCATCAACGCGCCCGACAAAGAGTTTATCCGTTTTGCCGAAATTGGGGAGGGTCAACGTCTGCTTGAGGTGGGCAGCGGTCTGGGTGTGATGACGTTAGCGCTGGCGAAGACAGGCGCGCTTGAGGTCGTGGGCGTGGACGTAAGCCCAGCCATGTTAGAGCGAGCCGAGTATTTGCGGTTGAGCACCGACGACGCCGACATGCTGCGACGGGTAAGCTATCGTCTCGGCCCCGCCCATGATCTACCCTTTCCGGGCAATAGCTTTGACGTGGTGATCTGCCGCTTCCTCTTACACCATATTGTGAAACTGGATCGGACACTGCTTGAGTTTCAACGTGTACTCAAGCCCAATGGCATTCTCCTCGTGGCGGAACTCGCCGGTTCTGAGGACGCTGTGAAGCGAGCGACGCAAAATGCGATTGAGGGCAAGCGCAACCCCAGCCATGCGATGATCCGCACTGTCGAGCAATATCGCGAACACCTGGGCGCCGTGGGCTTTGTCCTTGAACGCGAGCGAATGGTGAAAAAGGAGAGGCGACTCAAGAACTGGCTCGATGAAGTCATCGCCGACAAACAGACGCGCCATGCCGTGACCGAAATGCTCGAAGCCAGCATCGAAACCGACGCTGCCGAACTCAACGTCCATCGCCAGAACGACGATCTGATCTTCGAGCATCGCGTGGTCTACCTTGCTGCGCGCAAGGCAGAATAAAGATATCGGGTATTGGATATTGGGTATTTGCACA
>JAHBVG010000064.1 GCA_019637695.1 Caldilineaceae bacterium | reverse complement strand
GGTGTACGTGTTCTCGCACCCGTCAACTGCCCCGCCTTTTTCAAATTGAGAACTGCTGATGACGGTTCAAGATCCTGGATAGCTTTGGCGAAACTGTCATCGTCTTGATAGAGACCGCGCAGAGAGAGAAAGCGTTCGAGCGGCTTGAAATGGAGCGCAGTACCTTCCACGATGAGTGCAATCGCATCCCCATCTGTCAGTTCCAAACGTTCCATCAACCAATCTGGGAGCAGAATCACATTCTCATCAGTACGCTTCACCACCAACATCATTCCACACCTCGTTTCAAGTTATACAACGATTCCTATGGGACTGATTGTACCATACTACAAGATCGGTTGCGCCCTCACTCCCCACGCCACAGCCGCTGCATCTCCTCGCTCTCTGCCAGCAGATCGTCCAGCTTGCCGCGGACGATGACGCGCCCATCCTTGAGGACGATGACCTGATCCGCCCGGCGCAACACCCGCCGCCGATGTGAGACTACCAGACACGTGGGGCCGTCACCCTCTCCACTGTCGCGCCCGGCAAAGACCCGCTCCCAGAGCAGCCGCTCGGTCTCCACATCCAGCGCGCTGGAGAGGTCATCAAAGACGAGCAGCTCGGCATCGCGCACGAACATACGGGCGGCAGCCGTGCGCTGCACCTGCCCACCCGATAGCCGCACACCCCGCGCCCCCACCATCGTCTCCAACCCATCGGGCATGGCAGCCAAATCGCGCTCCAACACGGCCTGCTGCAGCGCGGCCTGGAGATCGATCTGATCCTCGGCCAGGCCCAAGAGGATATTGTCGCGCAGCGTCTCGCTAAAGAGCCGAGGAACCTGCCCCGTGTACGCGCTGCGCGGCGGAACAAAGAAGGTAGCTGGGTCGGTTACAAGCTCTCCATTCCAGAATATCTGCCCGGATTGGGCCGGCAACAGCCCCAGCAGGGCTTTGAGCAGCGTGGTCTTGCCCGCTCCGATCTCGCCTGTGATCACGGTAAAGGAGCCGCGCGCCAGCTCCAGATCGATGCTATCAATGGCAGCCGTGTTGACGCCATTGGCGACGATCTCCCCTTGCCGGGGAGCTTTCTGGGTGATCTCGGGCTCGCTACCTGTGCCGTTGTCCTCCATCGCCGTAATGACAGGAGTTGCTCTGTCCGCCACTTCCGGGTAGCGATAAGAGAGACCGACCACGCGCAGATGTTCCAGTCGCTCTTGTGCGCGTTGCGCCCTGTAATCCGTCATGAGAGGGTCATCCTCCCCATAGAGCGGATGGGGAGTCGTCACCGCAGCCGAGGGCGCTCCCTGCATCAACCGTTCCATGCGCTGAAACGAGACGCCCACCTGGTGGGTGTGGGTGATCAAATTGCCGATGATGCGCATCCAGACGGTGACGGTCCAGATGTTGGTGGTGAAGAGGGCAAAGTCGCCGATGGTGAAGGTGTTGGCGATCATGGCCTGCGCCGCGATCAACAGAATCAGCCCGGTGCCGATGGCGGTGGCGCTGCCCCCCAGCATGTCCACCAGTTGGGTGAGCAGGCGGTCTTTGACCATGATCTCGCGTCGCTGATCGTTGAGTTTGGCGAAGTAATCGATCACGCGCTCCTCGGCATGGGCCACTTTGATGGCCTGTGTGCTGTTGAACATGTCGCCGATCAGACCGGTGACGCGGCTGGTAGCCTCGCGGCTGCGCTGGCGAGTGCGCTTGACAACGCCGCTCAACCATTGCACAAAAAGGACGATCAGCGCCAGCGGGGCAAACGTGCCCACGGTGATCCACGGGTTGATCTGCCACATAATCGCCAGCGAGACGATGGATGCCACGCCAAAGGCGACTGCATCCAGCACGCGGATCATCATTTCGCTGACCTCGCGGGTATCGTCGCGGAAGGTACTGATGACCTGGCCTGTTGCCTGCGGACGCCCATCCGCGGTCAGCGGCAGCGCCACTGCGCCGGACAGATCAAGAATGCGGCTGAACATGTTGCGGATCATCAGGGCCATACTGTGATACCGATAGGCGAAGTTGCCGTAGAAGGCAACCACAATCCCGGCAAGGGCCAGCGCACCGAGGAGCAACTGCCAGAGCGCCGCCGAAACCACCTCAATCTGTGGGCCGGGTTCTCCGGTCAGATAGTTGTAGAAGCCGCGCAGCACCAGCCCCACCATGGGGATCATCACCAGCCGGAAGCCAAAGCCTCCCATGTCCAGCAGCCAGTTGAGCCATTGAAAGCGGATCAGGCGAAAGAGATGTCGATAGGTGTTGATGACGCTCATGCGAAAACCTCTTCCAGACCGGTCTGTAGCAGATGGGCAAAGCGGCTGTCGGGATTCGCCGCCAATTCTTCGCGGTTTCCATATTCGAGGACACGTCCGTCCTCCAAGATCAGGATGGTGTCGGCGCGTTGAACGGTCGCCAGCCGATGGGCAATGATAATACAGGTCCGCGCGCCCTCTCCCCCCGACAACAATCGGTTCAGGGCTGCCTCGATCCGCTGCTCAGTGGCCGGGTCAAGACGAGACGAGGCTTCGTCCAGGATCACCAGGCCCGGATCGGCCAGGAAGACACGGGCAAAGGCCAGCAGTTGTGCTTCCCCCGCCGAGAGGTTGCTGTCAGTTCCGCTCAGTTGCGAATCCAGGCCATCGGGCAGGCTGTGCAGCCAGATCGACAGCCCGACCTCTTCCAACACGGCGAGGATGCGCGCATCGGGGATCTCCGCATCGAAGAGCGTCAGGTTGTCGCGCACACTGGCATGAAAGAGCTGCACATCCTGTGTCACCATGCCAATGTGCCCCTGGAGATCGCCCCGCCGCGCCTGGCGCAGATCGATCATGGCCTCTGGCCTCCCCAGGCGAATGCTGCCTGCCGTGGGGTCATAGAAGCGAAAGAGCAGCTTGCTCACGGTGGATTTTCCGCTCCCTGTGCGCCCCAGCAGGCCCAGAATCGTCCCTGGTTGCAGATGGAAGGAAAGCTCGTGGATGACCACTTCCTGCGCTTTGTCTTCGTCTTCCACATCCTCAGCGGCCTCTGGCTGTGGCGACTTTGCCAGCGGCGCGGAGAGCGGCGCAGCATCTTCATATTGGAAAGAGACCTTGTCAAAGATCACAGCCAGCGGTCCTGGGGGCAGCGTCACCCCATCGCCATCGTGGAGCGTGGGTTGAACCTGGCGCAACGCGACAATGCGGTTGAGCGCCGCCGAGGCGCGCTGAAGCTGATCCACGACCTCAATCGTCTGCCAGAGCGGCCCTTCTACCAGCCCGATGTAGTAGAAGATCACATAGACAGTGCCGATGGTCAGGCTGCCTTCCAGAAAGAGCCGCCCGCCGACCAGATGGGCCGCGGCATAGGCCAGGGCAAAGACCCAGATCGGCGTGGGGATAATCCAGGCGTCCAGACGCAGGGCACGTTGCGCCGCTCGCCAGCGCCGACCCAACAATCGATCCAATCCGCGCAGCATATAGCCGCCCGCCCCGCTGGTCTGAATGTCCTCAGTGCCGTTGAGACGCTCCTCTAGATAGCCAAAGAGAGTGGCGTCGGCGGCGCGCAGCGCTTCCCAGCGGGGGACGATACGTTTGCGCAACGCGTTGACGATCAACACGCTGACCAGCGCAATCAAGGTAATGCTGAGGCCGATCTGCCAGCTTTCCCGCCAGAGCAGCATCATCACGCCGATCAGCAGCAGCCCATTCCCCACTAGCGTCAGGATCATGCTGGAGAAAAAGTTGGCAAGCTCGTTGACATCGCCATCCACGCGCTCGATCAGTTCGCCCGGCGTATGCGCTTTGTGGAAGGAGAGGTCCAGCCCCAGACAGTGGCGGGCCAGATCCACGCGCAGCGCATTGGTCGCGGTCCAACCCACAATTTCGCCCACATAGGTGGCCGTCAGCAGCACCATCTGCTGGACGATGGTAACGGCCATAAAAAGCCCGGCAGCACCGAGCAGAGATCCCAGTTGGCTGCCCTGTTGCAGGCTATCAAGGAAGTAGCGAATGATCTGTGGGTTTGCCAGTTGCAACGTGATCGTCAGCAAGATCAGACCGGCCAACAGAATCACGCGCCCCCGTTGGGGTCCCAAATAGGTCGCCAGCAGTCGGCCATATCCACCGGCTGCGATGGTGGTATCGTTCATGTTTCGCTCTCACGAGGGAACAAGCGACGGGGGACAGAGGGTGGACGATAGACACAGACGGCATCGACGAAATACCCAATACCCAATATCGCTCGCTAGGGTTGTAAAGTGAACGACCCAGTATACCACGCCGTTCGATTCTCACCAGATTTTGATATTGTTGTTCCCTATCCCTCCTGTTATGAAAAATCGCCCGGATCGGGTATAATGACTTCGTTGAGCAACCCGATTTTAGAAAATATGTTCGACGCTGGAAACAGATCAGATCCCCAGCGTTGGGGCGGCGTGTGGATCCTCCGGAGGCCGCCCTATGAGGAGACTTTGAATGGCAGACCAGACACAAGCAAACGGCAATGTTCCAGGCACGGATGGCAGTAGCGGCGGGAATGGGATCGTGAGCGGCAATGGCTTCTTCGCCAGCCACATTGAACCGGTCTCAATTGAAGGGGAGATGCGCACCGCTTATCTAAATTACGCCATGAGCGTGATCGTGGCTCGCGCGCTGCCGGATGCACGCGATGGCTTAAAACCGGTCCATCGACGCATCCTCTACGCCATGCACGACATGGGGCTGCGCGCCAATTCCTCCTATAAAAAGAGCGCGCGTATCGTCGGTGAAGTGCTGGGTAAATATCACCCGCACGGCGACTCGGCTGTTTACGATGCGATGGCGCGCATGGCTCAAAATTTTAGCCTGCGCTATCCTCTTGTGGATGGGCAGGGTAACTTCGGTTCCATCGATGGCGACAGCCCGGCGGCCATGCGTTATACCGAAGCGCGGCTCTCGCGGCTGGCCGAGACCATCCTGCAGGACATCGACATGGACACGGTGGACTGGACGACCAACTTCGACGACAGCCTCGAAGAGCCATCCGTGCTGCCTGCCAAGTTGCCCAATATGCTCATCAACGGCACCAGTGGCATTGCCGTGGGCATGGCGACCAATATCCCTCCCCACAATCTCACCGAGATCTGCGATGCCATCATCTACATCGTCGATAACTGGGAACGTCACAACGAGATCAGCCTCGAAGAGCTGATGACGATGGTGAAGGGGCCAGACTTCCCCACCGGCGGGATCATCCTGGGCAGCGATGGCATCAAACAAGCCTTTGCCACCGGGCGCGGACGGGTGCTGGTGCGCGCCAAGACCAACATCGAAGAGATGAATAACGGTCGCTTCCGCATTATCGTCACCGAGATCCCCTATCAGGTCAACAAGACGACGCTGTTGGAACGCATCGCCGAACTCGCCCGTACCGGGCGGCTGGATCAGATCAGCGATCTGCGCGACGAAAGCGACCGCAACGGAATGCGCATTGTCGTGGAACTAAAGCGCGGCGCTTCACCCAAAAAAGAGCAGAATCGCCTCTTCAAATACACGCCACTCCAGAGTACCTTTGGCGTCAATGCATTGGCTCTGGTGGACAACGAACCGGTGACGCTAGGTCTGCGCCGTGCGCTGCTCGTCCACATCAACCACCGCTTTGAGGTGATCACCCGCCGCACCGAGTATGAATTGGGCAAACAGCGAGAACGCGCCCACATTTTGGAAGGGCTGCGCATCGCCCTTCAATTCCTCGACGAGGTGATCGCCACCATCCGTAGCGCCGACAGCGCCGAGGATGCCCGCAGCAAATTGATGGAACGTTTCGGCCTCAGCGAAGTGCAGGCCCAGGCCATCCTCGATCTGCAACTGCGCCGACTGGCCGCCCTCGAACGCCAGAAAATTGAGGATGAATACCGAGAAGTAATGGCGCGCATTAACTATCTGCTCGATCTGTTGGCCCACCCCGAAAAGATCCGCGACCTGATCAAGGCGGATGTTACTGAGTTGAAAGAGAAATACGGCGACGAGCGGCGCACCCATATCGTCCCTCACGCCAGCGGCGACTTCAGCGAAGAGGATCTCATCGCGCAGGAAAATGTGCTGATCAGCTTCAGCGCTGGCGCCTACATCAAACGTACCCTGGCCGACGCCTTCCGCGCTCAGGGACGCGGCGGTCGCGGCGTCAAAGCGATGGCGACCAAAGGCGAGGACGAGGTGATCGATCTGCGCTTTGCGCGCACGCTTGACCACATCCTTTTCTTTACCAATACAGGCCGGGTCTATGGCAGCCGAGTCTATGATCTGCCCGAAGGCAGCCGCACTTCCAAAGGCGTCCACATTGCCAATGTCCTCAGTTTGCAGGCCAACGAGACCGTAACGGCCATGCTCACAGTGGAGGATTTCACCGACGCCAAATACATCACCCTGCTCACCCGCCAGGGGCGCATCAAGCGCGTGGAAGCGTCCGCCTTTGCTGCTGTACGTCCTAGCGGCCTCATCGCCATGAATTTGGATGACGACGACGCCCTGGAATGGGCGCGGCTAACCAACGGCAACCAGGATTTTCTGATTGTGACGCGCGGCGGCAAGGCTGTGCGCTTCCACGAGGAGAATGTACGCGCCATGGGACGCACGGCGGCGGGCGTCTGGGCAATTCGATTGACCAACGGCGATCAGGTCACCAGCCTCGATGTTGTGGAACCGGGCGGCGATCTCTTTGTGTTGCACGAGCGAGGCTGGGGGAAACGTGTACCGTTGGACCAATACCCTGGCAAGGGACGCTATACCCAGGGTGTGTGGACCACGGATCACTCGCGGCTGGGCGAGACCGGCCCGATTGTGGCGGCGCGTGTCGTCCACCCGCATGATCAGATCACGGTGATCACCAGCAGCGGCATTATGTTGCGCACCCATGTCAACCAGATCAGCCAGATGGGACGCAGTACCCGCGGCGTCCGCATTGTCAATTTGGACGCCGAAGACAGCGTTGCGGCCCTGGCCGTCATCGGCCAGAAGGATCTGGAACCGCGCATCGAGGACACCGAGACAGATATGGCGTATCCGTCCACACCGCCTGCTGTGGAGATCGAAGACGAAATCCTGCCTGAAGCCGCAGATTAAGGAAGGGCTGATAAGATGATGGGGTCTGTAGACCCCATCATCTTATCAGCGCGACTGATGAATCCATAAGGATCCAACCCTCATCGCAGACTCATCATCCATGACCACGCTCAAAACGCTGCTGCGCCAGGGACCAGGCCCCCGACTGGCCTTTCTCCCCGACTCAGATTCGGAACAGATTGCAGAGACGCTGGTCGCCTTCGCCAACGCCGAGGGCGGCACCGTTGTGTTGGGCGTCCATGCAAACGGCACCATCGGCGAAATGTTGATGGAAGAGGAGGCCGAAGGTGCCTTGCGCACAGCGCTTTCGCTCTGCCGTCCGCCCGTCCTCACCGAATGGATACAGGAGCAGACACCCGCCGGCGCGGTGGTTTTGCTGCGGGTGGAACGGAGCAGCGAACTTCACATGTTGGCGGATGGACGGGCGCTGATGCGTACGGGCAGCGAGAATCGCCCCATGAGCGGCGCGGAGCTTCAGATCCTCACGGCGAATAAATCCATGGGCGACTTTGAGACATCCCCTGTGGATGGCGCTCATCGCGAGGATCTGGATGAGACGATGATCGAAGAGTATTTGGAAAAGAGGCAGCAACGCAATCCGCGCGGCACGCCTATGCCCAAAGACAAATTGCTCGCCCAGATCGGCGCCATCACCGCAGACGGAACCCCGACCGTCAGCGGTATGTTGCTCTTCGGCAAGGAACCGCAGATCTATCTGCCGCAGAGCCGAACCATCTTTGTGAAATTCGCCGATACTCAACCGCGCGGACCCGAAGGCAGCTTTGGCTATGGCCGGCGCGAAGAGATCGGCGGTCCGCTGGCGCGCATTATCGAACGGGCCTGGCGTGTGATCTGGGAAGAGATGGACAAAAAAGCCATTGTCAAAGGCTTGCAGCGCGAGGAACAGATCGAATATCCGCCCTTTGCCGTGCGCGAGGCGCTGGTCAACGCCGTCTGCCATCGCGATTACCGGCTGCGGGGTAGCAGCATTGAGATCCGCATGTACACCGACCGGCTAGAATTGATCAGCCCGGGTGGCTTGCCCGCGTTCATCACCGTCGATAACATTGTGGACGAGCATTACAGCCGCAACCCCAGATTGGTGAACGGTCTTTACCAGTGGGGCTATATCGAAGAACTGGGGCTGGGCATCGACCGCATGATCGAGGATATGGTGGCGGCCGGCCATCCGCCGCCGGTATTCGACGCCAAGAGCCACCGCTTCACAGTCAAGCTCTACAACAAAAAAGATCCATCGCGCATTGTTCCCCAGTGGGAACAGAACATGAACGAGCGGCAGATCAAAGCGATGCAGTATGTGCAGAACAACGGCGCTATCACCAACCGCGAATATCGCGATCTCTGCCCTCATGTCACCGCCGAGACGCTACGCCTGGATCTTGTCGATCTCGTCGAGCGCGGCGTCCTGCTTAAGATTGGCGACAAACGCGGCACTCGTTACATCATGAAATAAGTAGGGTGTATTCAAATCAAGTTGGGACGCGGAGTGAGTACGCCTTCGTGCGACCGGGACGGCACGTGGGCGTGCCTACTCCGCTTCAACCCATTTTGAACACGCCTAAATAAGTAGTGCAAATCACCCAAAACTCTAGGGTTATCTGGGATAATTTTGAGGGTATTTTGGGAAACTTGGGATTTATTTGGGGTTAACTTGGGAAATTTGGGTTATTATTTGGGATAATTTGGATTATTCTATGTTTCCCAAGGTATAGTTCAAGTTGGGGACATATGAAGCGCCGGGGACTTTTTATCTTGTGCAACGTTGTTTTCTCTCGTATCGTTATCTTCTTTGTGAAGTCCCCGGCGCTTTCGCCTCAAAGATGAACTACACCCGCTTCCCGGTTTGCTTGTGAGCGGTTCTATCGGGTGATATAATGCAGAACTGTTTCACGTATACTCTATTTTGGTGCTTGTGTTGAGAGAGCAGGACAAGAGCGTTGAACGAGATAAAACAACCCGGCGCTGCCGGTGAATGGACATCCGACCCCGAAGATTTGCTTGATATCGCTGTTGGATTTCCAGATAAAGAGACAGAACAAAAATTGGTCATTGAAGAGAGCCATTCGCCTTCAAACGGAGCGAATGGTTTTGTACCACCTCCCCCCGCCGAAGAGCCACCGGCAGGATCTGCCGAAGAAGCAGTTGAAGAGACCATCGCGTTGGAACTTCCCCTTGTGGAGAGCCAGTCGGTAGAGGTTTTCTCCGATTCGCCAGTGGTTGCAGAGGAAAGTAGCGTCCAACAGACTCCGCTACTGCTGCCTGCGCCACAACCGGTGGGCTATTATCCACCGACCCGAAGCGCGGAGCCATCGTACTATCCCGAATATGAGCCAGCGCAGCCTGTCCTCGTCGAAGCGGAACCCCAGGAGAATTGGTTCAAACTCTTGCTCAAAGAGACGCTAGAGACCGTAGTTCTGGCTGTGGTCATCTTCCTCTTGATCCGCGTTGCCGTTCAGAACTACCGCATTGAAGGCAGTTCTATGGAGCCGAATTTCCACAACGGCGAATACCTGCTCGTGAATAAGCTGGCCTACCGGCTGGGCGAATATCAGCGCGGCGATGTGATCGTCTTCAAGTACCCAGGGGATACTACCAAAGACTACATCAAACGGGTGATCGGGCTGCCCGGCGACACCGTCGAGATTCGCGAGGGTATGCTCTACGTCAACGATCAACTGATAACGGAACCATACAACGTTATGCCCATGCACTATTTGAACGAAATGCCCCGCGTAGTGGAACCGGGGACCCTCTACGTCATGGGCGATAATCGACCGGCATCGTCTGACACGCGTGATTGGGGATTGCTGGATCAAGAACTGGTCATCGGTCAGGCGTGGTTGGCGATCTATCCTTTCGACACATTTGGCCTTGTCAATCATCCCGAATTACACTTTACGCCGGGGATGGCCCAGGGACCTTGATCCTCGATCCTATCCTTCTTGCCGTCCATCTACCGCCCACGGAGTCCGGATCCCATGTCTGAACAAACGCATCCACCCATCACCGCCGAAGGAGTGGCTTCAACTATCGATCATACGGCGCTGAAGCCAGAGACCGACGAGGCTGCTATTCGCAAATTGTGCGCCGAGGCCAGGGATTATGGATTTGCCAGCGTCTGTCTCAACCCAACCTGGGTGGCGCTGGCTGCGGATCTCCTGGCTGGCACGCCGATTAAAGTCTGCACGGTGATTGGCTTTCCGTTGGGGGCGACGTTGACATCCGTCAAAGCCTACGAGACCGCTGAGACCATCCGCGCCGGCGCGCAAGAAGTAGACATGGTGATCAACATTGGCTGGTTGAAGGGTGGCCGTCATGTGGATGTAGAGGCGGATATTGCCGCGGTTGTCGCAGCCGCGCGGCGGACGGCCCAGGAAAGTGGACTTCCCCCGGTGCTGGTGAAGGTGATCATTGAAACAGCGCTGCTCACAGATGTTGAAAAACGCAAAGCCTGTGAACTGGTGGTGGCAGCTGGCGCTGATTTTGTCAAAACCTCTACGGGGTTCAGCGGCGGCGGCGCTACTGTTGACGATGTAACCTTGATGCGTGAAATCGTCGGCAGGTCGATGGGCGTGAAGGCTGCCGGTGGCATCCGCACGGCTGCCGACGCGCTGGCCATGTTGGCGGCGGGCGCTACTCGTTTAGGCGCCAGCGCTGGCGTGCAGATCATGCAAAGCATGGCAGGCAGCGGCGGCGCGCCAGACAAAGACGCCGGAGGCGCGTACTGATGCTCGATCACCGTGTCCGTGATTTTATGATTCTGATTGGTCATACATGGATCTGCACCAATTGCCGTGACCGACTGCTAACCGATCTCGATACCATGCTGATTGGGCACAAACTTTCTGATGATGAACGAGAACGGCTGGTAGCCCTAAGCGACGAATCCTTTCGCACGATGATGGACCTTGCGGAAGCCACGGGTCTTTCTATGGATGATCTGCGCCTGGCCATTGACCATCCCCGTTCTCGGTTGCGCCACCTGGGCGTCGACCGTCGCCGTTGATCACATTCTACTAAGGATAACTGCACATGGAGAACCTCTGGCGTCAGCTAAACACAGGGCCGAATGCTCCTGAACTCATTTATGCGATTATCGAAATCCCCAAAGGGAGCCGCAACAAGTATGAGTATCACAAAGAGCATGGGATTCTCTTTTTGGATCGAGTACTCTATTCATCGCTCCACTACCCCGGCGATTACGGGCTGATCCCGCGCACATTTTGCGAAGACGGCGATCCCTTGGATGTGTTGGTGATGGTGACCGAGCCGACTTTCCCAGGCTGTGTGATCCGCTGTCGGCCGATTGGACTCTTCCGCATGTTGGATCGCGGCGAAGAAGATTACAAGATCCTCGCCGTCGCCGACCGCGATCCACTGCACGGCGACTATCACAACATCAAAGACATTCCCCAGCATTATTTGGACGAAGTGCGCCATTTCTTCCAGGTCTACAAAGATCTCGAAGGCAGCAGCATCGAAGTCCTCGGCTGGGAGGATGCCAAAGCCGCCAAAGCGGAGATCCTGCGCTCACAGGATCTCTACCGGCAGCGGTTTGGGTTTAAGGATATTTAGGGATTGGTGATTGGGGATTAGTGACTGGGGAGAGCAGCCTCTGTACCCAGTCACTAATCCCCAATCACCTTCCTTCTCTTTTCACAAGAAAGTTCCTCTCTTCATGCGCGAAATCCTCCCCGGCCTTTGGGATATTGACGAGATCGGATCGATGGTCCACTGCTATTTGTGGCAGTGGCAAGAGGGGATCACGCTCATCGATATGGGGATGCCCGGCAACGCTGAGAAGATCCTTGCGGCGGCGACCCAGCTTGGCTATGAACCACAAGACGTCAAACGGTTGATTGTCACCCACGCCGATATCGATCATGTGGGCAGTTTGAAGGCGTTGAAGCGGGCCACGGGCGCGCCCATTGCCTGCCATACAGTGGAAAGGACGCTCTTGGCGCATCCCGAACGGCGCACCCCGGCGAGGACGCCCCTGGGCATGGTGATCACGCCGCTCTTTGCGTTGGCGCGGCTGGCGCCCGCGCTCCGCGTGGAGCCGATCCTCCCCGACGAGTTATATGTTGACGGCGACAAGCTGCCAGAGGGCTTTACGCTGATCCATACGCCGGGCCACACACCCGGCCATATTTCGCTGCTTCATGCTGAAAAACGCTTCTTAATCGCAGGGGACGCGCTCCACCGGCGCGGCGGTGTGCTGGCTGCCCCGCCCTCCCTCTTCACCCCGGATATGGAGAACGCCCACCGCAGCATCTGGAAGCTGTGGAAAAAGTACGGCGAGGAATACAATACCATTGTCTTCGGGCATGGGGAGCCGCTTCAGGGCAACATCGCAGCCGAGATGAAGCGGTTGGTCGATCAACTCTTCGCGGCTGAGCCAGGGCGCAAGGCATGACCGTTGATATTCCTGCCTTTTTCGAGCGCTACGAATGGTCATATACGCCAGTGGATGACGCCATCTGGCAGAGTTCCTTTGCCACGGATCGCGATGAGGATTTCGATCTCTACGTGGCGCAGCGCGAGGATTGGCTCCATTTTGCCGTCAGCCCGTTGACGCCGTTGCCGCATGTCGAATGCCAGGATGCCCTATACACAGCGCTGCTTCAACTCAACAGCAGTATTCGCCTGGTTCGCCTGGGCGTGGACGATGAAGGGGATGTCAATTTGCTGGCCGATCTGCCCGCCACAGTCGTAGATTATGCAGCGTTCGCCATCACACTCGACACATTGGTTTACTACACGCAAAAACTCGCCCATGAGCTGACACGCACAGCGACGCAAGTGGGCTATCGTTCGCCGTTGTTTTGAGAAGAAGGTGATTGAGGATTGGTGACTGGCGATAAGGGATTAGAATTCAGCTCAATCTCGCCCCCAGTCACCAATCACTAATCACCCATCCTTACCACCGTGCCACTGACCACAAACCACACCGCTCCCCTGCTCAAATGGGCCGGGGGGAAAAGCCAACTGCTGGCTCAATTAGAACCATACTTTCCGCAGCGCTATGATCGGTTGATCGAGCCGTTCATCGGCGGCGCGGCGGTTTACTTCCATTTGCAGCCGGAACGGGCGATCCTGGCTGACATTAACCCGGAATTGGTCAACTTTTACCGCGTCGTGCGCGACCTCCCCGAAGCGTTGATGGCCGAGATCGACGCGCTGGCCGCGCATCCCAGCCATGAGTACGATCCCGAAGCAGTCTATTACGAGATCCGTAACCGCCAGCCGGTGGATCTGCCGGCGGATCGGATCGATACTGACGGCATCCCCATTGCAGATGAGGATCGGCTATGGATCGCCGCGCGCACACTCTACCTCAACAAGACGGGCTTCAACGGGCTTTTCCGCGTCAACAGCAAGGGCTACTTTAACGTCCCCTGGGGACGGCGCGCCCGGCTGCCTAAACTCTATGATCGCGCCGAGATGATCAACGCCGCGCGGTTGTTGGCCGGCGCGGAGATCCTCCTGGCAGATTTTGGCGTTGTTCTCGATCAGGCCCGGCCTGGCGATTTTGTCTATCTCGATCCACCCTACCATCCAGTCAGCGCCACCGCCAGTTTCACCAGTTATACCCGGCTGGACTTTCCCCCGGCAGAGCAAGAGCGCCTGGCCGATTGGTTGCACACGTTGGATCAGCGCGGCGTCCTCTTCCTTCTCAACAATTCGGACACCCCCTTCACCCGCCAGATTTACGCCGATTTTCAGATCGATGTGGCCCTGGCAAAGCGGATGATCAACAGCGACGCCAGCAAACGTGGATCGATCAACGAGCTGGTCGTCTGCAATCCGGTCTTGAAATAGACCCTGTTTCGCTCCATTCCCCTTACTATGATAGACTCTTGAAAACAAGATTCATCACAGCAAGGTGGAATTTTCATGGCTGACGCTTATTACCCCGAAGGTGAATACAAGCTGCTCGATTCGGGCAAAGAACGCAAATTAGAGCAGATCGGCGAATACCGCATTGACCGTCCATCGGCGCAGGCAATCTGGACGCAAAACTTACCCGCCCGAGATTGGGTCAAGGTGGATGCGGCCTATGAACGGGGCAGCAGCGGCGGTGAGTGGGAATTCAGTGAGCAGATCCCGCGCCGGTTTAATATCATCTATAACAGCATCTACTTTCAGATCAAGCTGACCGATTTCGGCCATTTGGGGCTTTTCCCCGAGCAGGCGGCCAACTGGGATTGGATGCGTTCGTTGATCCGCAAGCGCATGGCGCGCACCAATGACGCCAATCTTAACGTACTCAACCTCTTCGCTTACACGGGCGGCAGCACGCTGGCTTGCAGCCAGGCCGGCGCCCATGTCGTCCATGTGGACGCGGCCAGAGGCGTGGTGGATTGGGCCAAAGAGAACGCCAAACTCAGCCATCTCGACGACCGGCCCATCCGCTGGTTGGTGGACGATGCGCTCAAGTTCGTCAAACGGGAAAGCCGCCGCGGCGCCAAATATCATGGTATCATCCTTGACCCACCCAGTTTTGGCCGTGGCCCCAAAGGTGAAGTCTTCAAACTAGAGAACGATCTGCTGCCGCTGCTGCAAGCCTGCCGCGAGATCCTGGCCGACAATGCGCTCTTCTTTTTGCTGAGTTGCCACACGCCCGGCTTCACACCCACGGCGCTCCAAAATTTGGTGGCCGAAGTAGTGACCGATCTCACCGGCACACTCACCGGCGGCGAAATGCTCCTCTTTGAGGAAGGCAGCCGCCGCGCCCTCCCCAGCGGGGCGTACGCGCGCTGGCACGCTGGGAAGTGACGTGTTGCGAATTGCGAGGGGCGAGTTGCGAATTGCGAAGATGATGGTCGCCCGCCACCTGCAACCTGCAACTTGCAAACCTGCCATCATTTTTGCCGCCGAACGCTGCGGTCGGACTGCCCTTTGCCTTTTGCCTCTTCTCTGCCCTAACTGCTAACCGCTACCCGCTATCTGCTCTATGCACATCACCAGCACAAACAACGCTCGTATTAAAAATGTGGTTCGGTTGAGCAACAACCGCCGCCATCGTGAGGATCTGCAACAGACCGTTGTTGAAGGGAGCCGCGAAGTACGCCGCTGCCTCGACGCGGGGATCATCCCGGCGGAGATCTACATTTGCCCCGAACTCGTCGCCGCCGAAGATCAAGATTTGGTAGAGCGTCTCAATTCTCAATTCTCAATTCGCAATTCGCAACCCGCCGCTCGCCCACCGCAACTCGCAACCGTCGCCCCTGATATCTTCGCCAAGATAGCCGTGCGCGAGGAGAGCGGCGGCATTCTCCTTGTGATCCCCTACACGCCGACAGACTTGGCGCAGTTGCCATTGTCGGCGCTGCCTTTCCTCGTTGTGGTGGAGGGTGCGGAGAAACCCGGCAACGTGGGCGCGATCTTGCGCACTGCCGACGCCGCCGGCGTGGATGGGTTGATCTTGTGCAGCGGCGGCACCGATCTGCACAACCCCAATGTGATCCGCGCCAGCCTGGGCACGCGTTTCACCGTCCCCGTGGCCGAGGCATCCATCGACGAGGTGATCGGCTGGCTGCGCCATCACCAGATCACCAGCATTGCCGCCACGCCCGATGCTATGGTCCGCTACACCGCCGTTGACCTCAGCGGCCCAGTCGCCATCATCACCGGCAGCGAGGCGCATGGTCTCAGCCAGAAATGGCTACACGCAGCGGATAGGCAGGTCACCATCCCCATGTACGGCGTCGCGGACAGCCTGAACCTCGCCACATCTACTGCATTGATGCTCTACGAAGTCGTACGCCAACGTAGCGGGATAGCAAAATGAAGTGAGTGTGAATTACGAATTGCGAGGGGCGAACTGCGAGTTGCGAAGATGATTGTAACTTGTCACTTGCAACCTGCAACTTGCCATCTTTGCCTTTTACCTTCTCTTCCCTGGAACTTTGCTCTCCTGAAAACCGTTTAGGGAGCATGGAAAACACCAAATCTCCTCTGCTTTCTCGACGCCGTTTTCTGCAATTTTTCGGCGGAAGTGCATTGAGCGTCACCGGTCTCTTTGGGTATGTGCGAGTCATGGAGCCAAATTGGATCGATGTGGAGCGGATCACGCTGACGATCCCAGGGTTGCCAGAACGGCTCTCTGGCCTGCGCATTGCTCAACTCTCCGACATCCATTTGAGCAAGTATACATCGGCGGAGAAGGTGTTCTCCGCCGTCCGCTGGATCAACCAATTGGCCCCCGATTTTGTCATGCTCACCGGGGATTTTGTGGGCAACCGCGCCGAGGATGCCGCCGGGTTGATCGATCCACTGCGCGCTTTGCACATGCCTGCCTACGCTGTCTACGGCAACCACGACCTATGGACAGATCGGGCCACGGTCAGACGCTTTTTACTCGAAGGTGGCGTGACGATTTTGACCAATGAGTCGACGGAAGTCGCGGATGGTCTCTACCTGGCAGGTCTGGACGATCTGTGGAGCGGCCATCCTGATTTGAAGGTTGCTCTGCGCGAGATACCCGACAACGCGGCCACGCTGCTCATGATCCACGAACCTGACTACATCGACCGTGTGGTGACGGCAGAAGCGCCGGTAGCTATCCAATTCAGTGGACATACCCATGGTGGCCAGGTGCGCATCCCCCTCTGGGATGGCGAGCGGATGCGCATCGGTGCGCCGATCCTGCCGCGTCACGGTGAACGCTACCCCATTGGCCTTCAACCCGTCAGCTACTCAGCGGTCTATACGAATCGGGGGTTAGGACTATGGCCCTTGCCTTACCGCTTCAATTGCCGCCCAGAGATATCACTTTTCACCTTGCAGCCGCCTGTGTGAAGGTGGAAGTAACCCTACTGCAAGGGTAGATCTTCCTCACTATGATTGGCTCATCTGTTGAGGATGGGAAAGCAGGTCCTCACTATGAAATTTGTCCTTTTGTTTGACGGGAGCGAACCCCTGTGCTAGACTTTCTTGTATCCATTCGGGAACTCTGCCAAGGACGCGATCCTCGACAAATGGCTTTCCGGTTCACAATCCCGAGAGACAAAGCATGAATTCAAAAAGGCTACGCAACGGTTTAATCTACGTTCTGCTGGTTGTCGCCCTGGGCGCGTTCCTATATACAACGCTCAACAATCGCGGCGTCGGGTCTGCTGATTCGGTATCCATTGCCAGGGTGGCGGATCTAGTGCGCACTGGCAGCGTAAGAGAGATCAGGGTTGACGATGACACAGTGATGGTGACGGCAACCTCAGGCCAGCAGTTGGTTTCGCGCAAAGAAGTTGGCGTGGGGTTGGTGGAGACACTGCAAAACCTCGGCGTTACACCGGAACAGTTGACGCGGGTCAATATCACCATTGCCGCCCCCAGTGGATGGCAAGCCTACGGCGGCATTCTGTTGGCGTTGTTGCCCATTGCCTTGATCGCCGTCTTTTTCATCTTCATCCTCCGTCAGGCCCAAGGCGCGGGGAATCAGGCATTCAGCTTCGGCAAAAGCCGCGCCCGCATGTTCACCGGCGATAAGCCGACCGTCACCTTTGGCGATGTGGCGGGCAGCGAGGAAGCCAAACAGGAACTGGAAGAGGTTGTCGAGTTCCTCAAAGAGCCGCAAAAGTTTGCGTCGCTGGGCGCGCGCATCCCCAAAGGTGTGCTGTTGGTCGGTCCTCCTGGCACAGGCAAGACGTTGATGGCAAAGGCCGTTTCCGGTGAGGCCGGTGTGCCCTTCTTCAGCATCTCTGGTTCAGAATTTGTCGAGATGTTTGTGGGCGTTGGCGCCAGCCGCGTGCGCGATCTCTTTGAGCAGGCCAAAAAGAATTCACCTTGCATTATCTTCATTGATGAGATCGACGCCGTCGGTCGCCACCGTGGCGCAGGGTTGGGGGGATCTCATGACGAGCGCGAGCAGACGCTCAACCAGATCCTGGTGGAGATGGACGGTTTCGACACGGATGTTAACGTCATCCTGATTGCAGCCACCAACCGCCCGGATATTCTCGACCCGGCGCTGCTACGCCCCGGCCGTTTTGACCGCCGCGTGACCATGGACGCCCCCGATGTGAAAGGACGTCGCCAGATCCTGGATGTGCATGTCAAAGGCAAGCCGCTCTCATCCGACATTAATCTGGATTTGGTCGCCAAGCAGACGCCCGGATTTGTCGGCGCGGACATTGAAAATCTTGTCAACGAAGCGGCGATCCTGGCGGCGCGGCGTAACCGTCGCTCGATTGGCATGGCGGAGTTCCAAGAGGCCATCGAGCGTGTCATCGCCGGGCCGGAACGACGTAGCCGCATTATCACCCCGCGCGAGAAGGAGATTGTGGCCTATCACGAGGCGGGTCATGCGGTTGTCATGCACTACCTCCCCCTCCACGATCCTGTCCATAAGGTGACGATTGTGCCGCGTGGCATGGCCGGTGGTTACACCATGCCCCTGCCTGAAGAAGAATCAAACCTGAAGACACGCGACAAGTTCCGCGATGAATTGGCCGCACTGCTCGGCGGACGTGTGGCCGAAGAGTTGCGTTTTGGGGATATTACCACCGGCGCCAGCAACGATCTGGAGCGAGTCTCTGATATGGCGCGCATGATGATCACCCAGTGGGGCATGAGCGAGCGCATGGGGCCGATCCAATATGGCGAACGCGAGGAAATGATCTTTATGGGGCGCGGGATTTCGGAAAACCGCAACTATAGCGACAAGGTCGCCCAAGAGATCGACGAAGAAGTGCGCCGACTGGTGGATGAAGCCTATCAGCGTACACGGCAAATCCTTGTGACCCACCGCTCTAAACTGGATGAAGTCTCTATGCGCCTTCTCGAAGTGGAGACCTTGCATGCTCCTGAATTCGAGGCGATTATGCGCGGTGAGTCTCCGTCTGATTCCTCTACGCCCGGCGGACGACGACGCCAGGGACAACACCGCCCCGGCTACGAGGATGATCGTCACCGTGGGGATGAGGGCATCGACCTGGGCGGTTCATTGCCCGCGCCGGCATAAGTACGATGATCCTGGGCACGGTCGTTCCTCTTTGCGCACCTTGAAGATGTGCTGATACAAGCCTCGCCGCCCCCGGCGAGGCTTTTTTTCGAGAAAGTGAATGGTTTTTAAGGGGAAAGCCGTGGATGCCATTTTCTATCGATTGAACAGACACCAATTCTCCGAAATTCCTCTGAGCCGTTGGATTCAGATCGGGCTATTGGGGTTGGCCGGGTTTGCATTCATCGCCCGCATCCCCGCGTATTGGATCATCGCCAGCGCGCTGCTCCTTTTGTTTCTGCTCTTTACGGCGGCTTTGCTCTACTGGCGCGGCAGGAATTATATGACATTCACTGAAATGTCAAAGCCGACTGTGGCGCCCAAAGCGCTCAAACCGGCGGACAAATTGCCCATCCTCGCCAGCGGTGACTTCGGCGTTGAAGGGAAACATGCACGCTTCACCTGGCTGCAAGGCTACTTTCGCACCTTTGCCACACGCGAACATGCGCTGCTCTGTTTGGCGCAGCCCAGCCGTTTTGCCCTGCTCGGTCACTGGCCAGAAAAAGAGGTGGGAATGTGGTATATCTTCTTCCGCGATAAAGATGTGGCATCGATCCGGTGGGGCGAAGTCAGTCACGGCGGTGAGAAGTTGCCTGGCTTAGCCATAGACCATGAAGTCTTCATCCCCAAGCAGGGTCGCTTCGGCCGTGAAAGAACCCTGCACAGGACATTCTACATGGCCTGCCGCGAAGAAGAGGATCTCCGCCGCATTCTGGCCGATCTACTCTATAGAAAACCGGTAGAACCCGCCAAAGTCGCCGCTCAGAATGGCGCAGGGAAGTTACCTCACAACTCAAATGAGTGGCGGCGCATTGATGGGTGATCCCGATTCCGCCCTTTCCATCCACCATCCCTGATCCTGCCACATCCCCGAAAAAGAGGCATCCCTTGATCGATCCAGCGCAAGCAGCCAAAGCTCGCCCCTCTTGGGACGATTATTTCATCAACATTGCCTTCACCGTAGCCGAGCGCAGCACCTGTGATCGCGCCCATGTCGGCGCGGTGATTGTGCGCGACCGGCGTATCCTGACCACAGGTTACAACGGCGCGCCCGCCGGGCTGCCGCACTGTGACGAGATCGGCCATCTTATGGTGGACGGTCACTGTGTGCGCACGCTCCACGCCGAGCAGAACGCCATCATCCAGGCGGCGCTGCATGGCGTCAACATTGCCGGGTCCACCATCTACGTTACCCACCAGCCCTGCCTCACCTGCGCCAAGATGATCATCAATGCTGGCATCCGCCGGGTGGTCTACGCCGGCAACTATCCCGACGAATACAGTCGCCAATTCTTCCACCAGGCCGAAGTCGCGCTGGAGCATCTCCCGCGCAAACGGCACGCGGATACAGTCTATCAACCGGGTAGAGCCAACGCCCTGCCCTCGAATGAAGAGGAGAGTTAAGCATGGATCGATCCTCATCTTTCACCTTTCCCGATGGATTTCTATGGGGAACGGCTACGGCCTCGCATCAAGTAGAAGGGGAAAATCGCAACAACCAATGGTGGGCGTTTGAGCAGCAACCCGGCGCCATCTGGTACGGTGATCGCAGCGACGCAGCCTGTAATTGGTGGCGCAACGCCGAAGAGGACTTCGACCGCATGGCCGAACTGGGGCTGAATGCGCACCGATTGAGCGTGGAATGGAGCCGCATTGAGCCAGAGCCAGGCCAGTTCGACCACACTGCCCTGGATCGATACCGCCAAATGCTAGACGGACTGCGCAGTCGCGGCATCCAGCCAATGGTCACGCTGCACCATTTCAGCGAACCACTCTGGTTGACGCGCATCCGCGGCTGGGAAAACGGCGCCAGTGTGGCCTTCTTCCGCCGCTATGTCGAGGAGACTGTGCGCGCCCTGGCGGATCTGTGCGACTGCTGGGTGACGATCAACGAGCCGATGGTCCTCGTGGCTCAGGGTTGGTTTTTGGGCAATTGGCCGCCCGCCAAGTCGAATTTCATCCAGGCGATGGGGGTCGTGCGAAACTTGCTCAATGCCCACGCCGAAGCCTACCATGCGATCCACGCTATTCAGCCGGCGGCAAAGGTGGGGTACGCCGCCCATGTCCGCCTCTTCCGGCCCATGCGACCCGACAGCCAATTGGATCGCTACGCCGCCGGTCTCAAACGTTGGCTCTTTGAACACGTCTGGGTCGCCGCCACCAGTGATGGTCTGCTGCGTCCGCCCGTGGGCAGGCTACAACGGGATCGACGCATCGCCAACAGCTACGATTTCATTGGGATCAACTATTATACGCGTGATTCTGTCCGCTTCACGCCCAATCCCCTGGCGCTTTTTGGCCGCGAATCTTTCCCGGCTACCGGCGAGCTTTCGGACGCCGGACGTCACGGCGCCTTCAGCCATTTCGATCCGGAGGGGATGCATCAGGTCTGCTGCGAGGTCAATAACTTCCACCCTGGCGTGCCCATTTACATCACCGAGAACGGCGTCCCCGACCGCGAGGATCGCTTCCGTCCGCGCTGGCTCGTGGCTCATCTTCAGCAGCTTCACCGCGCCATTGAGGATGGCTGCAATGTGCGCGGCTACTATCACTGGACGCTCGTGGACAATTTCGAGTGGGCCGAAGGGTGGGGATTGCGCTTTGGCCTCTACGCGCTCGATCCTAAAACCCAGATCCGCACGCCTCGCCCCAGCGCCCATCTCTACGGAGAGATCGCCCGCGCCAACGCCATCACGCAGCAGATGATCGCGACTAATCTTAACAATGCTCAAACGATCTCTTCATAATTCACCAATCGTCACCTGTTATCTTTGTTAAGAGTGATTCAAGTCCTACAGCCCCAGAGTTTTTACCGATTATCAGTGTCTAAGGAGAACCATCGATGCAGCAGAAGTTTTTCGCCGTTGTTCTGATTTTGCTTGCCATCAGCCTGACCGCCTGCGGCCCAGCAGCAGATCCAGTACAACCGACCGAACCGGCAGCAACCAATACCCCTGCGCCGACAGTGGAACCGATTGCAGAACCCGCGGTTGCGCCCACACCAGAAGCAGCCGAGGGAGCCACACCTGCGCCCGCCGAGGAGAATATCTCTGTGAGCGTCGAAGCTGGCGCACGCGCCTTCGCCATTGCGCCGGATCGTTCAGAAGTACGCTTTACCATTGACGAGATCCTGCGCGGCGCGCCCAAGACCGTCGTCGGCGCCAACAACCGGGTGACGGGCCAGATACGGGTCGATCCCACGGCAACAGCCAACACAGAGATTGGCGCGATCACCATCGACGCCGGGGGATTTGTCACCGGCGACAACAATCGTAACAATGCCATCCGTCGCTTCATTTTGCAGACAGCGCAATATCCAGTGGTGACTTTCGTCCCTACCCAGATCAACGCATTGCCCGAATCAGCAGCCGCTGGCGATAATTTCGACTTTCAAGTCACCGGCGATTTGACGATCCTCAACCGCGCCAACCCGGTGACCTTCAATCTAACCGCCACCGTCCTCTCCGAAGACGAGATCCAGATCACCGGCGCCACCACCATCAACCGCGCCGATTTTGGGATCAGCATCCCCAGCGTCCCCTTCGTAGCCAATGTAGGCGAGACGCTTGCGCTCGAATTGGATCTGGTTGTGGTTGCGGCTGAATAGGTAGAAGAGATGGGGTCACCTTGCGATATACCTTCTCTATCTGGCTACTATTTTCTTTGCTGTGTACCGCCTGCACAGGATCTCCCCAGATCGAGATCGTTGCAACCGGCCTCAACCAGCCGCGGGGGATGACCTTCGACACGGCTGGCAATCTTTATGTGGCCGAGGCAGGCGCTGTCGACCCTGAGGACAGCAGCACCATCACGCCAAAGATCAACCACAGCAGCCGCGTCGTGCGCATCGGGCCGGATCGCGAGATCATCCCCGTAATCGAGGATCTGCCGTTCACAAACTACATTGTGGCGGGCGACATCGGCGCGACCGATGTCGCCATGCTCGATAGCACCCTCTATATCCTCACTGGTGAAGGCTACGACGATGATCTATCACGGGCGATCTTGCGGCTAACGGCAGACGGCGACCTCCAACCCATTGTCAACATCCGCCGCTTTATCGAGTTTATCACCCCGATGGATTCGCTCATGGGTCTGGGGGCCAGCCATGCTGCCAATCCTTTTGCCATGATTCCCGCGCCCGATGGCGAGAATTTCTATATTTCCGATGGCGCGTCGGGCCGAGTGCTGAAGATGAGCCGGGATGGCGTGCTGAACGTGTGGGCTGAATGGCCCAACATGCCGCCGCTCACCGGGCTCGCCTTCGGTCCTGATGACCATCTTTACGTGGCTATGCTGAGCGCGCTGCCTTTTGGTCCGGGCAATGGCGCCATCCTACGCGCAGAAAGCGACGGGGAGCTTACTATCGTCGCCCCCGAGCTGACCATGGTCATTGATGTTGCATTTGACGCCGCTGGCGTCATGTATGTCCTCGAAATCAGCAGTGGCCCCACCCCCACCCAACTCTATGCCCCTAACAGTGGACGTCTATTGCGTATCGAAGAAGACAGTACGCCGACCATCCTCATCAAAGCACTCAACTACCCCACAGCCATGATCTTCTCTGCTCAGGGCGATCTTTATCTGAGCGTAAACGGAGCCTTTAGCGCCCCGGGTGAAGGCGCAATCTGGAAAGTAAACCGAAAGTTCATTCAAAATCGCTGACACACACCCAACTCTCTCCCCACACTTGCCATGCGCCCTATCAGTGGTAGTATACTTTTCTAAACCGATTTTCAACCACCAATGAGGCATGCCATCCCACCATGCGCCGTCTATTGGGCTTTTTAAAGCCTCACAAAACCCTGCTGATTGCACTCATTATCGTGAATATTCTGCTCTCTGCCATGCTCATCGTCACGCCGCTGGTGATCAAAGCCATTGTGGACGATGTGATCGGCGCGCAGCAACTGGACATGCTCATGCCCTACCTGGCCGTGCTGCTGGGCGTCATCGGCGGGCGCGCCGTGGCTACCTATTTCTACGCCTACGGCCAACAGCGCATGGGCCAGTTGGTGATGACGGACGTGCGCGCCGCCCTCTATCGCAAGCTACTGGCCCTGCCCTACAGCTTCTATGATCGCGAGCAGACAGGGCGGCTGATGAGCCGGGTCAGCGCGGATGTGGAGAGTACGCGCATCTTCCTCTCCCAGATCCTCATCGACTCCATGAGCCATTTTCTCACGGTGACGCTGGCTGGCTTTGCTTTCGTAAACCAAGATCCGCTGCTGGCAGTGATTGCGATTGGACCGGTGCTGATCTCTGGCGTGGGCATGTATCTGGCCCATCGTCGTCTGACCGCGCCGTGGACGCTGCAACACGAGCGCATGGCGCGCATGTCCGCGGCCCTGCAAGATAGCCTCACCGGCATCCGGCTCGTCAAAGCCTTTGCTCAGGAAGATCAGGAGCGGGTCAAATTTCGCGAGGTACAGACAGCCGTGCGCTCTGGCAGCCTGCACATCAGCGATGCCTGGAACAAACGGTGGGCCGTGATCGGCAGCCTGCCCCGCTTTATGCAACTGGCGCTGATCGGCGTGGGCGGCTATCGGGTCATGGCCGACGAGATCACGCTGGGCACGCTGGTGGCGGTACTCAGCCTCAGCTTGCTGCTGCTGGGCGCGGTGAACTCGCTGGGTTCCCAACTCAACAGCTTCAGCCAGACCGCCACCGCTGCCGTGCGCATCTTTGAACTGTTGGACGAGCCAGTGGCGATCCACTCGCCCGATCCCGGCGGAATCTTCCCCATGGAGTGGCGCGGCGAAATCGAGTTTCGCAACGTCAGCTTTAGCTATCCAACCGCCAACGCCAAGACGCTCAAGGAGGTGAACCTGCACATCCCCGCGGGCACGTCGCTGGCCGTGGTGGGGGGGACGGGCAGCGGCAAAAGCACGCTGATCCACCTGATCGGTCGCTTCTACGATACTACATCGGGGCAAGTGCTGGTGGACGGCCACGATGTGCGCGATCTTGACCTGAGCGAACTGCGGCGGCAGATCGGCATGATGGCCCAGGATACGCTGCTCTTCAGCGCCACCATCGCCGAGAACATTGCCTTTGGCCGCCCCGACGCTACCCAGGCCAAGATCGAACGGGTGGCGAAGCTGGCCCAGGCCCACGACTTCATCATGGAGATGCCGGAAGGTTACGGGACCCGCATTGGCGAGCGCGGCGTGGGGCTTTCCGGCGGACAGCGTCAGCGGGTGGCGATTGCGCGGGCCATGCTGCTCGATCCCAAGATTTTGATCCTCGATGATTCCATGTCCGCGGTGGATTCGCAGACCGAGAAGCTGTTGCAAGCGGCTATCGGCGAGGTGATGAAAGGGCGCACCACGATTCTAGTGGCCCATCGCCTGGCAACGGTGCGCCACGCCGACCGCATTATTGTGCTGCGCGAGGGGGAGGTTGTGGAAGCGGGAACCCACGAAGAGCTGGCTGCGGCCAATGGCTATTATCGCCATGTGCTGGACATGCAAGAGATGAGCGCACAGGAATCGGTCTCCGACATCCTCAGCGCCGCCCCCGACCTGGCGTTGGAGGCGCAGCGATCATGAGTCTACGCAGACTTGTAGCACCCTTGAAGCCGCGCGAACAGGTGGAGATCACAGCCCCGGCCCGGCAGACGCTGGTCCGGCTCTTCGGCTACCTGCGCCCCTATCGCGCCCGCATGGCGGTGACACTCTCCATCTACGTGGTCTGTGTCACCATCACCCAACTCTACCCGTTCATCGACCGCATCCTCATCGACGAACACATTGCCGTCAAAAATCCGGACGGCTTTCTGCCTCTGCTGGCGATTGCCGCTGTGGCCCATGCCCTAAACTGGGGCGGCGTGCTGATCCGCTCGTTACTGATCCAGCGCGTCAGCCTTAACATTCTGGTGGACCTGCGCCAGCAGCTCTTCACCCACGTGGTGGGGCTATCGTTCAAGTTCCACGAGAAGGAGCCGGTGGGCAAGACGATGACCCGCTTCATCGGCGACGCCAACACGCTCAACGACTTCCTCACCAACCAGGTCGCCAACGTGGTCAACGACGTAATGTCGGGCATTGTCGTGATCGCACTGATGTTCGCCATCAACCCAGTGCTGACGCTCATCGCGCTCTGTATGTTGCCCATTCTCACGGTGATCGGCCTCTACATGCGGCCGCGCCTCTACAACGGCTGGGAACGTGTGCGCGAGAACATGACCCGCTTCAACATCTTCCTGGCCGAGAACATCGCCGGCATGAGGGTAATCCAGGCATACACGCGCGAGGATGTGAACCTGGGCCAGTTCCACAAGGCCAATGAGGCCGTAGTCTCTGAGTGGATGAAGGTGATCCGCTTGCAGGCGTGGTTCTCGCCTCTGGTGGAGATCACCCGCGGGGCGGCGCTGGTGTTCGTCCTCTTTGCGGCTGCCTACGGGTTGGGCCTGGGCGGCGATGCTCTCACCGTGGGCACGCTGGTGGCTTTCACCGCCTACATCAACAATTTGTGGGCCCCCATCAGCACGCTGACCAACATGTACGTGGTGATGCAGGCGACGCTGGCCTCGGCGGCCAAGGTCTTTCAACTGCTCGACGCCCAGCCTGTGGTGGTGGATGCCGCCGACGCCATCACCCTGCCCCGGCTGCGTGGGGAGATCCTCCTCGATCATGTGGATTTCCGCTACGATGAGAGCCGTCCGGTGCTGCGTGATGTGAATTTGCAGATCGCGCCGGGGCAACTGGTGGCCCTGGTAGGGCAGACCGGCAGCGGTAAAACCACCATCGCCTCGCTGATCTGCCGCTTCTACGATGTCACCGGCGGGCGCATTCTGGTGGATGGCTACGATGTGCGCCAGGTGACGCAACAGTCGCTGCGGGGGCAGATCGCCGTGGTGCTGCAAGAGCCATTTATCTTCACCGACAGCGTCGCCAACAACATCCGCTATGGCCGCCCCGACGCCAGCGATGAAGAGGTGATCAGGGCTGCCCGACTTGCCAACTGCCATGATTTCATCATGCGCATGAGCGACGGCTACCAGACGCTGGCCCAGGAACGCGGCGCCCAGTTCAGCATCGGCCAGCGCCAGTTGATCTCCAT
This sequence comes from Caldilineaceae bacterium, assembly GCA_019637695.1. GTDB lineage: Bacteria > Chloroflexota > Anaerolineae > Caldilineales > Caldilineaceae > RI-153. The sequence continues at coordinate 12,882 of JAHBVG010000064.1, read as the reverse complement.
TGCCCGCGCCATTCTGGCCGACCCGCGCATCCTGGTGCTGGACGAGGCTACCTCCGCCGTGGACACCGAGACCGAGGCGCTGATCCAGGATGCCTTCGCCACGCTGATGGAGGGACGCACCTCCATTGTCATCGCCCATCGCCTTTCTACCATTCGCAAAGCCGATCAGATCGTCGTCCTCAGAGAGGGCCGCGTCCAGGAGATCGGTACCCACGCCACACTGATGCAGAACCCTAACGGCTATTACACAGCGCTGGTCAAGGCCCAGGCCAGTGGCGAGCATTGAGATAAAGTGTTCATTAGTGGAAGATGTCGGTTGTCCGAAGTCTAACACAAAACCTGATAGTCTACAGAGCAATCTCTATCTGACCATGAATGGCGCATTCAGCGCGCCGGGTGAAGGCGCAATCTGGAAAGTAAACCGAAAGTTCATTTAAAGTCGCTGAAAAGATGGTTGACAACCTTCCAAAATTCTATATACTTGATTGTAATCGATTACACTCCTTTCCTATTTTGCATTTTCTGTACCTATGCCAACTGTCAAGGATGTCGCCGAACATGCCAGGGTCTCTGTAGCCACGGTGAGCCGCACGCTCTCTGGCTATCCACATGTGAGCCAGGCTGCGCGGGAGCGGGTCCTCAAGGCAGTTGAAGAACTTCACTATCGCCCGGATCAAGTGGCGCGTTCACTGCGGCGCAGACGCAGCAACCTGATCGGTCTCGTCGTCTCAACGATTGAAAATGTCTTTTTCACCGAACTCGCTCGCGCCGCGGAACAGAGCGCACGCGAATTTGGCTATAACCTGATTCTCTGCAACACGGATGAAAATCCGCAGCAAGAAGCAACCTATTTGGGCATTCTCGATCAGCAGTTAGTGGCTGGTGTAATCCTTGCGCCTGCCCCTGGCAACGCTGGTCATCTCAAACCGTTTATCGAAAGCGGACTGCCCATTGTCCTCGTCAATCGGCGGTTGGATCACGTTTCGTGTATTTCGATCACCTCCGACGATGAGGAAGCCGCATTTCAATGTACTCGGCACCTGATCGCCCTGGGACAGCGGCGCATTGCGGCGGTGACAGGGTTGGCAGATGTCTTCACCACGAATGAACGGCTGGCCGGGTATCGACGGGCGTTGGAAGAAGCCAATATTCCCTTCGATCCAGCGTTGGTGGTGTCGGGATTGGCCAGCCTTAAAGGTGGATACGAAGCCGCTGGACAGTTGATGCAAAGGGTCGATCCACCGGACGCGATCTTTGCCTTCAACAATGTGATGACGCAAGGGGTTATCATCGCCCTGCAGGAAGCAGGGATTCGCTGGCCCGATCAGATGGACGTGGCAGGGTTTGGGGCGTTCGAGCACGCTCATCTTTACCGCCCCCCGTTGACACTTGTCCGCCAACCCACCCGTGAAATGGGGCGGAAAGCTGTGGAAATGTTGCTCCAGCAGATGGAGAATGGTCCGTCAGAAAATGGCGATTGGCCCCAGATTGTACTCCACAACCAATTGATCTTAGGCGATCTACAGTTTGCGCAACGTGACGGCTAGAAGGTCAAAAACCTTCATTTTCAGCGTGCATCTTGTTTTATGCTGTGGTGTCCTGTACCCCATCCAGTGACACAACATGCTTCACTATTCTTATACCCGTGTTTGAGCAACCGACTTTTTAGAAAGGAGAAAACGCTATACGCTTGACGATTTTTGTAATCGATTACAATATTTTCGTCTGCAACCTTCTCAGTTCACCAAACTAACCACGGGAGTTTTTGATGAACATGGCATCGGTTCAGACAGATCCGTTTGAAATTTCATTATCACAAGGAGACATGCAATGAGTACCAACCCTGATCCCTACAAAATTGCAGAGCGATTCAACCACTACCTGCGCGTTACAGACGTCACAGACGGTTTGGATGCAGTCGGTCGAAATGATGTAACGCTCATGTCCAGAGACGTGCGGCCGTTATGGATGGGGATGAAGTTCTGGGGACCGGCGGTTACGATGCAGGTTGTCCCGGCCAATCGTCGCATGCCAGGACCGATTAGCAGAGAGGATGCATTGCGGCAGCACGCCATATGGGCGGAGATGAAAGGGTTCCGCGCCAATCTGAATGCGGAAATCAAAGAGGGCTGCGTCGTCGTTACATCCACCGGCGGCGCCAGGGAGTGCGGCTGGTGGGGATCGATGAACTCGATGGACGTTCAAGCGCGTGGAGCAGTTGGAATTGTGACAGACGGCAATTGCCGTGACACCGACGAAGTGATCATGCAGCGCACACCGGTTGCCTGTGCCGGGATTGGTCGCCCCATTATCCCCGGACGAACGGAATTGGAAAGCGTTCAGACCCCTGTGGCCTGCGGTGGTGTCTTCATTCGCCCAGGGGACATTGTGGGATGTGATTGGGACGGCGTGGTTGTCGTACCGATCGAGGTCGCAGAAGACGTCCTTTATTTCGCCGCGCGCATTGCCATTGATGACAAAAAGGCCCGCGCCCGCGTCTATGAGAAGATGGGCAAAAAGCCAGACGAAACCGTAGATTGGGAGTCGGCCGCAGAGTACTTCAAAGACCTACTATAGACACTGTGTTCACATCTATCTCTTGAAGGGGGAATCACTATGGAAAATCTGATTCAACAGAAGTTGTCTCGTCGGCAGATTTTGAAGGGGGCGGCTATGCTTGGACTGGGCACATTGGCGGCAGCCTGCGCTGCGCCCGCCGCCCCAGGCGCAGGGACGGATGCACCGATTGCCAGCGCGCCGTCCACCGAAGCGGTGACGATTGATTTCATCACCCCTGGCGCATTGGGGACCGAGCGCGAGATGTACACGGCGTTTGTCAATGAGTTCATGGAAGCCAACCCCAATGTTACGGTCAATGTGTCGTTTGAGGCGTGGAACGACTACATGACAAAGCTGCCCACCATGCTGGCAGGCGGCGTCGTGCCGGATATGATCCACCAGCACATGAGCATTGTGCAAGACTATGCCTATCGCGGGGCGTTGCGTGATCTGATTCCTTATATGGAGCGCGACGGCGTCGAACCGGAAGATTACATCCCGGCGCTGTTTGAGGCATTCACCCACAACGGACGCACCTTCGGCATCCCCAAGGATAGCGCAGCCTGGGGCATCTACTACAACAAGACCAAGTTTGACGAAGCAGGTCTTGACTATCCGTCGCTGAATTGGACGCTGGACGAGTTCCATCAACTGGCGCGAGAACTCACGCGCGATAGCAACGGCAATCCTTCGACCAGCAGCAACTTCGACAGCAGCAGTATTGCGCAGTGGGGCTTTACATGGGTGGATTCGCCCGGGCCGAACAACAGCGAGAATGTGCGCGCGTTTGTGCGTGCGTCGGGCGGTGATTGGTACGATGATGCGTATTCGCAGACTCTGATCACAGATGAGGCTGTGATCGACCACTTCACCCGCTTCCATGCCATGCGCTGCATTGAGCGCAGCAGCCCCATGGCGGCGCAGACCGAGGGCCAGGGCGATCCCTTCCGCAATGGGTTGACGGCCATGCAGGTGGGCTTCCACACCATCGACTTCTTCTCACGCGAGGAAAATGTGCCCTTTGAGTACGATGTCACCTTCATTCCGGGTGGACCGGGCGGCCAATATTCGGTAGTAGGATGTAGCGGATGGGCCGTGCCTACGCAAGCCAGCCATCCTGAGGTCGGCTGGGAGCTTGTCAAGTTCCTCACCAGCCTGCCCGTGCAGCAGTCGATTGGCGAACGCAAACGCTGGGGCGTCTCGCTCAAGGAAGCGGTGGACAGCATTGTGCCGGAAGACGGAATGCCCGAACACTTCCGCACAGTTCACACCGAGCCCTTCTACAATCCGATGGAAGGCATCGAGGTGATAGCGTTCAAGTTCCCGCCCAACCAATCGCGCATCAAAGAAGTCTATTCCGAATACTTCGACCCGATCTGGACCTGCGCTGGTGACGATGTGGCCGGAGCAGCGGCCAGCGCCAAAGCTGAGATCGACGATCTGTTGGCAGGGCTAAACTGGCAGTAGCCTCAGGCTCAGTTTGATTTTGCCAACCGTTTTCGTTTATGAGAGGTAATGAGTAACGAGTAATGAGTAAGGGGAGAAGTCACATCTATCCTTTACTCATTACTCATACTCCTTATTCATTAGAGGAGGGTTGCATGGCCGAACGACATTTTTCGAATCTACGACGCCACGAGACCATCGACGGCTATCTCTTTATTGCTCCCTGGTTGATCGGGTTTGTCCTCTGGGTAGCCTTCCCAATGATTGCCTCGATTGGGCTTTCGTTCATGGAATGGGATCTCTTCAGCAATCCGCGCTGGGTTGGAACCAGGAACTTTGAACAGCTTTTCACCAACCGGCTCGTCGGCGTATCCTTGTGGAACACGGCCTACTATACCTTTATTAGCGTCCCCCTGTCGCTGATCGTAGCGCTGGCTTCGGCCATGTTGCTGACCATGCAGATCCGTTTTCAGTCCTTTTTCCGTACCTTCTTCTATCTGCCCTCGGTGATCCCCGCGGTCTCCATGGCCGTCCTCTGGTTTTGGATCTTCAACCCCGAAATGGGATTAGCGAACTCGCTGCTGCGTCTGTTGGGGCTGCCCACCTCCCAATGGATCTACGACGCCAACACGTCCAAGCCATCGTTCATCCTCATGAGCCTATGGGGGATCGGCAACCCCATGGTGATCTTTTTGGCGGGTTTGCAGGGCATCCCGACCTCGCTCTACGAAGCGGCGGAGATCGACGGCGCCAGCTGGTGGGATAGTTTTAGGGCAGTGACACTGCCCATGCTTTCGCCCGTCATCCTTTTTAACCTGGTCCTCGGAATTATCGGCTCGTTCCAGGTCTTCACCAATGCTTTTTTGATGACGAATGGTGGGCCGCAACACTCGACGCTCTTCACCGTGCTTTACCTCTATCGACTGGGGTTTGAACAATTCCGCATGGGGTTTGCCTCGGCCCTGGCCTGGCTGCTCTTTGTCATTATTCTGATCTTCACTTTAATCCAATTGCGGCTCTCGGATGCATGGGTATATTACGAGGGAGGCGACAAATAATGGCGACCGACACCAAATCAAGACCGGGCGTACTCTCCGAACGACCTATCAGCCGACCCTTTGGCCTGCACAAACCCTTGCGGTTTTACATCAGCCAGGCGATCAAATATGCTGTGATGATCTTCCTCAGCGCTATCTTTATGATCCCGCTGATCTGGTTAGTCTCTAGTTCACTGAAGACGCAGGGACAGGTCTTCGCCTACCCGCCGGTCTGGATTCCCGATCCAATTCAGTGGGGCAATTACGCGGACGCCCTGCGCCGCGCCCCCTTGTTGCAATGGCTTTGGAACACAACGTTGATCAGCGCTTTTGCCATTGTGGGGACGGTGATCAGCAGTTCCATGGTGGCCTTTGGCTTTGCCCGCCTGCGCTTTCCGGGACGAGATGCGCTCTTTATTCTGCTGCTGAGTACAATGATGCTGCCCCAGGTGGTGACACTGATCCCACGCTTTATCATGTTCCGCTATATGGGCTGGCTGGATACCTTTTTGCCCTTGATCGTGCCTACCTTTTTCGGCGGCGGCGCATTCTATATTTTCCTTGTTCGCCAGTTTTACCTTACCATTCCCAAAGACTTCGACGAGGCGGCGCGCATTGACGGCGCGTCCAACTGGCAGATCTGGCGTTTGATCCTGATTCCACTCTCGGCGCCAGTGCTGATCGCCATCAGCATTTTCTCCTTTGTCTCCCATTGGAACGAGTTCCTGCTGCCGTTGATCTATCTCTTCAGCGAGCGGAACAAAGTCCTCGCCCTGGGGCTGCGCGCCTTCATCAACCCGGCGGATGCCTCGTGGCATATCAGCATGGCGGCGTCAATGTTTCTTGTTGTCCCCATTATGCTGCTCTTCTTCTTCGGCCAGCGCTACTTCATCCGCGGCGTGGTGATGACGGGGATACAAGGGAGGTGATTGGGGACTGGGGACTGGGGATCGGATATTGGGTATTGGGTACTATGCCGAGTCCGCCGCTGCGGTCTGCCGTCTGCCGTCACAAATTCTCATCCACATTCGGAGGTTAAGCTATGAAACTCGCAGTCGGTGGGGACCATGCCGGGTTCCCGCTCAAAGGACCAGTCATCGAGAAGTTGAAATCGTGGGGGCATGAGGTGACGGACCACGGCACCCACAGCCCCGAGCCGGTGGATTTCCCTGATATTGCGCGCAAGGTCTGTCAGCAGATCCGCAACGGCGAAGCCCAACGCGGCATCCTCGTCTGTGGGACGGGGGTGGGCGCGGCCATTGCCGGCAACAAGTATCCGGGCATCCGCGCCGCAGTCTGCCACGATCACTATTCGGCCCACCAATGTGTGGAACACGACGACGTCAACCTGCTCTGCCTGGGCGCGCAGATTGTGGGCGACCGTGTGGCCTATGAGATCCTTGAAACCTTCCTCAAGGCAGAATTCAGCACTCAACCCCAGTTCCGCCGCCGCGTGCAAAAGCTCCACGATCTGGAACGGTGGGCGGCGGAAGAGATCCTCAACCCCGACGCAAAGACGGAATAGGAGGACAACGGCTATGGCAATGGCAAAAGTTGCCGTTTTACCGCAGATCAAATTACCCAGCGAAAAGCCCTTTGAGCTGCGCACGGTCGAGATCCCGCCGTTGGTTCCCGGCGCAGTGCTGGGGCGGATGGTGATGGCGGGCGTCTGCGGCACTGATGTTCACATTCTGCATGGCAAGGTTCCTGTGCGCACACCTGCCGTCCTCGGCCACGAAAATGTGGCGCGGGTGGAGGCGATTGGCGGCGAAGAACCGCTCTATGATGTGACGGGGAAACTGGTTCACATCGGCGATCTCATCACCTGGCTGCCCAAATCGTGTATGCAATGCTATAATTGCACGATCCTGGGCGATCAGTCCAAGTGTCTCAAGCGGGTCGGCTACGGCGGCTGGGTGGTCCCAGCGGATCAGCACCCGCATCTCGTGGGCGGCTTTGCCGAATATGTCTGGATTCTACCTGGCAGCGATCTGGTGGTACTTCCGCCAGATCTGGCGCCGGAAGCTGTGGTCCTCGGGGACGCGCTGCGCATTATGGTCCACGGGTTGGAGCGGATCGGCGGGCTGGAGTACGGCGATACCGTAGTGGTGCAGGGCGCGGGCGCAGTGGGGTTGATGGGCGCGATCCTGGCGCGGGATGCAGGCGCAGGCCAGGTGATCGTCATCGGCGCGCCGGCAGCCCGCCTTGATCTGGCGAAAGAGTACGGCGCGGACGCGGTCATCGATATCACCCAGGTGCGCGCCCCCGAACGCATCCAACAGGTCCTCGATCTGACCGGCGGGCGCGGCGCGGATGTAGTCTTCGAGTGTGCGGGCGTCCCCGCGGCGGTGGCCGAAGGGATCGAGATGGTGCGCATCAACGGCAAGTATATGATCGCCGGCCACTACGGCGACGCCGGCACCGTGGCGCTCAACCCGCATGTGATCAACAAAAAGCAGATCACCATCACCGGCGTCTGGTCGGCCTCCAACAAACATTTCCTGCGCGGCCTCACGCTGCTGCGCAAGATCCCATTGCAGAAGCTAGTCACCCACCGCTTCCCCTTGGATCAGATCAACGAAGCCCTGATCGCCGCCGAGCGCCAGGAGACGTTGAAGGCGGCGATTGTTCCATAAATTAGTGATTGGTGACTGGTGACTGGGATCGTGTAAACAATCTCTAATCTCCTTTCTCTAATCTCTCGTTTACGGCGATTAGGCGATTAGGAGATTTCAGAAACTCGACTCGATCCCCAGTCACTAATCCCCAGTCACCAGTCACCACTCCTCATCACAGAAAGTGTACAAGCATGACGCAATTCAACAGAGAATTCACGCGAGCGTCGGCGCAAATGATCGCGGCGTTTGCGGAGCAGGAGACGGCGACGGTGCTGGAGTCGAACGAGAAGGAAGGGGCGATGATCCACACGATCCGCCCCATCTACCCGGGGATCAAGATGTGCGGCAGCGCGTTGACAGTGCGCTGCCAGGCTGCGGACAACCTCACGCTCCACGCGGCGATTGCCCTGGCCCAACCGGGTGACGTGATTGTGGCCGATGTGGGCGAAGCGTTGGAAGCCGGTCATTGGGGTGAGATCACCACAGTGGCGGCGATGCAGCGCGAGATAGTCGGGCTGGTGATCAACGGCGGCGTGCGCGACATTGCTGCCATCCGTGAGCGCGGATTTCCCATCTTCTCGGCCAGCATCTCGATGAAGGCCACGGTCAAGAACACGCCAGGCCAAATTAACCACCCCATCATCTGCGGCGGCGTTGTTGTTCGCCCTGGCGACATTGTGCTGGGCGACGACGATGGCGTGGTGGTGGTGGCGCGTGAGAAAGCGGAAGCCGTCCTCGCGGGTGCCCGCCAGCGCACTGAACAGGAAGCCGGCGTCATGGCGCGGCTGGAAGCGGGCGAATTGACCCTCGACATCCTCGGCTTCCGCAAGGCATTGGCGCAGCGAGGGATTGAGATTTAGGGAGTGGGGGATTGGTGACGGGTGACTGGTGATTGGGATCGGGTAGAGTTTCTGAAATCTCCTAATCCCGCAATCGCCGTAAACGAGAGATTAAGCGATTGAGCGATTGGGGTACTCTACCCAATCCCCAGTCACCAGTCACCAATCCCTCACACAAGGAGAAACGACAATGGCAGATCAACCGCAACAGCGCTACCCGCTGTCGGTTCTATATCAATTTTGTGTGGATGTGTTGCAGGCGGTGGATGTACCCGCGGAATCGGCGGCGATGGTGGCGGATTCGCTGACCCGCGCCGATGCATGCGGATTGTACAGCCACGGCAGTGTGCGCCTGTTGCCCGTCTATATCCGCCGCTTGCAGGCAGGGACGACGCGCGCCCGGCCCAATATGCAGGTTGTGCGCCAGCGCAAAAGTGTGGCGGTGCTTGACGGCGACGGCGGTTTGGGACAAGTGGTGGGCTGCCGCGCCATGCAGATGGCGGTGGAGATGGCGCGCGCTACGGGGACAGGGACAGTGGCGGTGCGCAACAGTTCTCATTTTGGGACCAGCGCCTATTTTCTGCAACAGGTGGTGGCGACGGATATGATCGGTGTGGTGATGACCAATGCGCCCTCGAACATGCCGCCGTGGGGTGGACGATCTCCCTATTTTGGCACAAACCCGCTGGCGATTGGGTTGCCCTGCGGTGAGGAATCCCCGGTGATCCTCGACATGTCCACCAGTGTAGTGGCGCGCGGAAAAATTGTCATCGCCGCGCAGATGGGGCAACGCATCCCCGAAGGCTGGGCCATCGACAAGGACGGCAACCCCACCCAGGACGCCGAAGCCGCGCTCACCGGCGCGGTGCTGCCCGTGGGCGGCTACAAAGGATCGGGGCTGGCCCTGATCATCGACGCGCTCTGCGGCGTCCTCAGCGGCGCAGCCTTTGGCGCGCACATTGTCAATCTCTACGACGAGGGGGATCAGGTGCAAAACCTGGGCCACTTCTTCATGGCGATGGATGTGGACGCCTTTATGGAGGTGGATCGCTTCAAAGCGCGCATGGACCAATTCCTGCGCGAGGTCCGCAGTCAGCCGCGCATGGCCGGCGTCGAGCGCATCTACACCCCCGGCGAGATCGAAGCCAAAGCGACGAAGCAAAGCGAAATATTCGGCGTCGCCCTGCCCAATGTGGCTGAACTTGATCGGTTGGCGGATCGGCTCCATCTTCCCCGCTTGGGGGAACATCTCCCCGCGGCGGTGGAGGAATCCGCAGATTGAGATTTGTTGGTAGATCCCCATCTTTTGTCTCGTCTGGACGCTTTTCGGACGCTCATCGGACGCTACGCTACTATATGTTCCACAGCTAAAACAGCCAACCACCAACGTCCAGTCCAACCTATTCGGCCAATTGCTCACAGGGGGGATTGGTGGACTTGGCGAATACATGCTATCGAATAGCGTCCTCAAGAGCGCGGAAGCGTCGCTCTGGTACAACGCCGGTTGGGTCCGTGATCCGACCGCCGCCGGTCCGACGCAGAGCATCGCGCTCCGGTTGGGTCCGTGACCCGACCGCCGGTCATGGACCGGCGCAGAGCATTCTTAACCCCAATCTGAAATGGACCCCCGATTACCAGATCGCTTGTTGATAAAACGATCTGATCGTATGATCTGATGAGATGAGTGGACAGCCGGCTAAAACGGCGGTTGCCACAATCGTCCTGTCCGCCGGATCACGGTGCGACCAATCAAGGGCCAGATTTTCCAGCCACACTTCAAGGGTGACATCCTCTATTTCCATACGCTCCAACCGCTTAAGCCGATCAATATATCCATACAGAGAAAGCGGCAGTTCCAGCTTGCCTTGTTTGGTTTTGAGGCCAATTTCCCATACAGAAATCGCGCTGATGCTGATTTCCGTAGCCTTGGCAATGGCGTCTGCGGCTGGCGCGCTCAACTTCAGCGGATCCAGCGTCCAATAAATCAGCGCTGCCGTATCGAGGACAATTCTCACGCCGTTTCCCATTCTTCTAGACTAGGGGTATCGATTGCTTCATGGTAGATGACCTGTCCCTGCAGATCGCCAAACAACGCCTCCACGCTTTCGGTCTTTTTGATTGGCGTGATGATCAAAACAGGCGTTTTGTTGTCGGTCACAATCAGATCCTCGTTGCTGGCTTCCAATTCGCGGAAAATCTTAAGCATATTGGCTTTCAGATGACTTTTCGAGACTCTTTTCTGCATGGCAATGTTTCTTCTTTTGTACTACTTACCTCTGCTCCAGGCGGGTCCGTGACCCGCCTGGAGCATGGGGCTTAGTAGTTACCTTCTTTTACTATAGTCATGACACTAGTCACAGTTTAGCACAACCTGTCAAGATTAGGGAATCCCTCACCGCCCCAGTTCGCTCGATCTCGCTCCCAATCCCAGTCACCAATACGAACATACCCAATCGCTTGATCGCTCAACCTCAATCGCTGGCGTCCAAAATCGAATGTCAGTCGCCAACCTCTCGAATGGATTCAGGTGTCGCTATCTTGCATTCGGTTAATACGGGCTTGTAAATAGGGTGAAAAGTATCCACGGTAGCGGCGCTGCAATTCGGGCAATTTCCAATCGTTGCCGCTGACGTAGCCGCGGCAGTCGAGCGAGCCGCACATACAGTCGAACTCATCGTAAGGGGTACCGTCGCTCATGGCATAGTCAAAGGTGATCTCTTCCCCTGGCCCGATGTTGCGCATCGCCACCAGCATGATCTGTCCATTCAGACCGGCGGTGGGCGTACAGGAATGATTGATCCAATCTGCCTGGCTCTCTTCGACCGAAAGTAGATAGAAATCCTCTGCGACCTGAATCGAGAGGCGGCGGATCTCATAGGGAACCTCGATCAATTCTTCATAAGTCACGATCTTGCCGCCAAAGACGGCCAACAATTCCCCTTGATGAATCGATTCCCTGGCAAAGAGGCCGCGCTCCCCATCCCCGCGGATGTGTCCTTCTAATTTGCTCGACTTGCGAGAGCAATGCAGAGAGGCTAGGTTCATCGGTTTTTTCCTTTCTGAACCAACGAAAGACCATCTTCCGAGCGGATCGTGAATGGTCGAATGAAGAGAGGCGCTCAGAAACGACAAAAATAAAAGACACCGTCCGGTTCACTAGAACTTGACGATGTCGCTGTCGAATTGACTGCTTTGTGGTTGTAGCCTGGATCCAACGATCTGCTGTATCCCTTCGTATAAACGAGATAGGCGAGTTGTAGTCGTTTGAGCGAGCTGCATGCATTATAGCGCAGCTATCTGTTCAATTCAACCTGAGATCGGGGATGGTGACCGTAGTCCCGGAGCTACAAACAGCGCCGGATGAATCCGGCTTGGGGGGCGCTAATATTTGTCGCCCTCCAAGCCCCTGCTTGTGGTGTTGGCAATCACTTCAGTATCCATCAAGCCATGTCTGTTTCTCCCGCGCGACCGGGTCAACGCCACCCCAATCTGAACGACACTCCACCCAGCCAGCGCGCTGAGGGCAACGGTCATCTGGCCCAAATCAGGCTCGAAGCGCAACACCAGGGGCAGGGTGGTCTTGGCGTCGGGAAAGCGCACCAACAGGAGATAGGCGACGGCGGCAAGCTGCACCAGACACGCCACAATCAGATAGGGCAGCCTTGCCCGCCGTAAAAGTACAAGATTGACCACGACAAAGAGGAGAGCCACGGCCAACATCAGCCAGCGAGCGTTGCACAACAGCCAATCCTCGTGGATTGGGAACTCTTTGGTCGGCAGTCCCAATGCCAGCAACCCCACGTTCCAAATGACATTGCTCAGCGCGGAGTCCAGCGCGGGATCATTCAGGTTCATCAGCACCACCACACCCAGCCCCTGTTCCGGCAGAAGCAGGAGTTGCCCGGCGTAGCCCAGCCAGCGTCCGCCATGGGTGAGAGCCAGGGGCGCCGGTCGATCCGCGGCGTCGGCGGGCAGCGCATCTTCAAAGGGAAAGAGCACCCAGCCCATGCCGTAGGCCACCTCCTCTGTGATGGAGACTGCCGGGGTGTGCAACAGATCCATACCCGCGGACGAGACGATCTGCGCCGCCCCAAAGCGGCCTGTATTGAGATGGGCCATGAGCCAATTGGACATATCCGCGGCGCTGGCTACCAACCCCGCGGATGGCATCGTCGCCCGGCCAATGGGCACGCGGGCATCCTGGCTGCGCGCCTGGCCGAAGTAGGGATAGTAGCCGCTGGCCGCGCCCTGGGTCTGCGCATCCGCCAGGGAGGTAAAAGCATTGTCCATCGCCAGCGGGTCGAAGATGTGACGCTGGATGTAGCTTTCGTAGGATTCGCCGGACGCAGTAGCGACGAGCAGACCGAGCAGGTCGTAATTGGT
>JAHBVG010000063.1 GCA_019637695.1 Caldilineaceae bacterium | reverse complement strand
GCATCGCCGCCGTTCGGGATGGCAGCAGCCTCTACTATCTGTTGCAGGACCATCTCAACTCTACGGCGCGCATCGTCAACAGCGCAGGGACCACCCAATCGACAACCTACTACTTCCCGTTTGGGGGACTGCGGGCTGGTAGCCACAGCAGCCTGACCACCAAGCGCTTCACAGGACAGTATCACGAATCCAGCATCCCCGGCGGGGAGGGGTTGTACTATTACGGGGCGAGGTGGTACGACGCCCGGCTGGGCAGATTTACCTCTGCGGATAGTATTGTACCGGGGGCGGGCAATCCCCAAGCGTTCAACCGCTATAGTTATGTATTCAACAACCCCCTGCGCTTCACCGACCCAACGGGACACATCCCCATGCTGACTGCCGGCGACGCCGGTCCCGCTTGTATTCCAGGCTATTGCCAGGGAATTGGCGGTACATCTGCCTCAGCATCACAAACTGATCCTCCGGTATCGACCCATAATATAGTCGGTTACATTTTGGGCGAGATGAGCCGAAATCCCAATATGCCTGTTGCCAACCGAATCCGAGGGTACATTCAACGCTCGAATAGTGCAATGAGGCTGACCAGCCAACTTGCTCATCAAGAGGAAGAGGATAAAGGGATTGCTACTCTCCTGCTCTTGGCCGCCCTCGCCAATCGCGCACGTGCCTATGAACTTTGGCGACAACAAGTGGATTACAACGCTCCCTGGGATCACAAGACAACAATTGCTGATAGGTTTGGGAGATATCAGATTGTAGGAAACCATAGGTACTATTTCGATGTTTGGTCCAATATTCATTATGGTTATGTCGGTGCAAGTGTGGGATTTGAAAGTGATGAATTGCTGTGGGGAGCTGGGGCTGCCCAGTTCATGAACGAGAGTCGAACCAACTTCAGTAGTCCGACATATCGAGAGGTATTGTCTAGTCCTTTGGCTACCCGACTGGATTATTCAACTGATCAGGCGGCAATCAGTCTTGGGATTCACCTATGGAGTACCTATGGAAGCAGTTTGACCCAGGGCCAGTTTATGCAGGAGTTAGGGAATTGGACAGGACTGGATAGGAGATCGTATCCATGACCACTCAAGGATTTATCAACATTTGGAGAGGAGTGTTTGTGCCTCTGATTTTGAGCGTTGTACTCGTGATGATTACGGCATGTCAACTTGCGATAACACCGGTCGCTCCGACGGAGACGTCGCAACCCATACAGACACTTCCCACCTCTCTTTTGCTCACCGTTGATGATTTACCAGAGGCTTTTGGGGTTCCAGGCATCGCGTCAGCGCCTCGCTCTCAGATTGAAGACTGGCGATGGTCAGGTGCTCAGGACCATCTAGAGCAGGTGTACCAAAGTCAGGATTCTCGTGTGAGTGTTCGGCAACATGTACTTCAATTTGTTACTATTGAGCAAGCTGAACAATTCTGGCAGGAAATGAAAAACACCAGAATAGAGCGTTCACTGACACGATATGAAGTAACACCACTCCTATCTGTGGAGGAATTACCACCCTTACATGCGGATGATGTGTCACTACGCTGTGAAACCTATCCTGGAGTTCGCTACACAAACTGTGAAGTCCGTCTACGATACCGGTTTCTCTATACAGGAGTCAATCTATTCGTAAATCCCCCAGCACAGCTATCGATGGAAAGTGTGTACCCTATCGTCGCTGCTGTTGATGAACGTATGCGTCCATTTTGGAGTCAGTAGAATTGGGTTGGAGATCAATCACAATAGTGAATACGGATAGAAGTGCTTCTATCTGCTTCTGTCCGCATTCACTATTGTTGCCTTATTCTTAGCGAGAACTACGAAAACCGGCTGACCGGCGTGAGCGGGGGCGGGGTCAACGCCAGCTTCGTCTACGCGCCCAGAGGGCACCCGGACGGCAACCGGGTGAAGGGGACCGTGGGCGGGGTGACCACGGTCTACATCGGCGGGTTGTACGAGCATAGCGGCAGCGTCCACAAGAAGTACTACGAAGGGCCGGGCGGCATCGCCGCCGTTCGGGATGGCAGCAGCCTCTCCTACCTGCTGCAGGACCATCTCAACTCCACAGCCCGCATTGTCACATCATCAGGTACTATCCAGGACACCACCTATTATTTCCCGTTTGGCGGCAAGCGAGCGGGCAACTACAACAGCATCACCGCCAAACGCTACACAGGGCAGTACTACGAAAAGAGTCTGGCCAGCGGCAACAGCGAAGATGGCTTGTACTACTATGGAGCCAGGTGGTATGACGGCAAACTAGGACGGTTCATCTCGGCGGACCCATTAGTACCTGAACCAAGAAACCCACAGGATTGGAATAGATACTCCTATGTGCGCAACAATCCACTCAAGTATATAGACCCCAGTGGACATACGGCTAGAAGTGCTCTGGATTTAGTACGATATCTGCGCAATGAAATAGTAACAATAGCGCAAGAATTCGATTTAGACCCCCTCTTACTTGCGGGAGTAGTATTCTCCGAAAACCGCAATGACTACAACTGGCTGCGGGAGAAAGATTGGACAGCCATCTTTACACTTCATACGTTTGGTGCTGTGGAGATCAAGAACTTTTTGGCACCTCATCTAGATAGTAACCCATCTCTTGGAATTACGGAGGTATCCTTGGGGGTTGCGGCTATGATGGATGACCCATCTCTAGTACCCAGTAACTATGGTGAGATGTCCTTTGACGAGCGGCGACTACTTCAAGACCAAATTGCAAAGGGTCTCCCCAAGAATGAACGTCAGAGGATCCTAAATAGCTTAAGCGATCCTGTTATCTCACTGCAATATTCAGCAAAATATCTGAAATTCTTACAAAGCTACAGAGACTATGGTGACAACTATGCACTTTGGTTAACCGAGTATAATCGTGGATTAAGTGAATGGGATACGGTTCTCCCGTATGGGAGAAGATTTGAAAAGTACAGAAACAATATTGAGCATTCGTTGTATTGGAAAGAACCATCTCCCCTGGTATGCCCCCAGCAAATTGGATGTGGTGTGTGGTTTGATCAGATGCTCTATGGGCAACTTCCACATTAGAAAGCCAAGGGAGATGAACAGTGAGGATCTATAGTTGGGTACTGCTTTTTATCTTGAGCTTCAGCGTGACTATTGCCATCACCTCATGTGTAGTCACTCTGCCAAACATTGCTGCCGCGTCGAACCGTTCAGAATGGCTTGCAAAACTGGAGAGAGCAACCGAGAGAGAGCCTCCAAATCTTGAAGTAATCACAAGAGGGTTGTTTATATCTGATTGGTTTGTAGCAACAGTCGCGGCTGACAGACTGGGGCAGCTTGCCGTAACAAACCGCTTAGCTACATCTGATGTTGACCTCGCCTTGCAAGCTCTTCAGCGATCTCTTGCCAGGGGTGGTCATTGGTGGTTGCTAGGGTGGGATGAGGAAAATCCTGATTATGGAGCTTTTCGCAGTGCTGCTATTTATGGTTTATCTCGCTTTGGTTCGGGAGCACTGCTAACGGTCAAAGCCATGCTAGAATCCGGTAGTACACGTCAACAAGAAGCTGCCTGTTGGGTTCTTATTGAGATGTTAGAAGATGACATTGTGAGAGTGGAACAGGTTGATAGCGAGATTACGTTAATTCTATCTAGGTTGGCGCGGGGAAATCCTGATAGCAGTGTTGAATTCGCATGCCAACGTTTACAGGAACTATTGCCATTGTCTAATCAATTGCCTGTTTCAACCGCAACAATATCATCGCCGCTACGCAGTACTACTTCCCGTTTGGTGGGTTACGGGGTGGCAGTCACAACAGCCTTACCACGAAGCGCTTCACAGGACAATACCACGAATCGAACATCCCCGGCGGCGAGGGGTTGTACTATTACAACGCTCGTTGGTATGATGCCCGGCTAGGCAGGTTCACCTCTGCAGATAGTATTGTGCCCAACCCAGGCAATCCGCAGGACCTGAATCGCTATTCCTATGTGCGGAATAATCCGCTCAAGTACACAGACCCATCGGGCCATGCGCTGTCGACAGGAGAAAACAGTGGAGTCGGTGGTGGATCTGCCACTGGTGCATCAACCAGTGAGCAACAGATTTCTGCTGCCATCAAGTATATCTATTCAGAAATGGTTCGCAATGCCCAAAGCGATGTTGCAGCCAAGATCAGGCAAGCCAACAAGAAAGCAGGTCAACATCCCCTTCAAAAGCTAGTTGCTCAGATGCTTTGGATGAACCAGATTATGGACGCTAGAATCCAACAGGGACCTTTTGTCTTCATGCAGTACATGGGATCATGGGATCACAAACCGGTCTTGCTGGGACAACGAGGCCCTTCACCAGTACCCGATATATTGGAAGAACCTATAGGATACTCTTTGGTTGGCTCGAAGCATTACCGATTTGATATATGGTCCAATATTCATTTTGGGTATGTAGGTCGAGCCGTCGGCTTCACCGAGGCTGAGTTGATAGGAGGGGCAGGCTCTGAGCAAATTGGCTCTGATTTGGTTAGTCTTCGTATGCCTGCGCAACATCCAGCAACCAGTCACTTGGGCGCCGCCTCTTGGGATGACCCGTCGGATACAGCGGCTATTCTGATCGGAAGTCGTCTTTGGGAGCAGTATGGGCTAAATGTAACGATGATGGATCTGTACCAAGCTGTATTAGGAGAACCACTTCTCGCGACCTACGAGGAATCGCAATGAAAGTCCATCACTATCAGATAAGCTGTCTATGGCTGACTGTAGCCGTCCTATTGTTGGGTGGTTGCGCCTGGTCAACACAAAGAGAGCCAGAGCTACCTATCAATTCTCTTCTTCAGACACAGGCTGAGATGCTACCATCGAATTGGTCGTTCGTACCCGTCGCAAGTCGAGATGTGTTTACAGATACTGATATAACCCTGGGGCAATGGGCCGTGATAAAGTCGTTTCAGGATCAAAACTCCGGCAAGGGAATGCTAATCATGGAGCTACATGCATTTGCAAGTGCTTCCGATGCGCAGTTAAAGTTCACTACTTCGGTCATTGGGCCGCAGGTTTTGGTAGGAGTAATTCCTGATAACTGGATATATCAACCAGCACATGCCGATCAGTTTGAAATTCGTTGTCAACAAAGTATGCGACAAAATTCTCCAGAGTGGTGTGGTGCTATTCTACGCTATGCGGAATATGTTATCTCAATGAAAACACCGATTGTGGAACATTTCACAGTCGATGATTTTGCGCATCTGCTTGAGATTACGGATCAGGCAATGACAGATTTCTTAGGGCGTTCAGTCCTAAAACCTGGCAGACGTTCTCTGCCTTCAGATCTAGAGATGCAAGAATCACCACAGACAGAGTAGAAGCCACCTGTAATTCGGTAAAGGGCCTCCACCGTATATAGTCGCCGTATCGCCGACGAGTCAACTGAGATACGCTGGTGTTTACATGATCTACATCGCCGGGTTGTATGAGTACTCAAACAGCGTCCACAAGAAGTACTACGAAGGGCCGGGCGGCATCGTGGCCGTTCGGGATGGCAGCAGCCTCTCCTACCTGTTGCAGGACCACCTCAACTCCACGGCGCGCATCGTCACGTCATCTGGTACTATCCAGGACACCACCTACTATTTCCCCTTTGGCGGCAAGCGAGCGGGCAACTACAACAGCATCACCGCCAAACGCTTCACTGGTCAATACCACGAGAAGAGCCTGGCCAGCGGCAGCAGTGAGGATGGCTTATATTACTACGGAGCCAGGTGGTATGACGCTGCACTGGGACGGTTCACCCAGGCGGATACGATTGTCCCCAATCCAGGCAATCCGCAGGACCTGAATCGCTACTCCTATGTGCGGAATAATCCGCTCAAGTACACAGACCCCAGTGGACATTGTCCTGCGCCACCGACCGAGATGGGGGCCACCATCTGCCTGGCGCTCTTCATCCAACCCTCAAGCGTACCTGCCGGTCCCTTCACCGTAAAAGGGGATGATCGAGACTTTAGCAGCAACAGTGACCCAGAAAAATCCCGGGGCTACATCTGGATCAGCCTGGATTCAGAAAAGGTAGAGTCCCACATGAATCCTTCCGGTTACTACTATACTGAGTACGACTACTATCCTGCTGCCCATGGTGTGATCAAGGTTCCCAAGAGCGAAGGGATTGAGTGGTACGAACCGAGCCAGAACAATCACTGGAACGTACAACGGAGCCGAGACGGAACCATCACTGTGGCGTATGACGTGGTGATCTCTGGACCTCTAGAACAATTTGGAACAGCACCGCACATCAACGGCACGGTGACCTTCTATCAAGATAGCAAAGAGACCTGGAAGGCTCGGTTTGTGCGCGATGGTTTTCCTTGGGCTGAAGCTTACCATCACGACGGCAAAGGCAATGTCAAGACTATCTTCCAAGATCCAGCTGCGCGAGGTAATCCTTATGATTTGTTTGCGATAGAATCTAATCTTGGTTTTTTGAAATGGATAAGTAAACAAATTCAATCAGCAACTGTTTGGT
Organism: Caldilineaceae bacterium; assembly: GCA_019637695.1. Classification (GTDB taxonomy): domain Bacteria; phylum Chloroflexota; class Anaerolineae; order Caldilineales; family Caldilineaceae; genus RI-153. Next base: position 33,754 of record JAHBVG010000063.1, on the reverse strand, counting down.
TCGATGCTCCCATAGTGAATCAGCGAGGTATTGCACAATGATGCCTCGCAGAAGGGTTACAAAACTTGCTATCTTGACAGGAATTGGCGGCGGTATACTCGTTGAAGCAGCACTGTTTTGTATCGGGAGTTTAGGTGCTCTAGGTGTGTCAGCTACACAGTTGCTACTCTTTTTCCTTGCAGGAAGCATAGTTCCCTTAATTCTTGGAGTAACGGGGGCATGGTTGGCCGTCGTATCTGGTTTTTCGAATCCTGAGCGAGTAGCCTTCCTTCTTGGATTTCTTGGTACTATTACTGGTCCAGTAATAGCTTATATGTTTCAGATGGATCAACAAGTACCGCAGTCGACGGCACTCAATCGAACGGTACTCATCTTATTGTATACATTGTTAAGCGGAGTACTCTTGCAACTCATGATAAGCGGAGTTCTGAGAGGGGTTAGTCAGCTGATAAGTTTCCGGCACCGAAGCGATTGATCTATTGTAGAGAGACAATACCACGAGTCGAGCATCCCCGGCGGGGAAGGGTTGTACTATTACGGGGCGAGGTGGTACGACGCTTATCTTAACCAATTCACAACGGCTGGTTTGAGCGCCTGCACAAACTCTCCAAGGCTGGCAGTCACGCAGTCACCAATATCTTGGCACTTGATGTTACAATTTGGGTAATGAACGGGTGCATGGGGACAGCTATCCTTGACCGGATGCTCCAAACCATGCGATTTCCGCCAACGAGCAGCCCTTTCTTTTTTATGCCTGAACTCCAGCAACCCTACTTCTGCTCACGCCTCCGGCAATTGCCGAATCTCCCACTTGGGGCTGACGTACCATAGAGCGCCGAGAGCGAAATCTGGAAGATGATGCCCTTCATGGCGCGCCCAAGCCGGTTCAGTTGCCACACGTAGAAAACATCGCCGGGGCGTAGCATAGCCTCAATCAATCTGGGTCTGTTACTCAGTTGGAGCGATGGAAAGTTCTCGGCTTCAATGTGAACTGACATGAGCCAAGAATAGAGATCCGAGTTTGACACAGAGCCACAATTCATGTACAGTCATGATGTGTATTTTCGATGTGTACATGTGAGGTAAGCTATGAAACGCGTACAACTGATCCTTGAGGAGTGGCAACATGATTGGCTGGCTGCCGAAGCCGACAAGAACGCTACCAGCATGTCGGCGCTGTTGCGCGATCTGCTGAGTGAGGCGATTGAGCGTCGCCAGTCAGCAACGCTGGCCGAAGATCCGATCTGGGGGATTATCGGCATGGCCGAAGGTCCCAACGACGGCGTTACCAGCGAGAACCTCGACGAATTCCTTTATCGCATCAATTGGTCCGAACCCACATTGAGGAAGGTCGCCGAAGATGAGCCGAGCCGTGATCGTTGATACCAGCGCGCTCTATGCCTTGGTGGATCGCAACGATCCCAATCACGCAGCAGCCGTTGCCTATTTGCGCAGTTGCACAAAACAGGAGCGGCTGCTACTCTCCAATCATGTCTTTGATGAAACGATGACCCTGACCAAAATGCGGTTGGGGATTCACGTAGCCTTACCATTGGGGATGCGTCTGCGCAACAGTCAGATCATCGAATTTGCCATCTTCAATGAAGGCATGGAGATGGCGCTCTGGCGCACGTTCAGCCAATACAAAGACAAAGCATGGAGCTACACCGATTGCGCGTCCCTGGTGCTGGCGCAAGCACGCGGCATTCAAGAGGCGTTCGCCTTTGATCACTATTTCGGCCAGATGGGATTGGTCAAAGTACCATAAGACTTAACCGATATTAACTCCACTCAATAGGACCCGTTGATGAAAATCGAACGAATCGAACTGCGGCGGATCTCGCTCCCTTATGTCTCGCGTTTTGAGACGAGCGGCTGGTTCCACGATGGCAGCGACGCCATCATCGTGCGCGTAGACGCGGACGGCGCCACTGGCTGGGGCGAATCGCCGGTGAGCGATGGTCCCTGGTACAACGAGGAGACCTACGAGACGGCGTGGCTGATGCAGAAGAAATTTCTCGGCCCGATGCTGCTGGCCGCGGAGATCACCGGCCCGGAGGATGTGCGCAACGTCTTCGCTCGCGTGCGCGCCAACCGCATGGCCAGGTTCGGCCTTGAGTCCGCGGTCTGGGATCTCTTCGCGCGGATGCAAAATGTGAGCCTGGCCCAACTGCTGGGCGGTACGCGCGACCGCGTCTCCGTGGGCGTCAGTGTTGGCATCAAAAAGGATATTGCTACGCTGTTGGAAACGGTGGAAGGCTATCTGGCCGACGGTTACAAGCGCATCAAAATCAAGATCAAGCCCGGCTGGGACATTGAGCCAACCCGCGCCATCCGCCAGCGCTGGCCCGATCTGCTGCTTCAAGTGGACGGCAACAGCATTTATCACCTTTCCGACGCCGACCATCTGAAAGAGCTGGATCAATTCGATCTGTTGCTCAACGAACAGCCGCTGGACCATGACGATATTTTCGATCACGCCAAGTTGAAGAAGATGATCAAGACGCCGCTCTGCCTGGACGAGAGCATCGTATCGCCGGATCATGCGCGCTGGGCGATTGAGTTGGATGCTTGCGGGGTGATCAACATCAAGCCGTCGCGCATCGGCGGATTGGCCGACGCCAGGGCGATCCACGATTTGGCGCAGGCTGCGGGGATCCCTGTCTGGCATGGTGGCATGTTGGAGACGGGCATCGGTCGCGCCATCAACGTGGCGCTGGCGAGCCTGCCCAACTTCAGCCTGCCCAGCGACATCAGCGCCAATGATCGTTACTTCCATCGCGACATTGTAACCAACCCCTTCACCCTCAACGAGGACAGCACCTTGAGCGTCCCCGTCGGGGTGGGCAGCGGCGCCATCGTGGATGAAGCCTTCCTCGACGAGGTGACGCAGGAACGGTTGGAGTTGAGGGCGTAATTCGTGTTAAGTGATTCGTGTTGCGTGTTGTGTGTTATATTTCGCAATTAGAAAGCAGTGGGGTTGCGTGAACGAACACTGTTTCAAGCGAACCAGCCAGAGTCTCTCCCCACGCAACACGTAACACGAATCACGTTTGGGGGGAATCATGGCATCCGACAAACCTGTCTTCATTGGCATTGATCTGGCGTGGAGTGCGCGCAATCGCAGCGGCGGCGCGGTGATCCGGGATGGACGGTTGGTGGAAGCGCGCGGGGATCTGCTCACGCTGGAAGAGATTGTCGAGTTTGTGGCCGGGTATCTGCCGACTTCAACAGGGGCGGTGGTCGCTGTAGATGCGCCGCTGCGCGTGCCCAACCTCACCGGCATCCGCCCCTGCGAACGGGAGCTAAACGCTGACTGGCGGCGCTTTCAGGCGGGCGCGCACCCGGCCAATCGCGCCCGCCTCGCCAGGGATGGCCGCGTGCGCGGCGAGGAATTGGTCGAACTGCTTGTCAGCCGTCATCGCTTTGCCGAAGCCACCATCATTCCGCGCCGTTCGCCGGATCGGCTCATCTGCGAGATCTACCCGCATCCGGCCCACATCAGCCTCTTTGGTCTTGAAAAAACGCTCAAGTATAAGCGCAATCGCATCGTCGAACGGCGGCTGGAGTTGATCCGCTACAGCCAACATCTACGCGAACTGCGCAAAGCGAAACCGCCGCTCAAAAAGACCAAAGATCTGCTCGTGCGCACCGATATTGAGGCTCTGCGCGGCCGGCAGTTGAAAACCTACGAAGATACGCTCGACGCCCTGACTTGCGCCTACATTGCCTATTATCTCTGGTGGCATGGGCCGCAGCGGGCGCGCAGCTATGGCACGCTCACCGACGGGCACATTATCGTCCCCATAACGCCGCAGATGGCGCAGCGGCTGCGTGAGCCTTTGCCAGAAAGGTTATCTTGACATGTCAAATCAAGAATCTGTGTGGGATTATCCGCGACCGCCCCGCGTCGAGGATGTGAATTTGCCAATTCGCGTCGTCTTCAACGGCGTCACGATTGCGGAAAGTATACGCGCCCGTCGCGTGCTAGAGACCAGCCATCCACCGGTCTATTACATTCCGCCGGAAGATATTGCGATGGAATATTTACAGCGGGTGGCCAATGCGCAGAGTTGGTGCGAATGGAAAGGGAGCGCCATCTACTATCACGTGCAGGTAGGGGATCGACGGGCAGAGCGGGCAGCCTGGGCTTATCCTGAGCCGACGCCGGGTTTTGTGAGCATCACCGGCTACGTGGCTTTCTACGCCGGGAAAATGGACGCCTGCTATGTGGGCGACGAAAAAGTAGAAGCGCAGCCGGGCGGTTTCTACGGCGGCTGGATCACATCGAACATCATCGGCCCTTTCAAAGGTGGGCCGGGAACGATGGGCTGGTAGATCAAAAAGCGGGTCTCGTGTAAATGCGAGACCCGCTCTGCCCAATCTCTAATCCCCAATCCCCAATCTCATCCTCTACTCCAACGTGCGGATCACCGAGACGACTTTCCCCATCACCTGCACTTTGTCCGCCGGGAATTCCATCACTTTGTAGCTGGGATTGGCCGGTTTCAATTCCACACGGTCGCCCTTCAGATAGAAGTGCTTGAGCGTGGTCTCGTTTTCACCTTCGATCCAGGCAGCGACCATTTCCCCGTTCTGCGCCTCGGTTTGGTGACGCAACACCACAATATCGCCGTCGAGGACGCTGGCGTCGATCATCGAATCCCCTTGCACGCGCAGGGCATAGAGTTGGGTCGGCTTGCGGAAGAGCGAACTGTTCAGTTCAATCCACTCGTCGGCGGTATCGAACTGCTGCGGCTCCACCTGGATTGGCTGACCAGCGGCAATCGGCCCTAACACAGGGATACGCAAGCCAGCGAAAAAGCCGTTTTCGGGAGCATTGTCCACGTCCAAATGGCTTTCAGCTCCTTCTAAATTCCCAGCCAAACCGATTTCGGCCAGCTTCGGCCAGTTGAGACAGAGACCCCGGCTGACTTCCTTCTGGCGCAGGATCAGTTCGTCCTTTTCCAGTTTGGAAAGGTTGTACTTGACCACTGATGTACTGGAGATGCCAACAGCCTGGCCAATCTCACGGATGGTGGGCGGGAAGTTGTGATCGCCGACAAACTCGGCAATAAACTGGAGAATGTTTTTTTGGCGGTCAGAGAGATTCATGATGAAGTCCTTTGGCTAGCTCAGGCAACCCTGTACGTTCATAGATGAGGAAAGCAAACCCGCTCTGGTAATTCCAAACGATACCCAAATTGGAACGTTTGTTTCCCAAGTTATCCCAAGTATACAAGAACGTTTGTGCGATGTCAAGAGTGAATTCGCACGGGTGTTCGGTTTTGAAAAGGGGATCGGGGACTGGGGACTAGGGATCGGGAATTGCGCTGTGATCACGCACTACGCACTACGCAATAAGCGACTGAATCCATTGAGCGGTGAAACAGCCGCGGGCAATGGGCATCACCGGGCCGGTGAGGGCGACGCGCCAGTGGGGACCATCCGCTTCGAGATCAATGGTGAGCGCGCCGCCCGGCATGTGGACGGTGATGGGGCTGGCGCAGCGCCCGCTGGCGACAGCGGCGATGGCAACGGCGCAACTGCTGCTGCCGCTCGCCTGCGTGTACCCTGCGCCTCGTTCCCAGATTTGGATGGAAAGGCTATGACGATCCAACGGGCGGGCGAACTGGACGTTGGCGCGGTTGGGGAAGACTGGCGCACATTCGATCACCGATCCCCAACGTCGAGCCAGGGATTCATCAACCGACAGCTCGGCGTCGGGGAAGAAGACACAGTGAGGATTGCCAACATCCACAGCCCAGGGCTGGCCGAGACGCGCCAATTCGACGCTATCCACCACAGAGAGGCGCAGATCAGCCAGGGGATGCACGCCAGCCTTCCCCAATGCCACGCGGATGGGATCATCGACATCCGCGCCAAAATCCACAGGGATGGCGCGTCCACCGCTGAGCAGTTCACAAGAAAGGACGGCAGCAGAGAGGTATCCGGCTTCGCGCAGATAACGGGCGAAGATGCGCAACCCATTGCCGCTCACTTCAGCTACCGAACCGTCAGGATTCCAGATCTGGCAGGCAAAACGGCAGGCTGCGGGGTCACTTTCTGCGCTCAGTGGACCGTAGACGATGCCATCCCCACCGATGCCGCGCGAGCGCTCACAGATCGCCGTGGCCCACATCGGGCGCATCGATTGATCGAGCGGCGGCGGCAGGTGCGTCGGGTCGAGGACGAGATAATCGTTGCCCAATCCGTGATATTTATGGAAGTGCATAGCGTGTCACCGGTTGGTTTGAAGAAGTCGCCGATCTGGTCAATAATAATTCATTGGGGTTTGTTCAAAATGAGTTGGTCGTCTGGGTAGGGGTTTGAGGTGGACGGCTCACAAAAATTGTCTGCGCAAGCCATTGCTCGTCTGCCGTCCACCCAAACCCTTACGAATCATCAACCCATTCTGAATATACCCGATTCATTGTACCATCAACAGGTTCAACCAGAATTGGAGCAGACGATGCAAATCACCTTCCATGGAGCGGCCCGTGCGGTCACCGGTTCGATGCATTTGCTTGAAGTCAACGATCAGCGCGTCCTCTTAGAGTGTGGGCTTTTCCAGGGGCGACGCGCTGAAACCTATGAGCGCAATCTCAACTTTCCGTTCGATCCGGCCACCATCGACGCGGTTGTTCTCAGCCACGCCCACATCGACCACAGCGGGAATCTACCCAATCTGGTCAAGCAAGGATTCCGCGGCGCAATCTGGAGTACGGCGGCGACGCGCAACCTTTCCGCGTACATGCTGCTCGACAGTGGACACATTCAAGAAAAGGATGTGGAATATGTCAACAAAGGGCGCAGGCGCAAGGGGGAGGCGCCGATTGATCCCATCTATACCCAGGAAGACGCTCGCGCCTGCCTCAGCTATTTTGTCAGCGTGGGGATGGAGCGCAGCGTCCCCGTTGCTGACGGCGTTAAAGTGACCTTCTATGAAGCCGGCCACATTTTGGGATCAGCCATCGTTGTGCTGGAGATCCGTGAACATAAGACGGGAAAAGAGTGGCGGATCGTCTTCAGCGGCGATCTGGGCCGCGAGGAGATGGCTATCCTGCGCAGCCCGACGGTGATCAGAGAGGCCGATATTCTGCTGATGGAGAGTACCTATGGCAACCGGCTGCATGATTCCTACGAGAGCGCCCGGCATCGGCTCGGGGATATCATCGTGCGCACGACCAAACGCCGCGGCAAGGTGATTGTGCCCGCCTTTGCCGTCGGACGCACCCAGGAATTGGTCTACGCACTCAATCAACTCGACGCTGCCGGGGATATTCCCCAATTGCCCGTTTTTGTGGATAGCCCATTGGCGGTCAACGCTACCGATGTCTTCCGTATGCACCCCGAAGCCTGGGACAGTGACGTGGAAAAATTTCTCAGCGCGGATGGACGGCGCAGCCCCTTCGACTATCCCAACATCGAGTATGTGCGCGACGTGCGGCGCAGTAAACAGCTCAATTTCCTGACCGAGCCTGCGGTGATCATCAGCGCCAGCGGTATGGCTGAGAGTGGACGCATTCTCCATCATCTTAAGAACAACATCGGGGACCCTGAAAATACCATCCTCATTGTTAGCTTTCAGGCGCAAGAGACGCTAGGACGGCGCATTCTAGAGGGGGCGAAGCAGGTGCGCATCTTCGGTGAGGAATACACGGTGCGCGCAGACGTAGAGCATATCAACGGCTATAGCGCCCACGCCGATCAAGCGGAGTTGCTAGAATGGGCGAATCATTTCGACAAACCGCGGCTACAAAAGACGTTCCTCGTTCATGGTGAAGAAGAGGCTAGTTTTACGCTGGCCGAAAAATTGCGCAATCAAGGCCACCGTGAGGTCGAAGTTCCTGTGCGCGGACAAAAATTCAGCTTTTAACATCCTTACCAGATGGTGATGATCCGCTCTTTGCCATCTTTGAGCGCCTGACGGTTGCGCTGCAAGGCAACAGTGACGGCGAGGAAGACGAGAACGCCAAAGAGCATATAAGGCCAGGGCCAGCGCGCTCTGTCCACAAAGTAAAGGAAGACCAGGGTCGCCAGCGAACAAGCGCCCACGGCGAAGGTCCCCACTGAGGCCATGCGCGTCCACCAGATGATCAAAGCGCCGGTCAGCCAGACAATGCCCCCGGCCAATGGGGCAATCGCCATCATCGTCGCCGCTGTGGTGATGCCGCCAGCGCCGCCGCCTTTGAAGCCGAGGAAGAGCGAACGGTTGTGTCCCCACACAGCCGCGCCACCGGCCAGGGATGCAGCCAGCGCGTCGAGGGTTGAATCCATGCCAGGGAAGAATTGACGCCCCAGATAGCGCACGAGGATCACGGCCACAGCGCCCTTCAACGCATCGCCCAACACCGTAGGGATGGCCGCTTTCAGCCCAGCCGCACGCCAGGCATTCGTACCGCCGATGCGTCCGCTGCCCACCGAGCGGATGTCCACGCCGTAAAGCGCACAGACCCACAACCCCACAGGGACGGATCCCAGTACAAAGCCAAGCACGGCAGCGGCGACTACGAATATCCAGTCCATTCACATTTCCTAAGTTGAGATGAGCGCGCGAACCACGTTTAGGGCAGCGTCATAATTGGGTTGCAGGCCGATTTCGGGGACGTACTCAGTGTAGCGCACCACATTATTCTGATCGACCACAAACATAGCGCGCTGAAGGGCGCGCATGGCGGGGATATAGACGCCGTAGGCCACGCCAAAGGCCATCTTTTGATGATCGGATAGCATCTTCACCCGATCCACGCCAGTTGCGCCGCACCAGACGCCCTGTACCGGCGGGGGATCAGCGCTCACGGTGATGACCGCCACCTGTTCGCCGAGTGCGCTGGCTTCCTCATTCATGCGGCGGGTCTGCATATCACAGACGCGGGTCTGAATACAGGGGATCACGCTGATGAGACGAACTTTACCGGCTGTGCTTGCGAGCAGGCTGGTCGCAGTGATCCAGCCATCAGCCAGTTCTACTTCGGGGGCTGGCTGGCCTGCTTCCACGCGCTCGCCCAGCACGTCAAGACGTTCCTGGCCGAGCAGTACGCTCGCCGTTGCAGTGGAGATTATCGTCAATGAAGTTACCTTTCTGGATGATACAAAGGACGGGAAAATCATCACATCCCCGCCGCACGGGGATGGACGGGGGAGGATCACTCAGCGCGACTGCTCGCGTCCATAAGGGCCGGACAGGATCGGGATGATTGGCAGCGCCCCTGGTTGGGGTCGGGGCGGGGTCGGCTCCTCGTTCGCGCTCTGCATGTGCAATTCACCGTCGAGCAGAGCGCCGTCGTCGAGCAAAAAACTATTGACATAGAGCGCGCCGCTGACGTGGCAGCCAGCCAGCAATTCAGCCCGGTCGGCGTAGATGATCCCGTTAAAGCGGCCGCGGATGCTCACCGTGCGCGCGTGGATTTCACAGGCAACTTGCGCTGTCTCGGTCAGGATCACATTGGCAGCCGTTTGGAGCAGTCCCGATTCTACCACGCCATCGACGCGGATACTCGTATCACTGCGCAATGTCCCCGTGTAGGTGGCGCGCGGGCCGATGATCACTTCGATAGCATCAGGAGTTGGGCGATTGTTGCGACGAAACAAGGAAACCTCCGGCAAATTAGACCAAAATCAACTTCTGCGAGATGCTGCGCCCCTGGTGGATGCTGTTGATAATGTCCGCCAATAAGGGGGCTACCGAGAGTACTTCGATTTTGGGATGATTACGTTTTTCAGGCGGCACAGGAATGGTGTTTGTAACAACTAACTTCTCGATCCGATCATCCTCATCCAACCGTTCCAGCGCCGTGGGCAATAGGATCGGATGGGTGATGGCAAAGGCGGCCTTCCCTTCGGCGCCGTTATCATAGAGGGCGTCCAACTGCTTGAGTACACTGCCGCCGGCCATCATATCGTCGATCACAATGGGGCGGCGTCCTTGAATGTCGCCGACCACGTGGGTGGTTTCCGTAGAACCAAACCCCAAACGCCGCTTCTGCATCACTACCAGAGGCAAATTGAGCAACTCGGCATATTTGCCCGCCAGGCTTGCCCTACCCACGTCGGGGCTGACAATGGCGGCGTTCTCATACGCTGGGCAGCGGAAGTAATCGGCCAGCAGCGGCAACGCCGTCAGCGGATCCACGGGGATGTTGAAGAAGCCCTGGATGGCGCGGGCATGGATATCCACAAAGACAACCCGCGCCGCGCCCGACATTTCCAAGAGATTCGCCACTACGCGGGCGCTGATCGCCTCGCGTCCGCGCGCCATGCGTTCCTGGCGGGCGTATGGATAATAGGGAATGACAACGCTAACCGTGTGCGCGCTGGCGCGCCGGAACGCATCCAAATAGAAGGCCAATTCCATCAAATTGTCGTTGACAGGCTGGCTACAGGGTTGCACAAAGAAGATATCCTGATCGCGCACAACTTCGTCGATCATGATATGGATCTCGCTATCCGGTAGGCGTCGGGAGATGGATTTCCCCAACGCTACGCCCAAAATGTTGGCGATCTCATGGGCTAACTCGGGGTGCGCCGAGCCGGAGAAAATACGCAGCGGATGATAGGACACAGATCCCTCTTTCGGCCAGTCGAAAGGCTAAAATCGGACAAAGTAGAGCAGCCCGCTCCCGGTTCACATCAAAATTCATTATATGATAGCATACAACTGAGGGTCAAAACTGGCGGAAGGAATGGGAAATTCAACCATCAACAGAGTGGAGAAGAGATGCGCCAATTACTGATTGCCACCCATAATCCGGGCAAAGTGCGCGAATATCGGGAACTGCTGGCCGATCTGCCCCTGGCCGTTACCTTCCTCACCGAACTGGGGATCAACGATGACGTAGAGGAGACAGAGGATACCTTTGAAGGCAACGCCATCCTCAAAGCGCGGTCCTATGCAGCGATGACCGGTCTGTGGACGTGGGCCGATGACAGTGGGCTAGAGGTGGATGTGCTGGGCGGGCAGCCTGGCGTCTACTCGGCGCGCTATGGCGGCGCCGGGTTGAACGACCGCGATCGATATGAGCGGTTGCTGGCTGAACTAGATCCCTATCCCAAGCAAGCGTGGACGGCGCGCTTCCGCTGTGTGGTGGCGATTGCCACGCCGGGGGGACGGGTCAACACGCGCAGCGGCTCAGTGGAAGGGATCATCACTGAGCAGCCACGCGGGGCGCATGGCTTTGGCTATGATCCTATCTTCTATATGCCGAGTTTTGGGCAAACCATGGCCGAACTGCATCCTAACGTCAAAAATAACATCAGCCACCGCGCCGAAGCCGCGGCGGCGGCGAAAGAACTCCTTGCCAAGATGGTGTTGGAGGAGAGAGGAGATTGGTGATTGGGGATCGGCCGGGTATGCTATCGCAATAAGCGTTCTCAGCGGATACGCACATGATATCGGGCGACAATACGCTGTCCCGCCGGGCTGAGGACAAAGTCGATAAACTGTTGCGGCCAGCCGCGCGCCTGGGTGCGTCGCAGCAAAAAGAGAGGACGGCTCAAATGGTAGGTCTGCGTGCCAATGGTATCGCCATCGGGCAGCATCTCTTCGATTTCGATGATACGAATGCGCTCAAGATAGGCAGGATCGTCCAAGACCGTGGAGGCTACGGCACGCGCATACGCCTGCGAGACATAGCCAATGGTTTCAGGATGGGTGGCAACGTAGGCGATCACGTCTTTGCTCGTGGGCATAATGACAGCAGTCAGGGCGACCCCGTCTTCGCCCATAACACGCTCTTCAAAGAGGTCGCGTGTTCCGCTGCCATCCTCGCGGCTGACCAGCAGCACTTCCCCTTCCTCGCCGCCCACATCGGTCCAATCCAGGGCGCGACCATTGTAGAGATCGCGCAGTTGCAGCAGCGTCAACCCGGTGATCGGGTTGCTGGCGTGGACAATCACGGCGATGCCATCCAGCCCAATGGGGACACGCGTCAACCCGTTGGGGAGCTGGCTATCCTCATAGAGAAGGGTACTGGCTGCTAAATCCATACGACCTTCGGCCACCCAGCTTTCCCCCAAAGAGCTGCCTCCCCCGCGCAGGCTAAAGATGACATGCGGATGGCGGTTGCTAAATTCGTCGGTCAAGGCGATCAACAGCGGCATCATCTCGGTGGAACCGGCAATGCTCAGGTTGACCGGCTCTGTTGGGGTTAACCCACTTTGTTGGCAAGCGACGAGCAACCACCCAGAGACGATCACCGCCAGCAGCCAACCGAGGGAGCGCGTGTAGCACGTAATCATATGCGCTATTAAAAGCCAAAGAAACTCAACGTCAGCACGACTATCGCCATTAAAATACAGTAAACAGCGAAGACGTAGAGGGTGCGGTTGCGTAGATAGGCCAGCAAAAAGCGGATGGCGACAAAGCCGGAAAGAGCGCTGAAGACAAAGCCCACCAACAGCATGGGCAATTGCGCCGCCACCACCGCAGGATCGCTGGCGAGGGCGTCGCCCAATGCCAGCAGCCCTGCGCCCAGAAAGGCCGGCGTCCCCAAGAGGAAGCTGAAGCGCGCCGCATCCTCGCGGCGCACGCCCCGCGCCAACCCGGCGGCGATGGTGCTGCCGCTGCGGCTGATCCCCGGCGCCAGTGCAATGGCCTGCGCCAGCCCGATCACAATCGCATCGGTCCAGGTCAGCATGTCGGTGGTCTTGCGTCGATGGTGTTGCCGGGCGAGCTGCTCGCTCCCGATCAACAGCGCCGCCGTGACCAATAGGAATGCTCCGGCGGCAGTGGGCGAGGCAAAGAGATCTTCGATCTGATCCTTTAAGAGCAAACCGGTCAGCGCCGCGGGGATGGAACCGGCGACAATGTACCATCCCAATCGGGCGTTGGGATCGACCAGGGATCGCTCTCCAATACTGCGCAGCGAAGCGACGATGATATTGAGAAAATCGCGCCAGAAGATGAGGGCGATAGCCAGCAATGTCCCCCAATGCAGTACAGTATCAAAGAGCAGAGAAGGCTTTTCCCAGCCCAGCAGCCAGGGGACGATGACGAGATGGCCGCTGCTGCTGACAGGGATGAATTCCGTGGCCCCTTGTACAAGGCCCAACACAATGGCTTGAATCAATTCGAACACGAAGCTACCTTCCTCATTGAGATGGTGAATTCCGCAGTTGTGCCTCGCGCTTGCGGCGTTGTTCGTGGCGCACTGCCTGGTTGGTGATGGCGTAATCTTCGAGGAACATCGCACGGAAATCCTCGTAACGATGGTCGCTAATCGCTTCGCGGATCTGCGCCATCAGGTTGACCATATAGGTCACATTGTGGATCGTTGCCAGCCGCAGCCCGGTGATCTCCTTGGCCTTGAAGAGATGGCGCAGATAGGCCCGGCTGAAGGTGCGACAGGTGTAACAGCCACAATCCTCCTGGATCGGGCGAGGATCTTCGGCGTGTTCAGCGTTGCGGATGTTCATGCGCCCCTGCGGGGTGAGGACAGCGCCGTTGCGCGCCACCCGCGTGGGCAGCACCGAATCGAAAAAGTCGATGCCGCGATAGACCGCCTCGACAATATCTTCCGGTGCGCCGACGCCCATGAGGTAGCGCGGTTTGTTCACAGGCAGGTGCGGGCAGGTCACATCCAGTGTGGCGTACATCTCCTCTTTGGTTTCGCCCACGGCCAGCCCGCCCACCGCATAGCCGGGGAAATCCAACTGGCCGAGGAACTCGGCGCTCTGTTGGCGCAGATCGGGAAAGATGCCGCCCTGCACGATGCCAAAGAGCGCTTGATCGGCGCGGTGATGAGCCTCCTTGCAGCGCACCGCCCACCGATGGGTGCGCGCCAGCGCCGCCACATTGTACTCCCGTTCCAGCGGATCGGGACATTCGTCGAGCGCCATAGAGATGTCCGCGCCCAGCGCCTGCTCGATCTCCATCACCCGCTCCGGCGTAAACCGGTGAGTGCTGCCGTCGATATGACTACGGAAGGTCACCCCGTCGTCGTCCACGACGCGGCGATGGGCCAGGCTGAAGACCTGAAAGCCGCCCGAATCGGTCAGCATCGGACCCTTCCAGCCCATAAAGCTGTGCAGTCCGCCCATGCGTTCCACCAATTCGTGGCCCGGACGCAGATAAAGATGATATGTATTCGAAAGCACCAACGTCGCCCCGGCCTCGCTGAGATCGCGAGGTTCCAACGTCTTCACGTTGGCCTGCGTTCCCACCGGCGCAAAGGCCGGCATGGGGATCGGTCCATGCGGCGTTACAAACGTACTCAGGCGGGCAAAGCCGTCGGTACTATGGAGGTTGAACGAAAATGTAGACATGAATCAATCCTCTAGAATGAATGAGTAATGAGTAATGAGTAGTCGGGGCGTGTTCTCCCTGCTCATTACTCATTACTCATTACGTACTCTGCAAAGTACGCCTCAAAACGCCGGTGCAGTTCCATCGTGATCGGCCCTGGTCTGCCGCTGCCGACGGCGACGCCATCCACTCGCACCAGGGGCAGAACGTGACGGCTGGTGCTGGTGAGGAAGGCTTCCTCCCAGGCGGACAGATCGGCAAGAGGGATCTTGCGCCGTTCCACAGGGATGGCGGCTTCCTCGGCCAGCCGCAGCACGATTTGGAGGGTCACGCCGTCAAGAATGTCGGCGGCGGGCGGCGCAGTCAATACGCCATTGCGGACGATGTAAAAGTTGCTGGTCGCCCCCTCGCGCACATTGCCGTCCCTATCGAGCAGCAACCCTTCATGTTCCCCAGCCGCTGTCGCGCGCCGGCGCGCCAGGGTGTTGACAAGGGTATTGAGCGATTTTGCGTTGGGCAAGGCCCGTTCCCCACGATAGGTGACTGCGCCGACGCCCGCAGCGACCATCTCGGCATCGGGCGCATGGAGCGGCGTCAGCCAGGCAAACGACTGCGGACCGACGCCCTCATCCGGGCCAACGGCGAAGAGGCGGATGGTGGCCCGGCGGATGGTCGCGGGGCGATCTGCTTCGGCGGCGATGAGTTGGTTCACCCAGCGCGCATGATCGGCCAGATTCCCGGCCAGGGGCAATTCCACCTGCGCCGCTGAATCGAGCAGACGCTTGAGGTGATCCTCCAGGTGGAAGATCACCCCATCCCACAATTGGATGCTCTCATAGACGCCCCACGCGCCGTAAAGGACATTCCCCAGCACAGAGACCGTCGCCTCGGATGGTGGAATCAGATCCCCGTTGCGGCTGACAACGCCCGGCAACGGCGAAGTTGACATCGATGACATAAAATCTCCATGACCGATTTGACGTTCAAGGCACAGAGGAAGCAGTGCAGGGATCAAGACGCGGATCGAGCGGATGCAGGCGAATCCACTTCTGAAAAATTCGCCTGCGTCCGCTCGATCCGCTTGATCTGCGTTCTATCACAACTCGCGCAGCCGGGCGCGGATCTCCTCCGGCGTGCCGGCCAGCCGCTCCACCTTTACCGCATGCGTGGTCAGGTAGATGAGTACAAATTCGGGTACAGTGTGTCCATCGCCGATGATCGTTACCCTGGCGGCGTGGGCAGCTTCGTGCATATCGAACCCAAAAAGCAACCGTTTCTCTGCCAATATCGGCGCTAACAACGTTAAAAAGGTGCGCGTAGAGGGCTGATCCACAGCCCCCAAGAGGACGTAGTGATCCAAACTGGCTTTAGGCGCGGGTACATCCACCGGCACTGTCAGATCCACACGGCGCTGATTGGTCCCATCCAACGTCAATGGCGCTGACTGCACCACGATCTCATTGGATTGGGGACGCAGGACTTGCAAAATGTAATTACCCGCTCCCAGATTGCGCAGCCGGAAGGTGCCACTCTTCCCCAGAGTTCCCTCGGCCAAAACATTACCCTCAAACCGGAGACGCAGCAACATGCCGCTGCCATTTTCGATAGCGCCTTCAATAATGCTGTTGCGCGGGGAAAGGGTGATCACAACCTCCGCAGTCTGCCCGCCGCTAACGACAACCGACTGGCGTTTATCTTCCAGCCGTATTTCATAGTTGCCTGGTTGCAGGGCGGCAAAAGTAAAAGATCCATCGGCGTTGACGGGCGCGGAGTCAATGCGATTCCCCTCGCGCAGCAGATCCACTGTCAACTTTTCGCGGCTGTTCTCCACGCGGCCCAGGATCGTCCCCAGGGTTTCGGGCGCTCTGACTTTTTGGAACTCGATCAAAAACGAGTGGTGGAAGAGTGTGTTCCCGCTGGCGCTGCCGTCGGGATTGGGTTCGTCGGCGTGATTGGTGCGCAGCCCGTGGACGGTGTCGCTGGGCATCCCTAACATGCGCACGCTACAGATCTGCCACTTCCACATGGGGAAGTTCGCGCCCGGCTCATTGTCCGGTTTATCCAAAACCACCGTCTGCTGGCCGCCTTCCCAGGTGATGTGCGCTTCGCTGTTGCGCACGCGAACCCCTTCGGGCGAGAGCGCATCGAGGAAAATGTGATGGCGGCCATTGTTTTCGTAAGGGGCCAGATGATAAATGCGGATCGCACGCCAGTACTCAGCGCCCGGCGTCACTTTGGCTTCCTCGATGGTGACATCATAGGGGATGGTGTTGTTTTCGACCGGCGGCAGCGCGGTTGACAGTGTGCGGTCGTTCCCCTGCTGGCGGCCAAGCGAGGATGGCAGCACGGGCAGGTCATCGTCTTCTGGATCGCCGGTCAACCAGCGCACAAATCGATTTCGGGTGGTCATGGCAGTGCCTCCAATTCCGCACGTAATTTGTCGAGATCGCCGCTCACCTGCTGGAAGGGAATATTCTTCTTGCGCAGCGTCTGGACCAGCGCATCCTCTGGTTTGCCAACGATGGTAACATGCTCAGCCTGGGTGCAGACCTCGGCGCTGAACCCCACCGCTGAGGATTTACGCAGGACGTAATCAAGCGCCAACGCCAGTTGCGCCGCCGATGTGTTGGCATCGCGAGCGCCGATGAAAAGATAATGACCCAGCGGCGTCTTGGCGTCACTCTGGGCGGCGGGCAGATAGAGCGTAATCGCCTTGCTATCCTCAACGCCGAGCGAAACAGTCGTCTTGACCGTGGGGATATCCGCCAGCTTTACCACGTACTCACCCGCAGCCAATCCTTCAAAGCGGAATGCGCCATCGGCTGCGCTGGAAGTCTGCAATGCCTTCGGCCCACTCAAGAGGAGGGTCCGATTGGCGACCGGCTGCTCCTTTTGATCGAGCAGACGCCCGGTGATGGCAGCCTGCGCAGGCGCGGTGAGTTGTACATCTTGCGTCAGCGTATTGGAACCGTCGGCGCGCAGATGTTGGGCAACGAGGCCGCGGCCCACAAGCTCCAGGCTGTAATTCCCCGCGCCGAGATGCGCGAATCGATAGCCTCCGGCGCTGTCGGTCTGGGTTTCGGCAATACGTTGGCCCAAAGCCCGCAGCCATAGGATCGTCCCGCTCACGGGGTTGCCCCGGTGATCGCTGATGCGCCCACTGATCACACTCTGCGCGCTCATCTCGCGGTCGAAGGTAGGCCCGTCCACGCGTTGGCGGCCATCGCAGATGACCTGGGCGCTGGGCACAGAACTATCCTTAAGGCGCAGGGTGAAGAGATCATCGGGCAGATCGGCAAAGCGATATTCGCCCGTGCTGTCGGTCTCATCCTCCTGGCGGATGCTGTAACGCTCACAGGTGAGGATGACCGTGGCCGGTTGATCGGGAGGCATTACGCGCCCGACGATCTGGCCGAGCATGGGGAATTCGATCACGCTGCTGTTGAGGCCATCGAGGGTGATATCGTTGGCGATATTGCCGATCCCCTCCAGGCTGAGTTGATAGATCCCGGCGGGGAGGTCGCCAAAGTAGAAAGCGCCGCTGGCGTCGATCCGCATAATGCGCGGTTGAATCCCTGTCCCGGTCAAGCTGACGGAAAGGTTGGTTGGCCCTCCCATGATCCGCCCACGCACATTGCTCTGATTGCCCACATTGCCCGTAGACTTGCGCTGAAAGATCACCTCGTAGGCAATGGGGCGGCTGCGCCCAGGCATGTCCGCGGTGACCAACCCATCGGCGAGCGCGCTTTCGATCTCTGGATCGAGGATGTCGATCATAAAGACGCCCGGTGTGTGGATAAACTCAAAATAGCCGCGCGGCCTGAATTGGTTCTGCCCGCTCTTGACCGTGGGGAAGTTCATATCCGGCGCGGCGCCGGTCCAGCGCATGCGTACAGTGACGCCGTCGATAGCGTCTCCCTTCTCGTCGAGGACGCGACCAGAGATGCGGTTGTCATTGCCCGTCTCAGCCGGGGAGAGCAGCCGTTTTTGCGTCACTTCGTAGCGCAGGGTCGAAAGCGGCGGCACGTGGATATCCACCGTCTTCTCGGCCCAGCCATCCACGGCCACATTGCGCTGTTCGACCGATTGTTCAGTGCCGGGGGCCGCACGCACGATCAACTTAGCCGCCGACAATCCGCCGAATTCGTAGTGGCCGCTGGCATTGGTGCGCGTCTCGGCGAGCAGCCGCGGCGGGGAAAGCTGATGCAGCGTCACCGGCAGATCCGCCTGCGCCCGCCCATTGCTGTCCACAACCTGACCCTTCACCCGGCTGCGCCGCCCTGCCGCCACGCTGAGCGTACTCACCTTGCGATCCTCGCGCTCCAGCGTGAGGCGGTTGACTTCGGCGTTGAAGACGAGCAGCCGGTATGTCCCCGCCGACAGTCGATCCAGCGTGAGACGGCCCTGGGCGTCGGTCTTAACTTGAAAACGGCGACGCGGCGCACCCCCATCGCCGACCGACTCGATCTCCACAACGGTATCGGACAGCAGTTCATTGCGATCCGCGCGCATCACCGTGAGCGAGAGCGAGGCCGTACCCTGACGCAATTCAGGACGGGTCTGCGGCGGGAGATCCTTGAGCGCCTGCACCACCGGCAGTTGACCGGCCAGGCCGAAACGTTCGTTCCAGGCATCGGTGTACCAGCTCATCTGCTCCCAAGTCGGGTTCCAATCCCCCAGCGGACGGCTGGCGAGCAGCCAGGTGCAGCAGCTAAAGTACCACTCCGGCGCGCGGGTTTGGAGGAAGCGAGCGATCTCGACCTGCCATTGGGCCTGCTGGCTAGGGATCAACTTGGGGTAGCGCAGATCGTCGCCCCAGCCCACCACCGGCCCGCCCTCGGTGCTGATCACCGGGATGTAATAGCCCAGCAGGTTGTGGATCACCTGCCCCGCCCGTTCCCAGCCGCGGAAGCAGTTGGCATCCTGGGCCAGCGTCTGCCCAGGGTTTTTGTCGCGTGCGCGACGCTCGTTGATCATCTCCAATGATCGGTGATCCCAGGCCCAGGTGGGGAAGCGATCAAACTCTTCGCGGGTCAGCGGCTTGCCTTGCTGGTTCACGGCGTCGTCGGGATAGTCCAGGGGATGGTTGAGCGTATAGTTGTGGATCGCCAGCCATGCGCCCTGTTTGAAGAGATCTTCGCGGCCCTTGTCCAGTATCAGCTTGAGGATGTCGGGATCAGCGCCCGGTCCCAGCGCGGGGACAGCGGGCAGTCCTCCCTCGGCCAACACAATGTCGGCGTCGTAGATGAAGTTATCAGCGACAATCTCCAGCCAGTTCTCTGGCATGTGATTGTCCTTCCACTCGGCGGGCAGGTTGGGTTCGTTGTTGGTCTCGAAATAGCGCACCCCCGCCCCCGTCAACTTACGCAGCCCGCTCACCTCGCGCCCGCCGATGCGATCCGGGTTGGGTCGATCACGGTAGAGGCGTACCACCGGCATGATCCCAACCTCCAACAGGCGGCGGCAAAGCTCCAACGACGATCCATCGCCGTCATCCAACAATTTTAGCCATTTGATGTGCATGGCGGTCAATTCGTTGATCCAGAAATCCAGATCACGGCCTGATGGATGATAGACGCGGGCAGACCAATGCACGCCGCGGCCATTGTCTTCGGGGGGGCGTGGGAAATCAGCAATTTGCATAAAGGTACTCCTCTTGTAAACGAGGACAGATCGAATAACAGTGGTGTCCTGGGTCAAACAGTCGCCCGGCAGAGGGCGATACACTTCCGGGCCCATCGGGGAAATCAACGGGCATTATAGCATAGCCGATAGGGAAAGAAAATGCGCATCCGCAAAAATTTGCACTTCCAAAGGTTTGACGATTTGTCCGCTTTCCGATACAATGAGCCACTGATAGTGTGACGCCATCACACAACGTCGGGGAGTAGCGCAGTCCGGCAGCGCACAGCGTTTGGGACGCTGGGGTCGGAGGTTCAAATCCTCTCTCCCCGACTATATTTGCGGGTATAGCTTAATGGTAAAGCACTAGCCTTCCAAGCTAGCTATGCGGGTTCGATCCCCGCTACCCGCTCTACGATTGGGTGACTGGGTTATACGGTGATTGCGGAGCAGTTCAATCACCCAGTAAACCGGTCACCCAATTTGGATCGGTAGCTCAACGGCAGAGCAGGGGGCTCATAACTCCTTGGTTACAGGTTCGAATCCTGTCCGATCCACACATTCATTTCGTTCAATCTTCTCAATCCCGCCCAATCAGCGCTCTGTTCTGATCTCTACCAGGATAGCGGATTGACAAGTCCTCTGTGCGGGCGATAGATAAAGGATCCCCCATGCTGATTCGCAATATTATGTCCAGCCCCGTGATTACCGTAAGGCCAGAGACCTCGATCCAGGATATTGCGCGGGTGATGCGCGATCATGGCATCAGCGGCGTGCCGGTGGTGACAGCGGATAACAAGCTCGTTGGCATTGTCACCGAGGTTGATCTGATTGCCCAACATGCACCGCTTCAGGAGCCGCAGTATATTTCCGTCCTGTGGGCCACGATTCCTCTGCGCTTTGATGATTACACCCGTTACAAAGAGAAGGTCCGCCATATGCTCGCTGTCAACGCCGAGCAGTTGATGACCGAGGACCCAGCCACGCTCCACCCTGAAGATAGCCTCGAATACGCCGCCGGGTTGATGATCAAACCGGGGCATAGTTCTATCCCTGTGATGGAAGATGGGCGGCTTGTGGGCATTGTCACACGCACGGATTTGATCCGGGTGATCAAAGATCTGGAGTTAAGCGAGAGTTCGCTGTCATGAAATTCCCCGCTTTTGCTAAATTTGCATGGGGCGTCCTGGCCTACAATCTACTTGTGATTGGGTGGGGCGCTTTTGTGCGCGCCACGGGTTCGGGCGCTGGCTGTGGACAACACTGGCCGGCCTGTAACGGCGCGGTGATCCCGCGCGCCGAGTCGGTGGAGACGCTGATCGAGTTTTCGCATCGAGTTACCAGCGGGCTGGCCCTGATCTCAACGGTTGTGCTGTTGGTATGGGCTTTCCGTGTGTATGGGCCGGGTCACCGCGTGCGGCGCGGGGCGGTGGCGTCCATGGTACTGATGATCATCGAAGCGCTGCTCGGCGCGGGACTGGTCCTTCTGCAATTAGTGGCGGACAACGCCACCGTGGGGCGAGCCGTAGCGATGGCGCTGCACCTGATCAACACCTTCCTTTTGGTGGGGGCGATTACGTTGACGGCGTGGTGGGCGTCCGGTGGCCGGGAACTTGTCGTACGCAACGCTCCATCGCGTCTGCGCTGGGCTTTGGGCGCAGCCTTCGGGGGGATGTTGATCCTGGGCGCAAGCGGCGCAGTGACAGCGCTGGGCGATACATTGCTCCATACCGCAGGGATGTCGCCGGCGGATTCTCCTTTGCTGGCGACACTGATCGAATTACGCATTTTACACCCGCTGATCGCTTTTGCCGTGGGCGGGTTGATCTGGCTGGCGATCTATCTGGCGCAACAGGGGAATGAGGATACGATCCTGCGGCGGACGGGCTACGCGTTGTTAAGTATCTACGCCCTGCAACTCTTTCTCGGCGCGCTAAATGTCTTCCTCCGGGCGCCGGTCTGGATGCAGCTTGTGCATCTCCTTGTCTCCGACGTTATCTGGATTCTGCTGGTGATCTTCGCCGCGCAACGGCTAGCGGTCTCAGCCATCCACACTGAAACTGCGCCGATTGGCAAAGCGATGATCCAGACCGGGGATTGAGATTTTAATGCAGAGACGAACGCTGCATTCGTCGCCGTATCCGTTCGCTCACATAGATCTCCCCATTCAACACAGTCTCGACGGCCTGGAGGACAACTGTGCTGTCGCCTTTCATGACGTAGCCCCACGCTCCTTCTTGCAGGCTGAGTTCTGCATAGTGATCTTCGCTCATGCCAGAAAGTAAGAGACAGCGGATATCGGCTGTTTGCTCCACCAGACATTTGACCAATCTGATGCCGTCGATGTCTGGCAATGCCATGTCAACGATCACGATGTTGGGTAATAACTGGGGAACGAGAGCGAGTGCTTCTGCGCCTGTGGCGACGGCGCCACAGATCTCCCAGCCCTCTTTGCGGCTGAAGAATAGAACCAGATTTTCACGCAACGTTTGATGATCCTCTACGATGAAGATGCGCTGTGTACTACCGGTCACGGTCATCTGCCCTCCAACGGTGGGGTGAAGCGTCGATAAAGGGAGCAAGCAATGTAAGACGTGCGCCTTGTCCAGGAGATGAGTCGACGATCAACTTGCCTCCAAATAAGCGCAGCCTTTCTTCTACACTAAAGAGACCAAAAGTCTCATCATTCGTACGTTTCTGCCGGGCCGCCGCAACATCAAAGCCATCGCCCTCATCTTCCACACAGATGGAAATATGACCATCTTGTTCAGCAATGGTCACTCGGGAGTCTTTAACTCTTGCATGTTTGACCACGTTGAGCAACAATTCGCGGACAAGTTGGACCAGCAGTACGCGCATATCCTCGCTGTGAATCTCAATCGGATCTTGAAATATCAGATCAACATGTAAACCGTGCATTTCTTCCATGTGGCGCGATAGCCACCCGAGCGCCACATCCAGTCCATCCCCACGAAGAACGGGTGGGTTGAGTTCGATGGCAAGTGTACGGGTGAGGTGGATGGCCTGTTTGGTCAACAGCCGCACATCGTCGAGAATTGTTACCATTACTTGATTGACCTCATCCGTCATCTGCCCATTCGCCATCTGTTGCAAGCTATATATCTTCATCTCTAAGCCAAAGAGCAGTTGCTGAAGGTCTTCGTGCAAGGATCGGGAAAGGTAACGGCGTTCCCGTTGTTCCACCAACGCCAGCGCCCTGGAGAGTGATTGCACCTGCCGGGTGCGCTCTGTAACCTGTGCTTCCAGAGATTCATTGAGGAGTCTGAGGCGTTCTTCGCTCTGGCGCAACAATTCTTCGGCCTGTTTGCGCGAGGTGATGTCCATAACAATGCCGATGAGACGTGCAGGCGTGCGGCCACCGGCTGATATCTCGTATTGAACCTGCCCTCTGATCGCGATCCAACGGATGGCGCCATCCGGCCAGATCACTCGCTTCTCAATCTGGTAGACGCCAGGCGATGTGGGGTGGATCGCCTCAGCAAATGCATCGTCGGCGCGTGGACGATCCGCAGGGTGGATGATGCTGACCCCTTTTTCGATGGAAGCAGGTTCATCCTGGGGGACGCCGAAAATCTCGCGACAGCGTGGATCCCAGAAGGTTTCTCCGGTGATCAGATTCACGTCAAAGACGCCAAATTGGGCGCCTTCCATTGCCATTAAGCGTTGCTCTTCACTCCGCATCAGGCGCTTCTCACTTTCGCGCAGGGCCAATTCTGCCTGTTTGCGCTCAGTGAGATCGATGCCAATGCCCACCTGTGTCTGATCTGAAAGTCGGATGTTCGACCAATAGCTATCCACGGTGTTGCCGTCTTTGGTCGTCACCGAAAAACTACGCCAACCGGTCTCTAGAGATTGCATAAAGGCGCGTACTTCTTCGCGGTATTCAGGATCGGGATAACAGACACTCATGATATCAACAGTGTGCAGTTCATCGCTCGACCAGCCGATCAGTCGCTCAAATTCTGGGTTGACCCGCATGACATTGATCGACGGATCGTAGATGGTGAGCATAACCGGCATATGGTCGAAGAGCTTCTGTAAAAGTTCCTTCTCGCGCTTCAACTGTGTCTCGACCCGCTGTCTCTCATCCCATTCATGGCGGAGTTGACGGTTGCTTTCTTCCACCTCGGATGTGTGCTCCGCTACTCGCAGTTCCAGATCCTGGTTGAGTTGCTGGAGCGATTTTTCATTGAGTATATGGGTAGTGATATCGTGGGCGACTTGCACAGCGCCAATTTGTGTACCATCTATGTCAAAAATTGGGTGGTGGGAAAGCTCATAAATCTGGGGATCTTCCCCTTCTCTGCCCGATGGATAAATCATCGCAAATTCTTCGCCAGCAATCGCACGCCCCCAAATGTGGCGAGCGCGCTCCTGTGCGGAGGGCCAGGGCGCTAACAGATCAAGTAAATTGGCCCCAATTGGCAGCGGTATTCCGAACCGGCCCTCAAATGCCTGTTGGTAGGTCTGGTTGGTCGCCAGAATCTGAAAGTTCATATCCAGGGCCAGGATCTGATCCTTGCCAGCTTCGATAATGCCCTGCAACAGGCTGGCTGTGTGTTGGCGCGTTCGTTCTGCCTGTCGAATCTCGGTGATATCGCGCCCTTCGGGGATGATCTTGATGACTCGCTCATTTTTGATGACAGGCTTGAGCGAAAAATCGATGGTGGCAATGCGGTCGCCAGCCCCACGCACATCCACCTCATAGCGGACAAACTTACCGGCGGCGGCCTGTTGTAACGCTGCGCGCAGATCAGCCTGCGTCTGCTCAGAAAGCGTCCACCAGTAGCATTCCCAGAAAGGCTTGCCGATTACATCCTCTCGACGAAGGCCGCCAAAGTCTAACGCTGCCTGGTTGGCCTCAATCAGCGTACCGTCCGGCTCAAGCAGCCCAATAAACTGGTACGCTGCATCAAAGACAAATCGAAAGAGCGATTCATCAAGCAGCAATTTTTGAGGATTCTGCGTGATCGAATCTGCTGCACTTGGATTCATGCGCTGCTTACCATAACTTTCCGTCCATGACGCCATTGGGATCGTGAATACAAGATGGCGATTCTTCGCGCTTCCTGCTATCGATGGGGTAGAGGTTACTGTGGTGATTGCTCGATCTTGTCAGATCGTATGATAGCCAGGCCGCCGGGACTATGGGAAAGATCACGAAAATATCAGGTAGGGTGAATAGGTGGTTGTTAGGATGATTACATTATAGCAAAGTATGACTCTATTGCGAAAGGTCAAAAATCGGACGGGTATAGTTCACTACGCCGGTCCGTGACCGGCGGCGGTCGGGTCAAGGACCTAACCGGAGCATCCTCTAGACTGCCAGATTACTACCGCGCCGTCCACCCTAAATCGAGATTGAGCGCTGCGCCTGTGATGGATGCGGCAGCGTCAGAGCAAAGATAAACGACCAAACTCCCGATCTCCTGAGGTTCGATCAGACGTTTGATCGCAGCGGGTTCCAGCATCACGTCTTCCACCACCGCCTCTGGGGAGATACCCCGCGCTTCCGCCTGGGCGTGGATCTGATTTTCCACGAGCGGCGTTCGTACATAGGCCGGGCAGATGGCGTTGACGGTGATGCCATAAGGGCCGCCTTCCAGCGCAGCGGCGCGGGTGAGGCCAATCAGCCCATGTTTGGCGGAAATGTAGCCAGCCTTGAAAGGGGATGCGACTTGCCCGTGGATCGAGGAAACGTTGATTATCCGTCCCCAACCCTGGGTTTTGAGGTAAGGCCAGACGTAACGGATGAGCAGGAAGGGCGCTGTCAACATGACGGACAACATACGTTCCCAGATCTCTTCGGGGAAGCTCTCAATGGGGGAAATGTGTTGAAAGCCCGCATTGTTGACGAGGACATCGACGCTGCCAAACTGGGCGAGGGTGCTATCCACAACCTGGCGACACTGCTGGCGGTTTGAAAGATCGGCGCAGACGAATTGCCCTCCAATGGCATTGGCCACGCCTTGGCCCTGGTCAGCGTCTACATCAGCGACAACAACAGCATACCCATACAACGCCAACGCTTCGGCCACAGCGCGTCCAATGCCGCTGGCCCCACCCGTTACAATCGCCGTCCGTTGTTTGCCCATTGGCCGATCCCCTGAGGATGTGCAAAGCTTCAAGTTCATGGCGACGCAACCTGTAGTGCGTAGTGCGTGTACCAGCCTACGCACTACGCACTACACTTGAAACACCCATCTATTTACGCTGGGCTGGAACAGTTACATCAATATCGCAAGATCAGGGCGATGCGCTGATGAACATTGAGCGCGCCATTATCCACAAAGACGACACGTCCGCCTTTTTGCAGTACGATCTCAATTAAATCATCGACAGCATCATCCATGACATCAGGCAGCGTGGGGTCATCGACCCCCTCCAGGTGGCGACCACTGGCATCGACCCGCGCCGGAAAGTGGAAATCTTCCTCGACGATCAGAGTAGCGCCGCGTCCATCCTGGGCAAGACGCCATACTTCACCAATGGTAGAAACAGACCGTTGAGCGCTGACAGCCGCGGCCAGTTCATCAAGCACCTTGTTGCGTTGTTCGGTCAAATAAGCCTTTACCGCCGGCCAAACAAGTTTGCCCAATTCATGGGCAGAGGTTTTGTCATGGCTGCCGGTGACAGTGGCGGCGATCAGATTTCTGTGTTGGGTGACTTCTTGGAAGAACGCTTGATGTCGATCCACACCGACGATAGCCAGGGGCAGCGGTTCGCCTGCGGCAAAAGCGGCAAAGGCGTTGTCCACACTGCGGAAGAATTGCCGGTGATACTCATCTTGGATTGCCGAACGGCGCACGCCATGTCCACCAGGCAGAGCGGATTCGCCGCCAGGGCCGGTATGGGTCATGGGGAAGCCGCGTTCGGTGATTTCCACAAGTGTCTCGCGTGTGCCTTCATAGAGGCGGGTCGGCTGCTCGCTGAGCGCCAACACCCAATAGCGAGACATGCGGTTCATGGCGTGGACAAGATCGCGCGTTGCAAAGGACTCATCCACAGCCACGCGTTCTTGAACGGGGAACGGCAGGTAAAATTTGCGCGCAAAATCTGCATTTACAAAGATGGCCAGGCCATCCAACGCGTAGCGATAGTCGATCTCAGATGCAATAGCTTCGAGTCGCATGAGCAGCGGCTCTACTTCTCGTTTAGAAAATTCGTTCAAAAGACGGTTTGTGGCCTCGGTCACCAGCCGTTTGACCCGAATTGGATCTTGCCTGTTGTCGGGCGAAGTGCGGTGGGTGGGCAAAAGGATAGACAACGATGGATAGCCGCGGATGGATTGCAACAACTGGATATCTGTCAAGTTCATGCGTTTTTCTCCTGAGTGGAAAACGGATTGGAGTATGATCTCTATCGAAGAAGCCGATAGCGCCAACGGCTATTCTACTCGAAGTTCCACCCAATCCGAAAAATGCCACCTGTCAACCGGTTTCCAATCCCCATCCACGCTTATGGAATGCCCTGACGTACAGCGATCCCAAACTGCGCGAGGATCGTCTCGATCTGGTTGAGATCGCCTTTGACCACGGCCAGGGCGCGTGCGCCTGCAGAGAAGGCCGTCAGATGCTCCGCCACTTGGGGACGCGCCAACAACTCGTCCAGGATCGACTGGCTCTGAAATTCGATTAGCGTGAGCGTATCGACGCGGGCGTTGCCGTAATAGTTGCCCCACGCCTTGATCTGGTCGAGCAACGTCGCCGATAGCGGATCGCGGCTCAGCGCGGTCAACTCGTCGAGCAGCCGCTGCACCTTGGCGCGTGTCCCGCCGCTTTGCTTGATCGTGCGTTCGGTCAGCTTCCATTGGCCGTCATCCAGCGGCTCAGCGACTTCGCCCAACCGGCTGCTCATGTAGAGGTGCGGCAGCGCGTGGAAGGCGCGGATCGTGCCATCCTCGGCGATGGCGATGCTGTTGTCGGCGGCTTTGGGCGCAATCTCCGACACGGCCGGCATCTGCCCATGTGCGAGTAGCGCCGTTTGCAAATTCAAACGTTCCCCACTTTTGATCAACGCCACCGTGGTGGTGAGCGCGTGGTCGAGATGAGAGGCCGTTGTCCGCATTTCCGAAAATTGGGTCAACGCTTCGGGGCTGATGGTCTGCAAGAGATCGACGCCGCTGCGGAAGATAATGCGCTCGTGGCGCTGCGCCCACTCATCCAACGAACGACGCACATTCTGCGGCAGATCCGCGCCGCTCGCTTCGGTGAGGAAGCGCTGGATCGTCTCTACCTCCAGCCCGGCTTGCAGCGCCCGATAGATCGACTCGCGTGAGATCTGGTACTCAAACGCGCCGCGATCCGCCTGCGTCCGATCGGCGAAGCTGTCGAGTTGGGCAAACCAGGCCAGCGGCACAGGACCAATAGTGATCAGATGAAAGTTGGGCTGTACGATCAACCGGCCTTCATCCTCTGCGCCGGCGGCCTCGGTGGGGAGGTTCTTTTTGTCCAGATGAGGCAGCAGTCGGCGTCCTCGTTCTGTCAGCCGGAAGACCTGCCACTTCTCCGGTTCCTGCTTCTCGCCGCGCCCTAACTCCACCAACCCCAGCCGATAGAGGAACCCATCCAGGCAGCGGCGCAAGAATTTCGTCTCGTTTGCTTCGATCTTGTCGAGGACTTTCGAGGCGTCGCCGTAAAAGTATTGACCGCCAAAGTAGAAGGAACTCCAACGACTCTGCAATTTTTGGATCGTACTATGCTGAGGGTAAAGGAAATCAACACTTTGGGCCCACATTGTCTCCAGCAGATCCTCTGCATGCCACCACTTCTCAGGATCTAACTTGAGCAGCGTCGCCAACAGCAGACGACGGGCGCGGGCAACGGTCACTGATCCCTCTTCTAATCCAGCCAGATCAGGGCCAGGCGATAGATCGGGCCAGGCGCGCACATAGGCGTGGATCTGTTCATCCTTGGATTGCAACCAAAAAGCCGGGGCCTGAAGCGGATCGCCTGTGATCTCCAACCCTTTCGGCGTGGAACGCAGCAGCCCGACTTCGTTGAGCAGCATACGCAGTAGATGCAGATACGGGGTGTCTGTTTCGGTGCGCGCATCATCCAGTTTGGGATCAGATTGGATCAACGCAGCGTTGATGGCGCGCAAGGATCGCTTGCCCACTGTGCCGCCGCGCACCAGATCCACCGAGTGGCCGCGCACAAAATCCCAATAGAGATAGAGATCGCGCAGGATCGTCGTCGGGTCCTCGCTGACGATCTGTTCGGGTTTGAATTCTTTCTGCGGCGGCAGGGGCGTGGGCGGCGGTAGCGCCTGCCGCACCTGATAGGGCACAAAGATGATCTCGCCGGGATCAAGATCATGCTTTGCCCTGGTTCCCATGTCTACGGACGACCGGCTGAAGACCAGCCCATGCAGGGTCAAGCGCGCCATCAGATCCTCGTAAATGCGCGAATTTTTGCGGCTGGGATTACCTTCGTAGCGCCTACGGCCATAGCCATAGCGATCTTTGGGCATCTCAGGCGACTCTTGGACAACGCCCGCCCGCACCAGTTGACGCCCCAATAGCTGACTGCTGACTGTGGATTGGCTCAACAAAATGCGGTTGAGTACCTCTTTGTCGACTTCGCCCAGCCTGGCATACGAGGCGCGGATGCGTTCTGGTTTGAAATACTCGCGCGTCATCAGTGCGATCACTTCTGCCTTGTTGGGCGCTTTGCCGCCCTTTCTATCCGCCAGCAGGTTGGTTTCGGCGAGCATCGACTTCAGGGTGTTAGCATTGTAACTGTCGAGCAATTCGTGAATATCAATAGTCATCACAGCACCTGCTTCGGCGTGTAACCAGCGGCTTCCAACTCGCTCACCAGCTTGGGGATGGCATCCTTGGGGATGATCACCAGCCGCGGCGAGAGTTCGGCGATCATCACTGTGTTGAGCGAGGTCACCGATTTCATCTCGGTGAGGGCGTAGTCGTCGCCAAACTCGATCAGGTGGACATTGTGGTAGATGCGGTTGCGCCCGTAATGTTTCCACCAGGCGGTCAACTGGCTTTCGATGGGGGCGGGCATGGACGCAGTGAACATCTCGCTCCACGATCTCTTCAACTCGTCCAGGCTGACGCCCGACTCAAAGGCGAGATGGGTCGATTCGGCATCCAGCCGATAGACAAAGCGATCCGGTTGGGCGCTCTCCATCTTGGCGATCTGATCGAGCAGACCGTGGGCCTGGGCGCGGGTAGCGCGTGCATCCACCAATAGCCTGCCCTCTTCGTCGATATCGACAATGGGGACGCGCCGCTCCTGGGCGCGTTCTCGTTTGGGAACGGCGACTGGCGCGGCTGCCTCCTTGATCGCCTGGGGCTTCGGCGCAGAAGATATCAAGGCTGACGTGCGATCCCAAAAGAGATCGGCCAGACCGTGCAGCCGCAACGCGATCACCTCGCCATCGCGCCGGCTGAGATCGACCACCCCCAACCAATGCAGCGGACCCGTCAACATGGCCCGGATGAAGGCGCCGTGACCGTGCATCCAATCTTCTTCGCTGGCGCTGAGTTGCTTGCCATCCCAGGTCAAGAACCAACCGTCTTGGGAAGCGGGGCCGTAGACAGAACGGGTTGTCACCATGTTGGGCCAGAGCGCACGCAACCACCGATAGAGATCGGTCATTTTGATCCAGCGATTGTCGGGCAGCATGGACAGCACATTTAGGACAAGCTTGCGCCGGTTAAGTATCGTCGCCGTCAGTTGATTGAACTGATAGACCATTTGCCAGGGGCGCTTCATCTGCAAGCGTGGCTGTTGACGCAAAACCATCCAGAATTCGTTCCAATCTTGCATGGCAAAATAGCTCTTGGCCAGGATTGCCATTTGTTCGGCCTCGCTGCGGGCGAGGAAATCGCTCTTCATCTCGGCCCACGGCGTCACCGGGCTGCCCGGCAGCAGAAGTCCGCTGTTGACGAGCAGCGCGTAAATAAACCTCAACTGCTCCGCATCGCCGATGATGGCGGCCAAAGAGCGGATGACGTCGTCGGGCAGCGCCGAGTCTGGCGGCGGCACTGTCAGCATCAACGTGGTGTTGTATTGGGTCAGATCCTTGTGCGAGAGGAGCGCATCCAGTTCGGTGGTCAGGATTGGCCATCCCGTCAGCCGCGCGCCAAAGAACTTTTCCAGGCGGTGGGGCGGCTGTTGGGGACGCAGGGCAGGCATTCGCTGTTCAAAGAGCAAGAGCGCCTGGATCACCGTGCGCAAACTGGTCTCTGGGCTGGCAAAGGACAATTCGCTGGCCGGTTGATCGCCTTCGGGGGCGAGCGACGAGGGGATCACCGTTTCAAGCACAGGCGGGAAGGCACGCGCCAACACCCACGGAATGAAATCTATTTGCGGGTATCGGTAGCTCTGCGCCGCCGGGATCGCCAACCCCTGTTCCCAAAGGTGGCGGGTGTATGTTTCGACCTTGGCATGTCTGCTGAGCGGCGTTTGGAGACGAGCGATCTGACCGACTAACGAGATGTTGTTGTCAGCCAGTTCGCCCATGAGCGCGAGGGCGAGCAAAACGGCCCGATGCTCTGAATCAAGCGAGTAGATTCCTTTGGCGGCTTCGGCTCGATCTACAATCTTTTCGACCAACTGATCCACCACGTCATCTTTACGCGTGCCGCGCACCGACCATCCGCGCTGTTGGGCCATGCCGCGTAGATCCTGCATGGTCTGATTCCCCAAATAGCGATTCAGAATCTTGCGCCGCTCTGACTCCTCTTCCTCCGGGCTTAGGGCTACCCAAGAGGGGCGAAATTTGGGCGTCTCGCTGGGCGGAGGCGGCAGCAGATCTGAGGTCGATTCGGTTATCTCTTCAAAGCGGCTGCGACTTCTTGTCCAGTAAAGCAGCAGGGCAGCGATGTGTTTGCAAAAACCGCCCCAACTGTAGGAACAGGTACAGGTTCCCAAAATGCTGCCGCCCATCACATCGACTTCGACATCATAGAGCCGCGAACCCTGGATCTGTGCCCAGAGAGTTTCTCCTTTGCGCTTGGGGTTGCGGATCTGGCTAAGGTAGCCAAGCGCTTTGTTATAGTTCCCCTTGCTCAAAAGGCTGCGCAGTTCATCTTCGGTGAGTGTGGCGAGAGTAGGCATACGGCTTAGGACCTTCCGGCTCGAAAGCATCGACTTCGTCTTCGTAAAGGATGATGTATTGGTAGCCCTGCTCGGTGAGGAAGAGCTGGCGATTGGCGCTGAATTCTTGATCCTGTGTCTCGCGGGTGACGATGGTGTAAAAATGGGCCATTTTGCCATCTTCTTTGGGGCGCAGGATGCGGCCCAACCGCTGCGCTTCTTCCTGGCGGCTGCCGAAGGTTCCGCTGATCTGCACCATCACCGAGGCGTTGGGCAGATCCACGGCGAAGTTGCCCACCTTCGAGACGATCAACTGTTTGAGATCCCCGCTTTTGAATTGGTCGTAGAGGTCGCGGCGCTCGCGGGTTGGCGTATCGCCCGTGATCAGCGGGAAGCCAAAACGGTCGCGCACCTCATGGAGTTGATCCAGATACATGCCGATGATCAGCAGATGGTCGTCGGGGTGTTTGGCGATCAACTGCTCAAGGACGGTCAACTTGGCCGGGTTCTCGGCGGCGACGCGATATTTCTGGCGCTGATCGGCCACGGCGTAATCGAGGCGCCGTTCATTTTCCAACGGCACGCGGATCTCCACCACATCGGCCTGCGCGATCCAGCCCTGCCGCTCCAAATCCTTCCACGGCACGTCGTATTTTTTGGGACCGATGAGCGAAAAGACATCCTCCTCGCGGCCATCCTCGCGCACCAACGTCGCCGTCAATCCCAAACGGCGGCGCGCCTGCAACTCCGCGGTGATGCGGAAGACCGGCGCTGGCAGCAGATGGACCTCGTCGTAGATGATCAATCCCCAGTTGCGCTCGTTAAAAAGCGAAAAGTGAGGATATTGATCCTCGATGGGCATGGTCTCTTTGACCCCGCGCTTGCGATAGGTGATGGTCTGATAGGTGGAGATCGTCACCGGTTTGATCTCCTTGCGTTCGCCTGAATATTCGCCCACATCGTCGGCGGTGAGCGTGGTTTTGTCGATCAACTCGTCGATCCACTGGCGCACGGAGACGGTGTTGGGGGTGAGAATCAGCGTGTTGGCGCCCACCCGATCCATCGCCGCCATGCCCACCATCGTCTTCCCCGCGCCGCAGGGCAGGACGATCACACCCGATCCACCCTGGGCCGCGCCGCCGGCGTAGAAGACATCGGCGGCTTCCGATTGATAGCGGCGGAGGGCGAACTCCTTCCCCATCTTGGTCTGGCTGCTCAATCCATAGTTCAGCTTTTCGCCTTCGACGTAACCGGCCAGATCCTCGGCAGGGTAGCCGATCTTGACCAGCGCATGTTTAATATGGCCGCGCATGGCCGGGTTGACGCGCGCCGTACGGGCGTCCACTTCGCTGAGGATGTAGGGTATGAGATCCTTGTGGCGCTTCAACTCCACCATCAAGATCGCATCCTCGGTGACCAGGTGGAGTTCATCGCCCACCCGATGCAACTTCACGCGGCCATAGCGGCGGACTGCGTCAATGATCTCCGCGCGCACGTTGTCGGGCATGGGGTACTTGCTGAAGCGCGCCAGCCCGCCTACGATCTCATCCGCGCTCAGACCGGCGGCAGCGGCGTTCCATAGCGAGAGCGGCGTCAGACGATAGGTGTGGACATATTCCGGACTTTTTTCCAATTCGGCGAAGCGGGCCAGCACATCGCGCGCGTCCGCATAGAGAGGATTATCCACTTCGAGCAGGACGCTGCGGTCACCCTGGATGATTAACGGGTTTTGTGGTTGATAGGTCATAAGCAGGTTGTTTTGGACCAAAGATGGTAAACAGGCTATCTGTACAAATCACATAAG
>JAHBVG010000062.1 GCA_019637695.1 Caldilineaceae bacterium | reverse complement strand
GTGATGCTGTTGATTCCGATTGAGGAATATTGTACCACAGGCCACGATTGCAGGGGCACGGGTGCGGGCGGGGGAGTGTACCAAATTTTTGTCGAACCATCCTCTAGGGGCACGGGGGGGGGGCGGAATCAAACGTCGGTTCAATGACGAGTACGCTTCCCGCCCCCACCCGTGCCCCTACGAGCATTACATGTGCAGGGCAGAATCGCCGGATAGTCGGGCATTACCCAACTTCCTCGCCTTGCCCCCGTTCCGTTTGGCAATCTGTTTTTCTGGCTCAGTCGCTGAGGATAGCCAGCGCAAGGACTCAACTTCGTCGGTGATCGCTCTGTGTGTCGGCTCGGCGTAGAGATAGGCATGGCGCAGTTTCTTGTCGTCAATTCGGGCGGCCTGTTGTTGCACCAGATCAGACGCCTGCTCCAGCAGCGTTGCAGCCCGTGGATCTTCGTAGGCGCGCAACACCCTGTAACAGTTCCAATAGACCAGCGCCGGCTGTGCGGCACCGCGCAGACTCTGTGTAGCCAGATAGGTCAGGACTTCTTCCACCTGGGCCAAGGCGGCGTCGGGTTGATCCAGCGCCAGCAGAGGCAGGGCCAGACCGCTGCGACTTTCGATAACCCGCACACTCGGCTTTAGTTTGGATTGCACGACAATTGCTTTTTCGTAGGCTGCACACGCATCTGCCCACTGACCCAGTGCGTGCAGATCCTGGCCGAGGCCGAGCAAGGCGATCCCCTCCACGGTGCGTGCGCCCTGCTCCTGGCCGATACGCAACGCCTGGTTGTGATAGACCAGCCCAGTTTTTGGATCGCCCAGATGGTTGTGGATCATCCCCAATGCGTTGTACGACCACGCCAGCCCACCCTGATCGCCGATGGCGCGGTCGATCTCCACGGCGGCCATCAGGTGGCGATGGGCGTTGGAATAATCACCCATGCGTGAGAGCAGCACACCCAGGCTGTGGTTGACCAGTGAGTGATGGTAGCGATCCGGCAATTTGTCCACTTCCTCAAGGAGTTGCTGATAGGTATTGTAGGCTTGGGAATAATCGCCCAGCATCTGCTGCACAATGCCCAGGTTGATCAACGCCATCGTCACGCCGTGGCGGTTGTCAATGGCTGCGTGAACGCGTTGCGCCGCTTCCAAATAGGTGCGGGCTTCCTCGAAATTTTGACAGCGTTGCTGGATCCAACCCAGATCGGTGAGGGTGTTGCCTTCCCCCAACTGGTTGCCTGTGCGCCGGTAGAGGATCAGCGCGCTCTCACAATGGCTGATGGCTGCGGCAAAGTCGCCCTGCTCCAGCCACGTCACCCCCAAATGGCGCAGGATGTCGGCCACGTCTCCGTCCAGCTTTGCGTCCTGAGCCGCCGTGAGCGCCATCTGAAATCGGCCCACCGCCTCCCCGTAATGCCCTTGTCGATAGAGCGCCGTCCCCCATTGCAGATAGCCGCGGGCGCTGATGCCCTCGTCTTCCTCTTGCAGGGCATAACCAACAGCCTCTTCGGCCACAGCAATGGCTTCGGCGTAGTGGCTGCGGATGTTGAGAAAGACGGCTTGAGCCACGTGCAGAGAGGCCAATGCCCGCCGTCTGCCCTCATGGTCGGGCGGCGTGGCAAGCAGTGCCACAATGCCCCGGCCAAAGGCATCTTCGGCCTCCTGGAACAACCCCTTGCGCAGATAGAAATTCCACAACCCGGTGCTGGCCGCCGCCAACCCATCCACATCCCCGCTTTCCACAGCCCAACCCCACGCCTGGCGGACGTTGGCGAGTTCCTCTGTCACCTGGGCGATCATCTCCGCTGTGCGTTCGACGCGGCCCATCAGGGACAGATAGTAGCGGGCATGGCGTTGGGCGAGTTCATTCTGTTCGTCTGCGAAGGTCGCCAACTGTTCGGCGGCAAACTGGCGCACCATCTCGTGGAGTTCATAGCGACCGGATCCACTCGGTTGCAGCAGCGAGCAGTTGACAAGATCTGCCAGCAGAGCCAGAGATCCGCCGGTTACAGCCAGCGCTGCTTGGCGGTGGAAACTGCCCCGAAAGATAGAGATCTGGGCGAGCATCCGCTGCGCATCCGCCGAGAGCAGACGCCACGAAGTCTCCATGACCCGGCGCAGGCTGCGATGGCGTTCCGGCGCTTGGGGACGTGTGCTGCGGGGAAAGTCGAGCAGGTCGGCGGCCAGCAGCGCCGCCATCTCAGGTAAGCTGAAATGTTCCACCCAGGCTGCCGCCAGTTCCAGGGCCAGAGCATTTCCCGCTACCAACCGGCACAGATGGCCCAACGCCTCTCGATTGGCGGGGGAGATCGAAAAGGTGTACTCTCTCTCTCTGGCCCGCTCTATGAAAAGTGCAGCGCTGGCGTAGGCTTCGTCGGGCAGAGGCAACGAGGCTTCCAGTGGGGGAACGGGCAACCCATGCAGCCGCACCACCGACTCACCCTCAAGCAGCAATCCCTCTCGCGAAGTGATCAGCACCCGGCAGCCGGGCGCGGCCTGCAATAGATCGCTGATAAAAGATGCACCTGCGCTGAGATGCTCGAAGTTGTCCAGGATCAACAGCAACGAGCGGTCACTTAGAAAGTTGAACAACTGAATCTGCGAGTCGGCCGCGCCCCGGGCTGTGGAAAAGGTCAGCCCTACGGCCTCGGCCACCGACGTCGCCAGCCGGTGGTGCAGGGTAGGCAAGGGATAGGCTTCCACCTCCATGAGCGGCGTGAAGAAAACTCCATCCGGCCATAGGTCAAGCATCTCCTCGCCGGCGGCCACCGCCAGCGACGATTTGCCCATGCCGCCCTCGCCGGTCAGGGTCACCAGCCGTGTCGTTGGCGTGGCAAAGAGGGCGCGGATTGTGGACATCTCCTCTGCGCGGCCGACAAACGAGGTCAGCCGCCGGGGCAGATTGTGGCGGATGGGCGACGAAGCCGGGGCGCTGTCCGCGGGCGTGGGCGCCGCCGCCGTCGCCTCAGTGATCTGGCGATAGAGCGCTTGCAGTTCCTCGCCTGGCTCCACGTCCAATTCCGTGTGCAGGATCTGGCGACAACTTTCGTAATGGGCCAGGGCTGCGGCACGCTGGCCGTCGCCCGCCAGTAGACGCATCCTTTGGCTGTGGGCTTCTTCATCCAGGGGGTCCACACGCAGCCAGGCGGCGGTTGCACGCATCCCCGCCGGGTAGTCGCGCTGCTGCAGAAAATAGTCCGCCAGCCGCCGATAGTTCTGCAACACCACAAAGCGCAGCCGCTCCCGTTCTAAAATGGACCACTGCTCAAAGCCGGAGGCGTCGGGCAGGTAAAACCCAGCGAGGAATTCGCCCCGGTAGATCCCCAGCGCCAGCGCCAGTTGGGTCGCGCTGTGGGGCGAAAGGCGCTCAGTTATCGTCGCCAACTGCCCTTCCAGGGTCGCTACATCCACAATCACGGCAGGATTGGGCGCAATGGCAAGAGTTTCCGGCGTGATCAGCAGATAGTCAGCGGCGTGGCGGCGTAGACGGGTGAGGGCGGTGCGCAGGTTGGAGAGGGATTGGGTCGTGGATGTTGCATCCCAAAGCAAATCGGCCAGAAACTCCCGGCGCTTTGGGCCAGGATTGCAGGCCAGATAGATGAGGAGGGCGATGGCCTTGTGGCTGCGCAGACCGGTTAGGGGGAGTCCGTCTACGCTGAGTTCTGGTGCGCCCAATACCTTGATTTGGAGTGAAGCAGTCATGGATAGGCTACTGACAATTTTAGGGGCACTCAGCCTTTTGTTCGGCACTTCTATCTGTCCATTGTAACACGTTGTATAGCGGAGAGTATAGGTGAGTTTGAAATGTCATTCAGGTAAAGATTCTGCTCATTCCACGCAGAGCGCGAGGAACCAGCAACTAGTGTCGTGTCAAGGCTGAAATGATGGATTGTTGTAGGACGGACTGTTAGTCCGTCCCGAAGCGGATCGTCAATCTAGCCTCCGCCATTTCCACCGAATCATAACTGACAAGACACTAGAGCATGAGGAACAAGCATAGCTTAGCTTAAACAGTGAAGCGCTCGTGAAGCGCCCGCCCTATATTCTGGGGGAGCGTTACCCAATGTACCGGTGCGGTACAAATACCAGTTACACCTCAACAAGGAGAGGAAACCATGTCAAAGTATCTTGTTCAGGCCAACTATGTTGGTGAAGGACTCAAGGGGTTACTCAAAGAGGGTGGCTCCAGTCGACGTGCGGCCGTCGAATCCCTATTCGGATCGGTCGGCGGCAAGGTGGAAGCATTCTACTATGCCTTTGGTGATGCGGATCTATTCATTATCGCGGATTTGCCCGATAACATTACGGCCGCGGCTCTGTCCCTTATCGTCAACGCCGCCGGGACCGCGGCTGCCAAAGTGACGGTGCTGCTGACCCCTGAGGAAATCGACGCGGCGGCGAAGAAGAGCGCTTCGTATCGTCCCCCAGGGGCGTAGTCTCCTCGCGGCTTCGTCCAATCCCTCTTCCCCGGCCCAAGAGGTCGTCTTCACGGCCACGGTCAGCGCCGGCGCCGGTACGCCGTCGGGGAATATAGTCTTTACTGAAAATGGCAACACGCTGTCCATCAGCCCGATCAACAACGGCGTCGCCACTTTCTCCACCAGCGCGTTGAGCGAAGGCGAGCACACCATCGACGCAGCGTACACCGGCAGCAACAGTTTCAAACCCAGCACGGCGACCACCACCGTCACGGTGACAGGGCAAGCGTCGAGCAGGGCAATCGCGAGCTTCGTGATAGCAACGGATAAATCCGGCTTCTGACAGTGAAAAGTGCCCTCAGGCACTGAAAATCAAGTCGCTGAGGCGACTTTT
Source organism: Caldilineaceae bacterium (assembly GCA_019637695.1). Lineage (GTDB taxonomy): Bacteria > Chloroflexota > Anaerolineae > Caldilineales > Caldilineaceae > RI-153. Next base: position 35,608 of record JAHBVG010000062.1, on the reverse strand, counting down.
CAGTGTCAGTCGCGGGTTTTAACCCTGCTTTAGTCAAGTTCGCGATTGCCCTCGCGTCGAGCAAGATCTATCTGCCGGCCGTCACCAAATAAGCTGTCATCTGAGGCCAATCCCTAAAAAGTCATCCGCAGATTTCGCAGATGAATCTGCGAAATCTGCGGATGAAATAAAGAATTGGATTAGCCTAAAACAACTGAAGCGCTGATGAAGCGCTGTTTGCCTATATTGATAACGGGCTAACAACAATTCCAGACTTCTGCACTGTGGTCCATAGGCAATCAACCCATTTTGCAGGTTGCGTTTGGGAAATCCGCACTATTTTCGGTGCGATCCGAGCCTCTTTTTTCATGAAGGAGAAGATGATGAACAAACAACGTATAGTATCGGTTTTGATTAGTCTGGTAATGCTATTTGGCTTTGCCAATGTCAGCCCGGTCATGTCCGCTGGGCCGGCGGTGCATCTTGATGCGACGAGCCTCGGACTATCTAGCGGTGATACCGTCACCACCTGGGGCGGCCAGACAGCTGGCGGGACGCCCACCTATTTGACAGGTCAAACACCCAATGGGGGACCAGTTGTCGAATTTGCTGGCGGGGATCGCATGGGTGACAACGTTTTTGTTCCCTCCTCCCCAGCGGGGGATTGGATACTGGTAGTGGTCATCAAGCCAGCCAATATCGGCGCCTACCACAACCTGGTCGATGATGACGCGTCGACCAGGCCGATGCTCTGGATCGATCCCTCCTACAACTATGAACTGAACTACAGTAATGGAACTGGAGCCAAAGCCGCCGGCGCGGGGCCTGATGGTTGGGACATTGTTATCGCAGATTCCCGGCTCAATGAGCTCTACATCAATAGCTCTACAGCCAATGCAACCGGCCGCAGTGCAGTTGCCTTTACTACCGGCAAGCCGTTCGATTTCTTCCATCGCGATGGTAACCAAACATTTCGCGGCCAAGTAGCGGAACTGCGCATCTATACAGATCGGGCTGACTTTGGTGGTGATTTTGCTGCCCTATACGGGGAAATGCACGCCAAATGGATTCAAACCCCAGCGGAACAAATCAACGCTCTCGTCACGACCATCAACAACTTCAATCTGAACGGTGGGACAGCAAACAGTCTGACGTCCAAATTGGATAACGCCGCCAAGTCTCTGGGAAAGAACAATACGAATGCGGCGTGCGGTCAAGTGGACGCGTTCGTCAATCAGGTCAACGCACTGAGTGGCAAGCAACTCACGGCAGCCCAGGCAGCGGAGTTGCTGGCAAGCGCCAACCAACTCAAAACATCTATCGGATGCGCATAGAGCCTGTGTTTGTCAGCAGGAAGCAGCAGCAGACGGCTTCTTGACTTCAGGTTCCCAAAGAAAGATGGGCGTATCCGTGCTGGATGCGCTCATCTTTCTTTGTAGCAATGGCTGCATGACTCCGTGAAGCGCTCGTGAAGCGCTCATCGACTACTCTGGGCCAATACCCCTTCTACATTTCACCATTTCCAAGGAGAGAGACCATGTTGTTTAAGAAATTTCAACAGTTGGCCCAATGGATCGGCTTCCTCACCATTGCCGGCTTCGCCCTCTATGGCATCGTCACCCTGGGCAGTGGACGGGCCTGGGCCGTGGGCAACACCGCTCCGTCCGCCATCACCATCCCGTCCACCTTCAACTACCAGGGCTTCCTGCGCGATGCTCAGGGCAACCCCATCACCGGAACCCGCAAAATCAAGGTCTCCCTCTGGACCGCAGTGACAGCTGGGACCGAACTCTACACCGAGACCTTTACGGGTGTCTCGGTGCGGGACGGCCTCTTCAACGTGGTGATGGGGTCTACCCAGAGCATGTCCCCCACCTATTTTCAGAATGTGGCGCCCCTGTTCGTGGGCATTGCCGTGGACGACGGCGCGGAGCTGCTCCCCCGCCAGCGCATCCATCCTGTGCCGTGGGCGCTGACGTCCACGACCCTTGTGCCAGATGCATCCGTCACCAACTTGACAAACAGTGGCTTGCTCTACGTGTCCGCCGATAAGAAGAACTATATCGGCCCTAGCGAGAATCCAACCTTTGTGGATGGTCTCTTTTTTTGGGGTAACAAGGGCTTTGCCTGGATCGCCAAAGACGCCAACGGATACCTGATGACGCTCAAACAGGAGACGGGGGCCTGGATCGATAAAGGATTGGCAGTCGGCGGTTCGATCAGCAGCGCCGGTACGATCAGCAGCGACGTCAACGTCAACGTGGGCAACAACTTGAACGTCGCCGGCGGTATGTTCTTAAACGGTGAATCGCCAGTCTTGATCAAGCGGATCAACGACTACCAACTGGCCAACAACAATCCGGGAACCATCCCCACCGGCGTCCTGTTGGCGGATTACTGGTGTACGATGGCAGGATGGGATGCCTCCTATGACGTAAAGGAAGGCAGCACAGGTCGTTGGAGCCGTCACCTCTATACGATTGAGGGTCAGTGGCACGTCTACTTCAGGAGTCATGTGGATAACGCGGCGCTAAAGGTCAACAGCGTTGAAGTCGTCTGCTACCGGTATGGGATACTCGACGTCAGCGTGATCGACGCTGCGACGGGACGGACTGCGACAGATGCCGGAAGTCTCGATCTCTCGGCCCCACCGTCCGAGCAGGAATAGGGGGAATGATGAAAACGAACCCAACATGCCGGGCCGGTTCACCCCCTGCCCGCAACAAACGTCTACACCTGGCCGGGCTGGCGCTGCTCGTCTGCCTGCTCCTGCCTCTGCTGATGGGCGCAGGATCGGCGCAGATAGTCCCACCAGACCCGCCCCCCGCCGTCCCCGGCGGCTTTAATCCCGTCGCCGTGGAGGGGACCATCCCGGACAACGCCATGTCTATCGTCAACCCCAGCGCGCCGGCGGCGGGCGCGCTGATCTACGAGGATTTCATTTCACTGGAGACCAAAGCCAGGGGGCTGCTGGACAAGAACCGCAAGTTCCGGGAGTCCATCTCGCCCTATCAGTCCAACGCCAGCTTCGATCTGCTGGTGAGCAAGTATGACTACCAGGCCGGCTTCTCCAAAGTCATCACCGACACGGCCACGGGTTATGCCGGGGTCAGCTTGCAGAAGGCCATTGACGATGCGGTCAAAGATCTGCTGGAGGCGCGCAATCTCTACGCCTTCCTGCTGGTCTACGCGCCCCAGGCCCGCTTCCGCGCCGATGCGGCCTACTCTGCCCTCCTTTGCGCCAGGCCCGAAGAGCCGAACCCACCGGCCAAGGACGCCAACGGCAACCCGATTGCGGTGGTGCTGCCCCCGGTCATCGACTGGTGCAACTTCGAGGCCCGGCTGCTGCAAAGCGTGCGCGAGGCGGCCAACATTCGCATGATCTTCGCCCAGCAGTTTGTGGTGGACGCGCTGGGGCTGCACTTCAGCGCCACCACCACCGGCGGCGAGGAGTTTGTCAAGGCCGAGGTCGCTAAGCTGCGCGTGGCCCAGTTCCAGTTCGGGCGGGCCGAAGCCGAGATGACCAGCGCCATGCACCATAACCTGGGCAGCGGCTGCTACATCTCCGACTTCTATACCCAGGCCGAGTGGGCCATCTTCTCCCGCGCTGCGGAAGGGCAGGAGAACGCCCAGCATCACATCGCCGTGCGCCAGAGTTATCTGAATATTGACCCCGCAGCCAAAGATGTGGCGACGGTCTTCAAGGCCAGGGACGAAGCCCAGACCACCCTGCGCTCGGCCTCCATCGACAGCTATGTCAAGCTGATCGCGCTGGGCGGCCTGGGCGCGGACTCTGCGCCAGGGCGGATCTGCACCCAGGCTAAACGGCCCGACGGCCAGCAGGTGGCCGAAATGGCCCTGAGCATGGCCGAGAGCCGGGCCAAGGCCAGAGAGTTCTCCGAGAACCGCAACATCTTCGGCTTCGACGTGACCTTCACCCCGTCCCGACCCTACGCCACCAACCCCACCGACGGCAAGGGTCTGTGGCAGCAGGCCATGGACAGCGCTATCCTGGCGCGCGACTGGCAGCGGGATGAGATCGACGCCACCCGCGCCTTTGACGCTACCCAGGAAAAGCTCCTGGCCTCGGTGGAGAAGATCCGGGCGGAGATCGATTCCCAGGTGGCTGGTATGAGCGGGTGCAGCCGTTCCGGTTTTGCGGACGACGCCGGCTGGTACGCCTGTGTGACCGGGCAGATGGAAGCCCTGGACGCCTGCCTGCTCCACGTCAAGTCCGACGGCGCGCTGCCCCCGGCCAAATCCGCCTTCGACACCTGCATGGATCAGGAGGTCAACGGCAAGAAATTGATCCTGCCGAGCGAGGCCCAGCGTAGCCTGATTGAGTTGCGGGAGATCTGGCTGGCGGAGAAGGGGCTGATGACCCAGATCCTCAACAACGCCACGCGCATCCAGTTGCACAAGGATCGCAGCGCCACGGTCAAAATGTGGATGGGGATAGCTGGCGGCGCCCAGACGGCGGCAGATATCGCCGTCCAGATCGCCGAATCCATTGAGGTAAACACTGGTTTGAACGCAGGCACAACGACCAAACCGGGCACCGCGGTCGCCGTTGGCCTCATCGGTGTGGCCGGGGCCGCGTCCACCGCTGCGGACATCGAGATGGAGAGGGCCGCAACCACCCAGGAGATCGAAAACCTGCTGCTGGACCTCTCGGAGCTGCGCATTGAACTCTACGCCGCCGAGCAGCAGTACCGCTTCAAATATTCGGAATACCAGGGCTTGATGGGCGATCTGGGGGACGCGCTGATCGAGGCCGAGCGCCAGCGCAGCTATCTGGCCCTCAGCCCCGGCAACGATCCCAGCTTCCGCATTGTGCGCGATTCAGCTCGGCTGGTCCTGGCACGCCGATTGGAACACGCCGCCCGCATCGGCTATCTGGCCGCGCGCCGCGCCGAATACGAGTTCGGCATCCGCCTCTCGGCCAACGGCTTCCGCATGTCCGACATCTACCGGGCGCGCACGGCCCAAGATATCATCGGCTTTTTAACCAATCTGGATAGCATCGTCCAGACCCTGCGGCCTGGCACGGATCGGGCGCAGGTCAACATCTCTGTGGCCAAACATGTCCTGGGCTGGAGCGACGAAGTGCTGGCCCAGGAGGGCTTCACCACCCCGCAGACAGCCGAGACGGAGCGAGTGCGTCGCTTCCGGGCGTGGGTAGCCGAACACACGGTCCCCAATGACTTCGAGCCGCCCTTCGACGGCAAGCCGGTGCTGCGCGTCACCTTCGCCTCCTCCCTGCTCGACGACGGGTTGATCTCCGATGTATTGCAGCAGGCATATACTCGCTACTATCAGCACCAGATCGCGCCCTACAATCCCCAAGCCCTGCAGATGGGGCTGGGCGTGGATGTGACGACGGCGCAGAGCGGCATCGGCGCCCGCACGGTCGCGGTCAGCCAGAGCGGTATGATCCATGTGCGCACTCAGGCCGGCTGCATCTTCAACTACCGGCTGGTGGCCCCCGCGGCTATGCTGGGGTTGGATTGGCCTTCGAATCAGAACACGGAAGTCTCCACCGTCGTCCTGCAGGCCAATGTCAACGGCGCGCACCAACCCACGGAGAGCGGCTTCCGGGCCGACACCTTCAAGGGACGCTCCGTCTCCAGCACGGCCTGGGAGATTCTGCTCTTTGCCGGTGGTACGCCAGAGATGAACTTGCAGCAGTTGACGGATCTGGTCCTGCGCCTGGACACAACCTACGCCTCTCGGAGCCCGGGCCTGCCCAAAGCCTCCGACTGCGCCCGCATAGACTTCTGATAAGGAGCCAACACATGAAACAGTATCTAGCACCTTTGTCGGCGGTCTTTTCCATTCTCGTCCTGGGCGCGGTGATTGCTGGGGCCTTCTTCCTGAATGGGTCTACCCCAGAGGAAGTTTTGATCCTCCGCTCGGCAAGTGAAGCCCAGGCAACGGGACCCCTCAACGGTGGATTTGCCGGCGCGATTTCGTTGGAGGCGTCCCATCAGGGCATCTTCAGCGACACCGTGCAGACCACCCTGCAAGAGTTAGGCGAGATCGATCTGGGCCTGCTGCTGACCCAGGTCGGTTCGACCGTCACCGGCTACGTGGACCTGACGAACACGTTGATCGTCACCGGCGAACATACCATCCAGGCTACGCCCATCGCGCCCACACCCCTGCCGGGCACGCCGGCCTTGCAGCCGGTATCGCTGGCAGTGGGACCGTCTGTATCGGGCAGTTTCGACGGCACCACTTTTCTCTTGACGTCCGAGCGTACGACAGGCAGCGCGGCGGGCCGCGAGATTTCCCGCCAATTCCAGATGACAGGGACCCTGGAGACAGGCGCAACCTTCCTGGCCCTGCGCGGCGTCTACAGAGAAACCCTGTGGGACTATTCCCCCCAGCCCCTGACCGTCGTCGGCCACTTCGAGTTGATCCAGCCGATCTTCGTCAGCGCGCAGGTGGAGACACCCACGCCCACATCCACCTCCACGCCAACCGACACACCCGGCGCTATGACCAGTACCGCAACCGCAACGGCGACAGCAACGACCGTACCGGCGAACACAGCAACGCCAACACCAACTGCCGTATCGGCGAACACAGCAACGCCGACAGCGACAGCAACGACCGTACCGGCGAACACAGCAACGCCAACACCAACTGCCGTATCGGCGAACACAGCAACGCCGACAGCGACAGCAACAACCATGCCCGTGAACACAGCGACCGCAACGGCGACAGCAACGACCGTACCGGCGAACACAGCGACGCCGACAGCGACAGCAACAACCATGCCCGTGAACACAGCGACGCCAACAGCGACATCAACAACCGTACCGGCGAATACAGCGACGCCAACAGCGACATCAACAACCGTACCGGCGAACACAGCGACGCCCGCACCAACAGCGACATCAACGACCGTACCGGCGAATACAGCGACGCCAACAGCGACATCAACAACCGTACCGGCGAACACAGCGACGCCCACACCAACAGCGACATCAACAACCGTACCGGCGAATACAGCGACGCCAACAGCGACCGTAACGGCCACAGCAACGCCAACGCCCACTGCAACCACCATCCCTAATGGAGGGTACGTGATCTATCTGCCGTCAGTCATGAAGTAACGGATTGTGAATGCTTCAAAAACGGATATCCTAGCCAAGCAAGAGCCGCCGGCTCGAACGAGCCGGCGGAATGGGCTGACATCGATCAATTCCAGCGCGCATTTCCCTTCGGTGATCCTAGTTCGGGTCGTGATAGTTCTCAACCAGCCGCCGTTCAAGGATCAGGCTGGCGTGCGCCGATTCGCTGTGCGTCGGCGCGCCCTCGTACTCGACAATGTGGGTGAACCCCTGCTGAATCCAGAAGCGCAGCGCCGGCCAGTTTTTTAGATAGACATCAAGCCAGATCGCCATGTACCCCAATTGCGCCAGGTTCTCTGCCAACCCTGCCGCCACTTCCTGGGCGTACCCTTGCCGCTGACGCGCGGGATCGATCACGAACATCGAAATGGTTACCGTGTCGGCCTGCGGCAGTCGCGGCGACCAATGCGAGAGATGGAAATAACCGATAGGATCGTCTTCACTGGCGATGCGCAGCGTTTGCATCCGAAAGTAGAGATCCTCCCCCTCGGTAGAGAGGCTTTCCCGGATCAACTCCGATAATTCTTCCTCTTTGATCAGGCGAAAGGTAGGATCCCATGGCTGCGCGTAGTTGCATGCGTTGAAGATCGCCGTTAACCGCGACGCGTCTGCCAGCGTGCTATCCGCAATACGGAGGCGCGGCGTACTCCACCGGGCGGGTAGGAAGGTTGAAGGGGGAGAGGAGAAGTTTGAAATAGGTTCAGGGAGTTCCATACAGTTGCACCTGCCCTCCATAAAATTCGCGCGTTTGCATTAATTTCCTCTGCGATGCGAGCGTCTGCGCAACGATCCCCTCTGGATCCGTATATGAATCATGGCTGTACACCAGCCAGACTCTGTCATGCCCACGCAATAAGGATAGTAGCTTGGGTATATCATCAGTCGTCATCAGGGGTTCCGAGATACCACTGTCGAAGAGATCGAGCGGAACGCCCTGTTTCTCTACGTGAATACTGTAAAGTCGCTCATAGGTTTTGAAATAGTAATCGAACGGGATTGCCACGAAGTTGGAGTTGAAAAGGACCAAATCATCCTTTTCGGCGAAAAGCGCGACATAACCGGCAGCCGTATTCCAATCCTCTTTTTGATAGAACCTGTAGTAGTCGGCGGCTGAAAATAGGTTGATTGTACTTAAGATCCCTAGCATCACGATTACAAGAAAGCGCCATCGAAATTGAGCCACACCGGCTGCCAGTACCAGGAACAAGGGAATTGTTGTCCAGATCAGCGTTCGACCCAAAAAAATCGGACGCCAAATGCTCACAATCAGTTCGCCCAGGAAGGGGACGGCGAACAGGGTCATTAGTAGCAGGAACTGTGGAATTCTCCTCCGGTAATGCATCAATCCTAAACAAAGCACCAGCCCATACAGACTCCAGATCGCCGTTGCCTGGCCGGCTGGTAGTGGCGCCGATGCATTTAGAAAGGATCTGATCACTTGGATCACCGTTTCCCAGGTTGGTTCAGGGATCCAAAACCTGCGATTGACTGCGCTGGCTTGCGCGATGAAAAAAAACATCCAGGGACTCCACAACAAGAGGATCGCAATCTGAGCCTTTACCCAGTTCCCAAAAGAGGGAGCCTGAAATGCATACGCATCCCCTGAATGGGTCATCCTTCGGAAAAGCATCAGCCCAAGCACAAAGATGTTGGTAGCCACTGGGAAAAGGACAGATGTATTGTGAGTGAACAGGGTCGCAGTTGAGAAGACAATAAAGGCAACCCAGGCCAGGTCAGTTTCAATCGTTTGGATGGGCGGCCAGCGGTGGAGAGAAACCCAGGCCCTCCATCCGCTCTGATCTTGGATCTTGCCCTGATAGCGAAACTCGCGTTGGTTGTCTGGTTCAAGCGGCTCAGAGGAACGCCAGCCATGTAGATAGTTCCTTAATTGGCTGCCGATAGGTCTGGCGGAGCGCGCATCTGTCAGCAACCTGACCAATGCATAGATGGCTGCGGCTGCATTGAAGGTTAGGAGGGTATACATGCGCGTTTCCTGAGCAAAGTAGATGTGGAATAGCGAAAAAGCCAGGATCACTGCAGCCGCCAATCCCATGGCTGCGCCGGAGAGGCGCTTGCCGATCAGATAAATAATCGGGATTGTGCCCGCGCTGAAAAGGACAGAAAGCAGACGCACATAATAAGGGGTATCCCCGAAGTAGGCGATCCAGTAGTGGAGTAAAAGGTAATAAAGGGGTGGGTGCTGGTCGATCTTGACAATCCATTGCAGCATATCGGGGAGCGTATGGTTGGCCATCCACACGCTGAACGCTTCATCCAGCCATATCCCTTTTGCATCCAGCAGAAAAGCTCGCAGAAAACCACCAACCAATGTGATGACGACCACCAACCACGGTGCAAACGCTTCGACATCTAGTTCTTCGTTCATTGTCGGTGCAACCTTCTATTCAAGTGCAATATTCCTATTCCAATGTAATTCTACATCCAATCAGAAGAGAGAGAAAGGGTTGCTGTAGCGATCTCTTCTTGACTTCAAAGCAAATGAAGCCTATACTATGCTTAATAATAAACCGATAGTCTGTTTATAAAAGGAGAGCTATTATGCCACGGACTGTCAAACAGGAAGAGTACACAGCCAAGCGCAACCAGATCCTTGACGCGACGCAGCGCCTGGTCTTCAGCAAAGGCTATGAGCGCATGACGCTCCAGGACATTCGCAACGCGCTACAGATATCCAGCGGCGCGTTTTATCACTACTTCGACTCGAAGCAGGCGGTGCTGGAAGCGTTCATCGAACGGATACAGCAGGAGACGGAAAAGCCACTGCTCCCCATCATTCATGATCCTCACCTCTCTGCAATCGAAAAATTTCAGGGCTTCTTCGACACACTCGACCGTTTGCGCATCGCACACAAGGCGGATGTGGTGGCATTTGCGCGCATCTGGTATACAGACGAGAACGCCATCGTCCGCCAGAAAGTGGATGAAGCGATTGTCAAACAGCGGGCGCCGCTGCTGAACCAGATCGTCCATCAAGGCATTCGGGACGGTCTCTTTACAACCGTCTATCCTGACCAGGCCGGCGAAGTCATTCTGTCCTTGCTGCAAGGAATGAGCAACACCCATGCCCGGTTGGTTTTCTCTTTCGATGAGGAAGATGGCGATCTGGACGAACGGATTGAACGCATTATTGCCAGCCATGCGGCGTATATGGATGCAATCGAGCGTGTATTAGGCGCCGCCCCACATTCGCTCTATCGCGCCGACCCGGAAGCGGTGAAGCTGTGGTTGGAGGCGGCAAGTGAGAGTGCCTAGACCCTGTGTGGTGATATACCGACGTTCCAAGGGAAGGTAGGGGCATGGGTGGGGGCGGGAACAAAGGTCGGTTGGGTGACCAGCACGCTTCCCGCCCCCACCCATGCCCCTACAGGATTGTTCCACAAAAATCAGGACGCACCCTCTAGCCGGGTCCGTGACCCGCCTGGAGCATGGGGTTTAGTCGTTACCCCCAATAAAGGAGCTTATTGATGCTACGACAACAACCCAGTATGAGAACCGAGGCCATGAGCCCAATGCGCCCCATTGTGGAGATTTCCGACTTGAAGAAGCGCTACACGTCGGGCGCGGTGATCACCGAAGTCTTGAAGGGGATCGGGATGCAGGTAATGGAGAGGGAGATCGTTGTGATCCTCGGTCCGTCTGGTTCGGGGAAAACAACACTGATGAACATCATCGGCGGGATCGACCGCGGCGACAGCGGCAAGGTCATTGTCGATGGGATCGAGGTGAGCAGCCTGAACGACGCCCATCTGACCGATTACCGGCGTGAGCGCGTCGGCTTTGTCTTTCAGTTCTACAACCTCGTCCCCAACCTGACGGTTGGAGAGAACATTGAAGTTGTTTCCAACATCAGCAAATCGCCCCTCAATACCGATGACGTATTAGCAGCCGTCGAAATGCAGGATAGGAAGCATCGCTTCCCCAGAGAGTTGAGCGGTGGAGAACAGCAACGGGTTTCGATTGCCAGAGCCGTTGTCAAGAATCCCAAGCTGCTACTCTGCGACGAGCCGACCGGCGCGCTGGACTACGAAACTTCCCACAGTATCCTGCGCCTCTTGCAGCAGGTGAACCATCAGTACGGCACAACCATTCTAATGGTCACGCACAATACGGCCATTGCCGGTATGGCGAACCGGGTATTGAAGCTGCGCAGTGGAGAAATTGTAGAAGAGTTGGTCAATCCAACAACGATGCCAGCAGAAAGGATCGCATGGTGAGGATCCTCCTACGCAAAACGCTACGAACGATGATGGAGAACAAAGCCTGGAATTTGGGCGCATTCTTCATGGTGCTGATCAGCAGTCTGCTCATTGTTGGCATGACTATTGTCGCCGACAACCTTGGCGCCATCTTCAACGCGTATGCCACAGACAATCTGCTTGCGGACGCGGAATTCAGCACCAATGGCGAGATAGACATTGCAAGCCTGGAAGATCGCTTTGATGCCATCATCGAGAAGATGAGTTCGGTTGACTATGAAGTGAAGCCAGGGCAGACGTTACGGATCTTTGCAGAAAATAGAGATGTCAACCTCTATGCAGTGATGGCAGGGGCGGATCTGGATGAAGGCGGTATCCTCGTTGATCCGCTGTTTGCCGACGCAAACGGGATGAGCATCGGCAACACCCTGTTGATCGATGGGCGGGAATTTAAACTATTGGGGACGATGGTCCTGCCCAATTACGTCTACATCATCCGGTCGCGCGAAGAGTTGATCAACGATCCAAAGGCGTTCGGGATTGCCGTTTTGAGCCGGCAGAATCTGGACAGACTGGCTGGCAGAACAGAATCCTATGCTGTTCGATTCAACGCGCGTGAAAGGATGCATGAACAAGAACTGTCGCTCAAAGCTCATTTGTTGACGAACGGTATTGATATTTCCCAATGGGAAAGTACAGAAGACAACGCCAGGGTCTCTTATGTCGCCTTGGAAGTGCAGACCTTGTCAACCGTGAGCAAGGTACTCCCCGCAATGCTGCTGACGCTTTCCATGATTCTGATCGGCATCCTGTTGAACAGGATGATCCAGAGAGAATCGGCTGTCATCGGCACGCTGTACGCTCTGGGCTACCGCAGATCAGAGCTGCTACGCCATTACCTGATCCACCCGCTGCTCATTGCAGGGTCAGCCGGTCTCCTAGGTGGGGTTTTGGGTCTGGCTATGGTGAAACCGATGCTCGATTTCTTTACGATAACGGTTTTCCCCATGCCGGTGGAAGCCTATCAAACCAATTACCTCTCCTTGCTCATCGGCATGGCGACACCTGTGGTTGTCCTTTGCCTGGCATCCTATGGGGTGGTTTCCAGGTTACTGCGCGCTGCCCCGGTAGCGTTGATGAAGGGTGTGACGCGGGCAGAAAAGCGAAATGTCATCGAACGGACCCTGAAACTGGATCGGTTCAACTTCACCACCAAGTTTCAGATCCGAGAGCAGGTTCGCAGCCTGTCGCGTACAGGGTTCTTACTGTTCGGCGTGATTGTGGCCACCATGTTGCTGTTGTATGGGCTTACGCTGCAAAGCTCTTTGGACTATATGCTGAATGAAGGCATTGCCGCGCTCTACAATCTGAAATTCGAGTATGTCTTCAAGGAGATGCGGACGAATCCGCCCCCTGCTGGCACGGAGGAGTGGAACGGAGTCTATGTCACCCCACAGCAGGATCGAACCCTTAGCTTTGCCGTCATCGGGGTGCTGCCAGAAACCAGGAGGATTCGGCTGAAAGATCTCTCTGGTCAGCCGTTGATTCCAAACCAGGTCATTATCACCCATCTGCTGGCGAACAAGCTGCGGGTGGGCCGGGGCGATGAGATTCAAGTTGTCAGCGATACTAATTTGCAGGAGTATACGCTGACGATTGACGCGGTTGCTGATTCTGCGGCTGGGGAATTCATCTTCATGCCGCTCGAACAACTGAACCAGATGCTGGGCGCGCAGGCGGGTTCGTACATTGGCCTGTGGACCGATGAACCGATGACCTTCCCCGAAGGCGCGCTCAGCAGCACGAAATCCATGGACGCCGTGGCCGCAGGGATTCGGAACCTGATCAGCCAGACGGGTGTGCTGGTCTATACGCTGATGGGTGCAGCCTTTATTCTGGGCTTGATCATCATCTTCCTCGTTACCGGTATGATCATTCAGGAAAATAAGATCACGATTTCGCTCTTCAAGGTGCTGGGATATCGCCCCAAAGAAGTGAACAGGCTCATCCTCGACAGCAACACGCCTCTCGTCGTGCTTGGCTATGTCATTGGCGTTCCCGTACTCCTTGCCTCGGTGACGGCTTTTATGCAAAGCCTGACCAGCAGTATGCAGATGACAATTCCCGCCCGGTTGAATGTGTGGTATATGCTGTTGGGGTTTGTGGTTGTGATGCTCACCTATCAGGTTGCACGATGGCTCAGTAAGAGAAACGTTGACCGGATTTCGATGAGCGAGATCTTGAAGACGGGAATTGAGTGATGGGGAAGCGCGGCGGGTTGATCTACTTAGGTGCGGTTCTGCTGAGAAGACGGAGATGTGCGGCTAAAAGCACGCACCTACGGGTTGCTTACGTAGGGGTGTACGGGCGTGATTAATCACGCCCGTACAGGAGAAATCGATCCGGATCTGCGTAAGTCCTGACCTTCTTATCTACCTTGAGGCGCGTCCTCAGCGAACGGCCTTGCGCACGATGGCAGCGATCCTCTCTTCGGTGGCGTCGTCCAATTCGGTGAAGAACCACGAGGATGGCATGAGTTTGTCCGTTGCGCCTTCCTCCAGCGAGAAGTCGGCCTTTTCGGTAAGGCCGAAGGTCATGTAATCGTCTACGCGGAAGAAGCAGAGGACAGGACCGCTCTTGGCGTACCCAGGCATTCCGTACCATACGCGTGGTTGCAACGCCGGATCGCTGCGCAGGATGATCTCGTGCAGTCGCTCACCGATTTGGCGGTAGGGTTCGGGCATGGCGGCGATCTTCTCCTTGACCGCGGCCTCATCGTCGGCTTTGGTTGTCTTCTTCTTGGCTGTTGGCATGGTTGGTTTCCTTTCTTTATTCCTGGTGTATGAGTTACCGATCATTCAATCCCTTGCCGTCGAGAATAGGCTGCATCCACTTCTCAACCCTCGCTGTCCTGGTTTTGGATTGTTTGGGTTGAGAAAAATGAAGCAAGTAGGCCCGTTGCCTGCCTGGCGTCAACCTCTCAAACGCTGTTTTCAAGGCAGGGATTTCGTCTAGCTTTGTCTGGAGTTCTTGAGGCATGGGAAAATCCGTCGTCTCTTTGAATTTCATGCTCAGGCCGGCTTTTTCCACTTCAATGGCTTCGTTGATATAGCCCTTCAGGATGTGTTCCATCTCGACGATTTCATCAACGTTGGTGAAGCGGATCTGTCGCCCTGCCTGCACATTCTCCGTCTGTTGGATCAAAATCCCGATAGGATCGTTCAACAAGGCGCCTTTGAAGAAGAGCAGCGCGCAATACTCCTTAAACTCATGGATGAGGACGATGTTTCTGCCGTCAAGTGTATAACAAGGGTGTTTCCACTTCACTTCTTCGGTCAGCCCACAGTCGAGGACAATCGTTCTCAACCTCTCTAGCTCATCCTGCCACTGTTTGTTCTTGCGAATGTATCCATCAACCTGCGGGGTTCTACCGTTCACTGAGCGATCCTCCTTATCCCCGTTCGCAATACACTCACCACGACCCTAATCATCAATCACCATTCACCAATCACCTAATATTCCTGTGGCATCGGTTCGCCGGTCTCCAGCAAGGTCTTCATGTTGCTGAGGATCCACGCCCAACCGCCGCTCTGCAAGCCCTGGTAGGTTGCCGTCTCACCCTGGAAATCCTCGTGGACGACGGTGACGCGGGTGACATTGGCAGACATCGAATCTAACTCCCAGGTGACCCGCGTGGGCGCGTCTGTGTTCATGGGGGGCCAGAGCGAATGGTAAGTGTGGACCAATCGATTCGGTGGATCAGATAAGACGACTTCCCCTTCGACAATGGGTGAACCGTCCGCCATCTGATAGGTGAAAGGTGAACCGGGCGTAAGGTCGGTGTGGAGCGTGCATCCATAGTAGTAGCGGGCGGTGAACTCTGGCGTGGTGATCGCTTCCCATACACGCTGCTGCGGGGCGTTGATGATGATCTGGTTGACGAGTCTTGGTTTGGTTTCGGTTATCATTTCGGTTCTTCCTTCGAGCGCTGTTTTGAGATCGACGAGCGCGCTGGCGCGCATTGCCGAGTATTTATTGATCCAGCGATCAGAGATAAGCTGGATCGGGACGGGGTTGAGGTAGTGGAATTTCTCACGACCTACTTTGCGCGTGGTGATCAGTCCAGCTTCTTCCAATACGCGCAGGTGCTTCATCACGCCGAACCGCGTCATGGGCAGTTCCGACTCTAACTCAGTGAGCGTGCGGCCGTCACGCCCAAAGAGCAGGTCAAGCAGCCAACGACGGCTTGGATCGGCAAGGGCGCGAAAGACAGTTTCATCTTCCATACAAGGTATTATACGTGACCAAATGGTCACATGTCAAGCACATATTTTCTATTCTAAAAACGGGGGGGGTTGTACCGGTACGCAGTTCGGAGACCTGCCTGTTTTTTTGAAACCTGGCAGGTCTACTTCAACTGCAGAAGACCTATTCCGTTTGTCGGCGTACCATTTCGTTGATCCAGATGGGAGCAAAGGGAGAGGTACACCCATTGGAAACCGGGTAGTCGCGATAGATGCCCAGCCGTTCGCCTATTTCGAGGGCGCGCTGGCGATGTTCGGGGAAGTGAATGCCGATACCGGCCAGGCAGAAATTCATTGTCCATTGGGCTTCAGGGGGGGCGGTTGCCATGTCAGCTTCGATCCGATCCAATAACGCGGACAAGTCGAGTCTGTCTGCGTCCTTGCCAATGCGCTCGTTCGTCAGGCTCCACCCTGCACGGGCCGCCCAGGGATCGTCATCGTCCATCCAGCATTGGCGTAGAGACTCTTTGTCAGGGTGCTTGCTGACCACATAGGCATTCAGCCAGTCAGCCACCTGCACAAAGTTGGCGGATCGCACCATCCGATCTATCTCATCACGCGATAGTTTCTTGGGCTTGAATAGCAGGATAGCCAGGAGCCGGGCATCGACATTTTCCGTTTCCCAGAGCGCCATCGCCAATTCATCGTTGCTTTTGATCTGCGCAGCAACTTTGCGGATGTCCCCCAGGCGCACGCCGAACTGATTGTTCCCTGCGCCGTTCCTATTGTTCTGCGCACGGACCTTCTCGTTGCCGAGCGATTCCAACTGCGCCAACGTATCCTTGAGCGTTGTCGTCATTCTGTGATCTTCCTTATCCTTGTTCCCTCACCTTAAGTCGGTCCCCATTATGACGCAAACCGAGGACGATTTCAACCGCCAGACACACTCACATAGAGGACCGTCGCACCGTTCGCAAAAATGGTCTCGTTGAGTGGATTTGTTGGGAAGGTCGCAGATCAACGAGGAATTGGCGACTTTCTTTCCCCCGCCACGCGCCGCGGACCGCACGGACGACGCGGTGACAGTTTGACCGGCTTGCGCTCACTGCTACGCTCTTGTTCTTTCAAGTCGCGAAGCAGAGATAGCTCACAAGTCAAAATTGAGTTTTTCTGCATGTTGGCTGCGCACTTGGCGTACTTCTTCGACAATCTCATCATCCCTCATCGGCTTATCCCTCCAACAACTCCTGCGGCGAACAGATCACCGGCGGTTCATATCCCTCATTCCAACAAACAGCTTCGATTTTGCTGCGCAGGGTCGCATTGGCAATGTGTTTGAAATTCTATGTCGCCGTGTCATCTGCCGATTCATCAAAAACAATGGTGTCAATCCCATTATGCCCCATCCTGAGGACCTTTTCAACCGTCAGGCTCATATTGTCTCGCCGCGACGAGACGGTTTCGGTGACGGCGTGCGGGAGGAGCGTTTAATGACCACACCGTGTCAAACTCCTACAATATTCCAAAACTCTCCTCTTGTAGTTGCGCCAATACCGCTTCCATCCGTGCCAGTCGCTCTATTTCCATCTCTCTCGCCTGCGGGATTGTCAACCGTCCTTGTATCCCCTCGCGCCGGGCAAGTATCCGCTCATAACATTGTCGTAGGTTGTTGGGTCCCCAAGCCATCTCCCTCACAATCCCTATGACGCCCAACATATCAAGCCAGTCTGCCTCCCGAACAAGTAAACTCTCGACAGTTGTGTGGGGTCTTGGATCTCGATAATCGTGTAGCTCAATTGCCTCTGCCACAATTTTCTGATCGGCAACCGACAAATTGGTGTAGGGTAGGATCTCTTCTTGCGCGACTTGGCGGGAACGCAAGGCATGATGAACACCCACCTGAAAATATGTCGGGAACGCACCCCAATCGTGAAGGTAGACCGCATACTCAACAACTTCCCGGTTGTAGTTCAATTCTGCACCGATGAGATCAGCCAGTTTGAGGACTCGGCAACTATGAGCAAATCCCCAACCTTGTCCCTCTTCAAGCGTCATCTGTTTTATCCGCTCAATATCCATGGTTTGCCTTCCCCCTTCAAACTTCTCACCGCCCCATCGCATAGGATCGCCACGCCCTGTGGCAGACAGCGTTCGTCGATGTCGAAGCGGGGGTTGTGATGGGGCGCGTTGATCCCCGCTTCGTCGTTGCGCGCGCCGAGGAAGAAAAAGTTGCCCGGCACCTGCGCCAGCACTGCGGAAAAATCCTCGCCGCCGGTGGTGCGGTAATCCATAGAGACATTCTCCGCCCCAAATAGCGCGCGAGCGGCGTCGGCCATCAATAGCGTGGGGGCTTCGGCGTTGACAGTGGCATTGATGCCCTCGTTGATCTCCACATCCGCGGTTGCGCCCAAGGCGACAGCCGTCATCTGCGCCACTTCGGGCACGCGACGGCGCAGCAACTCTTTTGTCTCCTCGGTAAAGCTGCGGATGGTGCCGTGCATGGTGGCGGTCTCGGCGATGACGTTGCCAGCGTCGCCGGCGTGGATGCTGCCCACCGAGACGACGCCAATATCCTCAGGATCGAGGTTGCGCGAGATGATGGTCTGCAACATGTTGACGATCTGCGCAGCCACGACCACCGCATCCACGGTTTCGTTGGGCCGCGCGCCGTGCCCGCCCTTGCCGTGGACGGTGATGGTGAAGCGCGCGCCCGCCGCCATCATCGGGCCGATGCGCATGGCCGCCGTGCCCAATGGATGCTGGGACGAGACGTGCAGACCGAGGGCGCGATCCACAGGCGGGCCAATCCTGTCGAGGACGCCGTCAGCGATCATCGCCAGCGCGCCGCCCAATCCTTCCTCGGCGGGTTGGAACATGAGCTTGATCGTGCCCGGCAACTGATCCCGATGTTTGGCCAGCACGTTGGCGACGCCCAACCCAATGGCAACGTGGGCGTCGTGTCCGCAGGCGTGCATCACCCCGCGGGTCTGCGAACGATAGGGCACATCGTTGGCCTCGTCGATGGGCAGCGCGTCCATATCAAAGCGGAGCAACACCGTACGTTCGCCGGGCTGTCCGCCTTGCAGCAGACCGACGACGCCGGTCTTGCCCACACCGGCTACCACTTCGTAGCCCAGGCTGTTGAGGCGATCTGCCACAATGCCGGCGGTGCGAACTTCCTCAAAGCCCAGTTCGGGGTGCATGTGCAGATCGCGGCGGATGGCAATCAGTTCTTCGGTCAACGCTTCGGCGTCGGCAAGGAAGGGATGGGACATGGCGTTCTCCTTGAAGGTGTGTAATTTAGGGCTGTGGGATGAGCAGCGCCTGATAGCTCTCTTTCAGCGTCTGGCGCTGCGCCGGGGATGGGTTCTGTACGATCCAGCGGATCTCGTTCCCCTGCGGTTCGATGTGATAGCTGCCCGGCATGAGTTCACCGAGCAGGGTGATATATTCAGCCAATTGGGCAGCCAGATCTGTCTCCTGCGGCAGGGCGACGACGAAGCGATCTGCCTCGTCCCTGGCCCAACGGGCGGATGTGCGCACGAGTCGGCTCAACTCATTCAACCGCAGCAGCGGACCATCGTCGTGGCCGCTAATCTGTTCGAGGAAAGGAAAATCAGATGGCGTCATGCGCAGCCGCGCCAGTGGACGTAGACTCTCGCCGCAAACCCATTCGTTGGAGGGGATCTCGCCGAACATCATCAAGCGGCGGAAAGGGGAACGTGGCAGCAAATAGAGCGCGCCGTTGCAATAGGGACGTTCGGCAAGTTGATGTTGGTTAATGGAAAAGTTGTAGACCGCCAGCGCTTCGCCGGCGCGGTTATGAAAGTAGCTAACCCCGTTGCGGATGCTCCCCTTCATCCTGCCCCGATCAATGACGCTGAAGAACATGGACCACAGCCCGTCGTGGGTGGCGTAGATGCCCTGTTGGTTGCCCCGCCCGGTTTCGTCACGCAGTTCCACCGATTTGCGTACCGGCTCGAAGATTTCGATATCGTCGCGGTTTGAGCCGTGGAAGAGCAACACATCTTGCGCCATGACATATTGGACAAACTCATGTTTGGGATAAGTGAGGCGTTCGTCGATCCAATCGATCTGACCGGCGAGGATATCGGCCAGCAAGGCTGCAAAAGTGGTCTCTTTGGCCGAGTCAAGGTGGAGCGGCGGCGCCAGCAAGCGCGGCGTCTCTGGAGAGAGAGCCGCCCCTTCGATTTTGGTCAACAGGAAGGGGCCAACCTGAAAACCGGCGACTCCATTTTCCCCTATCACCGCATTGAGGACGGCCCCGCGCAGCGGTCCATTGCTCATGTGGAACGAGTTTTCGCCGACCGGCGCCAGCACGATCTCATACCCTGCTGGCACGCCGGGCATGGCAGCCAGCAATTCCCCATCCACTGCCGTCACGTCAAGAATGAAACCAAAGACTTCATATCGTCCTATGTACGCTTGCATAGCGCCGTCCTTTTGGCAGAAACAACATAGATTGCACGCCCGATTGTACCCAGAGAGAACGGGAAAAGGCAAAGATGGCGCGTCTGTCCTACAGGCTTTTCTCGGTCTAAAGGCGGAGTTGCCCAACCAACTGAGGTAGGAGGTGAGGATACTCTGGGCGGGTTACAATGGCAATTAGTGCTTCAAACCGCCCATACAGGATAAAGTCATAATGAACTCTTGGATTTCTCGTCGTCCGCTCCTCTTTGCCGCTGCCATAATGGGGATGTTGGAGATCACGTTGCTGCTCTTGCTGTTGGCCGCCCGTTGGATCGCGCCGGAGGCTTCGCTGGCCTCTCTCGATCTGCCACTCTTGTTGATTCAGGCGTTGATCGCCGCCGGGCTGATGAGCGCGCTGGGTTGGTGGGGCGCCGCTGGCTTCAATCGACCCAAGGCGTGGCGCAATTTGCATCTGCTTCTCTTTCCAATTGCGTTGTTGGTTGTGCCCGTGTTTGTCGTCCGTCCCCAATTCCCCGCACTGGGGCAGATGGCCGCGCTGCTGGTGGTGACCCTGCTCATTGGCTTTCAAGAAGAGGCCATCTTTCGCGGGATATTAATTCGAGGGCTGCAACCCCTGGGGGTGCTGCGCGCCGTAGGGATCTCGGCGCTGCTCTTTGGCGTCATCCATGCCAACTCGTTTATGTTCGGACGAGATCCGCTCTTCGTGACGGCGCAGATCGTTGCCTCGGTGCTGGGTGGGTTTGGGTTAGGCGCGCTGCGCATCCGCATCAATAGCATCTGGCCGCTCATCGGTCTCCACGCCTTTAACGACTTTCTGCAATTTGTAGCAACCAACGGTCTCTCGGCCCATGAGGTTCCCGTCTGGCTGCCCTATACCAAGATCGTCATTGCGTCAATGCTGGCTCTCTATGGTCTCTACCTGCTGCGCGGGGAATGGCAGCGGCGCACAGCAACTGCCCCCCTGGAGCAGGCTTAGGATCGGCAACTAAAAAGTCAGTGATTTTTCAGGGATTGGGAGATTAAAGCAGACAATCTCCCAATCTCCAGATACCCAAGTTATTTCGTCGCCACATAGAGAAAACAGATAGAGTTCGTACAATCGTAGGGGCGCAAGCGGACGCTGCGTCCGCTTGCTGCGCCTGTCGGGTGCGGCAAGCAGCACCCGTACCAGATCAGTGGTTTCTCTATTAGAGCCTATCCTGAGACTCAACGTTTTGCGTAGACTTTATCCTAAGACTCTGCGATAAGCGTCGAGCAGTTGGCGTGCGCTGCGTTCCCAGGTGAAGCTCGCCGCGTGCGTTCGCCCATCTTCACGCAACCGCGTGCGCAGATCTTCGTCGCTGGCAAGGCGCACGATGCCGGCGGCGATCTCTTCCACCGATTCGGCATTCACATAGATCGCGCCAGGGCCGCCCGCTTCAGGCAGACACGAGTTGTCGCCAGCGAGGACAGGCGTATTGCAGGCCAACGCTTCGAGGATCGGTAGCCCGAATCCTTCATAGAGCGATGGGTACGCAAAGAAATCTGCCGCCGAATAGAGCGCAGGCAGATCGGCGTCATCGACAAAACCAGAGAAATGGACCTGCCCCATCAACCCCAATTCCTGCACCGTGGCGAAGATGTCGTCAAAGAGCCAGCCCTTGCTGCCGCCAATGACCAAATGATGAGGAATGCAAGCTTCCTCGCGGGCCAGATGAAAGGCGCGGATCAGCCGCGAAAAGTTTTTGCGCGGTTGCAATTTGCTCAGGCCGAGGATGAAAGGTTGGTCACCGATATTGTATTTCCGGCGCACTCGTTGTTGTTCGTCTCCATCGCTGATTGGACGGAAGAAGTCGTGATCCACAGCGCCCTGCACCACAGTGATGGCCTCATTTTCCACCTGCCAGAGTTCGTGCAGATCCCTGGCCGTGTGGTGGCTATCGGCCAGGATATGATCGGCGCGGCGCACGCTACGGGGGACAACTGTGTTGAGGTAGCGGTGAAGCCCTGGCATCGCCGCATCCGGGTAGTAGAGAAAGGCCAGATCATGGATGGTCAACACTTTGCGTCGCGCCCTGGAGGGCGGCAATACAAAATCGGTGGCGTGGAGCAATTCGATCTCCCCGCCGACGATCCACTCAACGCGGGGCAAGGGGATATCGAGCCGGTGCCAAATGCGCACGAGATTGCGCTCGTCGATGTAGGGTGTAGGGTACAGCGGTAAAGGGGATGTTGCCTGATCTGCCGGGGAGATCTGCCCGGTTACAAAGAGACGCAGTTCATAGCCTGGGTTGATGCCGAGCAGCGCCTTCACCTGTCCGCGGACAATACGTCCAATCCCAGCTTGTTGACGAATGGCGGGCGTGTAATCAATCGCAATCATGGAGAAGCAGGTGGCAGGTAGCAGTTAGCGCAGAGCAGAAGGCAAAGCTGATGGCAGGTTCACAGTAGACGTAGCCGCTGCTTTTAGCTGCGGTTTTTCTGTGAAGACGAATCTGTGCGGCTGAAAGCACGCACCTACGCATTGCGTGCAACTCGCAATTCGCAACTCGCAATCCCCAATCACAGTCCCCGATAGGTCCACAGCCGGTTGGCGGTGAAATTCCAAAAGAGGACGACGCCGATTGCGAAGAGTTTGGCAAAGTTATAGCTGATCAGATGTCCAAAACTTTCGCTCTCCAGCCAGGTGATCCAATAGGGTTCCAGCGAGCGGTGGATGAGCGAGAAGATGAGGGTGTTGATGCCCAACCCGATCAGGCTCACCAGGATGAATTGGACTAGTTGGCGGCGGACGCTGCGACTTTGGCTTTCGGGAAAGGTCCACAGCCGGTTGAGGGTGAAATTTTGAGCAACGGCGGCGCTAAAGCTGAATACGTTGGCTAGTTCTTCCAGCATCCGAAAGATCTGGATCAGGCCATTCAAAATGGCAAAATCGGTGAGGGCGCCTAACGCACCCACCGAAGCAAACTTGATAAAGCGTTTGGCTTCTTTGCGTTTGCGGCCTTTCAATGTATTAACCTGTACAAGATTCAACCTGAAACTCCATTGTTAAGTACACTATCCTGAGCCAGACTCAGTTGGATAAAAGGAGCTTACGTCGGCTGCGGCCAACCAGAACGCAAGGTGCAAATATATGCCCTGGACAAATAGATTGTCAAATACGTGGTGAAGGGTCAAGTGTGCAATGACCCCAAAGACGCCAATCCGCAATGCATTTCCCCAGCTTCCGGTTGCCCCACCGCGGTTGACTTTCCACAACCAGCCGATGATCAATATCCACATGAGCAGATATGCGGACAGGCCAATCAGCCCAGTTTCAGCCAGGATGTTGAGGTAGATGTTGTGAGCATGGCCCAATGGATCTTTCCACAATGGCAACCGTACTTCAGGGTAGACGGCTGCATAGTTGCCAGCGCCGACGCCGAGCCAGGGCGCTTGATCCCACATGCGCAGCGCGGCCAGCCAATGCGCCAACCGTTCGATCACGGCGAAATTTTCGTCGGTCACCGGCTGGTTGACCAGATCCGCGATGCCGAAGCCCAGATACGCAGGGAGTTCCGCCAGCCGTTCTATAATCGGGGCTGGGATCAGTGCAGGGTTCAGCCCGGTCACGCCCAGCGCCACTATCGCCAGCAACCCCGCCGCCAGGCTGAGGATCAACGCCTTCCGGCTGCGGAAGACGATGACAACCGCAACGCCCGCCAGCGCGCCCAGCCATCCGCCGCGGGACCAGCTTGCCACGATCCCCAGCCCGATGATCCCCGCTGCTGCTGTGTAAAAGAGCGCCCACGCGCCCTCAATCGACAGCATCCGTAGCGACCATCCGGCACTCGGCAATTTGCCCCAACTCCACAGGGCCAGACTCACCGACACCGGCAGCGTCAGGCCTAGATAGCCGGCATAGGGATTGGGCTGATCGAAGGTCCCTGCGGCGCGCATAAAGCGGTCGGCCAGCAGAAACGAAGGCGGCCCAATGCGGAAGAGAAACTGATAGATCCCCAGCAATGCTTGCAGCGCGCCGCCGACGAGCAGCGCTGCCGCCAGCCAACGTTTTTGCCCCGGAGAGAGGAATTGACCCACCACCCAGACGACGATCAGCACTTCGATCCATTTTATCACTTCGGCGGCGGCCTCAACCAAATCCACAGCCCACAAAACTGAGCTTAAAATTACCGCCAGGTAGATCGCCACAAAGCCGGGCAGCAGCCTGGGATCGAGGCGAAGCGAGCGCCGCCGTACCCCGTCGGCGAACCAGAGCGCCAATCCGCCCGCGAGCAGCAGATCCGCGGCGCTGAGGCGGCCAAACTTGACGGCGCTGGCAAACGGCAGCGCTACCGCCAGCCCGATCCACGCCAGCCAGGGCCAACGGATCAGCAACAGCGCCGCCCCAACGCCGCCGACGAGCAGCAGCGCTATCCTCAACGGCAGCCATGCGATCAGGATCGCCAACAGCAAAAGCGCCGCCCATCCTAAAATGCGCTGGTTCGATCCTTCTTTTCGGCGATGGGCTAAAGTGAAAAGCAGACCTGACTGCACCAGCACTAAACTCCGCGCCATCTATGGTGAATTGATAAAAAATCCCCTGGCGCTCAGGCCAGGGGATAGAGGCGGAGAGGGTGGGATTTGAACCCACGAGGGCGTAAACCCTACGCGTTTTCGAGACGCGCGCACTCGACCGGACTATGCGACCTCTCCTCGTCAATTGTCGGCAGGGGATGCCCCGACCGACTGAAAATTCTATCACGCAGCGCCGGTTTTGTACAATCTGACCGCCTTCCATTCGGGGATAGGATCCAGATTTGACGAATCAAGCGGATCGCTGTGGATTTGCGTTCTGCGCCGGTGAACATAGAAGGCCGTTTGGGTCGAAGCGGATCGGCTGCGACTCCCCAATGGCGGTCAGATGAGGATGCGCCTCGACCTCGGCCAGCAGCGCCGGTGAAACCCAAAAGATCTCTAGATCCAATGTGTTGCGGATGTAGACGATGCGCGCTGTTTCTATATCAAACCCGGCCAATCCCGTCTCGATCACGGCTTGATCGGTGGGCAGGGTGATGGGGATTCTTGCGCCCGGATAGTTGCCAGCGGTGAGGCAGTTCATGTAGGTGGCGGGCCAATCCACTTTATCGCGCAGCCGGGCGGGGATGAGATCGGCGTAGCCAATGCCGGTGGCGTTGCCGTGGCTGGCTTCTGTGAGATCCAGCACCACCAATCGTCGGATCAGCGGGTCCACCGGTCCACCGTTGCGCCGCCACATGCCCACGATATTGAGATCCATGCCCGTGCCGCTGATGTTCTTGCCGATCTCTTGTACGATCATGAGATCGAACGGCTGCAAGGGAATGCGCGGCAGGTAAGATTTGGCGATCTCCAACAGCGGCGGCTCGTCTTCTTCCAACCGTTCGGCAGGGATGACGGCGATGTGGGCGGCTTCGTGATGGCCGTTTTCTACAATGCCGATCCCCGCAACGACGGGCATTCTGGCGAGGATGACGCGGGCGGCGGCGGGAATGGCTTCCGCAATGCCCCAGGCGTGGATTGTCTCTGCGCCGCGTTGTTTGCCTAATCCCACCGCCAGAATTTTGAAGAGTCCACTTTCCCAACGGGCGCGGAAAGAGGTATGCGGTTTGATGCGGTTGACCACAAGGATGGCGTCGGCCTGGGCGGCGTGGGCGTCGAAATAGACAGGCATCCCGGCTGCGGTTTCGCCGATGATGACGGTATCCAAACTGCTACGGATGGGAATGCCCAGATCCGCTTCGCCCAGGCCGTAGCCTTCCAACACCTGCCGTTGTCCCTCGGCAGTGCCGCCGCCGTGGCTGCCCATCGCCGGCACGAGGAAGGGCTTTGCGCCCAACGCCAGCAATGCTTCCACCGTGACGCGTACCACCTCGCCGATCGACGAGATCCCCCGGCTGCCCACGCCCACCGCTACCTTCATCCCCGGTCGAATGCGCGCCGAAAGCGGAAGCGCGCCCAGCCCGGCGCGCACCGTCCCCGCCACATCATGGACCTTCTCTGTAGCAACGTCTTGCCGGATGGGGATGACATTCAGCATATGCTATCTTTCAGGATTAGTTGCTGATTCGTAAGGGTTTGGGTGGACGGCAGACGAGCATTGGCGTACGCAGACGATTTTGTGAGCCATCCACCCAAACCCCTACCCAGACACCCAACTCATTTACTCATTACTCATTACTCATTACTCTTCCCCGCCTACCTGCTGCTTCAACCACGCTTCCATAAAGGGATCGAGTTCGCCGTCAAGGACAGCCTGGGGATTCCCGGTTTCCACGTCGGTGCGCAGGTCCTTAACCAACTGGTAGGGATGCAATACATAGTTGCGGATCTGACTGCCAAAGTCGGCGGCGACATTTTCGCCTTTGATGCGCGCTTTCTCGGCGTCGAGCTTCTCCTGCTCGATCTCGTAGAGCTTGCCGCGCAGGATCTTGAGCGCCATTTCACGGTTCTGGGTCTGGCTGCGCTCATTTTGGCAGGTGACCACAATTCCGGTCGGCTCGTGATAGAGGCGCACCGCGGTGGCATTCTTCTGCACATTTTGCCCGCCAGCGCCGCTGCTCAAGAAAACGTCCATACGGATGTCATTGGGGTTGATCTCGATCTCAATGTCCTGCTCGATCACCGGCATCACCTCAATTTTGGCAAAGCTGGTATGGCGGCGACTGCTCGAATCGAAGGGGCTGATGCGCACAAGGCGGTGGGTTCCCTTTTCCGAGCGCAGATAGCCGTAGGCGTTGGGCCCACTCACCTGCACGGTGACGCTCTTGACGCCGGCTTCCTCACCTTGCGTCAAATCGGTGATCTCGGTTTTGTAGCCCCGCTTCTCAGCCCAGCGCGTGTACATGCGCAGCAGCATTTGCGCCCAATCCTGGGCCTCGGTGCCGCCTGCGCCGGCGTGGATGCTGAAGATAGCTGAGCCGCTGTCGTAGCGTCCGCTCAGGGCCAGATCGAACTCGCGACGCTCCAATTCTTGGGCCAGCGCGTCAGCTTCGCCTTCCAATTCAGTGAGCAGTTCCGGTTCGTCCTCGGCCATCAGCGCCAGTTCTTGGGCGTCGCTGATGCGGCGACGCACCTCCTCCCAGGCCCCCACCTGCTCTTGAAGGCTGTTCATCTCCTGCATTTTCTTCTGCGCCAGTTGCTGATCACTCCAGAAGTCAGGGGCGGTACTCTCTGCTTCTAGTTCAGCCACACGGTCCTTTTTGTTTGGGATGTCAAAGACGCCCCCGGATCGAGTCAACCCGCGCCAGCAGCCGATTTAAACGATTTTCAAGTTCTGTATTCATAAGGATTTGTCCTTGATAGTGAGTGGAAATGATGGTATTGGGTATTAGATATTTGTGAACTTGACACGAATACCTAAAACCCAATATCCAATACCTAATATCTAATCCCCCAGCAGCCCCTCGACAAAGGCCACGGGATCGAACTCGGCCAGGTCTTCGATCTTCTCGCCGGTCCCCACAAAGCGGACGGGGACGCCTAGTTGTTTCTTAATGCTGAGGACGGCGCCGCCTTTGCTGGTTCCGTCCAACTTGGTGAGGACGATGCCGGTGACGCCGGCCGTCTCCTTGAAGCCTTTGGCCTGAAGGATGGCGTTCTGCCCGGTGGATGCGTCCAATACCAATAGGATCTCGTGCGGCGCACGGTGGACCTGGCGAGCCGCCACCCTGCGCATCTTCTCCAATTCCTGCATCAGGTTGAATTTGTTCTGCAGCCGACCCGCCGTGTCGGCGATGAGGATGTCGGCGCGGCGGCTTTCCTGGCTGGCGCGCATGGCGTCAAAGAGGACCGCTGCTGGGTCCGAACCGGGAGCCTGGGCGATCACATCCACCCCGGCGCGTTGTCCCCACACTTGAAGCTGTTCAATGGCGGCAGCGCGGAAGGTATCGCCCGCCGCCAGCACTACCTTTTTGCCCCGGTTTCGATAACGATAGGCCAGCTTGCCGATCGTCGTCGTCTTGCCTGAACCGTTGACCCCTACCACAAGGACCACAGTCAGGATGCGGTCTTCCTCGATGTGGAGCGGTTCGTCCTCTTGTAACAGCCGCACCATCTCGCGCTTGAGGATGGTGTAGGCGTCGCGGGTGGTCTTGATGCCGTCCCGCTCCACCCGCTCGCGGGTCTTTTCCACCAAAGCCTGGGTGGTCTCGACGCCCACATCGGCCATAATCAGCGATTCCTCTAGATCGTCCCAGAGTTCATCGGTGATCTCGTTTTCTTGAAAGAGGGATCCAATCCGCCCAAAGAAGCCAGAACGGGTCTTGTTCAGACTCTCCTCCAGGCGGACTTCATCAACTGTTTTCTCTTCTTGTTTCCCGAAAATTTTCCTGAACAATGGAGCCGTCCTTTACACCAACGGGATCTGAATCGTTTGGGCGCCGCTATTTTTCTTCAGCAACTTCATAGTATACCATCCTCGTAGGGCGGAGACCAAAGCCCCTCGCTTGAAAAGAGTGTACTTCATCTTGGGCGAAAGTGCCGGGGACTTCACAAAGAAGATGACGACACCACCAGGCGATAAGTCCCCGGCACTTCACATAAGCGTGACAATACGTGAACCGTATTTTCAGTTTGCCATTACTGTGAACTATGTTTTACACTTGCAAATACTGCAAACAGCAGAGAATCCCCCGATGTCATCTGATTGTTTTCTTCCTTGTTGGCCCTTTGGTCACATCGGACACACCCTTTTTCATCCATCACTGTAGAGGAGGAATTGATGCACAGAATCCCCAAAGTTCGGTCCATGAAGCAGTTGTCAGTACTCACGATCTTGTTGGCGCTGTTATTCGCACTCGCTGCTTGTGCCCAACCGGCTGCCCCAGCGCCCGCAGTAGAAGCCCCTCCCGCCGAAGCGCCGGCGGCGGTGGCGCCGGCTGCGGAAGCGCCTGCCGCCGCCCCCACAGCCGCCCCAGCAGAGGAAGCCGAAGCGGACCCGATGGTAACTGTCTTCGGTGAACGGCTGCCGGATGACGCCTTGCCATACGATCAGCAGATTTCGTACCAGCCCTGCTCCAACACGGCCAATCAGACCACCTTCGATTTCATGGTCTCGGTCTACACCCGCCTGTGCGCCGGGGACAGCGCCTTCTCCATCGCCCTGGTCGATCTGGACAAAGACTTCAACGTCATTCCCATGGCCGCCGAAAGCTGGGACGTCTCCGAGGACGGTCTCACGTGGACCTTCAACCTGCGCCCAGGCATGATCTGGTCCGACGATACACCTGTCACGGCCAACGACTGGGTGGAGACCTACCGCTTCGCCGCCAGCCCGGACCATGCCTGGGATTTCGCCTGGTTCTATTCTGGCGTCATCCAGAATTGGGACGAAGTCATCGCTGGTGAGCTGCCGGCTGAGGAATTGGGCGTCACCGCCGTGGACGATCTGACCTTGCAGATCACCACCTATGGTCCCTTCCCGCCGCTGCCTGGGATGATGCACTTTGCCTGGCCGTTGCAAGCGCGTGCGCTGGCCGAACATGGCCCCTACTACAATAACGACCCTGCCACGGCTGTCTCTTCCGGACGCTTTAAGCTGGTTTCGTTGGAGCCAGGCCGCCGCATTGTGATGGACGCCAACGAGAAGTACAAAGGCCCCAATCCGCCTTACCTGAAGCGGCTGGAATACATCTACATGGACCCCAGCACCTTCTTCGCCTCCTTCCAAAACGGTGAGATCGATTCCGTGGGATCCGAGCAACTGACTCCGGCTGATCTGGATCTGGTCGTGAGCGATCCGATGTTGAGCGAGAACTATCTGCGCCACTTTGGCGACTTCCGCACAGACTATCTGCTCTTCGATACCTTCAACCCGCCCTTCAACGATCTCAACGTGCGCAAGGCCTTTGCCCATTCTGTGGACCGCGAGAGCATTGTCACCAATGTCTACGGCGAGATCAAGGCCATGCCAGCCTATTCATTCCTCATGCCCGGCTTCCCCTCCTCCGACACCACCGGCGAGCTGCGCGAATATCAGAATTACGACTGCGAGCTGGCGAACGAATATCTGACCGAGGCTGGCTTTGAAGGCGGCGCCGGCTTCCCCAATCTGGAACTCTGGCTGCGCGGTGAATCGCCTGCTCAGCAGGCGGTCTTCCAGGCGGTGGCCGCCTCCATCTCTGAGTGTCTCAACATCCCGATTGAGGTTTCCAACAAGGATGGCCGCGTCTACATGGACGCCCTCAACGCCAAGCCGACTCAATTGCAGTTTGGCGCCGTCTCCTACGGTATGGACTACCTTGATCCTACCAATATGCTAGGCATCTTCGTCTCCACCGGTCGCCACTCCTGGCTCAATGAGGAGTATGACCGCCTGATCCGCGAGGCGACGCCGCTGGTGGGCGATCCCGAACTGCGCGATCAGATGTTCCGCGACGCCGAGCGCATTCTGGTGGACGATGTGGGCAGTGTCTTCATCAACCACCGCTGGGCGGGGACCCTCTACCAGCCCTATTACCAGGGCGAGGGCTTCCGCACCCCCGATTCCATTGGGATCGCCGCCTGGCACTGGGGTAACGACTGGGTGATTGGGGACGTCTACATCTCCAACGCCAAGAATCAGTAGTCGTAGGGGCACGGGTTAGAGCGGGAAGCCTGCTCGCCAGCGAATTTACGTTTGATTCCGCCCCAACCCGTACTCTTACGCATAGTTGACCTCGACGCACGATCGAGACCTGCCAGGTCTTCAGAAGACCTGGCAGGTCTGTGAATTTTCTGCTTGAAGGATAGAAGGCTTGACTCGATGACCCAGTATATTGTAGGACGTTTGTTCTCTCTTGTTTTTGTGATCATTGCCGTTTCTATGATCACCTTCAGTCTGATGCACGCTGTACCGGGTGGCCCGTTCGATGAAGATAAACAGCCGCTGCCCCCCGCCGCCAAAGCCAATATCATGCGCAAGTATGGATTGGATCAACCGGTCTGGCGGCAGTACATCAATTACATGTCCAACGCCGTCCGCTTCGACTTTGGCATCCCCTATCAACAGCCAACGACGACCGTCTCCGAATTGATCAGCCGCACATGGAAGATCACCGCGCAGGTGGGTATCTTGACCATTTTATTCGCCTTCAGTGTCGGACTCACCCTGGGTATTATTGCCGGTTTTAATCAGAATTCATGGATCGATACATTCGTCACCTTTTTATCTATGCTGGGCTTTATCATGCCCAGCTTTGTGATCGGAACGCTGGCCGTACTCTTCTTTGCCGTCTATCTTGGCTGGTTCCCCATGGGGGGATGGGGAGAGACCGGCTGCCTGGTAGATCGCTATTTCTGCCGCGATTGGGTGCTGCCCGTCATCGCCTATGCACTCGCACCTATGGCGATTGTAGCCCGTTACACCCGCTCCAGCGTCATCGAGTATTTGAACGCGGATTTTGTGCGCACGGCCCGCGCCAAAGGATTGGGACCGCGCACCGTCATGCTTCGCCACGTCCTGCGCAACGCCATGATCCCCATGGTGACGGCCATGGGTCCCATCATCCCCGACTTGATGACCGGCAGCATTTTCATCGAATCGATCTTCCGCATCCCTGGCCTGGGTCGCTACTTTGTCACCAGCACGTTCAACCGCGATTATCCAATGATTATGGCAACCGTTCTGCTCATCGCCTTACTCTGGGGAATCGTCTACTTGCTCACCGATATTCTCTATACCCGGCTTGACCCACGTGTGCGCCTGGGCGCGCGGGAGGGTCAATAATGGCAGCCGAACAAGGTGGAAGGATACAGACTGCATCCAAAGGAATGCCCGTAGTCGCCCCGCTTCCGGGGATGCGCAAACACCGCACGCTCTGGCAAGATGCAGCGCGGCGCTTCTTTCGCAATCGTCTGGCCGTTGTCGGGCTGGTGATCGTCTCGTTTTTTCTCTTTTTAGCCATCTTCGCCGATTTTCTGGCCCCCTACCCCTACGCCAAGGTAGATTTTGCCAATGTACGGGTCTTGCCCATGGTCAACCCCAACTATCCATTGGGCACAGATGAAGTCGGTCGCGACTACCTGAGCCGCCTGATCTACGGCGCGCGCACGTCGATGACCGTGGGCATCACGATCCAATTGTTCGCCCTGCTGATCGGCGTACCGCTGGGCGGTCTCGCTGGCTATTTGGGCGGGAAGATCGATTTTGTAATCTCGCGCATTATCGACATTATGACAGCCTTCCCCGGCCTGATCTTCGCGATTTTGGTGATTACGCTCTTCGGCGGCGGCCTGTGGAAGGTGATCTTCGCCCTCAGCATCACCAGTTGGATCGGTATTGCCCGCCTCACCCGCGCCCAAATGCTCGCCTTGCGCGAAAAGGAATATGTGGAGGCGGCGCGGGCATTAGGCGTACGCCAGCGCGACATTATCTTCCGCCATCTTGTGCCCAATGCGCTGTCGCCCATCATCGTCGCCGTCAGCTTTGGCATTCCGGCGGCCATCTTTGGCGAGGCGGGGTTGAGCTTTCTTGGCATTGGGATTAACGATCCCATCCCCAGTTGGGGTAAAATGGTGGGAATTTCAGGCGCGTACGTGCGCGTCTCCTGGCACATGGCGCTCTTCCCAACCCTGGCGATTGCCCTGACCATGTTGGGTTTCTCGTTTGTTGGGGATGGGCTGCGTGATGCTCTCGATCCAAAAATGACCCGCTAAGGAGAAATAATGTCCACCATGCGCCGCTTCTGCTTTTGGATAATCCCAGCGAGTTTGATCGTCCTCTTGTTGGCAGCCTGTGGCAGCCAGACCGCACAGTCGCCGGACACTGTGCCGGCTTCTTTACGGCCAGTCGCCACCATGCCGCCAGCCCGATTTACGGCCGTATCTGCCCAAAATACCTTCACCGAGACCGTGCGATCCACACCGACGAGCGCCGTCAGCGTCAGCGATGCTGCGCCAGCCCCCGATCTGAGCCGCGGCGCGACTGTCTACAACAACCGTTGCGCATCCTGTCACGGTGATCAGGGTCAAGGCGTTGCTGGCAGGGCTGAGCCCATCACCGAATTTGAACTCTCGTACAGCGAATTCGAGGCGCTTCTACGCACAGGCGGCAGTGGACGGTTGGGCAACGAGCATCTCTTTGGCCCCAGCGCCGTCAGCCCGTCGGGGATGCAAGCGCTCTATGCGTACGTCCAAAGCCTTCTAGAATGAGTGGGAATTTGATAGCCTATTGTCCCCGCAGCAAGTTTGTGGTCCCCGCCGAGGATGCGCCATTGCGCTGTCCGCTTACAGGGGAGCCGTTGGAATTCGGCAATCTGCCCGTCTTTGATCCCGCGCAGATCGATCCCGATCAGCCCGGCCATTGGCGCTATACCGCCATGTTGCCTGTGGTCGCCCTCGGCCAGAAACGGGTGACGCTAGGCGAAGGATGGACGCCGCTCATCGACGACGAGTGGGACGGTCTGCCCGTCCACTGGAAATTTGAAGGACTCATGCCCTCTGGCAGTTACAAAGATCGCGGCATCAGCGTCATGATCAACTGGCTGTTGGCGCGGGGTGTCCACACCGTGATGGACGATTCCAGCGGCAACGCTGGCGCAAGCCTGGCCTGCTATGCCGCACGGGCTGGCCTTTCGGCCCGCATCTTCGTGCCCGATTCCGCCCCAGAACCCAAAAAAGCACAGATCGCCGTCTATGGCGCCGAGCTGATCGAGGTGGCGGGTCCACGGTCCGCGGCCACCCAGGCTGCCGAAGCCGCTCAGGATGGCAGCGCCATCTACGCCTCACACGCCTGGAACCCGGCCTGTCTCTTTGGCTTTATGACCAATGCCTGGGAGATCTGGGAGCAACTTGGCGGGCGCGTCCCCGATTGGTATGTGACGCCCTGCGGCTATGGCGGTCTCTTTTTGGGCGCGTGGCGCGGCTTTCAACGCCTCTACGATTGCGGCGTCACCGATAGCCTGCCGCGCATGGTGGCCGTGCAGGCGGAACCCATCACCCCAGTGGTGGATGCCTTCCACGATGGCTTGAGCGAGGCGCGCCCGCATCGGGCAATTGGGCCTAAATCCCTGGCGGATGGCATCGCCGTGGATAACCCTGTGCGCTCGCGTTCGATCCTCTCGGCGTTGCGCCATTCGGGCGGAACGGCAATCTGCGTGGTGAATGATGAGATCACGGCTGCACGTGAGCAACTGGCCGAGCAAGGGCTTTTTGTCGAGCCGACCAGCGCTACCGCTGCCGCCGCTCTTGCCAAACTACGCGAACTCATCCAACCTGGCGAAACCGTCGTCGTCAACCTGACAGGTCTTGGCCTCAAGAAACTGCCGTCGTTTTGACCATCGACGCACCCTAGAAAGACAGAATCAATGGCTGAGCAAGCACGTCCTGCCAGCGAATTTGTAGAAAAGACAGGGCTCCACTTTCAAAATCCGGGATATCTACAACGCG
Organism: Caldilineaceae bacterium; assembly: GCA_019637695.1. Classification (GTDB taxonomy): domain Bacteria; phylum Chloroflexota; class Anaerolineae; order Caldilineales; family Caldilineaceae; genus RI-153. Next base: position 1,213 of record JAHBVG010000062.1, on the reverse strand, counting down.
CCTTTGTCCATCGCAGCTATCTCAACGAGGCTGACGCAAGTTTTTTGCTGCCGGATAACGAGCGATTGGAATTTCTGGGCGATTCTGTGTTGGGCTTTGTAGCCAGCGAGTTACTCTACAAATTCTTCCCCAAATCCAGCGAAGGGGAACTGACCAATCTGCGCGCGGCCCTGGTTCGCCGGGAAACGCTCTCCCGCTTTGCTCAAGAATTGAGCCTGGGCGATTATCTGCTGCTGGGTCATGGCGAAGAAGAGAGCGGTGGACGCACCCGAGCCGCCACCCTCTGCGCCACTTTCGAAGCGCTGATCGGTGCACTCTACATGGATAGCGGTCTTACTGCTGTGCGTGAGTTTCTAGAGCCGCGACTTGTGGCCGAGGTGAATCGAGTCGCCCGACAGGCCCTATCGAAAGATCCAAAAAGCCGTCTTCAGGAGTGGATCCAGAGTGAAATGGGCGTCACGCCACGGTATAAGACGATCCACACCGAAGGCCCCGAACATGCTCGATTTTTCACGGTGCAGGTGACGGTGGATAAGAAGCCCTTTGGTGTTGGCCGAGGACGTAGCAAACAGGAAGCCGCCCAATCTGCAGCAGCCATGGCGCTCCACCGGCTTGGGCAACTCGCTCCTGAGTATATCCCAGACGAAACGATTGATGGCGAAATTTTAGAATAAATGACAACACAAGCACAAATCAGCGATATACAGCGGTTGCTCGATACCTTGCCTCAGGTGGGGGAAGTCCTCTGGATCGGGCTGCGGCCTGGTCACCGAGCGCCGATTCAGTCTGTGGAGCTGGCGGAGGCGCGCATCGGCTCCGGGCTGGTGGGTGATCGCTTCCGGGGACGGCCTGACAGCAAGCGTCAAGTGACACTGATTCAGGCTGAACATCTGGCCGCTGTGGGTTCCATGTTGGGCCGTGAACCGATAGACCCGTCGTTGACCCGGCGCAATATTATCGTCGCAGGCATCAATCTCCTCGCTCTCAAGGATAAACAATTCCGCATTGGCGACGCCATCCTTGAGATGACAGGTCTCTGCCATCCCTGTTCGCGCATGGAAGAGAATCTCGGACTGGGCGGCTACAACGCCATGCGCGGCCACGGCGGCATCACCGCCAAAGTGATCGAAGAGGGGACGATCCGCGTGGGGGATCGGGTGTACGCAATGAGTAATGAGTAATGAGTAATGAGTAGGTGGGGGACGCCCTCCCT
>JAHBVG010000061.1 GCA_019637695.1 Caldilineaceae bacterium | reverse complement strand
TACCCTTCCTATTACCATACCAAAGGAGTTTCCTTCAACTTCTATCTAGCAATTGGCCAAACTAAATCAGTTTGTGGAGAGCCATCACTCTAGCGATTTATACATCTGTTCTGCATTATCCCCCAATGCGAGGTTAAAAGCATCATGGTTTTCAAGGATAACTGTTGAATAGAATGAATGACTCACAAATGCAGATGAATCAGTCACAGCGGAGGCGATTATGAGACGGGCGATGATCACAGGGGCCGCCGATGGGATCGGGCGCGCGCTGGCGGAATATTGCGCTGGCGCCGGCTACTCGATCCTGGGGGTGGATGTGGATGCAGCCCGTTCTGCTGTGACCGGGCGAGATCTACAAGCCCAGGGCGCTCAGATCCGCTTTTTGCAGGCAGATTTGGGCGATGCGCCGGCTCTCGATCTTTTGGTAGCGCAGCTTGCCGAGGAAGCGCCCGTCGATCTGCTGATCCACAACGCCGGGATCAACGCTGTGGGGCGTTTTGAGACACTGCCCATGGAGCGCCAGCGGGCCGTGATGGCCGTAAACTTCACTGCGCCGATGATCATTACCGCGGGGATGCTGGCTTTTGAGCGCATCCGGCCAGGGGGGACGGTTGTCTTCATTTCGTCGCTCTCCCATTTTGTTGGCTACCCCGGCGCGGCTGTCTACGCTGCCACAAAAGATGGATTGGCCGCCTATGGACGTAGCCTGCGCGTGGCCCTTGCCCCCCAACGAATCCACGTGCTGGTCGTTTTCCCCGGCCCTACACGCACAGCGCACGCCCGCCGCTACAGCCCCGACAACAGCCGCGAGGATAAACGAATGCCCCCCACCGAATTGGCCGGCCAGATCCTGCGCGCCGTGGAGCGCCGCCAATGGACGCTGATCCCCGGCTGGGGCAACCGCCTCTTCGCCATCGCCGGTCGCATTGCCCCGCGCCTCATGGAGCAGGCCATGCGTAAGATCATTTACGAGAAGTTGCGTGGGGGGTAGGGAGAGGGTATTGGGTATTAGATATTGGATATTGAGAATCACGTGACACCAATACCCAATACCCAATATCTATTACCTCCTCTCCACCACCATCCGAATTCCGTCTTTGGGAACGAGGGTGATCTTGGGCGAGGGTTTAACGACAGCGCCGGGCTGAAGACGCAATTGACAGCGTTGGGTAACGGTCGCCAACGCCAGTTGTGCTTCCATCATGGCGAAGTGGTTGCCAATACAGATCCTCGGCCCGCCGCCAAAGGGGATGTACGCATACTTAGGCCGATTCGGGTCCTCAACCAGAAAGCGCTCCGGGCGGAATGTCTCCGGTGAATCCCACCAGCGCGGATCACGGTGGGCGCTGTACGAAACCACATTGATCTCCCACCCCTTCGGGATCGTGTACCCGCCGATCTCCACCGGCTCGATGGTCTGACGGCCAAAACTCCATGCCGGGGGATAGAGCCGTATGGATTCTTCGACAACAGCGCGGGTATAAAATAGATCCTCCAGATCGGCGAGCGTTGCCCTGCGCTTGCCGAGTACGCGATCTACCTCTGCCTGGAGTTTCGCCTCAACCTCAGGATGCTGTGACAGCAGGTAGAAAGTCCAATTGAGCGCGTTGGCTGTGGTCTCGTGGCCTGCCAGCAACAGGGTGATGAGTTCATCGCGTACCTGTTCATCGCTCATGCCGCCGCCTTCTTCGTCGGTGGCGAGCATCAACATCGAGAGCAGATCGCCCCGATCCACGCCTGCGCGCCGCCAATCGGCGATAAAGCCGTAGACGATCCGATCCAGGTCGGCGACGGCGCGCCTGCGACGCTTCTCCATCGGCGTGGGCACCCACGCCGGGAAGAGTACAGCAGGAGAGGTCATTAAAGATTGCAGCACGTTCATCGCCCATCCCACAGTTTCGACTTCAGCGGAAACATCCTCGCTGAAGAGGCTTGTCGCTACGATTTTCATCGTCAACGCGGACATCTCATCGTCGAGTTGGATCGTTTGCCCGTCACGCCACTGGTTGAGCATCTCCGCTGTGTATTGGACCATGATATCGGCGTATCCTTCAATGCGCCGAACATGGAAGGCTGGCTGTACAAGTTTGCGTTGTCGCTTCCAAAAATCGCCGTTGCTGGTGAGCAGCCCATTGCCCAAAAAGCTGGCCAGACCATAACGTTCGTTCGTATAATCTGGTCCCTTTTGTAGACTGTTAGCCTTGCGTAGGACCACATCGTAGATATCTTCTGGGTGACGGATGAAGACCAGGTTACGCCCTAAAACGCTGGCGTGAACGACATCGCCGTAGTTCTCGAACCAGCGTGGAATCTCCTCGAGAAACTCTTCTATGGAACTGCCGCCTTGGGTCACCATGGAAAAGATTTGGAGAAATGGATTGCTCTTCGGGCCAGGCGGCAACCGATCCCCGTTGGATTGCGGCGGAGGCGTTTTGATGTTTGGTTTGGTCAGGGTCATGGTAGTTCCTTGTTTGATAAGTAAGGGCGTGGGTGGGGGAATCAAACAATGGTTCATGGCGAGCAGCTCCCCGCCCCCACCCATGCCCTTAGAATACGTCAAAATACACCCCTTGATTTTAATCGCCGGTTTCAATCGACGCTGTGAATTGTATCACCGTTCCAGCATCTGCCGGGCGAGCGAGCGGCCTTCCTCCGTAAGGATCAGATGACCGTTGCTGCGCCCGATGATCTGCCGACGCTGCGCCTGTTGCACCACCTGCCGGGCAAAGTCCGGGCTCCAATGCAGGTGTTCGGTCAGATGATCAAGGCGATTCTCGTCGACGGCGGCGGCAGTGCGCTCGTGGTTGAAGAGGTGGATCGCCAGCGCCGTCTGGGCAAAGGACCAGCGCTGATGGCTGCGTCGCCGCGCCACTGCCATTAACCCCCGATTCGGCGCAAAAAAGAAGATGAGCAGGAAGACGATCCCCATCACCGTGGCCATGGATCCGGCAATATTGGCGTCAAGGGCGCGGGCCATCCAATAGCCGATGATGGCGCTGGCGACGCCGATCCCCGCACTCAACCCCAGCATCCGCCGTAGATCGTCGGTGAGCAGATAGGCCGACGCTGCTGGGGCAATCATCAACGCCACTACCAGGATCGAGCCGACAGCGTCGAATGCGCCCACAGCAGTGATTGAGACCAGGGCCATCAGCCCATAGTGGATCAGCACGGGCGAAAAGCCTAACGTGGCCGCCAGCCCAGGATCGAAGGTAGCGATCTTGAGTTCTTTGTAGAAAAGTCCAATCGCAAGGATGTTGATCGCCAGGATGCCGCCCATTATTGCCAGAGAGGTAGGCAGATCGAACCCTAAAATCTGGATGCGGTCGAAGGGGGCAAAAGCCAGTTCACCCAGCAGCACAGCATCCACATCCAAATGGACGCCGCGGGCGTAGCGCGAAATGAGGATGACGGCAATGCTGAAAAGCGCCGGGAAGACAAGGCCAATCGCAGCGTCCTCTTTGACAAGTTTCGTGCGGTTGAGCAGCTCCACCAGGCTGACGGTGATCACGCCCATGGCCGCCGCGCCTACGATCAGCAGGGGCGAATCCAGTGAACCAGCAATGAAGAAAGCGATGACAATGCCCAACAGAACCGTATGGCTAATGGCGTCGCTGAGCATCGCCATGCGCCGCAGCACCAAAAAGACGCCGGGCAGGGCGCAGGCCGCCGCCACAACAGCAGCAATCAATTGGATTTCGATTTGAGTCGTCGTCATTTTTGGGTCCTCGCATAGTTCTTACCAGAGGGTGGCTGATCGGATTGATGGCCGTCTCTGCTCTCGACGGCGGCGATGCCACTGGGCGTGAGCGCCCACCGATCCTCATCGATGTGACGCACCAATTTGGCGTCGGCCAGTTGTTGCAGGCTTTGCTGCACATCCCGGCGACCCTTCCCTAACACCTGGAGTACTACTGCCGAATGAGGATATTCCAGATCGTCGTGCCCTGCGGCCATCCAATAAAGGTTGTCGAGGATCTGGTGGCTTTGCCACTGCTGGCGCGTACGGCGCTGGCGCAGCCAGTTCCACAAGATCCCCCGGTTGGGCGCGAAGAGGAGCGAGAAAAGCACCAGCATGCTGACACAGAGTACAATCACCGGGCCGGTGGAGAGTCCGCGACCCAGGCTGCTGATCACCGCGCCGCTGACGCCAGCCATGGCCCCAAAGATCCCTGCCAGCAGCACCATCACGCCCAGGCGGTCGGTCCACTGGCGAGCGGCAGCGGCTGGGGCGACGATCATCGCGCTCATCAGCACCACGCCCACGGCCTGCAATCCGATCACCACGGCGATCACCAGCAGCGCCGTCAACAGGATCTCCAACATCTGCATGGGGAAGCCGAGGCTGGCCCCAAAATTGCGGTCAAAGCTGAGCAGTTTGAACTCCTTCCAAAAGAGGATCATGATCAGCAGCGCCACCCCGCCAAAGAGCGCCATGACGATCACATCCCGTTGCAGCAGCGTCGCCGCCTGACCAAAGAGAAAGGTGGTCAGTCCGGCCTGGCGGGCGTCGGGACTGCGCTGCAAATAGGAGAGCAGCAGCAGGCCGAAACCAAAAAAGACCGAAAGGATGATGCCCAGCGCGCTGTCCTCTTTGATGCGGGTGTAGCGGCTGATGCCAATCAAAAGGAGGATGGCGATTAATCCTGCGCCGGCAGCGCCTAACATCAAGACGACCTGGCTTTTCATCCCCCCGCTGATAATGAAACCGAGGATCACCCCGGGTAGCGCCGCATGCGAGAGGGCATCGCCCAACAAACTCTGGCGACGCAGGACGGCATACGAGCCGAGCATCCCGCTGACAATGCCGAGGACCGTCGCACCCATGGCTACCGTGCGCAGCGTGTAATCGAAAAAGAGATTGGGCAGAAAGTGAAACAGATCCATAATCAGCCTCCCACAGCCTCTTTTTGCAGTCCGGGCAATCCGGTTGGCGCGTCCACGGCTGGAGGATGAGGTGTGGCGGTCCCATTGGTGAAGGCGACCCGCCCCCCATAGGTGCGGCGCAGATTCTCCTGGGTGAAGACTTGATCCACCGGGCCGGCGGCAATGCGGCGCACGTTGAGCAGCAGCACGTGATCAAAGTATTCCTGTACAGTTTGCAGATCGTGATGGACCACCACCACGGTTTTGGCGGCTGCGCTCAATTCTTTGAGAATGGCGATGATGGCCTTCTCGGTGGTAGCGTCGACGCCCTGGAAGGGTTCATCCATGAAATAGATCTGCGCATCCTGCACCAACGCGCGGGCCAGGAAGGTGCGTTGCTGCTGTCCCCCTGAAAGCTGGCTGATCTGGCGGTGGGCGTAGTCTGCCATGCCAACTTTCGCCAGCGCCTCTAGCGCCATCTCCCGTTCTTTGACGCCCGGGCGTTTGAACCAGCCCAGCCGCCCATAGCGCCCCATCATCACCACATCGAGTACACTCGTGGGGAAATCCCAATCCACGCTGCCGCGTTGCGGAACATAACCCACAAGTTTGCGCTGTTCTGCATAGGATTTGCCATAGATGCGCACTTGCCCGGCGGCGGGGTGCATTAACCCCAAGATAGTTTTGATCAGCGTACTCTTGCCAGCGCCATTGGGCCCGACAATTGCCATCAAAGCGCCTTCGGGCACTTGCAGGTCAATGTCCCAAAGGACGGGCTGCTCGTGGTAGGCGACGGTAAGATCCTCAACTTCAATCGCATTTTGCTGATCGTTCATGATTCCTCACTCCTCGCCCAACAGGGCCGAAACAATGGTGTCGATGTTGTGGCGAACCATGCCGATGTAGGTTCCTTCGGCTGTGCCAGGGGTACCGATAGCGTCGGAAAAAAGCTCGCCGCCGATTTCGACATCCCATCCTTGAGCGGCGGCAGCTTCTTTGAGCGCTTCCACATTGCGGATAGGGACCGAGGATTCGATAAAGATCGCCCGGATCTGCTTTTCCACGAGGAACCGGGCCAGGTTTTGGACATCGGCCGTGCTGGCTTCCGAGTCGGTACTTAAGCCTTGCAGACCGCGTACCTCAAAGCCATAGGTGTGTCCGAAGTAGTTGAAGGCATCGTGCGCGGTGACGAGAATGCGCCGCTCCGTTGGGATCTGCGTCACCTGCGCTTGGACATAGCTGTGAAGTTCGTCCATGTCGGCCAGTAAGCGCTGGGCATTGCTGCGATAGCTTTCAGCGTGTTCGGCGTCGATCTCGATCAAAGTATCGCGAATCACCTCGGCAACTTCTCGCCAAATCGGCACGCTGAACCAGATGTGCGGATCCTTGTACTGGGGATAGGCTTCCCATTCCAGCAACTGATCGGGGTTGATCTGTTCGCTGACGGCGACAACCGGCTTGCGCTCTCCCAACTGCTCCAGGATGCCCATCATGCGCGCCTCAAGAAAATTGCCGTTGTAGAAGATCACCTCGGCGTTCTGTAAAGTTTCCACATCCCCTTCGGTGGCGACGTATTGGTGGGGATCGGCGCCAGCGCCCATCAAGGTAGTGACCGTAAGGTGATCCCCTCCGATCATCTCCACAAGATTACCGATCTGCCCAACGGTGGCGACGACGCGCAATCGGCCGTCATCCTCTGCTGCGCCAGGCGAATTCGTACAGCCAACCATCAGTCCGGCCAATACAAAAAGTAGCAATATCAGGGTTATCTTCGACCTCATTCTTCGTCTCCCTCTAAATCGATCCGTTGTTGAATTATTGACTTCTCAAAAAAAAGATTAGCCGTGGCTAAAAATTATGACCAAAAAAAGATCAAGATGTATCAATCAATGTAACCAACAGTGTTTCAGCCATGTCGAAGGCCAGGGCGTGTTTTTCCCCTTCGATCTCCACCAGCAGAGGGCCATGAAAGGGGGTGCGCTCTAAGACGCTGATGCGCGTGCCGGGGTAGAGTCCTAAACTGCCGAGATAATGTAACCGTTCTTGATCCTGATGAAGGACGCGCACGAGGATATAGTCCTGGTGAATGCCCACAGCGCTGAGCGGAACACCTGGTTGGCGCGCTACCTGTCCATCCTTGCTGGGGATGGGATCGCCGTGTGGGTCCACGGTTGGGTGGCCTAAAACTGTAGCAATGGCGTCTTCCAGGGCTTCGCTCATGACATGCTCCAACTTTTCGGCCTCCTCGTGAACCTTATCCCAGGACATCGCCAGGGTCTCATGCAAGAAGAGTTCGAGCAGGCGATGATGGCGCAATACTTCTAACGCCACTTGTCGGCCCAATCGGGTCAAGCGCACCCCTTGATAAGGTTCATACTCAACAAGATTTAACTGCGCTAACTTCTTCACCATATTGGTGGCAGATGCGGGGGCAAATCCCATGTGGTTGGCCAACGCCGAATTATTCACCTTCTCGCCGTTCATTTCTAAGACGTAGATCGCCTTCAAGTAATCTTCGTGAGCCGGCGTCAGGGGACCTTCGAGTTTAGTTTGGTAATTTTTAGTCATGGCTAAATATTAGTTGGGTCTTGAGAATTTGTCAAGAGGGAGAATTGGGGATCGGGGACTGGGAGCGCACTGTGATTCATCTACCTGCCACTTGTAAACTTGCCACCTGCAACTTTTTCCCTTTTGACATGTCCTTTCCTCTAGGCTAGGCTAATGCAAGTGATCGTCCGTTTGAACCAGAGGAGGTGAGCATGGCTGTTCCCTTTATTCCTGCGCAACAGGTGGATGTGCCGGAGATCAATTTTCAATCCGCAGTGACGTTGCCTGCGGCCAAAACCGCGCTGGTGATTGTGGATATGCAGAACGATTTCGTGAAAGAAGGCGGATCGCTGGTCGTCCCCACCGCTGTGGAAACCCTCCCCATTCTCCAATCTCTGCTAGGATCGGCGCGTACGGTGGGTATGCGCGTGGCTTACACACAGGATACCCATTTCGCCGACGATCCAGAGTACAAGATCTGGCCGCCTCACTGTAAACAGGGCACGTGGGGATGGGAGATTGTCGAGGAGTTAGCGCCTGCAGCCGAGGATCTTATCTGCCCGAAGAGTCGCTACGATGGTTTCTACGGCACCTGGCTTGAGCATCACCTTAAAGTCTGGCAGGTGGAAAATCTGGTGATCGTGGGGACGGTGGCGAGTATTTGCGTGCTGCACACGGCTGCCTCGGCGGGTCTGCGCTGGTACAACGTGGTTGTCCCTGCCGATGGCGTCTCCGCGCTAACCGAGTTTGATCAAGCGCTGACCCTGCGCCAGGTCTCCTGGCTCTACACAGGGATGGTGACGCGCAGTGTAGCAGATATTGAGTTCGTAAGTTAATGGTCTGTTGGATCATAGGGGCACGGGTGGGGGCGGGAGAAAGCTCGTTATGGAACCGGCGTTTGCTTCCGCCCCCACCCGTGCCCTTACAAGATATTTGAGGTTAGACCGTCTGTGGTTGCAGCAGGCCGTAATTCCCATCTCGTCGTCGGTAGACGACCTGGATCTGGCTGTCATCGACGTTGAAATAGAGGAAGAAATCATGCCCTAGCAGTTCCATCTGCTCGATGGCTTCTTCGGCATACATGGGCTGAACGACAAAGCGTTTGGTGCGCACGATTTCGCCGCGGACTTCCTCTTCAACGGTTTCTTCCTCTTCGGGCAGGTAGGTGGCGGCCAGTTCTGCTTCTGTTACACTGGCGACGGCGCTGCGCCGTTTGATCGTGGCGCGTTTCCCTTTCATCCTGTTTATCTGTCGGTACATTTTGTCGACAATGGCATCGATCGAGGCAAAGATGTCACCTGTCGATTCCTCCGCCCTCAGGATCTGTCCATTAGCCCAGATGGTCAGTTGCGCCGTGTACCGGTCTGCAGCCGCTCGGGTATCGCTATATACCAGATCGGCTCGCGCCTCCCGAACTTCTGGAAGAAAGCGATCAAGCTTATCCACTTTCTTCTCAACGTACTCTCGGATCCAATCTGTGACCTCAATGTTACGGCCATGAACATCCAGCTTCATAGGAGAATCTCCTTTCTGGCACACTTCACTGTGTGTAAAAAAACGCTCAGTACGGTTGATTGTACTGTGCGACAAAAACAATCTAATCAATGATGGGATTAGAGGAGATAGATAAGCATATCGTGGGTTCCACGCTAGCCTGTGTACCGCAGCGAGTATATTGGCCTCATTGTAGATTCGGAGAGAACCCTTGTCAACTCGTCATTTGGCGGGCTTTTACTGCCAATGCAGGCGAGGCGTGGCCAATGCCAGGCCACAGACATGCATCGCGCCTGCTTTGCGCAACGCATGGGCGCAGGCCGTCAGCGTTGCGCCGGTGGTCGTCACGTCGTCGATGACGAGCAGCCGCCTGCCCATAACCTCAGAGGAGGCGAGGAAGGCATCGGCAATATTCTGACGGCGTTCCTCGGCGGAAAGCGTCGCCTGTGAGGCTGTCTCTCGGCTGCGCGTCAGCCATGTTTCTCGCACGGGCAGCTTTGTCCGCTCGCTGAAGTTGAAGGCCAACAGCGCCGCCTGGTTGAATCCTCGTTCTTGCTGCCGTTTCGGGTGCAAAGGAACGGGGATACAGCCGTCAAAGCTGAACGTAAGTTCCGTCCACGGGGGGGCGCCGAAAGCTCGCCACTAAATAACGGGCCAGCGGTTCCGCCAGTTCCCTCTGCCCTTCATATTTCAACGCGTGGACGGCTGAACGCAGCGGTTCAGTGTAGAGGGCGGCGGCGCGGGTCAGGGTAAGCGGGGGATCGATCTCCTGTTGGCAGAGTGTACAGAGGGGCACTGCAGCAGGTTGCATTCGTCCGCAATGGGAACAGACGGTCGCTGGTGTCCCCTCGACCGACTGTGCGCATTGCGGGCAAAAGAGAGCGCCGATCCGCCCACATCCACTGCACTGCGGTGGAAAGAGGAGATCGGCGCCCAGGCGTGCGAGTTGCGCAAGCCAGGCAGATCCATTCATGTAGGCATTACCAGATTTCTCAGGGCTTCCACCTGGGCCGGAAACCACTGTTGAAGCAGATCGTTGATCATCGTGCGAATGTCATCGCCGAAGATCAACAAGATCGAAAGAATAGCGATGGAAATCAAGATAATAATCAGGGCATACTCAATAAAACTTTGACCGCCTCTGTTGGATGTCATGCGTGTCATAAGGGGCTGTTGTCCTTCCTTGCGCAGAATTCTCAGCATCTAATCAATTCAGATTTCTGCCTATTGTGGTAACTGCTACCCCTGCTCTAGCCAGGTCACGGACCTGGCGGTGGGTCATGGACCCACGCCGAGCATAGGGCTTGATAGTTACCTATTGTGGCAAAAAAACGCAGGTTTGACAAAAAAGCGAGGAGCACAGCCATCGCTGTGCTCCTCGCTCCACACAAGGAGGAACATGAAGAGAAGGAAGTAAGCAGGAAGTGAATTCTATAAGGCAAAAGTGGTTGCAAGTAGCAGGTGAAAATTCTTTATGCACTAGGCATTACGCACCATCTTGTCAAACACGCGCCGTCGTATCCTCAAGCCGCACCCAACCACGGCGCAGGGCCAGGACGGCGGCCTGTGTGCGGTCGTTGACGGCAAGTTTGCGCAGAATGCTACTCATGTGGTTTTTGACGGTCTGGCGACTGATCCCTAGAGAGTGGGCGATCTCTTTGTTGCTGGCCCCTCGTGTAATGTATTGCAAAATTTCCATTTCGCGTGGGCTGAGCGGCATGAACATCTCATCGGGCGATTCGCCAAAGATAGCCAATTCTTCAAATTGGCGGATCATCCAGCGCGCTACCTGAGGACGGTTCATTACCTCTTCGCCGATTACGTAGTGGTTTTCTGCCACAGCCCGCACCGCGGGGATCAACTCACTGGGCATGACATCTTTCGGGTAGTAAGCGGCGGCGCCAGCCCTTAACGCATGGAAGAGCTGTTCGTCATCGTGATAAGCGGTAAGGATGATGATGCCAATGGCGTTGCCATGCGCGCTGTTTTTGATCTCGCGCGTGGCCTGTAGACCATTCTGACCGGGCAGGTTGATGTCCATCAAGATGACGTCAGGTTGCTCGCGGATGGCGGCAGTGACCGCTTCCAATCCATCCTCAATCTCGGCGATGACCCTGAAATCGTCTTCACCTTCAAGTACACGCCGCAAACCTTGCCCAAACAGAGGGTGATCCTCGACAATCATAATGCGGATCTTGTCCAGGTCGTTTTCAATGCTTCGGTAATTTGAAATGTTTGCCATACGTCTCTCACTTGATTCGATAGTTCTTGATTTGGCCGGGCACTGCTCTACATTGGTTGTTACTCTGTATAGAAGATCACCCCCACAGAGCATCATTTATCTTGTTGTTGCGAGTATAGCACTTTATTCTTGTTTGCTTCAATGCTTGTGAACCCGCTAAACTACGTAGTTGATATTGCCGACTGCGCAGATTTGTTTACCCTCATCCGCTTCCACAACTCTGGACATGCCATGAACTCTATCCATACTGCTATCATCCTTGCCGCCGGACATGGGACCAAATTCTGGCCCTACAACGTCGTCCGCCAGAAGGCTGCATTCCCCATTGCCAATCAGCCTCTGATCCGCCGTCTGGTGGAGGATCTCGTTGCGCTGGATGTCGAGCGCATTGTTGTCGTTGTCGGCGCTGGAGAAGCCAGTGTCCGCGCCGCCTTACGCGGTGCGCCAGGCGATATTCGCTTTGTCTTTCAAGCCGCGCCGCAGGGGACAGCCTATGCCGCGCTGCTCGGCGCTGAGGACAGCCTGGGCGATTTTCTCATCGTCCACGGGGATCTGGCGACATCACGCGTCAATCTGCGCGCTCTGCTCGAACGCTTTCAAGCGCATCATCCATTGGCCGCGGCGCTTGTCGATCCCCTGGAGCAAGAGGATCCTCGCGATTGGCTCGTAGCCTTTGTCGAAAATGAGGAATTGCGCGGCGTCGAAGGACACAGCCGAGGAGGGGACTATCGATTAGGCGGCGTCTATGCGTTTCGCCCGGAGGCGTTGGCCTATCTGCGTGACAATCCTGGCTTGATGACCCATGTGCCAGTCGGCGGGATGCCTCCGCTGGAAGCAGAAATCGCCCAATCGCTCCAGTTGATGATCGACGAAGGCGAGCGCGTCGCCGCCGTCAAAACCGTGGACTATCATATTGATCTCGACAAGCCCTGGCATATCCTCGAAGCCAACAGCGCTGTAATCCGCGCCATGAGCGCCGAATTGAAGGACAACGTGATCCCAGCTTCGGCCAAGATCCATGATGGCGCGGAGATCCACGGGCGGGTTGTGTTGGGCGCAAATGCCGAGATCGGCAACCGCGTGGTAGTAAAGGGCGATCTCTGGCTGGGCGCAGGCTCCACGGTGACCAACGGCGCCATCCTCGAAGGTTCAACCGTGGTGGGCCGCGACACCCACATCACCAACTACTGCCAGATCGGCCCATCCACCAGCCTGGGTCCCCTGGGGATCTACAACCACGGCTGCGAATACACCGGCGTGGCGCTGGAACGGGTCTACTGCTATCACTATTGCGAGATTTGGGGCGTTTCGGGGATGGGCGCTGACTTTGGCGCGGCGACGGTCTGTGGTAATCTGCGCTTTGATGATGGGCCGACCCCCTGGCGCATCCAGGGCCGGCTAGAGATCCCCAAGCACGCGTCCAATGCCGCTTACTTTGGCGATTTCTGCCGCACAGGGGTTAACACCATCATCATGCCGGGCAAGCGGATCGGCGTCTATTCGTGCGTTGGGCCAGGCGTCATCGCCTATGAAGATGTGCCAGATCGCCAGATCATCCTGGCCGAGCAGAAGCTGATCCGCCGCGAGTGGGGACCCGAGAAGTATGGATGGTGAGAGGTATGATCGGAACCAGCCGGCGAAGAACATCGTTTTGTTGCAGAAAAGAAATCAGGAGATTGGGAGATTAGGGATTGTCACAACGGATCTCATTTCTTAATCGCTGAACAATATTCTACAGTTTCATTCATTGAAAGGAGTACCCAATGTTGATCCCCCCGAAACGTTGGATGATTGTAGCCGCTCTGCCCTTGATGCTACTGGCAGCGCTGATCCTGCTCAACACAGGATTTGCGCCGCAGCGAGCGTGGGCGCAGACGGAATCGGGCATCGTTTCCCCTGCGCCAGGAAGCACCGTCTCTGGCGTTGTCACCATCATCGGCACAGCGGTCAGCGAGAATTTCGACCGCTACGAACTTGCGTACAAACCCGAACCGAGCGGCGAGGAAGCCTATGCTTACCTGGGCGAGGGTCGAGAACAGGTGTTCGGCGGCCAACTTGGCCTTTGGCAGACCGATGATCTGGCCCCAGGCCAATATTCGCTGCGGATGCGTGTGGTGCGCACCGACGGCAACTATACCGAGTATTTTGTGACAAATCTCACGGTGGGCGAAGAAGTAGAAGAACCCACGCCAACACCAGAGGAGATCGCCACACCAATACCGGCGACACCCACGCCGATCCCTGCGCAGCCGACGCCAGCCGTTCAGCCGACGGCGACGCCTATCGTCCAGGCCACAGCCGTTGTCACCCCCGCAACCGAGACCACAGTGGTAACCGAAACAGTCACCCTGACAGAAACTGTAGAGATGGAAGTCGAGGCAACGCCGGGGCTGACGCCGATCTCTGTCAACGTGGTGGGTGGTGATGAAGCATCGCTGCGTATCCTCTTACGTGCAATTCTGGCTTCGTTTACGATTGGCCCGGCGACCGGGGCTGTGACAGCCACGGTGGGCGCGCTGCCAACGCTGCCCATCAACTTGACGCTGCCGCCGTCAGTGGCCGTGGTAGGGAGTGTAGTGCGCACCGGCGATTTCGGAGGCACCCAGATCTTCTATGCTGCGCCGGCGTCTGCGGTCAATCTGGTTGAGGATGTGGGCCAGCAACTGAGCGCACAAGGCTTTACCGTTCCCCAAGCAATGGGATCCCCCGGCGCTGTCTTCCTGCCGAGCCAGCCGGCGCTCTCGATCCTGTGTAGCCCCGCTGGTGATCTCTTTGTCAACCTTGGCGCTGCTGCCTTAAATAACACCGTCATGTTGCAGATCAGTCTGAAGCCGATCGGCGCTGGCGGCGATCCCTGCTCACCCGATCCTATGCAGGCGATGGGTCCTGGCGGTGGAATTTTGCCCCAACTGCAACCGCTGGCTGGCGCGCAGGTTCAGGGCAGCGGCAGCAGCAGCGGCGGAGATCGCATCTCCGCCACCGCCGACATCCAGACGGAGTTAACGGCAGATGTAGTGGCCGCTCACTATGAGGATCAATTGGAGGAGGCGGGCTGGGAACGGCTCGAAGACACCGCCGCTGACGCCATCGCCTGGAGCGCGTGGCGCTTCACCGACGATGACGGCAACGATTGGAACGGTACTTTCTACATCGTCCGTCTGGCTGGGGATGGCGATTCCTACGCAGCGACGCTGGATGCGCAGCGGCAGCGCTAGAGAAGTCCGCGGACGGCAGACCGCAGGGCGTTTTGAAGATTCGAGCCAAGATAACAAAGAGAGGCCCATCCGAACCGGATGGGCCTCTCTTTATAAAGAAGACACTTGAATCTCATACAATTCCGTACGGGGGCTGCTTGTCGCATCCGGTGGGCGCAAGCGGACGCTGCGTCCGCTTGCGCCCCTACAAATTGTACGAACTCGATCTGTCTTCTCTATCATGTGCATTCTACCGGACAAGTCACTGCGGTCCGCTATTACGCCTTCACCGCCTCTTCCTCATGGAGCGCGGCCTGCTCCTGGCCGAACATCTCCTCGCGGAACTGTTTGGTGTAGAGGTTGTAGTAGTGGCCGCGCTGCTTGATCAACTCGGCGTGGGTGCCCATCTCCGAGACGCCGCCGCCTTCAATCACGAGGATCTTGTCCGCGCGCTTGATGGTGCTGAGACGGTGGGCGATGATGAAGCTAGTGCGCCCTTCCATCAACTGCTCCATGCCTTGTTGGATCAAGGCTTCGGTGAGCGTATCCACCGAACTGGTGGCTTCGTCCATCACAAAGATGTCGGGGTTGGCAAGGACCGCGCGCGCCAGGCTGATCAACTGCTTCTGCCCCACCGAGAGCAGCACGCCGCCCTCGCCAACTTCGGTATCGTAGCCTTTGTCGAGCTCGCGGATGAAACTGTCCGCCCCTGCCAGCTTCGCTGCATCTTCGAGTTCGGCGTCGGTGGCGTCGAGTCGCCCGTAGCGCAAGTTCTCGCGGATCGTGCCGGAGAAGAGGTGCGGCGTCTGCAAGACCATGCCGATGCGCGAGTGGATCGAGTGCAGCGTCAGATCCTTGTAATCGTGGCCGGCAATGCGGATCGTACCGATCTGCGGCTCAAAGAAGCGGCAGACCAGGTTGACCAGCGTCGACTTGCCCGCGCCCGTCGGCCCAACCAGGGCGATGGTATCCCCCTGCTTGATGTGCAGGTTGAACTCCTCAAGCACTGGCTTGTCTTTTTCGTCATCGTACCAGAAGGTGACGTCGTCAAAGACAATGTCGCCGCGCAGCGAACCGGGATCAATGGCGCCTTCCTTGTTTTGGATCTCAGGCACAGCATCGATCAACGAGAAGATGCGCTCACCCGACGCAATCGCCTGTTGCATCTCGGCGTAGACACGCGCCATTTCCTGGATCGGCCAGAGCATGAAGGTGACATAGGAGATGAACGCCTGAATACCACCGATGGTGATGAACCCGCTGTCATACTGCCAGCCACCATACCAGATCACCGCGCCCACGCCCGCCGCGCTGATCAACTGCACTGTGGGTAGGAAGAGCGCCGAGAGCCACGCCGCACGGAAGGCCGCATTGTGCATCTCGTTCGTGAGGACGCCGAACTCCTCGTGGTTCTTTTCCTCGCGACGCAGCGCCTTGACCACGCGCACACCGGTGATACTCTCATTGTACGCGCCCGTGATCTTCGAGTTGGTCTTGCGCACCGTTCGATACTCTACCAGAATCTTCTTCTGGAACTGGGCCGCCACCACCGTGAGGAGCGGAATGATCACCGCGACGATCAAGGCCAATCGCCAGTTGATGTAGAACATGAAGGCCATGGCGATGAGTACATTGGTAATGCCCCACACTGTATCGAGGAAGCCCCAAGAAACCAGCTCGCCCACGCGCGAAGTGTCGCTGGTGACGCGCGACATCAGCCAGCCCACCGGCGTGCGGTTATAATAGGAGAGCGACAGCCCTTGCAGCCGCTCGAACATCTTCTTCCTCAGATCGTACTGGACGCGTTCGCCCAACCTGCCCGCCGCAGTAATGAAACCGAAGACCAGCACCGCTTGCACGAGGATCAGCCCACCGTATTGGATGATGAGGCTGGTTAGTTGATCCAGATCGCGCACGACAATCCCTTCGTCGATAATGCGCTTGCTCAGGAAGGTCATGTACGATTCCACACCGGCGACAGCGCTAATACAGAAGAGGAAGGTCGCCATGTAGGGCCAATGGGGCAGACCCTGCTTTAAGATGCGTAGCACTGTCTGCCCATTGAATTGTGTATTGAATTCTTCTTCTTCAAAATGTTCGTGTTCAGACATGAGGGAAGGCTCCCGTGATAGTTCTGATGGAAGTCGGGCAGATAATGAATAAGTAAGGAGTAATGAGTAAATCTTGTCGAGACCCTGAACAGTGAAAGAGTCTCTTGTCATTGTTGGGTCTCTACTTACTCATTACGCATTACTCATTACGCTTTCACCGGCACACCGCCACTTCCATTCTCTCGATATCGTTGTTCCGCTTTCGCATCGGCCTTTTCTACGGCTTCAGCGATCTCCTGTTCGAGTTCCGCTTCAATGCGAGCCTGCAAGTCGTAGACCCGCTGATAGATGCCGGGCTGGTTGAGCAACCGATGGTGCGTTCCCATCTGCACAATCTTGCCCCGATCCATTACCACAATCAGATCGGCCTCCATCACGCTCTGCACGCGGTGGGCAATGATGAAAGTGGTGCGGTTCTCCATCAACATGCGCAGCGCCCCACGGATCTCGGCGTCGGTCTCGGTATCCACAGATGAAGTGGCATCGTCGAGGATCAAGATGCTGGGATCCTTGAGCAGCGTGCGGGCAATCGTCACCCGCTGCTTCTGCCCACCGGAGAGCGTCACCCCGCGTTCCCCCACCAGCGTCTCATATCCTTTGGGGAAGCCCAGAATCACATCGTGGACGGCGGCGGCGCGTGCTGCGGCCTCTACCTCTTCATCGCTCACCTCACGGCCCAGGCCATAGGTGATGTTGTTGCGGATCGTCGTCGAGAAGAGGAACGGCTCCTGTTGCACCATCCCAATCTGGCTGCGCAGATAGGAACGGGAATAGTCGCGCAGCTCCACACCATCCACCTTGATGCTACCGTCGGTATAATCATAGAAGCGGGGCAGCAGATTGATCAGCGAAGTCTTGCCCGAACCTGTAGCGCCCAGCAGACCCACTACCATCCCCGGTTTGACATGGAGATTGATGTCCTGAAGCACATACTCCCGATCCAATGAGGCGAGGATGGCCGGCTGCGCGGCAACAGATTCGACCTGTTTTTCCTCTTCACTCCCGCGCTTCTTCCGCCGGCGCCATGACTGTAAAAGCCCATTCTGGCTTGGGAATGTAAGCTCATCCGCTTCCTCTTGTTGCTTTTTTGCCTCTTCACCAGTGGCGATCCCCTTCGCCCGTTCTGCAACGGATGCAGGCGTATCGTAGGCGAAGGATACATGATCAAAGATCACCTCCCCGCGCAGTCGTCCACTGGGATCCACCCTGCCCAACGTCAGTGGCTCGCGTTCCTGACGGATGATCTGGTGCAGGCGCTCCATGGAGACAAAGCCGGTGGACATCTGCGCAATCAGGCGTCCTAAACCGCGGATAGGCCAGATCAACTGGATGACGAGACCCACATAGGCCAGGTACATCCCCACGGTGATCTCGCCATTGATCGCCATCACCGCGCCCAGGTAGAAGCCTGCCAGCATTTGGACGCCGCACAGGATATCGGTCGTAGGCCAGAAGGTGGCGTGGAGCCTGATCAACGCCGTGCCGCGTGTATACTTCTTCCAATTCTCGGTCTCGAAGCGGTCGATCTCGTAATCCTGGCGGGCAAATGCCTTCACCACGCGCACACCGCTCAAATTCTCTTGCAGTCGGCTGGATAGGGTTGCTTCCTGCTCCTGATAGGCCTGGTAGACCTTCTCCATCTTGCGGAAGAAGAAGATCGACAGCCCAACCACAACCGGGATGACGATCACCGAAAGCAAGGCCAGGCGCACATTGAGAAAGAGCAGCGCGCCAAAACTGACGAAGAAGAGGGTGCCGATGCGCCCGATGCCGATCAACTGCTCGGAGTAGAGACGACGCATGGCGTCCACGTCCGACGTTGCCCGTGAGAGCAGCTCCCCGGTCTGCATGCGGTCGTGATAGGTGAAAGATAGCCGTTGCAGATGATCGTAGACATAGTTGCGCAGCCGCCGGGTAATGCCCTCCGACGTCTTCGCTGCCAGCCGCCCACCCAGGAAGGTGAAACTGCCTTGCGCTAACGCCAGCCCGATAAAACCCAGCGCCACCCAGGGCAACAAACTCATCATCTCTTCGCCTGCCAGCACCTCGTCTACAAAGTAGGCGATCACATAGGCCGAAAGGGCGCGTGCAATGGCTGCAACGCCGACACTCAAGGTGGCAATTCCGTAAATCCAGTGGTAGCCGGTCATCATGCGCCAGAGACCCGCAGCCTTGTTTGGTGTAATCGTTTCCTTTAGGTCAAAATTTTTCATCGTGTTCTTCTCGCTGGTCTTGATTTTCTCTGTCCTCTGGTCTGGGGCGACTCTCTGTTTTGCTCTCTCCATGGGGTTCCTCTCTGTAATTGGGGGTGATTGGGTCCCATCTTTGCTCCTGGCTGCCGATCTTGACATCTGTTGTCATAAATGGTTTCAGGCCAATAAAAAAGAGCCACGGTTGGCCCATGACTCTTTTTTGCAGCAGACGCAACGCGCCGCTCAAAATAAAAAGGTCACGGGGCGATACACCGTGACCTTTCCTGATTTCTGAAGAGTTGCCAGGAGAGAAATCTCCCGGTCACCACTCCATCCACATATGGATCACCGGTGTACTTTTGTTTCGCCGTTACCGGCAGGAACCATGCCTGCCCGATTACGCATCATAAAGTTCATCGACACCGTGCTCCTTTTTATCGAGTGAATGGCTGACGACACTATTCGCCACTATAGCAGAGGGACCGCCAAAGGTCAATTCTACAAATGTTGTAGAAAAAGTTGCGCCAGTTTTCCTAGCGCTGCCAGATCGGGTAGGATAGTGAAGATTCAAATCCCACCACCCATTGCTAAAAGGAGAATTAACTATGGCCGACTTTGAGGGGAAAGTTGTGATCGTAACTGGCGGCGCCAAGGGGATTGGCCGCGCCATCTCGCTCGCCTTTGCGCGCGAAGGAGCCAATGTCCTCTGCGCCGATATGGACGCCCAGGCCGGGCAGCAGATCGAGCGTGATTCCGCCGGTCTCGCTGGCACGGTTGCCTTTCAAAGGGCAGATGTCGCCCGCGCCAATGATTGCCAGGCTCTGGTCAACACTTGTGTGGATCGGTGGAGCGGGCTGGATGTGATCGTCAACAACGCTGGCATTCAACCGGCAAGTAGCTATCTCCCCGCCCACGAGTTGCCCGAAGAAGATTGGGATCGCATCCTTGATGTGAATTTGAAAAGCACATTCTTGACAGCAAAGTATGGCGTGCCGCAGATGAAACAACGAGGAGGCGGCGCCATTGTCAACATCGCCAGTGTGCAGGGGTTGCAGTCGGCCAAAGCCGTCTCTGCCTATGCAGCCAGCAAGGGTGGACTCCTTAACCTGACCCGGCAACTGGCGTTGGAGTACGCCGCCGATGGCATCCGCGTCAACGCCGTCAACCCCGGTACCATCGAGACTGAACTGGCGATTGCTGGTTCCGGGGGATTGGAAGCGCTGCGCGAGGGTGCAGCCCGTACCCATCCGCTTGGGCGCGCCGGCCAACCCGAGGAGATCGCCAACGCCGTCCTCTTCCTGGCAAGCGAAAAGGCGTCCTTCATCACCGGCGAATATCTCTGTGTGGACGGCGGTTTGATGGCGAAGGGGGCCTGGCAGGAATGAGCAACCCGACTCGACGTAATGTCAGCAGCGGCACGCATTGGGAGGAGTTGGCTGGGTACAGCCGCGCCGTACGCATTGGCAACACCATCCACGTCTCCGGCACCACAGCCACCGACGAACACGGCAACCTCGTCGGCGGGGATGACGCCTCCGCGCAGGCGCGCTACGCCATCCAAAAGATCGAGCGCGCCATCCACGCCCTGGGCGGCACGCTCCAGGATGTTGTACGCACGCGCGTTTATGTCAGCCACATCCACCATTGGGAGCAGGTGGCGCGCATCCACGGCGAGTTCTTCGCCGGGATCCGTCCAGCCAATACCCTCGTCGAAGCGCGCCTCGTCGGCCCCGAATACCTGGTTGAAATTGAAGCGGAGGCCATCGTAATGAGTAATGCGTAATTCTGTCGACATCGATTTATCCCCATAGGTTACCGTTTCCGTATACCCAATTTACTCATTACGTATTACTCATTATGCCCATGCGCTTCAGCCTTCGACTCAACAATGATCTGCCATCTTTGGAATATGTGACGCTTGCCCAGGCTGCCGAGGCAGAGGGTTTCGACCAATTCTGGGTGAGCAATGACCTTTTCCTGCGCAGCAATATTCCCATCCTCACCCGGGTGGCGCTGAGGACCGAACGCATCCACGTCGGCACAGGCATCCTCAACCCCTACACCATCCACCCGGCGGAGATGGCGATGGTGGCGGCGACGATGGACGAGATCAGCGGCAATCGCTTTCTGTTAGGGCTGGCCGCCGGCGCCGGGGACTTCCTCGACTGGGTGGGGATCGAGCAGACGCAGCCATTGATTGCCATGCGAGAAACGATCACGGCGGTCCGTACTCTGTTGCAAGGGGAACGGGTGCGCATGGATGGGCAATTCCTGCGCTGGAATGAAGAAGCCTATCTGCGCTTCGAGCCGCCGCGGGTGACGCCGATCTACCTGGGCGCCATGGGGCCGAAGATGCTCTCCCTGGCCGGTGAACTGGCCGATGGTGTGCTGCCGCTCCTCTTCCCGCCCGAACACTATTTCGGCGTGGAACCGTTCGTGGCGCAGGGTCTTGCAAACCGCAATTCGCAACTCGTCCCGCTCGATTTCGCAGCCTGTATTTGGGTGTCGCTCTCCCAAGATCGGGCGGGGGCGCGGCGGGTCCTTGCGCAGAAGATCGCCTATTATGGTCACGCCCTCGGTGAATTGATCTACGCGCGGCTGGGGGTGGATCGAGAGGAGTTCCGCCCCATTGAGCAGGCTCTGCAGGTGGAACGGGACGAGGAGAAGGCCATCGCTTTGGTGGATGATCGAATGTTGCGCATCGGCGTTGTGGGCGGCCCAGCGGATCTAATCGAGCGGCTGGAGCCATTGGTAGCGGCGGGCGTTGATCATCTCAGCTTTGGCCCGCCGCTCGGTCCCGATCCACAGGAGGCTGTGCGGCTGTTAGGGCAAATCATTCGTCACTTCCGCTGAGTGGGAGAATTTAACGCAAAGGCGCAAAGAGGCAAAGAACGCAAAGGGGGAGAAGTTTAACGCAAAGAGGTAGAGACGCAGAGAGACACAGAGGCGCAGAAGGAAAGAAGAGAGGGAGAGACAAAGGGAGGAGAGACGAATCCTTTTATCTCTTGTTCTCTTCTACCCTTTGTATCTTTGCATCTTTGCGTTAAGTCTTTCTCTTCTCTGCGCCTCTGCCTCTCTGCGTTAAATGGCTCTAGTCGAAGGTCACCTGCCCTGTGGACCCATCATAGGCCCCAATCTGGGTAAAGCTGGTCAGATCATCCGCTACCTGATAGATACCGTAGTTGACCACCGCTTGATCGCCATTTTCGTCGAGATAGGTCTGCACTGCGGTGCCTATGTAATGATTGGCGATGAAGGGCAACATCGACTGCACAGATGCGCCGTTGTTGCCAGCGGTCAACATGCTGATCATGGCGACATTGGCGGCGTCATAGGCGTAATTGGTGAAGGGACCGGGCGCCTGGCCGTATTTTGCCACAAAATCGTCGATGAATTTCTGCGTGTTGGGTGTGGCGCTCTCGGCAAAAGAGACCGAAACAAAGTTAGCGGTTTGCAGTAGTTGAGCGTGGGCCGGGTCCTCCAAAATGCGCGGATTGGCAAGGTTCTCGACGCCCATCCAATCCACACTTTGCAGCGCTGAATCGGTCAGCGCCAGTTGCAATACCTTCTGTCCATCCCCCAGAAAGCAGACACAGAAGAATGCGGTGCTGCCTTCCGCTGAAAGCCGTGTCACCTCAGCACTCACCCGCGAAACCTCGCTGGAAAGATCGGCGGGTTCCGGCGCATACTTCACCACCGAAATCGTACCGTCGAAATGCTGGCTAAAGATGTCGGCCATACCGTTGCCAAATGCGTCGTCCATATGCAGGATCACCACGTTCTCATATTCACGAGCTTCGGCAATCTGGCTGAACGCTTGCCCGGCAAAGGTGTCGGGCGGGTACATGACGCGGAAGATGTAATCGTCCGGGATAGCCCCAGCAGGACCGCTGGAGGCCGGGGCCACGAGTACAATTCGATTCTCGTCGGCGAACTGCTTTGCGCCGAGTACTTCGCTCGTCGTCAACGGACCGACGATCACCTGCGCGCCGCTGGTCTGCACCACAGTCTGCACCGCTCTGGCCGCACCGTCGGGTGTACCCTCGGTATCGGCGCTGACAGTGGTAAAGCGAATGTTGGAACCGGCGGCTTCCAATTCTGCGTTCATCAACTCCACGGCCAGCTCAATACCCCGACTAAAGTCGGTGCCAAACGCACCCAGGGAACCCGTGAAGGGTTGGACAATGCCAAGCACGTAGGTTTGCGACCCGGCAGCCTCTCCCTGCGCGGGTTGGGGAACGGCGACGGGTGGCTGCACCTGCAACTGACAGGCCGCCAGCGTCAACACCAGGATCAGCGCGACCATAGATCGAAAAGATAATCGGATCATCTGCAAGCTCCTCTGTTTGATTGTGAAAATAGAAAGCGAAGCCAGGGGAATGAGGTTGTCGGCAGTGACGGGGGAACTATACCCCAGTACAGTAGGATCTGCAACTGTTACAGACGAAACGCCTGGATCGAACGGCGATTGTGGTATAATTTTCTCGCTGTCCAATCACGATTCGAGAGAGCATCTATGGCAGCGCACCCTGCGGATTATGATTCACCGTGGAAAGAGATTCTGGAGTTGTATTTTCCCCAGTTTCTCGCTTTTTTCTTCCCGTACGTGGACCGCGATGTGGATTGGGGCCGTCCGTACGAGTTTCTCGACAAGGAATTGCAGCAAGTTGTGCGCGACGCTGAGACCGGCAACCGACGCGTCGATAAACTTGTACGGGTCTGGCGCAAAGATGGCGACCAAGTTTGGGTTCTCATCCACATTGAAGTACAGGGGCAGGTCGATCCCCTCTTCGCCAAGCGCATGTACATCTACAATTACCGGCTCTTTGATCGCTATGATCGTCAGGTTGCCAGCCTGGCTGTGTTGACCGACGAAGATTCGGATTGGCGTCCCAACCGCTTTGAATACGATTTGTGGAGCAGCCGGGTCTCGCTGCACTTCCCGACGGCTAAGATCCTCGATTTTCGAGCGCATTGGGCGCAGTTAGAATCGGATCTCAATCCCTTCGCCGTGGTTGTGATGGCGCATTTGAAGACTCAAGAGACGCGTCGCGATCCTGATGCACGGCGGCAGTGGAAATTTTCACTGACACGCATGCTCTACGAGCGAGACTACAGCCGGCAGGATATTCTTGATCTTTTCCGCTTCATTGATTGGGTGATGATTCTACCTCCAGAGTTGGAGCAACAATTTGAGGCAGATCTGACTTTTTATGAGGAGCAGCGAACCATGAGATATGTAACTACGATTGAACGTAGCGCTGAAAAGCGAGGAATCGAGCGAGGAATCGAGCGAGGAATCGAGCAGGGAATCGAGCGAGGAATCGAGCAGGGAATCGAGCGAGGAATCGAGCAGGGAATCGAGCAGGGAATCGAACAGGGGAGAATCGCAACACTACGCGCTAATATTCTAGATGCGTTGCAGATTCGCTTTGGGGGGGACATCACCCCTCTCGCCGAACCAATCTCGGCTATCGAGGACGTGTCCATACTACAGGCGCTCTTCCGTCAGACGTTGATGACGGCTTCTCTATCAGAGTTTGAGCAGAGCCTGAGCGTACTCTTATCTACCCATTCGTCCATCGATCCACAGGAATCCACTTTTGACAACGGCCACGCTGATTGATTCCCTGTTGCGGACAGCCCAGGTTGGCAGCCTCTACGCGTTGATGGCGATTGGCCTGACGCTCACCTTTGCCGTGGTGCGACTGCCCAATTTCGCCCATGCGGAGTTGATCACCGTCGGCGCGTATGTGGCTCTGGTCGTTTCGATATTGTGGACGGGGAACCCGCTTCTGGTTTTGACAGCGGCCTTTCTCGTCTCCGCGCTGATCGCCGTCCTCGCCAACCGCATCGTCTACAAACCCTTGTCCCGGCAGAGATCGTCGATCTACACGCTGATCCTTTCCTCGTTTGCCGTCGGGCTGATCCTGCGTTACATCCTCTTTCTGCTGGCAGATCGCTATGAACTCTTTGATCGACGTATCCGCGTGCCGTTGGAGATCTGGTATCGCGATGATCTCATCACCCTAACCAACGTCTTCTTTTGGGTGGTGCCGGTCAGCATCGGGCTGGTGATCAGCCTGAGCATGCTGCTCAACTACACCCCGCTGGGCCGGGAAATGCGCGCTCTGGCCGATAACTTCACCCTCGCCAAAGTGATCGGCGTCCCCGTGGATCGCGTCCACGATCTGACGTGGCTGCTGGTGGGGGGGATGGCCGGTGTGGCCGGCGCGCTTTGGGGGATCTACACCTGGGTCAACCCATTGGTGGGCTGGCTGGCGATCCTCTCAGTCTTCGCGGCCATGGTCTTAGGCGGCATGACCAGCTTTTCGGGGACGATTCTCGGCGCGTACATAGTTGCCTTCTCCGAAAACACCATCATGCAGTTTCTCAACGCCTGGATCGGATTGGATTTCAGCTTTAAGCCCGCCATCCCCTTTTTGATCATCATTCTCGTGCTGCTCTTCCGCCCGCAGGGATTGACCGAGTTCAGCGCCGACCTGCGCCGCCTCTACCCGCGGCGGAGAGTTGTCCATGCAGATTGACCTGATCGCAACGATCATCGCACTGCTTACCTTTTTCGGCATTTCGGGGCTGATGGCCCTCAGCCTCAACCTGGAATACGGCGTCGCCGGCATTCCCAACTTTGGCAAGGCGCTCTTCGTCTCGGTGGGCGCGTACACCGCCGGGTGGACCTACACACGGCTGCTGCCCCTCTTTGGCGGCGCTACGGTGATCGATCCATGCAGCGCAGTCACGTTGGGGCAGGCATTGCAGATCCGCTCTGAGATCATGCGCACCATGCCCCTGGTGGCGCTGGGCAACTTTGCGTTGACCCTGCTCATCGCCCTCCTCGTCGGTGGGATCGTGGGCTGGCTGGCTTCGTACCCGGCCCTACGCCTCAAGGAAGAATGGTATCTGGCGTTGGTCTTGCTGGTGGGCAGCGAGATCGTGCGTATCATCGTGCGCGGCTATCCGCCGCTGATTTGCGCCCACAACGGGCTTTCGGGCATCGCCCAGCCCTTCGCTTGGGTGAGTACGATGACCGGCGACCCGCGCAGCGCGTCGCTCCTCTTTTTGGCGCTGGTGCTGCTGCTGTTGGCGTTGGTCTATTGGTATTGTGAACGATTGGTGCGCTCTCCTTACGGACGTCTGCTCAAAGCCGTGCGCGAGAACGATGCTGCCGCCGCCGGTCTGGGCAAGAATGTGCCGCGCATCCGCGCTGCGACCATGTTCATCGGTTCGGGGATCGCGGCGCTGGCCGGCGTCCTCTTTGCCGTAAATATTGGCTTTGTCAACACCAATGATTTTATGGTTGCTTTGACGTTGGACGTCTGGGTGATGGTGGTGTTGGGCGGCGTGGGCAACAACCGGGGCGTGCTTCTGGGCGCGCTGATCGTCACCATCCTCAACCGGCTGACGGCCATTACCGCCATCCAATTGAATATGATGGGATCGCCATTTGAGTTCAACTACGTGCGTTTTATCCTCTTCGGCGTGATCTTGCTGGTGATGTTGCGCTACCGACCGCAAGGATTGCTGCCCGAACCGGCGCACACCACCCAGGCCCACGCCCTACTGGCGGAATCATGAGCCAGCAGAGTTGATCCACGAAGGCACACGAAGCAACACGAAGGCAGAGAAAAAGCTCTTTTCTTCGTGTCCCTTTGTGTGGCTTCGTGGATCGATATTTTTGATAACGAAGGTACTGATGCTGCATCTCAACAGTGTTTCTAAATTTTTCGGCAATTTGTGCGCTGTCAACTGCGTTTCGTTGACCATCCCGCGTGGACAGATCATCGGCCTGATCGGCCCTAACGGCAGCGGGAAATCGACGTTGCTCAACCTCATCGCGGGAACGCTGCCCGTCAACGGTGGAACCATCCACTTTGAGGAGCAAGATCTGACGCGCGCCAGCGCCGACGCCGTCTTCCGCGCCGGCATTGCCCGCTCGTACCAGGATCCGACGCTCTTCCAGCGCATGACAGTATTGGACAATACGCTGATCCCGGCCAAGTCGCAGCGCGGGGAACGGGCGCGGCTGGCCCCTTTCCATCGGCTCTGGCAGGGGGAGGAGCGTTCCCTGGCCCAAACCGCCGGGGGAATTCTAGATCGGCTGCTGCTGCGCCGTCTCTACGATGCCCGCGCCTCCGATCTGTCCGGTGGGCAGATGAAGTTGTTGGAACTGGGGCGCAGCCTCATTGGCGAGCCCAAGTTGATGCTCTTGGATGAGCCGACGGCGGGCGTTGCGCCCAATCTGGCCTATTCGATCTTCGAGCAGATCGCCGATCTGCGCCGCACCCACGGCCTCACCTTTCTCATCGTCGAGCATCGCCTGGAGATCCTCTTCGATTTCGTCGATCATCTCTATGTGATGCACATGGGCCAAGTCGTGGCCCAGGGCACGCCCGCAGAGATCGCGGCGGATGCACATGTGCGCGAGATCTATTTTGGAGAATGATCCATGCTCGCTGTCAACCAACTCACTGCTGGCTATGGAAAACTACAGATCCTCCACGAGATTTCGATGACGGTGGAGCCAGAGCGATTTGTCGCCATTTTAGGGCCGAACGGCAGCGGAAAATCGACCTTGCTCAAGTCCATCTTCGGGTTGACGGACTATTTCGGCGGCGATATTCGATTTCGGGGGCAATCGCTGATCGGCAAAGCCACTGAGACCATTAGTAAACAGGGGATCGCGTATGTGCCGCAGCGCCAAAATATCTTTGCCTCGATGACCGTGCGCGAGAACCTGCTGCTGGCCTTGCGCAATCAACCCAGGGCCGCGGCGGAGAGCGCCCTGGCGGCGGCCCGTGATCTCTTCCCCATCCTCGCCGACCGACAGGGACAACGCGCCGGCCAACTCAGCGGCGGCGAACGGCAGATGCTCGCCATCGCCATCGGCTGGCTGGCTCAGCCCAAGCTGATGCTGCTGGACGAACCCAGCGCTGGTCTCTCCCCTCTCTTTGTCAGCGATGTCTTCCGCACGCTGCAAACCCTCAGCCGCAGCGGCATTACCCTTGTCGTCGTAGAACAGAACGCGCGCAGTGTGTTGCGCTGGTGCGATTATGCCTTTGTGCTGCGCGAAGGGCAGGTTGTTTTCCAGGGCAGCAGCGACGCAATCCTCAACGATGAGGAGACGATCAAGAACTATCTCGGTGTGACGGTGCGGTAGAAGGCAGACGGCGGACCGCGGACCGCAGACGAACGTAGACCCAATCCCCAATCCCTAATCCCTAATCCCCAGTCACCAGTCCCCAATCCCCAAAACCACCGAAAACATAGCGATCAGGTCGGATGATGAGGATCTCAGCGCGGTGCGCAGCCATCCACGCGCTGAGTTGACCGTTGTGATCTCGGATGGCGTTGGGCGCGTCCGGCCAGGGATCGCGCGGACCGATCAGACGGAGCATTGGCATCCCCAGGTCGCTCTGCGGCGCGCCCCCAATGTGGATCAGCGCGAAGTCGTCGCCTAAAAAAGTATCGAGAAGATCGATCCGCCCATCCGCGCTTTCGACGGTTGGCTGGGGAAGCAGTTTCCCTGCGGCCTTGTTGCGTGGGGCAAAATAGCCGCTCTGCAACCCTGGCACCGCTGTCTCCAACTGACGCAGCCAGCGCCGCACCGGTGGGATCGCCATCGCCGCGCGCAGCAACCCATCGCGCAGGATGGCCGACCCGCGCCGCCGCGTCTGGATGATCCCCCCGGCCAGGCGCGCCATGTGGATGATCTGCGCCACATGCGGACGCCGCTCGCTCTGGTATGTATCGAGCAAGGCGGTCGGGGCGATCCCACGCAGGACGCGATCCAATTTCCACGCCAGGTTATGGGCGTCGCGGATGCCCGCGCACATTCCCTGGCCGAGGAAGGGCGGCATCTGGTGGGCGGCGTCGCCGAGCAGAAAAACGCGATTATCCCGCCAGCGATCCGCCAGCAGGGCGTGGAAGGTGTAGACCGCAGCCCGCTCGATCTCCACAGCATCGGCGACATGGGCGGCGAGCAGCGCCCGTACCCGTTCGGGCCGCACCATCTCTGTGGGCGATTCGCCGGGCAGCAGCATGAACTCCCAACGGCGGCGATCCCCGACCGATGGGACAAAGGTCGCTGGCCGCGCAGGGTCGCAGATCTGCCGCACAAAGTAGAGATCGTCGGTCGAGGAAGGTTGGCGCACATCGATCACCAGCCAGGGTTGATGCAGGCCAAGATCAGTCAACCCAATCCCCATCTGGCGGCGGATAAGGCTGCTGGCTCCGTCGCAGCCCAGGAGGTAGCGCCCGCGCACGGTTGAGGATTTCCCATTCTCACCGCGTAAGGTGACGACGACGCCCCCCTCGTCTTGGGCGAAGG
Organism: Caldilineaceae bacterium; assembly: GCA_019637695.1. GTDB lineage: Bacteria > Chloroflexota > Anaerolineae > Caldilineales > Caldilineaceae > RI-153. The sequence continues at coordinate 11,576 of JAHBVG010000061.1, read as the reverse complement.
ACTCTGCCGCCAAGCCCAGCCGCAGGTCTACATGGGGATAGCGCGCTAATCCACTGTGCAGGATCGTTTCTAGCTCTGGTTGATAAAAGACATTGGCCGGGGGAAAGCCGTAGAGAGGATGGTCCCCGGCGTTTTTGCGCACCTCCAAAAGCAAACGCCCTTGGCGATCCACAAAGTGCATACCGAGGATAGGGCGGGTTGCAGCGGCGATCTCGCGCTGCAACCCGATGGCCTGAAAGATGCGCATGGTCTCATCGTCAAAGTGGATCGCCCGCGGCTGGGGGTGGATGGCGATCTCCTTTTCCACCACCAGCGTGGATCGGCCATAACCGCCCAGCAGATTGGCGACCGTCGCCCCCACCGGTCCACAGCCGACGAGGATCACGTCGTACAACGGCGTCACCAAGTCAGTGGAACCAGTTCAACGCAGAGGCGCGGAGGTGCAGAGGCGCAGAGAGAGATTTGCTTTGCATCTTTGCTCCTTTGCATCTTTGCGTTAAATCGGCGCTCATCTACGCGTTCTCCTGGGGAATCACGGCGATCACGTCGACTTCGATGGCGATGCCGGGGAGTTGCGCGCCCACAGTGGTGCGCGCCGGGTAGGGCTTTGTCACAAACTGCTGGTAGACCTGATTCATCTCGGCGAAGTTGCTCAGATCGGCGAGGAAGACGCCGACTTTGGTCACGTTCGCCCATGAGGTCCCCGCGGCCTCCAACAGAATTGTCAGATTTTGAAAGACCCGTTCGGCTTCCTCGCGGAAACTTCCTTTGACCAACTGTCCGGTCGCCGGGTCAATCGGCCCTTGCCCCGAAATATAGACCGTCGGCCCGCTGGCGATGATCCCCTGCGAGTAGATGCCGACGGGCTTGGCTCCCTTCTCGGTGAAAACTTCCTTGCGCATGGTGGTTCTCCTTTGTATGCTGAGGTTGCGAGTTGGAGATATCAACTTTTACGGATTACGCATTACGCATCATCGTCCCGCCCACGTCTCCCGCAACAGCCGCAGCCAGTTGCCGTGGCAGATCGCGGCGATATCCTCCTCGCCGTAGCCGCGTTGACGCAGCAGATCGGGGATCTTTTGCAGATCGGCGATGGTGTCGAGATCAGCCGGGGATTGCTCCAGGCCGAAGCCGCCGTCGAGATCGGTGCCGATGGCGATGTGGCGGGTCGAACCGGTGATCTTGCAGACGTGATCGATGTGATCGATCACCTGCGAGAGGAAGACGTTGCGCTTGCCCGCGTCCGCAAAGGTCCAGCCAGGGACGACCATCCAGATGTCCATGGCCGCGCCGATGACGCCGTCCCGTTCGGCGATGGCGCGGATCTGGTCGTCGCTGAATTGGCGTTGGTGGGGGACGAGGGCGCGGCAGTTGTTGTGGCTCGCCAATACAGGACCATTGTAGATCTCCAGCGCTTGCCAAAAGGCCTGATCCGACATGTGGGTCAAGTCGCAGAGGACGCCCAGCCGCTCCATTTCCGGCAGGATGGCGCGACCCAGATCGGTCAATCCCTTCTCTGTGCCGGTGCCGCCAGCGTAGCGTCCTGGCCCATAGTGGGTCAGCCCCAAGGCTCGCAGCCCCAGATCGGTCCATTCCTCCAACTGCGCCGGGTCGAGGATAGGGTCAGCACCTTCCATGCTGAGGACAAAGCCCAGCGGCGGCTCCTGGCCTGGTGCGGCCCCGCTCGCTTCCCAGCGTTCCCAATCGCCCCACAGATCGTCCAGCCCGGTGGCGTCTTCGATCATGCGGATCAACCCCATCCGCTGCAAGGCGTGGTAATAGGCCAACTGCCCCCGCGCCATGCCGTGGGCCTGGGTGGGCGAATCAAAATCGTAGTACGGGACGGTCGTGCCCGTGGATCGGGAAAGCACCGTGGCAAAGCTGAGGGCGATGCGTCCCTGGCGCATTTCGGGGAAGGCGACCGTCCCCCCGGCGCGGCCCTTGCCCGACATGCGCTGCTCGCGTGTGCGGATGGTATAGACCGAAGCGATCAGATCCCGATTCCATTGCAGCGCGTTCATCGAGAGATCGAGATGGGCGTCGATAATGAGCATGGCGACTCCTTGCGGTGTGAGGGTGGAAGGTGATGGGGGTATCTTAGCCAAAATAACGCAAAAAGGGAAGATGACGGCGGACCGCGGACCGTGGATAAACGTGGAGCAAGTTGCAGGTTGCAAGTTGCAGGTTGCAGGCCACAATATACATTATCGGCAATAAGAGACCCGCCAGGTTGCAGAAAACCTGGCAGGTCCCCAGAGAATACGCAATTCGCCCCTCGCAATTCGCAATTCTGGACATGCAACACGCAACACGTTTCACGCACTACGCATTAGCGCCACCCCCACCGCTAGACTCAGGATCGTGATCACCACGCCACATTTCAGATAGTCGCCGAAGGTGAGTTCCACACCGGAACGGCGGGCGATCTCGGCGACGATGAGATTGGCGACCGAGCCGAGCAGGGTAAGGTTGCCGGCCAGGGTCGTCGCCATCGCCAGGGTGAGCCACGTCTGGCGCGGATCTGGGAAATCAGGGACGAAGGGACGGAAGAGCAGCACCGCAGGGACGTTAGAGATCAAATTGCTCAGCAGCACCGAGATGAGCGTCAGCGCCACGATCCCCTCTTCGGCCAGCGGTTGCAGTAGACCGAACAACTGCTCGCTCGTCCCCATGATCTCCAGCGAGCCGGTGACAATGAAGAGCCCGGCAAAGAAGACAAGCAAGGACCAGTCGATCTCGGCGAAGATCCGCTCTGGCTCCCAGCGGCGGGTGATGAGCAGCAGCGCGGCCGCGCTCAACGCGGCCAGGGGGATGGAGACGCCCGCCACAAAGGCGATCAACATCAAGAGCGTCGCCAGCGCGCACTTGCGCAGCAGCGATTCGTGGACGGTGATGGTCAACGACGGCGGCGCGCTGAAGCGGGCTGCCGACAACTCGCGCCGATAGACCAGCGCCACCACCGCCCAGGCGATGATCATCCCCAGCAGGGCGATCGGGGCGAGCGCCGCCGTGAATTCGACAAAAGGAATGCCCGAGGCGATGCCGATGATCATGTTCTGCGGGTTGCCGGTGATCGTCGCTGTGGAGCCAATGTTGGCCGCCGTCACCAGCGCGATCAAATAGGGAATGGGCGGTTGGCGCAGCGTGCGACAGATCTCCAGCGTTAGCGGTGTGAAAATGAGTACAATTGTATCGTTGAGGAAGATGGCCGAGAGTACGCCTGACGCCAGCACGATCCAGGCCAGGAGTTGATAGGGTGTGCGCGCCAGCCGCACCACCCGGCTCCCCACCCATTGGAAGAAGCCGGCAATGCGCAAATTGACGTTGAGGATCATCATAGCGAAGAGGAGGGTCAGCGTGTTGAGGTCGAGCGCGGCGTAGGCTTCATCCAGCGAGATTGCGCCCATCGCCATCAACAGCGTCGCCCCGGCCAGCGCAATCGTCGCCCGGTTCATACGCAAAAAGGGATAGCGTCCTATCGCCACCCCAACAATCGTCACCCCAACCACAATCAGCGCGGCAATAGTTACCGGTGGCATCTAAGACCCTCCAAAACAAAACCCCGCCACTGACTAGTGACGGGGTCTGTGTGGTAGCGCATACGGGATTCGAACCCGTGTCTCGGCCTTGAGAGGGCCGTGTCCTAGGCCTCTAGACGAATGCGCCACGCTTTCCGCTGCAAGACTTACTTCAGAGGCCTAGTTCTGTGCCGTGCAGACAGGAAAGGATTATAGCAGTGGGGCTGGATCGTGTCAAATTGAACCGGTTCCACGGTTCCAACGAAGGTACTGAAAGATTTGCGCTCTGTTGATCTTCTGCAAAATTAGTAGTAAAGTGCTATCAAGCTGTTCGCCAGCCAGTTACAACCTGCACTTCGTTCTCTCCCTCCGCTGCTATATGCAGGTTTTACCTCCGCCAAGGGGCGTTGAAAGTACGCTAAGGATCTTCGCTGGGACTCCAGGAGTCCCAGCGAAGATCCCAGGATTGAAGTACCCAAACGCCACTCCGTACTTGATGTCAGCGAGAAATCCAATGCTTATACAAGGCGATATTTCCAAAGCAACCAGGAATATCCTCTCACACAGTCTGGGCCTGAGTCGTGGACAGAATCTACTGATCTTTGCCGATGCTGGTTCTGTAAGTGTGGCGGAAGCAGTAGCAAAGGGCGCCCGTGAACTGGAGATTCAAGTCTCGGTGATCTATGTCTTTGAGTTTATACAGGAATCTTTTGAATCCTGGGAGCGGCTGCCCCATCCTATCGAGGCTGCCATGCAGGAAGCTGACGCCATTATGAGTTGCCTGTCGGATCGGCCTGAGCATCTCGACTTTCGCCTGCGAATCTTAACTGACGGCTGACGCCGCCACGCTAAGGTGGCTCACGTACCTGGCATTACTCTCGACATCCTGCGTATGGCGGACACAGATTACGACTTGATTCGTGAACGTTGCAATCATCTGGCCATGGCGCTTGTGTTAGGTCGCGAGATGGAGATTGTGAGCGAGGATCGATTTGGCGAGATCCACCGGCTGCTTGTAGAACTGGGGGGATGGGAGTTCCCGCCAGGTATTAGTGACGGTGTAATTGCAAAGGGATCTTGGGCGAATCTACCGCCAGGCGAGACCTTCGTCATCCCTGTTGGCGCAGAAGGAAGCATCTCAATCAACGGGTCGCTGCCAGGATGGGTAATCGGCGCAGGTGAGAGCGTGCAGATCTACTTTGAAAAGGGTTGCGTGGTCAGCATTGAGCCGCAAGAGGATGCGATCGTCAAGTACTTGTATCGCACCCAGATCGACTTTGCACAGGAACGAGCCGACGCCAATTGGCGCAATCTGGCCGAGATTGGTTTCGGGATGAATGCAAGTATCCACGATCTGGTGGGAATCGAACTCATTGACGAGAAGAAAGCAGGGACGCTGCATGTGGGGTTGGGTAACAGTAAGATGTTAGGCGGGCGCGTCGATTCGACTATCCATTGTGATCTGGTTGTGGAAGGAGCAAGCGTCTACATCGATAGGCAACCCATCCTGGAGAAGGGCCAATGGCGACTTGACCCCGGTGCCTGGCAACGGGACGCCCGTACAGTGGCATTGCCCAGTGGCTGGTGGGCAAGCTGTGGTTCCATCCGCCGCACTGGTAGCCGTTGTGGTTGGGAAGAAAGTCGTCTTATCCGTTATTGGAGTTCTCGTTCTGGGCAGCAAAATGGGCTTTTGGTTGGCAGCGAAGAAACGGCGCGCAGCGCCGGCCGGCTCATGCGCATTCTTTACGATCAGGGAGATTCATTTTCGCCGGCAGAATTGGTCGAGCGAGCCAGCGATGCGGCCATCCCTGCGGGCCAGGTGCCAGCGCTGGTGTGGATACTTCACTGTTACGATCTGGTGCGTATTGAAAGGAATAGGGTGACATGAACAACCCCGTCAAGCATGAATATCGCGATCTACCAGATTTCTTGCAATTTTTAGATCAAAAGCTCAACTATCATGTGCGCTTGGGCCACCGCGAAGAACTCAACTTCGAGATCTATAACGCTGATTTTTCAGCCTGGAAGCTACGCTTTTCTGATCGTACGCCGGTGATTCACGTCAGGCGCAAAGATGCGGAGGGCTTTAGTACCCGCGATCTAGGACAGAGCCTGACAGATGTCGTGCGTATACAGAATCTTCTAGAGCGCAACCCCATCATCCTTCTAGACGGTAAAGGAGAGGAATTACGCGACTACTTCAAGACCCGAGCGCTATCCCTGGTGATATTGGACGAACGAGATCAGGAAGAGATCCGCACGTCGCGGCGGCCGACAGGCGATCTGCTAGATCGGGTGAGCGCCCAGCTTGAGCTCTTCCGCCTATCGCCATACGAAACGACCAAGCCGGTGACCGGTTCCCGCTTCTTTGGCCGCCAGTATGACATTCGCCGCATTCTGCACGGGGGGGATACCAACTTCGCCATCATGGGCATCCGCCGGATCGGCAAGACCTCTTTAATGCGGGAGATCGAGCGTCAACTGAAGGAGCAGGCCATTGATCGGGGTGACAGTCAGGCCGAGAAGCGCGTCCTTTACATGGATTGCAACGCCATCCGTTCCACGGCTGATTTTATGCAGGAGATTGTGCGTCAATTCAGTCCCCGGGAGTTGACGCGACTCTACAATCAACAATTCCCCATCTACTTCCCTAATTTCTTGGAACGGATGAGCAAGCAGTATGGCGGTCAACTGATCTTTTTGCTGGACGAGTTTGACGGCCTGCTGGACGCATTGGCAGGGGATGCAGACCTGCTGAAGAAGTTACGGGCCGGCAGCAACGCTGGCCACTGTCGCTTCATCATCGCGGGATATCGGCGGCTGTTGCGCAGCGTGCACGATCAAGACTCACCCCTCTACAACTTCGTGACCCCCCTGCGCCTGAAGGAGTTTCGCCGGGATGAGGCGGTCAGCCTGATCGTGGAGCCGATGGAGAACATGCGCATCCGCCTGGAGCAGCGCAATGAGATCATCGACACCATCTACCAGGAGACCGCGGGCCAGCCCAATCTGATTCAATACTACTGCTCCATCCTGCTGGACGGGCTGGAACGGGCGGAGCAGCGGGTGATCACACCCCAGAGCCTGGTCAACATCTACACGGACGAAGATTTCCGCTCCTTTATCCTCAACACCTTCATGGATAACACCAACGAGATGGAGAAGGCCCTGGTCTATGCCATCATCCTGGAGGCAGGGGAGACTGGCAGTAGCAGTTATGAAGGTACTTTTGACCTGGAGTTGATGGATAGCTTTCTGAAAAGCCGGGGAGTGGAGATGTTCCTTTCTGACTTGGAGGTGTGTTGCCGTAACCTGGAACTGGCCGGAACCTTCACCAAGGAGGGGCGGAGCTACCGCTTCACAACCCCGATCTTCCCCCGCTTGTTGGAGGAGAATTACAACGTCTCCTTTCTCTTTAGAAAATTGGTAGAGGAGGGGATATGGTAACCCAAACCGCGCCCCAGGAGGAGAAGGGCTGGCAGATCGTCTCCTACAATGGCAGCAGCGACTTCAAGCACGTACGCATTCGGCGGGATTCCATCATCCATCAGGTGATGGGCTACCTGCGCAACCATGAATACACGGTGGTCCTGGGGCCCCGATTTCATGAGAAGACCCGCCTACTCTTCGACATCCAGCAGGCCGTTGAGGAAGAGCCGGGCATGCGCCCTGTCTACGTCAACCTGCATCAGGTGCGCACGGATACGGAGTCCAACTTCTACGCCAGCCTGGGCCAACTGATCTGCCAGCAGCAATCGATGGAGAGTCCTCTGGAAGCGGCGAAGCCTATGCGCCCCCGGGACTTTCAAAATTCTTTGGACGAGTGCATTGCCCGGGGTGAGGGGCATCTGGTCCTGTTGATCGATCACTTGCAAATTCTGCCCCAGGATCTCATCCACGGCCTGCTCAAGGCTCTCCGCGCCCTCTACATGGAGCGCAACCCCACCCGCCAGCGCCAGATCAGCGTGGTGATCGTGGGTAATCTCAGCCTGGCAGAGCTTTCTCAGGGGCCGAACTCCCCGTTCAACATTGCCAAACGCATCTACCTGCCCCCTTTGACCGGGGACCAGAGCATTGGCTTGGTTCAGGCGATCATGGCATCTCAGGGGCAGAGTATCACGGACCGGGCCGCAGTGGACATTGTGACCTGGGCCGCGGGGGATTGCTTCCTGCTCCCCTACCTCTGCCATCTGGCCCAGGAGGTTGTTGTGGGCTATCAGCGCCCCCGTGTCACCCGTACCGTGGTGCGCCAAGCCGTGGATCGGCTCCGGCAGTTAACCGAGGCCCAGTGGCCCATCCAGGAAGCCATCCGCATTATTGAAGGGGATGTGGATACCCTGTTGGATGTGATCGACATTCTGCAACAGGGCAAGCTGGCCCACAACCAGGCCCGCCAGCGCTATTCTCGCACGGGGATCAATCGGCTGGATCTGTGCGGCGCACTCAAGTTGGAGGAGGGGTGCTACCAGTTCAAGAATAAACTCTATCACCATGCTCTGCAGGAGCGGCTGATTCCGGCCCATGTGGCTCGTCTGCTGCGCATGGCTGGCCGTTGGCGAGAGGCGATAGATCATCTCTCCCCTATACTAGGCCAGGTGCCATTCGCCAGCGAACGGGCGGATCTGCTGGAGGCCATCGTCCAGTCCATCTACGCCGCGGACAGCCTGGAGGATGCCTACAGAGAGTTGATGGATGGCATCTGCCGGGGCTTTGATCTCAGCCATGTCGCTATCTATCGGGTAGATTCAGCCCAGAGCGAGCTGCGCCTGGTGCATAGCAGGGGGAACACGGGGCAGACGCGGGAACGATTGGCCCTGACGGAGGAGGGGCATGTGGAGGTGCGCACCTTCCACAGCGCGGACTATGTCTTGCCCAAAGATGACCAAGCCAGACAGCGTTTGATCGCCGCCTTGATCCCAGAAAAGCGCCCCATTGGGATCGTCACTATCCAGGGCTACGAAATCCCGGATCAGCGATGGGACGTCCCCCAGAATTTGGCCGAACTCCTGCGCTTTCTGCGCTATGCCGCTGGCGCCATCGAGCATGTCACCATCCGATCGGCCTTTCAGGAGATTGGCCGGGCTATCCTGGATGTCAGCAGCGTGGATGACTCCTTGCGGCGGGTACTCTCCACCGTTTCCAACGCGCTGGGCTGCACCACGGCCACCCTCTATCTGCTGGAAGGGATAGAGGGGCAGCATCTGAAGCAGATGACCCATGTGGGCGAAGCGCCCTACACCGCAGAGACGACCGTTGGCTGGGAAAGCGCGCATCCTGCCATGCGCGCTCTGAAAAATGGCGGTCTGATCACCATCCGCGGCGCCCAGGATGCGCCGCCCCGCCTCTTCCTGCCCCTGACCGCGACCGGCAACGCTCTGGGCGTGCTGGAACTGGGCTTTCATCTGACCCATCAACCCCGCCTGACCTCAGACTATCGCAACATGCTGAGTACCTTTGGGGATCAGGTCTCTATCGCCGTCCACAACATGCAACTGCTGCGCAACACGGACGAGGCGCTTCAAGAGCGGCTCAAAGAGTTGGAGGAGACTCGGCAGAAATTAGAGGCTTTGCAGGAGCGGGAACTGACCGATGTCGCCAGGGCGCTCCTTCACCGGTTGTACAATATGTCTGGCGATGTACCATTTCATCTTGAGCGGATACGTCGCGGCTTGGTCCAGCCAAGCGTTGCTGTGTTTGAATCAATGGATCGTGTAGAGAAACGTTTCCATAGCCTCTTTGATCTGCGCCGCCCCATGGAAAGGCTGGTGGAACTGGAGATGATCGACTACGACCGCATCGACCTGGTGGAGGTGGTGCGGGCCATTCTGGATCGGACTGTTCGCCCTAACAAGGTGAACTTCGATGTTCATCTCTCCCGGCAGCCCATCTGGATATCGGGCAGCCGTGAGCTGCTGATGGACGCTTTCCAGTCCATCATGGACAATGGCTGCGAGGCCATGCCCCAGGGCGGCACACTCTTCATCCGCTGCGAATTGGCCGAAGAAGCGGCCCGGGTGACCATCCGTGACACGGGCACTGGCATTCCGCAGAAGGTACAAGAGCGCATGTATGAGCCAGGCTACACCACCAAGCCCGCCAAAACCGGCGAGCGGGGCCAGGGACTGTTCACCTGCCGGGCTATCCTGCGCAAGCATCATTGCCAGTTCCACCATGAAAGCCAACTGGGTGAAGGAACCACCTTCACCATTGAAGTGCCACTGCTGGGAGACTGAGATCACTTGGGTTATCAAATATGAGGAGGGTTGGATGAAGAGTGTACGGGTTTTGGTGCTGGAAGATGAGGAAGAGTGGCGTAGTACCATCAGGATGGCTCTGGCGGATCATGGGATCACCTATGTCCAATTCGCCACCAATCCGGATGAAGCCGAAGCGCTGCTCGACTCGATCTACTTCAACATAGCCATCATCGACATCAGCATGCGCAGAGGGGACCCCAAGGACAGCCAGGGGATGGACTTTTTGCGCTTGCTGAAAGAGCGCTACCTGGATACGGTGGTGAATCCCATCATCCTCAGCGCGTATGGCAATGTGGAGCGGGCCAGGATCGCGTTTGGTGAGTACGAGGTGATCGATTTCCTGAGCAAGGCCCCCTTTGATGATAAACAGCTCATGGCCGCCATCCACAGAGCCTTGGGAAAGCAGGGGATGGATCGACACCCCATCATCACCGTTGAGGATGAACAACCGCTGCCCACCCTGTGGTCCTCCTTTACCTGGGCACAGCGGGAAGATCCGAAACAACTGGAGCCGGAACTCTACGATCTCCTGCGTCGCCTCTTCAAAGGCGCGGACAGTCTATTCATCACCCAACTGAAAGCGGGCCAGAGTGGCGCAGGTATCCTGGAGGTGGAGCCAACCTACGGCGCGCAGGTTGGAGAGCCGATGGTGATTAAATTTGGTAAGGCCATCACCATCCGCCAAGAGCATGAAAACTACACGGAACACATTGAGAAATATGTGGGCAACCACAGCAGCACCCAACTGAACTACGCCTCCGGTCGGGTGATGGGGGCCATCTGCTATAGCTTGCTGGGCACGGAATTGAGCGCGCTGGAGAGCTTCGGGGACTATTACGTGCGCCGGGATCTGGAGCAGATCAAGAAGAGTATGGACAACCTGTTCAGGGTGACCTGTAAACGCTGGTACAACAACAAGGAGCAGCCCCGCTCCCGGCGCAATCTGGTCAAGCTCTATGAGGAGGGTTTGCACATCATCCATCCCCAGACGAAGGAGAGTCGCTGGGACGAAATCTGGCAGAACGGCCAGGCCGCGGGGGTGGACCTGACCCAGGACCGCTTACGCTTCCCCGGCCTGGAGGGGGATTTTGCCAATCCCAAGCGCTGGCTGGAAGGGCAGAACTTCCGAATCTTCCGCTCGGTCTGGCGTTGCGTGACCCATGGGGACCTGAACGAGCGCAACATTATGGTCACACCGGATGGGCGCACCTGGCTCATCGACTTCTACCGCACTGGCATGGGCCACATCCTGCGGGACGTTGTGGAGTTGGAGACGGCCATTAAGTTCAGCCTGACCCACTTTCGCGACCTGAAGGCGTATCATGCCTTTGAATCCCTGCTCCTGAGCCAGCCCCGCATGGATCAGCCCCCTGCACCGGAAGCGCAGCATCCCCAACACAAAGCCATCGCCACCATCGGCTACATGCGCACCCTGGCCGACAACTTCACCGGCGTGGACAAAGAGATGAGCGAATACTACATCGCCCTCCTGCTCCAAACCCTGAATCTGCTGCGTCTGGACGGCTTCCAAACGCGGAGGCAGCAGATCCTCCTCTCCGCAGCCATGGTGTGTGGGTGGTTGCAGGGGGGTGAGTCAAGACCGGAGCGTTGACCTAGACTTGGCTACCAATTGATTGCTTGTAGCTCTTCTGCAAAGTAGGTCTGTGGAAAAATTAAACGTGCATTTGCCAATATTTCATTGCGGTCAGAGTCATACCGACGTGAGAGGTGTTGCAGGAAGAGCCTCTTGACATTGGCTTTCTGGGCTAGTACCAGCCCAATCTTGAATTGACGAGTTTGA
>JAHBVG010000060.1 GCA_019637695.1 Caldilineaceae bacterium | reverse complement strand
ATGCGTGCCCAATTGCGTCTCCCGTCTATCTCTATCCGCCCTGCGTAAGTCCTATACTCTTTACTTTTTATTGCTACCCCGCCTGCGCCGCCATGCGCGGGCGCTGCGCCGTCACCCCAAGCAGACAACAATTGACAGGACAGACATCGTGCGAAGGTCCGCGATTCCCCAGGGCCAGCCGTTGCGGCTCCATGCCCTGCTCGGCCTCAATGCGCTCGACAATGAGATCCCGGATCATACGGATGAATCTGGGATCCGTGCCCACAGTCGCCGCCCGCACAACGTTCATGCCGATCTCCTCGCCTTTGTGTAGCGCCTCGGTATCCAGATCGAACATGATCTCCATGTGGTCGGAGATGAAGCCTATGGGCGCGATCACCAGATCGGCGACACCCGCTTCTGCAAGCGCATCCATATGATCGAGGATGTCTGGCTCTAGCCAGGGCTGGTGCGGCGATCCGCTGCGGCTCTGGTAGACCAGTTGGTAAGGATTCTCCACGTCAAGCGCTTCCACCACCAGCCGCATTGTCTCGACAAGTTGCGCTTCGTATTGGCAATGTTGAGCCATGCTCAGGGGGATGCTATGCGCTGTAAAGGCGATGGTCGCTGTTGCGCGCCGTTCGGCAGGGATCTGCGCCAGCGCCCTCCGTACGTTTTCCGCATTCACCTCAATGAAGGCTGGATGGTTATAGTAGAAGCGCAACTTGTCCACGCGCGGGGCCGAGGGGCCAATCTGCGCCTGCGCGTCCATAATATTTTCGCGATATTGGCGACAGCCTGAGTAGCTGCTGTACGCGCCGGTGATGAAGGTGAGCGCCCGCTTTACCCCGTCCGCCGCCATTTGGCGCATCGTGTCCACAAGGAAGGGCTGCCAATTGCGGTTGCCATAGTAAATGGGCAGATCGGGACCATCGCTCTTCAGCTCGGCTGCCAACGCCTCAATCAACGCCTGATTCTGCGCGTTGATCGGGCTCACCCCACCGAAGTGATAATAGTGTTCGGCCACCGCCTCCAATCGCGCCCGCGGCACACCACGCCCGCGCAGCACATTCTCCAAGAAAGGGATCACATCATCCATCCCTTCGGGACCGCCAAACGAGAGAATCAGAATCGCATCATAAGGCTGTTCTGGCATCTTGCTCCTCTTTAGATAGAATGAGTGTAAGATTTCGCGCAGCATTTTACCATGCGTTATCGTGAAATAATGAATGCGGAGAGGATTTGCGCGGGGCGAGGGGCGGATTGCGAGTTGCGAAGATGATTATCACCTACAGACCTGCAACTTGCCACCTGCTACCATTTTTGCCGCCGACCGCAGCGGTCGAATTGCTCTTTGCCTTTGTAACTATACAGGTCGGGTAAGGGCACGGGTGGGGCGGGAAGCATGCTCGCCATGAACTTGATGTTTGAGCCCGCCCCACCCGTACTCCTACGGTATATGGCTGTATAGTTCCTTGCCTTTTGCCTTTCTCTATTCTACCGGCTACCGGCTAACCTGCTTATGACACACAAACGCCGAATTCTGCTGCTCACCACGCCAAACAGCTACCGCACACCTGCCTTTCTCGACGCTGCTCAGCGGTTGGGGATCGACGTGCTGCAAGCTGTAGACATGCCCGAAGAATTGTCCGATCACTGGGGATACCGGTTGGGCGTACCCTTCCATCAAGTGGAGCGCGCCGCCGCGCAGATCGTCGACGCGCTCGCCGGTTCTCCTGTGGATACCGTCCTCGCCGTGGATGACAGCGGAGCGCTGCTGGCCGCTCGCGCCAGCCATTTGCTCGGCTTGCCCCACAACGCGCCGGACGCTGCCGAGGCGGCTCGCAACAAAGCCCTCATGCGCCAGATGCTCGCCGCTGGGGTTCTCCCGTCGCCCGCCTTTCGTCTCTTCTCCACCGCAGATGATCCCGCCGTTGTGGCAGCAGGGGCGGAAGCAGAGATTGGCTATCCCTGCGTCGTCAAGCCAGTGGATCTCAACGGCAGCCGCGGCGTCATCCGCGCCAATGATCGAGCGGAGTTGCTCGCCGCCCTGCGTCGCCTCTACGCCCTGATTGGTGCAGCACGACCCTTCCTCGTGGAATCGTACATCCCCGGCGTGGAAGTTGCCCTGGAGGGGATGCTCGACAACGGCTATCTCACCGTGCTGGCCCTCTTCGACAAGCCCGATCCGTTGGAAGGTCCCTTCTTTGAGGAGACCATCTATGTAACGCCATCCCGCTTGCCCGCGACCACACAGCAGGCGATTGCCGATTGCGCTGCCCGCGCCGCCCGCGCCCTGGGTCTGCATATGGGACCGATCCACGCTGAGTTGCGCATCAACGACAGCGGCCCGTGGATCGTCGAAGTGGCCGGGCGTTCCATCGGCGGCCTCTGCTCACGCACGCTCCGCTTTGGCAGCGACGCCTCGCTCGAGGAACTGATCCTGCGCCAGGCGTGTGGACTCCCCATCGAGTCACGCGAACGGCAAAAACAGGCTGGCGGTGTGATGATGATCCCCATCCCAGGACCGGGGATCTTGCGCAGCGTACGCGGTCTCGAAGACGCCCAACACATGCCCGGCGTCGAGTCGGTGGAGATCACCGCGCGGGTCAACAATCCTATTGTTCCCCTGCCCGAAGGCGAAAGCTATCTGGGCTTTATCTTTGCCCGCGGCGACGACCCGGCAGATGTGGAAAGATCCCTGCGTCAGGCCCACGCCGCCCTCCACTTTGAGATCGAAGCGGAGATCCCGCTCTTTGTGCGTTAGCATTGGGGATCAGGGACTGGGGATCGGCGCCGGCTATCTGTAAAATTTTCGCCTTTTTCCCTCCGACGTTCCGCAATTCATGGTATACTTCTCCTATGTTGTACAATCGCCTTCCCAAAGTAGTTTTGGATACAAATGCAAATGCGCCTCTGGTCACGTCCAATGTGCGCGATTTCCGTACGGCCCAACAGAGATTAGGGCTGCGAGTGCTAACACCGCTGGATTTTCTGAAGCACCTAGTAGAATAGGAAGAGCCACCAATGGGAGAATTAACCCTGCATTTGCCGAAAACACTGGAAAGTGCGTTGGAAGCTCAGGCGCGCCAGGAAGGGGTTTCTCTAGAACAGTACGTTCTTTATGCACTGGCCCGCCAAGTGGAAACTGGTACATACACAGTACGGCTTGTACCCCAACAAGACCTGCACGAGCAGCAGGAGCGCTTCCAGACTTTGTTGACGACGCTGGGCAAGCCGTCCCCCACTGAGACAGAGGCTATCCTGGCAGAGCGTGCCTTGACAGAACCGGAGGAGGGGCTGACAGAGGAATTACGCGCCCGGCTACAACGCTACATCTATCATTGACTCCACGCGGCTCCCCTCACTGCCAGCAGAGATGGGGAGCCGATCTTGTTTTACCCTCACCGAAGGGATGGCCCCATGCGCGTTGAAGTGTTGGCCCTCTGCGATGCCGCGACAACCCATGCCGGCAAGCTCAACATCTTGGGCTTCTTCGACACCATCTACGCTCGCGAGATCCCAGTGATGCACCCGGCCTGCGCCATTGCCGTCCGCCTGCGCTGGGAACGGATCGAAGCCAACGAGCAGCACCGCATCCGCCTTCAATTTGTCGACGAGGACGGTCACGAGGTGATGCCAACCTGGGAAGGCGCCATCCATGTGCAGTCGCTGCCCGACCGTTCCTCGGTAGTCACCGATCTGACGCTGAACCTCCAGCACGTCCAGTTTAAAGTGTACGGACAGTATGCTGTCGATCTTGCCATTGATGGTCGCCTCGAAGCGTCCTTGCCGCTTTATGTGCTACCTGTGCCGGTTGCGGTTGAGAAATAGACCCTCCTTCTGCCCATGACGACATCGCCCCCATCCATTGACCCAACGCTAGAATATCGTAAACTCCCGGCAGTGGACGCGCTGCTGCATCTGCCCCAAATTGAGGATCTGGCTGCTACCCACGGGGGGGATGCGCTGATCGACGCGGTCCGCGAGGCAGTGGACAGGGCGCGCCAGCAGATTCGGGTGGGAAAGCCTGCGCCCCAACTCGCCGATTGGCTGGGGAGGGTGGCGCAGATCCTGGCCGAGCGCGAGCAACCGACACTGCGCCTGTTGATCAACGCTACCGGCGTCATTATCCACACCAATCTGGGCCGCGCGCCGCTGAGCCTGGCCGCCCGTCGCGCCGTGGAAGGGTTGACCGCCGGCTACAACAACCTCGAATATGATCTGGCGGCAGGCGGCCGCGGCAGCCGTTATGATCACACACGGGCGCTGCTCTGTGAACTCACCGGCGCCGAGGATGCGCTGATCGTCAACAACAACGCCAGCGCTGTCTACCTTGTCCTCGCCGCCCTCTGTGCAGGGCGCGACGTGATCATCAGCCGCGGCGAACTTGTCGAGATCGGCGGCGGTTTTCGCATCCCCGATGTGCTGCGCCAGAGTGGGGCGCGGCTGGTGGAAGTGGGGACCACCAATCGCACCCATCCCGCCGATTTTGAGGATGCCATCGGATCGACGACGGCGGCGCTCATGCGCGTCCACGCCAGCAACTTCCGGCAGATCGGGTTTGTGACAATGCCTTCCCTGGCTCAATTGGTGGAGATCGCGCGGCGCGCCGCCGAGATCCCGAACATCCACCCCCTGGTAATCGACGATCTGGGCAGCGGCACGTTGTTGGATACCACCCCCTTTGGACTCGCCGCCGAGCCGACGGTACAGCAGAGCGTCGCCGCCGGCGCAGATCTCATCACCTTCAGCGGGGATAAATTGCTGGGCGGGCCGCAAGCCGGGCTGATCGTGGGGACGCGTGGATCGGTGGCGATTTTGCGTCGCCACCCTATGGCGCGGGCGCTGCGCGTGGACAAGATGACGCTGGCCGCGCTCGACGCCACGTTGCGATCCTATGCGCGGGGGCGGGCAGTCGAGGAGATCCCCGTGTGGCGGATGATTGCGGCGACGGCGGAGCGTTTGCAGGCGCGCGCCGAACATTGGCGGCAGCGCATCGCTGCATCCATCCCCGCGACGGTCATCCCCGGCGAGAGTACCGTGGGCGGCGGCAGCCTGCCCGGCGAAACGCTCCCTACCTTCCTCCTCGCCCTCGACCTGCCCCGCCCGGATCTCATCGCCGCACAGTTGCGTCAGGCTGAGATCCCCGTGATCTGCCGCATCTGGCAGGATCGGGTGGTACTCGATCCGCGCACAGTGGCCTCCGAAGAAGAGGATCACCTGGTGAACGCGCTCCAGAAGTTGGCCGCAGAACAATGATAGAGCCATCTGCGTCGAACCTTGTCTATATTAAACTGGGCGGATCGTTGATCACCGACAAGCGCCAGGCCGAGACGCCCCGCCTGGATGTGATCCAACGGTTGGCCGCTGAGATCGCCGCTGCCCGTCGCGGGGATCCATCCATGCGTTTGATCATCGGCCACGGATCGGGCAGCTTCGGCCATGTCGTGGGGAGCCGCTACGGAACGCGCAACGGCGTGCGCACGTCTGAGCAGTGGTACGGGTTTGCCGCCACCGCCGATGCCGCAGCGCGCCTTAACCGGATTGTCACCGCCGCGCTGCTGGCGGCTGGCATCCCCGCCTGGTCGATCCCACCCGGTGTGGCCCTGCGCTGTGAGGACGGCGTAATCGTGGATGGACCCGCCGAGACGGTGCGGCTGGCGCTAGATCGTGGGCTGGTCCCGTTGGTCCACGGGGATGTGGCGCTCGATAGGGTACGCGGTGGCACGATTGCCAGCACCGAGGAGATCTTCGAGTGGCTGGCCGAACGGTTGCCGCCGCAGCGGATGGTGCTGGCGGGCGAGGTGGATGGCGTCTATACGGGGGATCCATTGCGCGATCCTTCGGCGCAGCGCATCCCTGAGATCACCCCTCACACGTTCGCTGACATGGCGACGGGTATCAGTCATAGCTTTGGCACGGATGTCACCGGCGGCATGGCAGCGAAGGTACAGCAGGCCCTACGCCTCTGCCAACGCCATCCACAATTGCGGATTTTGCTCTGTAGCGGTCTGATCCCCGGCGCGGTGCAGCGGGCGCTGACCGAAGAGGGAGGCCCATTGGGGACCGTCATCTATTCCTAGGGCGCATATCAGGTGAACTTCACCCGAGATTATGTAGGTTCTATCCCTTTTGGCCGCTCACCTCTTTAATGGCCTCCACAAGCCGTTCCACATCTTGGGGCGTGTTGTAGGCCTGGATCGAGATGCGCGCCAGGGTGTGGCCGTTCCAATTCATAATAGGGATGATGATCTTATAGCGCTCCCACATCTCTTTGTAATCTTCGGCCTGGCCGGGGATGGGGATGGAGCGCAGTTGCATCCACATAGATTCGGGGCTGATGGGATCGGCGTTGGAGAGTTCGAGCAGCCGGTTTTCGGCTTCCTTGGCCAGGGCGTGACAGGCGGAGCGCACGCTGGCCCAATCGTTCTGCTCCTGGAATTCGATGGCCGTGGGTACCGTGAGGTAGGCTGCCGGGTCCATCGTGCCGACCCAAGTAAAGTAATCGAGGAATTGGGAAGGGCCAGGGTTGGGCGTGTCCCAGCCGTGGCTCACCACCAACGGTTCCAGGCTTTTCTGGTGTTCCGGTCGCGCATAAAGGAAAGCTGCCCCCTTGGGCGCGCTCATCCATTTGTGTGCGTTTCCCGAATAGTAGTCAGCGCCGATGGCATCCATATTAAGATCGATCTGCCCAGGCGCATGGGCGCCGTCGATGACGGTGAGGATGCCGGCCTTGCGCGCTCGACGGCAGATTTCCTCAACGGGGAAGATAAGAGCAGTGGGCGAGGTGATGTGGCTGAGGGAGATCACCCGCGTGCGCTCGGTGACACCCGACCACAACTGTTCGACAAAGGATTCAGGGCTTTCAATGGGCAGCGGAATGGGATGGTTAACCAGCTTCGCTCCCCATTTGGCGCAATTGAAACGCCAGGTGCGATCCACGGCGCCATATTCATGGTTACTGCTCAGAATTTCATCGCCCGGTTGCAATTTGAGCGAACGCGCTACAATGTTGATCCCATAGGTGGCGTTGGGCACAAAAACAAGGTTGTCCTTGTCAGTGCCCAAATAGCGGGCGAAGTGTCCGCGCGCCTCGGCCAGCAGATCATTGATCCGGCGGCCCAGGAAGATCACTGGGTTGGCTTCCAACTCGCGCTGCCACTTCTGGTAAGTCTCAAAGACCGGTCGCGGGCAAGCGCCAAAGCTACCGTGATTCAAAAACGTAATATCAGGATCAAGCAGGTATTGACTTGCCAGGTGGGGTAAGGGCAGTTGCAATGAGTTTGCTACCAAGGGATTCATTCGAGGCCATCTTTCTTCAACTGTGGCGGATTGGATAAGATCAAGAAGAGAGACGCCAGCATACAAGCTTGGTGTCTCTCTTCGCCACAGTGTAGCACACGGGATTTGCTTCTACAACTATACTTCAAACCGAGGGTGTAGTTCATCTTTGGGCGAAAGCGCCGGGGACTTGACAAAGAAGATGGCGACACGAGAGAAAAGTGGATGACGCAGATCTGTGCCATCATCCCTCAGTCAGCGCCTCTGGAGCAGCGCCCACGGAGCGTTCCCGTCGTTCTCGATACAGGATATAGAGTCCACTGCCCAGCGCCAAAGCTGCGCCTGCTAGTGTCAGCCAGGTTGGGATCTCCTGCCAGAGTACAAAGCCCCAGGTGATATGAATGGGCAGCGCTACATACTCGAAGGGGGCGATGGTCGAGGCGGGAGCCATACTGTAGGCGCGAGCGAGGGAATACATCCCCGCGGCCCAGACCAGCCCCAACCCAGACATGATCAGCCAATCCAGCAAAGAGGGCATGGTCCACGGGCGAAAGAGAAAGGCGATGCTTGGGTGCGCATTGGCAATATCGCCGATCACAAGAACGGGCGGCGTCAAAATCGCTGTAGCCAGTAGATAGACCAGCGAGCTATAGTAGGCCATTGTGGCGCTGCTCTCCGTGGTTTGCAGTTTGCGCGTGAGTATGGCAGCCAGCGCATAGAAGAGGACGGATAGTAAGATAAAAATGGAGCCCAGATTGAAGGTTGCCAGGCCAGGTCTGACAATCAACAGGACCCCCAGAAAGCCCACGAGCAGCGCCAACCAGCGACGCGGCCCCACCCGTTCGCCCAGGATCGCCACTGACAATAGGGTGATCATCAACGGCGCAGAAAACTTGATCGCAGCAATATCGGCCAGGGGCAGGGCAGCCAATCCCATAAAGTGGGTTGTATAGGAGAGAAAGTAGAATAGGCCGCGGATGTATTCGAGCTTGCGACTGCGCGTCGTGGGCAGCCCTCGTCCGCCTTCAAAGCGAAAAAAGAGCAGGGTGAGGGGCAAGGCGACCAGGCTGCGAAAGGCGACGATCTCCAGGACCGGATAGTCGCCGCCGATCCATTTGACAGCGACATCTTGCAGCGAAAAGATCAACATGCCCAGAACGAGGAAACCGACGCCCTGGAGGGTGGGGCTGAGTTTGTGCATGTTCACCTTTCGATAACCGGCAGAATCAAGCGAGACGGATGCGCGGCGTCATGGAAGATGCGGTTGATCGCCGGACGGTATTGATCGGCGGCGTTCGCCAGCCGGTAGAGGTCGGCGGCGAGCCGCACGCCATCGCACGTGGGAACCATGATGTCTTTTTCGATTTGAATGGTTGCCATGGATACCGCGCCTTCGCTGATCAATTGTGGCCTACGACTGGATGGATATTGTGAACCCAGCCCTCGGCTTTGCCAAAGCTTATACAGCCGAGACAGATTCGGGATACATCCATGCCGGTGTTGCCAAGTTTTGCGTATTCCATTGTTTTCCCTTTCCAATGATCTTTTGAAGTAGACTATCGCTTGAAGACATCCCTCGCAACCCGGACAGCCGACATGGCCCGCGGCCATCCTGCGTAGAAGGCCAGGTGGATGATCACCTCGGCAAGTTCGCTTTCCGTCAGACCGTTCGCTTTGGCCCGGTTCAGGTGTCCCACAAGCTGCTCTGTGTTGCCGTTGGCGATCAGCACGGCGACGGTCACGAGACTGCGGTCGCGCGGGGAAAGCTCTGGCCGCGCCCAGACATCCCCAAACAGGACGTCGTCGGTGATCTCCGCCAGCTTGGGCGCGAAGTCACCGACCAACTGCTGCGCAGGGGAAAGTTGCTTTTGTTCAGACATTTTTCTCCTCCTTTATGTGGGGCGTTTCGCTTCGCCCAATCGCTTCACGACCGCCGGGTCACGGTGGTCGAAGAATGCGCTGGTTTTCGTGTCCAGCGTGGCAATCGCCGCCATATCATTGGAACTGAGTTCAAAATCAAAGACGTTGAAATTCTCTTCGATACGTTCCTTACGCACGGATTTGGGGATCGCCACTACCCCGCGTTGGGTCAGCCAGCGTAGGATGACCTGCGCCACACTCTTGTGATGGCTGTCCGCAATCCCGCGCAGCAGCTCGTTTTGGAAGATGTTGTTTCTGCCCTCCGCAAACGGTCCCCACGATTGAATTTGCACATTGTTCTCTTGCAGGAATGCCTGGGTTTCGATTTGCTGCTGGAACGGATGGCACTCGATCTGATTCACCGCTGGCACAACCTGGTTGTGTACGATCAGATCCATGATCCGGTCGGGGTGAAAGTTGCTGACCCCAATGGCGCGGATGCGGCCTTCCCGATACAACGCCTCTATGGCGCGCCAGGAACCATAGACATCCCCAAAGGGCTGGTGAATCAGGTATAGATCGAGGTAGTCCAATTGTAACCGCTCTAATGATCGTTCAAACGCCTGCCTGGCGCGCTCGTAGCCCGCATCTTGAATCCAGAGCTTGGTGGTGATAAACAGATCTTCTCTCGCCACACCGCTGTGTTTGATGGCATTGCCGACGGCCGCTTCATTGCCATAGGAGGCCGCCGTGTCGATCAGCCGATATCCGGCGCGGATGGCTTCGGATACGCTGCGTTCGCATTCCTCAGCATCGTTGATCTGAAACACGCCAAACCCCAAAAGGGGCATCTCCACCCCGTTGTTCAGTGTAACTGTTGGGATTGCTGACATTCTCTTTCTCCTTCGATCATTGGCCCGGTTCAAGCGCTTACTTTGTTGGATAAAAATCCAATCAGCTTGCTCCCGGATCTAAGATTATCCTTTTATCTTGACCTATTCTAGCAGTCTGAATCGCAAGGTGATATGATAATCCTCCAAGATGGTTGAATGATTCTGCAAACCTTCAACCGAAAACGCATTCGTAGCCGATGGGCAGAGTTCGTGTAAACCTCTTTGGTTCTGGCCTGGACAGATTAGGATAGACGATGGAGAAGGAGGTCATGATGAATGGAGTGAGCCACCGGCAGAGAACACCGGAGGCAGAGCGGGAGCAGGCTGCTCGGGACGAGTTGGCCGAGCGCATCGCGCGCTTCCTGCCTGCGGATGGGACAGTACTGCCCCTGGAGGGGCTCTATTTTCGCCGCTCTGCGGCGTGTACAGAACTGCACAGCGTCTCCACAGCCTGCTTCTGTGTGATTGCCCAGGGCAGCAAGGAGGTCTTTCTCGGCCACGAGCGCTATCAATATGACCCTGCCCACTATCTGCTCTTCACCGCCCAGTTGCCGGTGGTTAGCCACATTATCGATGCATCACCGGCGCGGCCCTATCTCAGCCTGCGCCTGGATCTGGATCCCGCGCTGGTCAACTCGGTGATGATCGAGGCCGGTCATCTATCCACGCAGAAGGGGGCCAGCGTGCGCGCCATTGATGTAAGCCCGTTGGATGCCGGGCTGCTGGACGCGGTGGTGCGGCTGGTGCGGCTGGCGGACTCCCCGGCTGAGGCGCGCTTCCTGGCCCCGCTGATCATCCGAGAGATCGTCTACCGGCTGTTGCAGGGAGAGCAGAGCGACCGACTGCGCCACATTGCCCTGCTGGGTGGCTCCACCCACCGCATCGTCAGGGCGATTGAGCGGCTGCGCAAAGAGTTTGACCAACCCCTGCGCATCGACGACATGGCCCAGGATCTGGGTATGAGCGTATCCGGCTTCCATCACCATTTCAAGGCGGTCACGGCCATGAGTCCCCTGCAATTTCAGAAGCGGCTGCGCCTACAAGAGGCGCGTCGACTGATGCTGGGCGAGGATATGGACGCAGCCAGCGCCGGCTATAGAGTGGGCTACGACGACTCCGCCCACTTCAGCCGCGAGTATAAGCGGCTCTTTGGCCTGCCGCCCCTGCGCGACGTGGAACGACTGCGAGAGGTCATTGGGGTTAACTTTGATGGGGGGTAACTGAATCGCAGCAATTGAGGGAACTGTGTTTGAGGCTCTTGTGGCGGACTGTCAGTCCGCCCTCCCTCAGCAGATCCGCGGCAACTGTTCGCCGCTGAGCATGTCCACGATACGGGTGGCGCCGATGGTGCTTTTCATGGTGACCAATCCATCCGTCTCTTGGCCCACCGCGCCAATCACAGCCGCGCCCTGTCCTAACTCGTGCCCCTGCAAAATGGAAAGGGCGCGCGCAGCATCCTGCGCGGCGACGAAGGCGACGAAGCGCCCTTCATTCGCCACGTAGAGCGGATCGAGGCCGAGGATCTCGCACGCGCCGCGCACGTCCCGGCGCACGGGGACGCGCCGCTCGTCGATGGCAATGCGCCGCCCGGACGTCTGCGCGATCTCCACCAGCGAGGAAGCCAGCCCGCCGCGCGTCATGTCACGCAGACAGTGGATCTCGATCCCCGCATCGAGCAACCGCATCACTGCGCCGGCCACAGAGGCCGAATCGCTCTCGATGGCGCTCTCAAATTCCAATCCTTCGCGCACGGCCATAATGGCGATGCCGTGACGGCCCAGATCCCCGTTGACGAGGATGGCGTCCCCCGGCTGCACCTGTGTGGGCGCGATGATCAGATCGTGTTCGATGACGCCGATCCCCGTGGTGTTGATGTAGATGCCGTCGCCCTTGCCCCGATCCACCACTTTGGTGTCGCCGGTGACCAATTGGACGCCGGCAGCCTCTGCCGCCGCCGCCATGGACTGTACGACGCGCCAGAGATCGGTCATGGGCAGCCCTTCCTCAAGGATGAAGCCCGCGCTCAAATAACGTGGACGCGCGCCGCACATCGCCAGATCGTTGACCGTCCCATGCACGGCCAGCGATCCAATGTCGCCGCCGGGGAAGAAGATCGGCCTCACCACAAACGAATCGGTGGACATGGCGAGCCGTCCAGCGTTCACGGCAAAGACCGCGCCATCGTGCGCTTGATCCAGCAGCGGATTGCTGAAGGCCGGGCCGAACATCTTGCCGATCAACTGGTGCATCAGCCGTCCGCCGCCGCCGTGGGCCAACTGTACCGTCGGGTAATCGGCGATGGGGATGGGACAGGAAAGGGTGAAGTCAGTCATGGAGAATTCCTCGGAAGAGCAGATAGCAGATAGCCCAGAGCAGACAAGGCAAAAGGCAAAAATGGTGCAAGCTGCAGGTTTGCAGGTGACAATCGTCCACGCACTACGCACTACGCACTACGCACTACGCACTACGCACTACGTCCAATATCCAATACCCAATATCTAGTCACCGACAAGCGCGATACGCCGATAACGATAATACGCCGCGCACGCCCCTTCGGACGAGACCATGGGCGCGCCCAGTGGCTTTTCGGGGGTGCAGAGTTTGCCGAAGGCCGCGCACTCGTGAGGATTTTTGATCCCCTGCATGATCAGCCCGCTGATACAATGGGAGGATTCCTCGGCGTGGAGATCGCCGACGTGAAAGCGGCGCTCGGCGTCGTAGTCGGCGTAGGCGTCGGTCAGCCCCAGCCCACTGTGGGGGATCTCGCCCATGCCGCGCCATTTGCGGTGAACCACCTCAAAGACCTCGCCCATGAGCATCTGCGCCGGGAGGTTGCCCTGGCGATCCACAGCGCGGGCGTACTGGTTTTCGACTTCGGCGCGACCTTCCTCCAACTGTTTCACCGTCATGTAGATGCCTTGCAGAATGTCCAGTGGTTCAAAACCGGTGATCACCAGCGGCACGTTGTACTTGCGCGCCAGCGGCTCATACTCGGTGTAGCCCATGATCGCGCAGACGTGACCGGCGGCCAGGAAGCCCTGTACTTGATTCTGCGCCGACGAGAGGATCGCCTCCATGGCCGGGGGAACCAGCACATGCGAGACAAGGATGGAAAAGTTGCGGATGCCCTGCCGTTTGGCCTGATAGACAGCCATAGCGTTGGCCGGCGCTGTCGTCTCGAAGCCCACGGCAAAGAAAACCACCTCTTTGTCGGGATGCTCGCGCGCGATCTTCAACGCATCCAACGGAGAGTAGACAATGCGCACATCGCCGCCCTGGGACTTCACCGAGAAGAGATCGCCCACAGAACCGGGGACGCGCAACATATCCCCAAACGAGCAGAAGATCACATCGGGCCGCGCCGCAATCGTCAGCGCGCGGTCGATCAACTCCAACGGCGTCACACAGACCGGGCAACCGGGGCCGTGGACCAGCCGGATCTGATCTGGTAGCAACTCGTCGATGCCAAAGCGCACAATGGCGTGGGTCTGCCCGCCGCAGATCTCCATAATCGTCCACGGGCGGGTGGTGATGCGATGGATCGCCTCGGCGTAACGCTGCGCCGCGTCGGGATCGCGGTATTCGTCGATGAATTTCATGATCAATCCTCTCTGTCCAATGACCGCGGATCGCCGACCACTGACTGCGGCCACATTTCTGCGTCCGCCGTCTGCCGTCCGCCGTCTGCGGTCAACTCCTCTAGCTCGCCCATCTGCTCCAAATAGGAAAAGACCTGCTGCGCCTCCTCCTCGTCGATGGCGCTGATGGCGAAGCCCACATGGACAACGACATAGTCGCCCACCCTGGCGTCGGGCACATAGGCCAGGTTGATCTCCTTGACAATGCCGCTAAAATCGACCCGTCCGCTGCGGGTGATGGGGTCGGTATCGACAATTTCTAGAATCTGCCCGGGGACGCCGAGACACATAAGCAAACTCCTTTTTTAATCCATCTACGATGCAAACGAGTAAAGAGTGATGAGTAGGTAATGATGCTATGACTACTCATTACTATTTACTCATTACTGCCGCCGCCTGCCCCACGGCAATTCCCCCATCGTTGGTGGGGATCTGCCCTTGCCAGTAGGGATGAAAACCGTCCGCGCGCAGGTGGGCGATGAGTTTTTCGGTAAGCAATTTGTTCTGAAAACAGCCGCCGCTGAGGACGACGCTTTCCAAGCCAATGTGCCGGGCGACGAGCAATGCGACATCCACCAGGGCGTTGTGGAACTTGCCGGCCATTTCGCCCAGGCTGAGACCGTGCTGGCAATCAGCCATCAGTTGATCCACCATTGGCCCCCAATCGAGGACCAGCGGCGCGGCGGGTGAAAATTTTACATTGATGGCATAGGCCGCCTCGCCCACATCCGCGGCGGCGAACTCAAGCGCCATGGCCGCCTGTCCCTCAAAATCCACGGTTGGGTGCAGACCCAGCAGCGCGGCCACGCCGTCGAAAAGCCGCCCCATGCTGCTGGTGGGGATGGTGTTGATCCCCTTTTTCAGCATCGCCGCCAGGATACGCCCCTCCTCGGCGGAAAAGTAGGGCAGGGGGAGAGAGTCGGACTCGAAAATCGTTGGCCCAAGATGGGCATAGAGCATCCCCAACGCCGAACGCCGCGGCTGGCGCACCGCCATATCCCCGCCCGTCAGCGGAAATGGACGCAGATGAGCGACCCGTTGGAAACCCTCCGCCGTGATGCGCAGAAACTCGCCGCCCCAGATTGTACCATCCTCCCCGTACCCTGTCCCATCCCAGGCCAGACCGAGGACCGGCGGCTGTAGCCCATGTTCGGCCATGCCGCTGAGAATATGCGCGTAGTGATGTTGTACTTTCACCAACTGCGCGCCCCAACTTGCTGCCAATTGGGCGGCGTATTGGCTGGAAAGATAGTCGGGATGGGCATCGCAGACCACGGTTGCTGGCTGCGCCTCGTAAAGTCTACACAGGCTGTCGATGGTCTGCCGAAAGGATTCATACGATTGCGGGGTCTCCAGATCGCCGATGTGCTGGCTGGCGAAGAGGTTTCCGCCCACGGCCAATGCCACTGTGTTCTTGAGATGCGCGCCCACCGCCAGCACTGATTCCTTGCCCGCGTCCGCGATGGGGACGGGCAGCGGCGCGTATCCCCGACTGCGCCGCAAAATCTGCACTTCCCCGGCCAGGACGCGCACCACTGAATCGTCCACCGAGCGTACAATCGGTCGGTTGTGGACGAGGAAAAAGTCGGCGATGCCGTGCAGTCGGGTCAACGCTTCAGCTTCGTCAATGCAGATAGGCTCGTCGGAAAGGTTGCCGCTGGTGGCGACGATGGGGAAGCCAAGCTCGGCCATGAGCAGATGGTGCAAGGGCGTGTAGGGCAGCATGGCGCCCAGCGTTGGGTTGCTGGGGGCAATGTTCTCGGCCAGCCCGCTGTCTGCGCGGCGATCCAGCAGCACAATGGGGGCTGCTGTCGATGTGAGCAGTTGACGTTCCTGGGCGGAAAGCTGGCACGCGCGTTCCACCGCAGCCAGATCGGGGAACATGAGCGCGAAGGGCTTGGCCGGGCGTCCTTTGCGCTGGCGCAACTGGGCCACGGCTTCGTACGAACGGGCATCCACACAGAGATGAAAGCCGCCGATCCCCTTCACCGCCACCACCCAGCCCTGGCGGATGGCCTGGGCCGCGGCGTGGATGGCGTCGCCCTGTTCGGCGAGGAGAATGCCGTTGCCGTTCCAAAAGGCCATCTGTGGACCGCAGATCGGGCAGGCGTTGGGCTGGGCGTGGAAGCGCCGATCCGCCGGATCGTCGTATTCGGCCCTGCACGCCGGGCACATGGAGAAGCCGCGCATGGTCGTCTGCGGGCGATCATAGGGCAGCCCCTCGATGATGGAATAGCGGGGTCCGCAGTTGGTGCAATTGGTGAACGGGTAGTGGTACCGGCGATTGGTGGGGTCAAAAATTTCAGCCAGGCAATCGGCGCAGATCGCCAGATCGGGCAGGACGAGGGTGGTCTTGGGACCGTCGCCGTCGCTCTGCCGGATCTCAAAAGCCGGTTCCCCGACGAGCGGGATCTCCATTTGGCTGATCTGTTGGATGTGGGCCGGGGCCGGTTTTTCGCGTCCGAGGCGGTCCACAAAGGCATGGACGGCGTCCTCATCCCCTTCGATCTCGATTAACACTCCCTGCGCCGAATTGCTCACCCACCCAGCCAATCCTAACTGCCGGGCCAGCCGATAGACAAACGGACGAAAGCCCACGCCCTGGACAACGCCAGTAATGCGCAGAGCAATCCGGATCTGGATCGATTGGTGCAATGGTTCGACCGTGTCCACGGGCCGATCTCTCACAGGAAACCTCTTTATCCCAGTAACTCTACAGCCAGGTAAGGGCATGGGTGGGGGTGGAGAGAATTTTCGCTATCGAAACTAACCT
This sequence comes from Caldilineaceae bacterium, assembly GCA_019637695.1. Classification (GTDB taxonomy): domain Bacteria; phylum Chloroflexota; class Anaerolineae; order Caldilineales; family Caldilineaceae; genus RI-153. Next base: position 24,822 of record JAHBVG010000060.1, on the reverse strand, counting down.
CTGTTCGCCCCCACCCATGCCCCTACAGGATATGGCTGTACAGTTACTTACCACATGCCATACTTGCACGAATTGTCCTCATTGTAGATCGATGGTTAACAAACCAAACCGGACAGGGCGGTTGTTCTGCTCCTGGCTGTTTGGGCAGGTGTAGAACTGCGAGCTTTTCCAAAATTTGAGGATATGGACGATTTCGGACGCATTTCGGACGCACTTCGGACGCTCATCTGGTAACTTGCAGCCACACAACGGATAGATTACCAATTTACCGATTTGGAGGAGAGATCGTGAGAACGTCCACTGTTCGTACAAATCGCATTCTCAGAGCGGGCATCCTTCTCGCCCTATTGTTGCTCCTGACCGTGGGGTCTGGCGCATCCTCGGATTTTTCTCGCTCGCTCTATGCGGGGGAGGGCGCATCCACAACCGCCGATGAAGCCATTTCCGCGCAGATGCTCTTGGGGCGCACGCTGGATCGCATCCAAAGCGCCGAGGGCTACGAGATCCAGGTCAACGTGGATCAGATCCTCACGCCGGAGCGCTCCTTCTTCGGCCCGGCGGGCGCCGAGAGCGCCCATTTTGAGATCAACGGCAAGATCAACGGTCCCAAACGGGCGCGCCTGACCATCCATTCTGGGCGCACCAGCTTTGGCATGAACCAGCAAGAACCCCAAGAATTGCTCCTGGTGGGCAGTTCGGTTTATCAACGCCAGGGGGAGCGCTGGGTGCGCGTCGATAATGGGATGCCGATGATGGGCATCGGCCCACAGGGGATCTCGCTGGCAGCGGCGGCGCGGGATGTGATCTATTTGGAGGCAGAAGCAGGACCGCCAGGGCTGGAGGGCTTGACCACCCAATACAAGCGCATCGGCTTCAGGCTCGATCCCGAAGATGTGCGCCGGCAACTGCTGGCCCAACAGGGGTCTATGGACGCCAGCGCGTACACTCTGGCCGAATTGCAGATGCCGGTTATCAGCGGTAGCGGTGAGCTTTGGGTCACGCCATCGGGCCATCCGGATCGGCTGATCTTGCGCATGGGATGGGCGCGTGGCGGCGACGAACCGATCCATGTTGGGGTGACGAGCGAGACCGTCTACATCGGCTTCGGCTCTAATCTCACTGCCCAACACTTTGACCCAGAGCGTTCCCCCGTGGATGGTTCGCCGCGGCCCGAACTGGCCTATCTGGATTGGCTGCGCCCCAGCCTGATCGGCGCGGTGATCCTGGGTCTGCTCGGCTTCCTCTGGCTGTTGAGGCGGGCCCAAACAGGCGCGCGGTTGGCCTTGCGCGCTGTCACCGTCTTGTTGATCGCGGCGCTGATCGTCCCCTACACCACGCCGGTAATCGAAGCCGCCCGCAGCGAGCGCACGCAATCCGCTCCCTCCGCGACCAGGGCGGGGACGCGCAATGAGTGGAATATAATCGCCGAGCAGCGCAAAGCCGCCATCGCCGAGGCCGCCAGTGGTCTCGATGCCTTTGGCGACGAGGACGGCGACGGCCTGCCCAATGGCTATGAGCTGACATTGGGAACCAATCCTTTTACAGCGGACACCGATTTCGACGGTCTCACCGACGCCCAGGAGGTCCTGGGCATTGAGTGCGCCGGCAAGAAGATCTACAGCGATCCGCTCAACCCTGATTCCAATCACGACGGCCTCCTCGACGGCCAGGAATTCTGGCGCGGGCAGTGCCATAAAAATAATACCAACGGCTGGATCTGGGACGACGACAACGACGGCGACAAAGTCCCCGATGGGCTGGACCTTTCACCGTTTTCCAATTCCATGGCCGAAGGCTTCAAGGGCGGCTTCTATCCAGGGGCCAATTTCACCTTCGAGTCCATGGATATGGACGCGGACCCATCGCGCACGGTGATCTATCCCTTCTACGTGGAGGTGCAGCTCCGCCCCACCAATCCCGATTCGTTGCGCTGGGCCTATAAACATCTCTATTGGCCGGGCGATACGCTGGGGGCGATCCAAAACACCGATCCGGTAGTGCGCTTTATTTCAGAACTCAAGGGCAGTCCGGTGGGATCGTCGGGCAAGCTGACCTTGACGCCCTTCCTCTCCGCCACTGTGCGCGAGGCGGATCTGCCCAGCGCGTCCGCCCGCAGCCTCTACGGGGTGAATTACACCCCGAAAAAGGACGACAACGGCAACCCCGTGTTGGAGAACAACAAGCCGCTCTACGAGCTGACAATGCCCCTGGCCCCGGTGGAGCGGGGTGGGCAGATCTACGCCTTCCAGTCTAGAATGTTGCACGATCAGAACGGCAACGTTGATCTGGAGCGGCGCTGGAAGGATGTCCGCCTGAAATGGGCGGTGATCGGCGATGTGCTGATGCTCGACGATACCATCAACAAGGCGATTCCCAGCCCCAACGGCGGCTATGGCCTGGTGGTCTACGACGAGAGCTACTACATCACCGGCTTGCAGGTCTCGCGACAGGGCGGCGCATCCATGCTGGTAGCGGCGGCGCAGCCACCAGCCAGCGGTCCTTACGATGATGGCCTGATGACCTTGCTGCGCGCCGGCATGGAAGCGCGTTTCCTGCCCGGCGACCTGAGCATGGCCGAGATCAAGCAGCGCTTCAACGCGCCCAGCAGCGCTACTCTGGAGCAGCGCTGGGGCATCCCCAATGACAAGGGCTTCCGCGTGGAGTGGGCCAACTATCAGCACGTGGATCAGGCGCTGGCGACCACGGCCATGACCACCACAAAGCAGATCTTGTCCGAGGTGTTTGGCCTGCCGGGCGACATCAACCCCAGCCTGATCTTCGCCAGCGAGCAGCGCACCTCCACCGTCAACCTGGACGATGACCCGACCAAGAACTATCAGACGGTGACGCTCAACACCTGTCTCAAACCGTTGATCACCAGCCGCACACTCAAATTACAGACCTACCACAAAGTAACCCTGCCCGGCGATCTCTTCGGCACATGGGAGCCAATGGACCTGGATCAGGTTCTCGCCCATGTGGAGAAGACCTATGCCCAGGCGACGAATGCTAACTACCAGTACTACTATGAGGAGTTGAGCATCCTCAAGCTGGCCGCCACTTCATGGTTCCTTGGGCAGACATCGGTCACGGCGATTGGGCAGTTCGACATGATCTCCTACCATGGGGCATTCACCATGAGCGATGCCCTGGTGGTGAAATACCTTACCAACCAGGGAGTCCTCTCTGAGGGGATGGTGAGCGCTATGCTCTTCGTCCTCAAGGTCCTTGAGAAAGGGCCTGTCAAATGGCTGAAAGATACCTATACCGATGTGATGGAGGTTTATGACGGAGCCAAAAAGCTCTTTGAGGGCAGCTATACCAACTACGGCCCACCGGATTCGTACATCAAAGTGATACCAATGCCCGGCGAAGGAGGAGGACTCCCCCCCGAGCCTGGGATGTCTTTCTCCGATTTTCTCAAGTATACGGATAAGGCACTTACGGTGCTGTCGATCCTGGCGACCATCCTTGATTTCTTCTACGCCAACGAAATTGGCAAAGTCTTGAAGATCGCCACCAAGATCATCAAGATCGGCAAGAACATCAAGGGCATTATCGATTCTGTGACCTTTGCCGTGGAGATGGTGGGTAAATCCAAAGAGGTGGTGCAGGAGGCGCTCAGCGCCAGCAAAGAGCTGACAGCACTCTCCAAGCCTTTTGCTGTGGTGGGGCTGGTGCTGGCGATTGGCACGATCTGGGCGGTGTTGATCGTGCAACTGTGGAACGTGGGGCCAGGCGTGGCGTTGGGGCTGGTGCTGCGCGCGATTGTGGAGACGGTGCTGCTGGTGGCGCTCTTTGTCATCGGCACGCTCTTCCCCTACGGCACGATTGTGGCGCTGGCGATTGGGATCATCCGGCTGATCGAAAGCCTGATCGGCTTCACCTTCGATCCGCTCTCGCTGCTCATCGACTTCCTCTTCGGCGTCAAGGTCTACGAGCGCGTGGAGATCGTCGGCCAGCCGCAGATCGGCGCGATCTCACTGGAACCGCGCCAACCTGGGGGCGGCGTCATCAGCGGGCGCACCTTCCGCCTCAAGCTACCCTCGCAGATCGTCCTGGGCACGGTCAACGACGGTACGAAATCGGATCTGGAAAAGGCCCACGCCCAGGTCCACATTGGACGCTTCGGCAACGGCAGCAAGTACACGCTGTGTACGCCCAGCCCGCAACTCTTCGAGGAATACAAACGCTCACTTGACGGTTTCGTCACAGGGACATTCCTGGCCCTGGAAACGGATTGTGTCTACTTCAGATTGCCCTCCTTCGTCGGCATGAAGTCCGGCGGAGAGGTCTCCAAGACCGCTCCGCAGAAGACCGGCAACGTCTGGAAGCGCACTGTCAATTCGCTGGCCTGGGTGGATGTGAACCCGGGCGCGGCCATCAACGGGCGTCTCCTCCTTGACGTTTCCATGGATGTGAAGATCCCCTACGACGAATGCACCACCGTGGGCGGCTGTGATCGCTACTATGCCGAATCCACCAGCGCGCCGGGCGTCTCCGAGTTCTTCATGGACATCCTGCCCGGAACGGTGAAAAATCTGTGGACTTGGGACGCAATCAGCAACTACGATCCCGATGGGGACGGACTGACTGGGTACGAAGCCTATCCAGGTTTCTGGGTGGGGCCGGACGCCAATCTCTGCCCCAACATCCTGGGCAATTCCGCCCTCACCTGGGACACCGACGGCGACGGCCTCTCGGATAAGTTCGAGTTGGAGACGCCCGGCTTCGATCCTTGCCGGAGGGATACCGATGGCGACGGGGTGGACGACTACATGGAACTGATGCTGGGCACGGATCCTTCCAAGAAGGACACCGACGGCGACGGTCTCACCGACGGCGAAGAGACCGCCTTCAACAATGGATTCAACATGGTCTTCCCGTGGACCGTGCAGATGAACAACCTCTACCCGGGGTTGCCCAATCCCTATGCCTTCCCCAACCCGCTGATGGCGAACAGCGACAGCGACTATCGCAATGACAAAATGGAGAAGGCGCGCCAGAGCAGCCCCCATGCCTACAACGCCATCCCCGTAGGTGAGGCGTTGGGCGTCTACATTGGGCAAGGGTTGCAACCCGGCGGCGTCACGTCGATCTACGTCAGCACATCGGCCTGGCAAAATATCGACACCGGCGGCATCGAGCCGACGCTGACGGTGACGCTGCCCGTCGCCTTCTCCAACGTGACCAGCAGCGCTAAAGTTGATCCGCCCATCTGGTGGTTTGACGCCAACACCGGTACGCCGCAGCCTACGGGCAACCCCAACGTCTTCCGCTGGAAGCTGCCCATGCTCAGCCTCAACCGCTACGCCACCATCCAGATCAGCGGCGTGCCGGTGATCCCCAGCGGGCCGGTCAGCATCACTGCCCAACTGGTCTACACCGAAGGGGCCAAGCTCCAGATCAGCACCGCCGAAATACCGCTGCTGATCAACACCGGCGGTCCGCGCACGGAGATCGTCGGCGTCACCGGCGGGGTGATCCTGGAGAACGGCGTGGCCGCGGCCGGCGCACAGGCTTCGCTCTACGCCAGCGCCAATACACCGCTGATCGTGCAGGGCATCGCCGAAGATCCCGACCGCGTTGGCAAAGTCTTCGTCTGTTTGGTGGCGTCGGGTCCATGTGCGGCCGGCGATTGGAAAGAGGCCAACGGCACGGAGAGCTGGTCGTACAGTTTCAACTCCCCCACCGATGGCGCCTATCTGCTGCGCGCCTATGGCGTGGACAGCCTCGGTGTCAGCGGCCAGGCCCACGAAGTCAACGTGGGCGTGGACACCTCACCGCCCGCGTCCCTCACCCTGGATCTGGAGGGAACGGTCTATCTGAAAACACAGACCGAAGCGATCTCCGCCCGCAACGACGCCGACGGCGAACCGCCCTTTGTGATCCTCAGCGGCCAGGTGGGCGATAAGACAGGCGCGGCCTTCGTCTCCGGCGTGGACAAAGTGGGCGTCGTCGTCAACGGTGAGCAATACTATACCGTGGATGTGGACAACCCGGGCGCGGCCTCCAGCCCCTTCCACTTCAAGTGGTCGCCCCCCGCCTGGGCGCGCGGCGACCAGGGCCAATATGAGATCACCGTGGCCGGGCAGGATCGGGCCGGCAACAGCGGCGCCACCGACAGCGTAACCCTGATCATCGACGATATGCCGCCGGTCGTCCACACCGCGCTGCCGCAGGTTTCGGCGTCGACAGCGATCAGCCTGTCCGGGCGGGCCGACGACACAGGGTTGCTCCTCGGTCGCCAACCCCAGCCCACCTTTGCCCAAAATCTGACGCTTGCCAACAGCGCCACTCAGTTCACCACCGGGGTGGGCAAGGCGCTGATCGTGGGGGATCTTAACGGCGACACCATCGACGATGTGCTGTTGCTCCTGCCCACAGGTGGATTGGTGCCACAGCCCTTGCAAGCCGGCATCTTCTTCGGCAAACCGGGCGGGCTGCCCGCCGTTCTGGCCGTGGCAAACGCGGATGTCAAACTCAACGGCGAAGGGCCCACAGGGCTGGTTGCTGATGGCGCGGCGGCCGGAGATGTCAACGGCGACGGCATCGGCGATCTGCTCATCGGCGACCCCGGCCTCGGCACGGCCTATCTCATCCTGGGGCGGCGCGGGGCATGGCCGGCTACCCTCAACCTGGCCAACGCCAACTGGAAACTGACCCAGGCGGGCAGCGCCGGTTTCGGCGGCAGCGTTGCGGGCGCCGGTGATGTGGACGGCGACGGCCTGGCCGACATCCTCGTGGGGGCGACCAGCCAGGGCGCCATCAACGGCCCGGTCTGGCTCTATGCTGGTCGCGAACAGGGCACGCCCGCCGCGGTCCGTCTCTTCCATGCCAGCCGCGCTACAGCGGGCGCGCCGCAGTTGGCTGGGCTGGGCGACGCCACCGGCGATGGCCTCTCTGACTTTGTGATTGCAGCTCAGGGCGTGCCGGTGGCGCTGGTGGCCGGGCGACCGGCGAGCGATTGGCCTGTTGGCAACATCAATCTGATCACCGACGGCACGGCCCAGTTCAGCGGCAACAGCAACGGCGCTACCGTGGCCGCAGCCGGCGATGTCAACGGTGACGGATTGCAGGATCTGCTCGTCGGCGATCCCAACGCGGCCACACCGCGGCTCTATCTCATCCACGGACGGCGCAACTTCCCAGGCTCTGCTACACTCTCCGCTGCTGCGGCGGCATCCTTTGCGCCGGGCACTGCGCCCAATTCACGGCTTGGCGCGGGCATGGTCTCGCTGGGCGACGTGGACGGCGACGGTCGCGCCGACTTCGCCTTCGGCCAACCCGGCAACGGGGGCGGTCCCAACCGCGCCGCGCTGATCATGACCGCAGGCATCGACCTGACGCCGAACATGAGCATCAACACAGTGGCCGCCTCGCTGATCAGCGGGGGCGCTGCCTCGCAACTGCTGGGCGCGTACATCTCCGCTGGCGATGTGAACGGCGACGGCATTGTGGATATTCTGGTGGGCGCAGGCGGCGAAGGCCGCGCCTATCTCTTCCGCGGCGCGTACGCGCCGGGCGCGGTGGCGGGCATCCAAAAGGTCGAGATCGGCTTCGCCGGTCCCAACCTTAACAGCGCCACGCCGGTCACAGCGACGCTGCCCGCGACCTGGCAGACCGCTACGCTGGGCCAGACCAGCGGCGGCATTAGCGCCTGGCAGGGGCAGTTGACCGTCCCCGGCAACGGCGACTATCGCATTTACGTGCGGGCGACCGACAAGGCTGGCAATCTGCGCGGTAATACAACCTGGTATGTGGGCAATGTCTGGGTGAACACCGCGCCGACGCCCTTTGCCACTTCCTCGGTTACGATGAACGTGCCGACGCTGACGAACAAGACTGACCTGAGCCTTTCCGGTAACATCAGCAGCGTGCAGACGCCGCAGATGGTGCGGGTCTACGACGGCTATAAATGGCACCGGCTGGCCCCGGCCACCGGAAACTGGTCCCTGCTCTCCACCATTCCGCGCCATGATCTCTACACCGATCACTTCCGCGTGGTGGGCCGCGACAGGGTGGGCAACCAGATCCACGCTGCGCGTACCCTGGCTGTGGACACGCTGGTGGCTGCGCCGGTCATCTCCACCACCATGCCGGTCAACCAGTGGCAGACGGGTTCGCCATCGCTGGGCCTTAACTGGCCAGCCCTGGCAGACGCCAGCGGGATCACGAATATCTGGGCCGTCATCAACACCAGCCCGCTCTTCACGCCGACCACGGCTGTCGCCGGCAACGCGGTGACGATGACGCTGAACGCCGCCGGTACATACTACGGCCATGTGCGCGTGCGCGACAGCGCTGGCAACGAGTCCATGAGCCGGATTGGCCCCTTCCTCGTTAACCGCGCGCAGACGCCTTCGACCCTGCTGGTCGATGGCGTGATGGATATGCTCGACGGCGAGTACCCGGCGGGGACGCTGCTCAACTACGATCCCTATGCGGCCATCAAACCGGCGGCGCTGTGGGGAACGTGGAACGCCAGCCAGATCTCGCTGGGCTTCCCCGGCAACGCCTGGGGCACAGCCAACAAGCTGGCCTTCTATCTGGATACAAAGAACGGCGGTCTCACCAACAGCCTCAACCTCTTCGGCAACGTGCATACCCTGCCCTTTGCCGCGGACTACGCCTTGATTGTGGGCGGTGAACCGGATGTCCCCTTCACGATCTACCGGGCCACAGGCGGCAACTGGTCGCCGGTGGCGAACGCTGTGAGCCGGGCTGTGCTGGGCATCGACACCGAGATCGCCCTCAACCGGGCCGAGATCGAGGCCACTGGCGGATTGGGGATGCTGGCCTACGCCGAGAACGCAGATGGGGTGTGGGCGGTGCTGCCCGGCGGCGCGCGCGCGGATATCGAACCCAATCTGACTGGCGCGCTGACCTTTGCCGACAAGCTTTCGTGGGCGGCCTTGGGTAACAACGTTCAACCGGCGGCGGGGCAGAATCAGATCCACGCGCCGGTGATCACTGTGCTGCCGGCGGTGCAGAACGTGCTGCCCGCCGGTCAGGGGACCAGCTTCCAGATGCTGATCCACAACCCGGACGTGGGACCGTATGTCAACGTACTGGTCTCTGTCACCGTGGACGCACCCATGTCACTGGTGAGCGTCAGCGGGGCCACATGCAGCAGTTGCCCGGCGGGTGGCCGATCCTGGGATCTGTTGGCGAACGTGGCTGCGGGTGGTACGCAGACCGTCACCGTCAACGCGCAGATGGGCGGGGCCGACCTGCGCGGCGTCTTCCCCTTGGGCATCAACACACGCATGAGCAACAGCGGGCTGATCAGCAAGCCGCAACCGCCCACCAGCGGCCACTATCTGCTCGATCAAGGTGTGGCCGTGGTCAACGTCATGGCAAGTGATCGCATCCAATACCGGCAGCCGGGCCAGGTCGAATTCCAGGTCTTCCCCAATCTGGATCTGACCGAGATGGGGCGCTGCCTGTCGCTGGTGGAGGTGAACACGGGCAGTGGCTGGAATTCACTCTGTCAGTTGGGCCTGTGCGATGTGATCGTCGCCAATATCCCGGCGGGGGGCATCCAGGATTGGCAGATCCGTGTGGACGGGGGCAACGGTCGTTTCAGCGACATCGAACATCTCACCGTGATTGCAGACAGCATCGCGCCCACGGTTGAGATCGCCAACACCACCCTCCTTTCGGGCACGCTTGGCTTCATCGAAGGATTGGCGTGGGACGGCTTCCCCACCACGCGTGCGCCGCAGCGGGTGGAGGTGAGCATCAACGGCGGGCGCTTCTTGCCGGCGGCGATGAGCAAACCGGGGCGCACCGCGCAGCGCAATGGCGCGGAGACCGCGGTCTGGCGGATGCCGGTCAGCTATGACGGCTGGGACGGCCAGGCCGTCAATGTGGTGGCGCGGGCAGTGGACGAGGCGGGCAACATCAGCACGCCCTCTGCGCCCATCTCCATCACGCTGGACAGCATGGGGCCGAGCATCGCCATCACCCAGACCGAACGGCTGCTCGCCGGCACGGTGAAGGATGGGTCCGGCGTGGCGACGGTGGAGATCAGCCTGGACGGCGGCAACAGCTACCAATCCGCGGAGCGGCGCGGTGAGAATGTGAGCTTCGACCTCTCTGCATGGAGGGGAGGGGCTATCCAAACGTTGGCGATGGTGCGCGCCGCCGATCTCCACGGCAATCTTTCGCACGCAATTGTGCCCATCACGACGCTGCCGCCGCTGCGCATTTACCTGCCGAGCGTGCAGCGGAGCGGGGGTGGACGCGAAGGTGAGATCGACGCTGCGCAGAGCGAGACTGAAGCGCAGCCAGCGGAGACTTCAGCGGATGCCCCTGCTACCGAAAGCGCAGAGGAGTCGGCAGAGCAACCAGCGACGGGAACCTCACAGATCTACTTGCCTGCCGTCAGCAGTGGTCTCTCTCCCGCAGACACACAAGGCAGCGAGCCAGGTGAGGAAGGTCCACCGGCTGAGGAGAGTACAGAGGAGTAAGCACAAAACAGGGTGCATCCACAATGGATGCACCCTGTTTTGTAAATAGCTGTAGGTCGGACTGTCAGTCCGACCTACAGCTATTTTCGTCGTTATCGGTGTCAACCGGTCGTGTTGGCTGTTCTTTATAATCTGATGATGAAACTCTGATCACGCAGGCTGTAGGATCTGTCTGACCTGTTCCAGCACTTCGGGCAGCGCATCGGTGACCACGGACGAGAGGGCCTCAGTGTAGCCGAAACTGTCCCCATTGACAGTGATGAGATAGCCCGCAGGGGCATGTCCATAGAGCGCCCCCGCGGTTGCTAACAGATCTGCCGGCGCGACGTGATGGGTAAAGGATTGGCCCTCGCTCCATTGACATGCCAACGGTCGGCAGCAGACCTGCCCTGGCGTCCCTTCACAGGCGGCGTCGATAAAGATCACACGGTCCACTTCGCTGAGTGTCTCGGCCAGTTCCGGCGTCAATTGGTGACGGGCGAGAACATCCACTTGCCCTTCCAACGCTTTCGCCACAAGGATGGCCGCTTGCCAGCCCACCCCATCATCCCCACGTAGGGGGTTGCCGTAACCGAGGACGAGTGTATTGTAGCTCATACCTATCTTGGTTCCTCTCAATGTCATTAAGTTAAGGAATGCAATGCTCGAAAACTCGCGGAGTTAGCACCCCCAGGTGCGGGTCTGCACGAGAGCAGCCGCACCTGGGGGTGCTAACTCCGCACTTAACTTAATGACATTGTGGTTCCTCTAGTTACTTACGAATTACGCACTACGTTTAATTTCGTCCAATACTTCCCCATCCGGCCCCATCAACTGGATCTGGAGCGGCATCTGGCCGACGGCGTGGGTGGAGCAACTCAGGCAAGGATCATAGGTGCGGATCACAGCTTCGACGCGGTTGAGCATCCCTTCCTGAAGTTTCATCCCATCAACGTAATGTTTGGCGACCTGGCGCACACCCCGGTTCATCGCCAGATTGTTGTGTCCGGTGGCGATGATCAGATTGGCGCTGGTGATCAGCCCATTCTCGTCGATCTTATAATGGTGCATCAGCGTGCCGCGTGGCGCCTCGGAGACGCCGATCCCTTCTCGGCGGTTGGGGCTGGCGTAGGCGCGCACATGGTCGCTCAGGATCTCAGGATCGGCCAGCAGTTGCTCCACCCGCTCCACACAGTAGAGGATCTCGACGAGCCGCGCATAGTGGAAGTGGAACGAACTGAGTACCGCGCCCCGCTCCAAACCGCGGAACTCGGCCCACTCTTGATCCGCCAGCGTCGTGCCACATTTATCCACTAGATTGAGCCGCGCCAGCGGACCCACGCGATAGATCCCCTCTGGGTAGCCCATCGGCTTGTAGTAGGGGAACTTCAGATAAGTCCACGGTTCCACCGCTTCTTCGATGTAATCCGCGTACTTTTCGGGTTTGAGACGGTCGGCCACAATGTTGCCGGTGGCGTCAACAACGCGGATGCGCCCATCGTAAAATGAGAGGCTGTTGTCATCTTCGCCCACAAGGCCCATGAAAAGGGTGGGGAAGTTGCCGAAAGTGCGGATCTCATCGCGGTAGTTGTCCACCACGGTCTTGAACCAATCCAGTGTGCGGATGGCGATCTGTTTGGCTTCGGGCAGCGCCGCTAAGATCTTCTCGCGGCGCGCCTCGGTGAGCGGTTCGCTGACCCCGCCAGGCACCACCCAGGCGGGATGAATGCGTTTGCCGCCCAACAGTTCGATCATCTCCTGGCCGAACTTGCGCAACATGATGCCGTCCAACGCTAACGTAGGATGAGACTGCGCCACGCCGAAAATGTTGCGCTGCACAGGATCGGCATCCATGCCCAGCAGTAGATCGGGCGAGGAGAGATGGAAGAAGCTGAGCGCATGGGATTGGACAATCTGGGCCAGGTTCATAATCCGGCGCAGATTCGCCCCGGTTTCGGGGATAGTGACGGCCAGCAGCGCGTCACAGGCTTTGGCCGAAGCCATTAAGTGGCTCACAGGGCAGATGCCGCAAATGCGCGCCATCAATGACGGCATCTCGTAAAAAGGTCTGCCTTCGCATAGTTTCTCGAAGCCGCGAAACTGGGTCACATGGAAAAAGGCATCGTCCACCTTGCCGGCATCGTCCAGGCGGATCGTGATCTTGGCGTGTCCCTCAATGCGGGTGATGGGATCAATCGTGAGTGTTTGGGGCATGGTTGCCTCTTCTCTAAAATAATAAGTAATGAATAATGAGTAATGAGGGAGAAGAGACCACTAGTCTACTCATGCGCAGCCGCTGCGACTCATTACTCGTTCAGGTTACTTTCCGAATCTCGTCTTTCCGGCCAGATCCGGCGTGCGTCCTTCTACCAACTCGCTCAGCACATAATAGATGGCGTCGCGATGGGGGGGGCAGCCGGGCACAAAGACATCGACGGGCACGATCTCATGGACCGGCACCGACTTGGGAAGCAAGGCGGGGATCACCTGATCTGGGATCTGTCGGTTGCGCTGGGCGTTTTCGATATAGGCCCGGTCCATCACCGATTGCACGGTGAAGGGGTTGCGCATACCGGGCACGTTGGCCGTCACCGCGCAATCTCCCAACGAGACGAGGATGCGCGTATGTTCACGCACATGTTTGATCTTCTCCAGATCGCCTTCACTGCTCACCGCGCCCTCAATCAGCGTCACATCCACCATCTCGGGGAACTCTTTCACGTCCACAAGCGGGCTGTAAACCAGATCCGCTTTTTGGGCAAGGACGAGGATGCGCTCGTCGATGTCGAGAAAAGACATGTGGCAGCCAGAGCAACCATCGAGCCAGACTGTCGCCAGTTTGACTTTGCCGTTACCGGCTTGCGAGATATTCAAACCTGCGCTCTTTTCAGCTAAATTTTCCATTATTCTTCCTCTCGCATGGCTGCCAGATAGGGCAGGAATTGCCGACGTTTGGTCATCTCTGCCACCGATTTGCCCTTCTCAAAGAGCGCACCCGTGGGGCAGACCTGTACACATTTTCCACAACTGGTGCAACTTTGCGCCGTCCCCCAGGGCTGCGCCAGATCCGTGATCACCCGGCTGTTGACGCCGCGTCCCATCAGATCCCAGGTATGCGCGCCTTCGATCTCGTCGCAGACGCGCACACAGCGGGCACACAGGACACAGCGGTTGTGGTCCAGCACAAAGCGTTCGTGCGAAGCGTCAATTGACATCTTCGGATAGAGATAGGGCAATGTGACGTGGCTGACCTCCAAATTGATTGCCAGATCTTGTAGATCACAATGGCCGTTGGAGACACAGACTGCACAAACGTGATTGCGCTCGGTGAAGAGCATCTCGACGATCATACGCCGGTAGCGATCCAGCCGGGGGGAGCGGGTTGTCACCTCCATGCCCTCTTGGACCGGTGTCATACACGCGGTGAAGAGCTTCGGCGAGCCTTTTACCTCCACCATGCACAGCCGGCAGCCACCCATACTGCTCAAACCTTCCAGGTGGCAGAGCGTGGGGATCTCGATACCGTTCTCCCGCGCAACCTCCAGGATCGTCTCCTCTGCCCGTGCGCCGACATCTTGCCCATCGATCTTCAGCGTGATAATGTTGCTGGGACCACGTTTCATAACGCTACCTCCACAGGGATTTGCATTTTACAGATACCGGCCGGGCACTGTTTATGTTCAATGTGTGCCAGATACTCGTCCTTGAAATAGCGCAGTGTACTGAGGACGGGATTGGGGGCCGTCTGGCCCAGGCCACAGAGGCTTGTGTGTTGCACCACCTCGCAGAGTTGCTCAAGGTGATCCAGATCCTCTAGGGTCGCCATGCCTTTCGTGATCTTCACCAGCAAGTTATGCATCTGCACGGTACCCACGCGGCAGGGAATGCACTTGCCACACGATTCGGTCATGCAAAATTCCATGAAATACCTGGCTACGTCTACCATACAGGCGCTATCGTCCATGACGATCATACCGCCTGATCCCATAATCGACCCCAGCGCACGCAGGGACTCGTAATCGACAGGGTTATCCAGATAGGCAGCAGGGATACATCCGCCCGATGGGCCGCCTGTCTGCACAGCTTTACAGGCTTTACCGCCGGGGATGCCGCCGCCGATCTCATAGACAATCTCGCGCAGCGAGGTACCCATGGGTACTTCGATCAGCCCGGTATTGACAATGCTGCCAGCCAGGGCAAAGACTTTGGTTCCCTTGCTCTTCTCTGTGCCCAGCCCGGCATACCAGGCGCCGCCGTTGCGCAGGATGGGCGCAATGCTGGCGAAGGTCTCCACATTGTTGATCAGCGTGGGTTTACCCCATAGACCATACTCCGCCGGGTAAGGAGGACGCAGCCGCGGCGTGCCCCGTTTCCCCTCAATCGAGGCGATCAGGGCGGTCTCTTCACCGCAGACGAAGGCCCCCGCGCCCAGTCGGATGTCGATGTTGAAGTTGAAGGTGGTGCCGGCGATATTGTTGCCCAGCAGCCCGGCGCGCCGGGCCTGGCGAATTGCCAGCTTCAGGCGTTCAATCGCCAATGGGTATTCGGCGCGGACGTAGATATAACCTTGCGAAGCGCCAACCGCGTACCCAGCGATCAGCATCCCTTCCAATATCCGGTGTGGATCGCTTTCCAATACACTGCGATCCATAAACGCGCCGGGATCGCCTTCATCCGCATTGCAGATGACATACTTCTCCATTCCCGCAGCCTTGGCCACGGTGGTCCATTTCAGCCCGGTGGGGTAGCCGCCGCCGCCGCGACCGCGCAGGCCGCTGAGGGTCACTTCTTCGATGACCTGGCTGGGGGTCATCTCGGTCATCGCCTTATCCAGGGCCAGATAGCCCTGAGCTGCAATGTATTCCTCAATCCGCTCTGGGTCGATCAGCCCGCTATTTTCCAGGACAACACGGGTCTGGCGGCTGAAGAAGGGCTGCTCACTGGAAATGACCAACCGCTCCATCGCTTCCCCATCCAGCCCAGCGACGATGGCCGGTACATCGGCTACAGTCACATTGCCGTAGAGCGTCTGTGTATTTTTGACGTTCACCAATGGCCCTTCAGAGCAGAGGCCGATACAGCCTACCCCGCGCACTTTACAAGTCTTGGCAAGGCCATTGGCGCTGACAGCCTCTTCCAGGGCTGTTTTGACGGCCTGTCCACCCGATGAGAGACAGCCTGCGGCCACGCAGACATCGACTTCGTGGCTGAATTCGCGTTGGATCTGCTCCTCTGCGCTGGTGATCTCTTCAAACTTTTCACGCATAGCCATCTCCATTTCTTGCGGCGCTCGGTTGCGCGCTCGTATCTTCTGTCTGCCAGCCATAGAGTCGCTCGATCATCTCTGCTGGCGAAATACGGCCGGCCACTTCCCCATCGAAAACGACAGCAGGTGCCAGCCCACAGGATCCCAGACAGCGAGCGCTGAGGACAGAGAAGGAGCCGTCTTCGCTGGTCCCTTCTGGCGGCACCCCAAATTCATCATGGACGGCAGCCAACAGATTCGGCGCTCCCTTGATATAACAGGCTGTACCGGTGCAGACCACACAGGTGTGGCGGCCAGCCGGTTTCAGCCGGAAGAAGTGATAGAAGGTGGAAACCCCGTAAACGTAGCTCAGGGGCGCGCGCAGAGAGGTGGCTACGTACCGCAGCGACTCTTCTTCTAAAAAGCCAAAGGACTCCTGGATCGAGTGCAGCGTTTCGATCAGTGCGTCGCGTTTGAAACCATTACGGCGCATGGTCGCTTCCACAATGCGCCAACGTTTATCGTCAGAGGGCGGAGCTATGGTCGATTGTGTGGGTCGAGGCACTGTCATCTCCTTTTGTTGAGGGGAGTGGTGATTGGTGACTGAGGATTGGGGACCGGGTTAAGATCCCCAATCGCTCAATCGCTTAATCTCTTGTCAAATCCGACCGCAGCGGTCGGCGCGATTGGGCGATTTCAGATCCTCTACAAGATCCCAGTCCCCAGTCACCAGTCCCCAATCATCAAAGATCTCTGCTGATTAGCTTACGCCAACTCCCTTTCGCCCTCGTCGGGCATAGGACGGGTTTAGGCACTGGTCATCTGTACAGTGTGTGCAAAAATTCACAATGCATTTCTTCATAAATGAGGCAGCGGGGTGTGGAACACCACACCCCGCTTTCACCAGGAGGAGGGAAGGAGGAAGTTCACTATCTGGCGTGTACCGTGAATGGCCTGCTGAGGAGTAGTCTCATTTGTCCATCCAAGGCCCGGCGCCGTGGATCAACGTCCGACGCCGAAGCGTTCGGAACGGATTCGACGTGTTAGGAAAAGGTGATTAGTGACTGGTGACTGGGATAAGAAGACATCTCTTCCTAATCCCCGGTCCCCTGTCACTAATCCCTAGTCACTATTTCCCATTCTTCATCGCAGCGTGGGCGGCGGCCAGGCGAGCCACGGGAACCCGGAAGGGCGAGCAGCTCACATAGTTGAGGCCCAGGCGATGGCAGAGTTCAATCGACTTGGGATCGCCGCCATGTTCGCCACAGATACCAACTTCGAGTTCAGGGCGGGTCTTGCGGCCCAATTTCACGGCAATATCCATGATCTTGCCAACGCCCTTTTCGTCAATGCTGGCGAACGGGTTCTCCGGCAGGATGCCCCGCTCCAGGTATTGAATGAGAAAGCCAGCTTCGGCGTCGTCGCGGCTGATGCCGAAGACGGTCTGGGTCAGGTCATTGGTACCGAAGGAGAAGAACTGCGCCTTCTCGGCGATCTCGTCGGCGGTCAACGCCGCGCGTGGGATCTCGATCATAGTGCCGAACTTGTAATCAACGGTGCAGCGTTGTTCTTCCATCACCTCTTTGGCGACCTTTTCCAGCGCTTCTTGCTGTACGTTCAACTCGTTGACATGGCTGGTCAGCGGGATCATTACTTCGGGATGGACATCCACGCCTTCTTTGGCAACCTCACAGGCCGCTTCGAAGATGGCGCGCACCTGCATTTGGGTCAGGTCGGACATGATAATGCCCAGGCGTACACCGCGGGTTCCCAGCATGGGGTTGGCCTCGCGGATGCTCTCGACACGGGCCAGGATGCGTTCCTCTTCGCCAAGCTGGCGCAGCAGATCGTTGACTTCCTTGAGCGTGCCGGCCTTACTCAGGCGGATCTTATGGTCGGCGATCTGTTCGGCCAATTCATCGTGGCCGGGCAGGAACTCATGCAGCGGCGGGTCGATCAGGCGGATGATCACCGGCTGGCCGTCCATAGCCCGGAAGAGACCCTTGAAGTCGTCCCGTTGGAAGGGCAGCAGCGATTCCAGCGCTTCGCGGCGTTCGGTGGGACTGTCGGTCATGATCATCTTTTGCACAATGGGCAGACGTTCCGCTTCAAAGAACATGTGCTCGGTGCGGCAGAGGCCGATGCCCTCGGCGCCGTATTCGCGCGCCCGGCGGGCATCCACCGGATAGTCGGCGTTGGCCCACACACCCAACGTGCGGATCTCATCGGCCCAGCTCAACAGCTTCATCAGCCAGGGGTCGGAGATGTCGGGGACATTGGTTTTCATCTGGCCGACGAAGACTTCGCCCACAGTGCCATCGATGGAGATCCAATCGCCTTCCTTCACTTCGACTTCGCCCACGCGCATGATCCGCGTGTTCATGTCGATCTCCAGTTCGGAGACGCCGACGACCGCCGGTTTGCCAAATTGGCGGGCAACCAGGGCGGCGTGGCTGGTGCGTCCACCACGGCTGGTGAGGATGCCTTCAGCGGCCAACATGCCATGCACATCATCGGGTTTCGTCTCTGGACGCACCATGATCACCTTTTTGCCCTGATCCTTGACCCACTTTTCGGCAAGGTCGGCGTCAAAGGCAACCACGCCCACCGCCGCGCCAGGGGATACATTGAGGCCAACCGCCAGCAGCAGGCCGTTCTCTTTGGCCTCTTTTTTGGCCTGGGCCGAGAACTGTGGGTGCAGGAAGAAATCGATCTGGTCAGGGGTGACACGCTTGACAGCTTCTTGGCGGCTAATGATGCCCTCTTCCACCATGTCCACGGCGATGCGGACGGCGGCCTGCGCCGTGCGCTTGCCGTCGCGGGTCTGGAGCATCCACAGTTTGCCATGCTCGATGGTGAATTCCATATCCTGCATGTTGCGGTAATGGCCTTCGAGACGGCGGGCAATCTGATCAAATTCGGCGTAGGAGCCGGGCATGTCCTCTTTGAGCTTTTCAATCGGGTCGGTGATGCGGATACCGGCGACCACGTCTTCGCCCTGGGCGTTGATCAGGTAATCGCCTTCGAGTTTCTTTTCGCCGGTGGTGGCGTTGCGGGACATGGCGACGCCGGTGGCGCTGTCGTTGCCCATGTTGCCGAAGACCATAGTCTGGATGTTGACAGCAGTGCCCAAATTGTGTGGAATATTGGCGGCGTTGCGGTAATCGCGGGCGCGGCGGCCATTCCACGATTTGAAGACGGCTTCCGTTGCCAGCTTCAACTGCTGCATCGGGTCGCTGGGGAATTCCTGGCCTGTGTAGCGCCAGATGATCTTCTTGAATTCTTCGGCGGCAAATTCCCAATCCTGGGCGGTGAGGTCGGCGTCGCTGTTGACGCCCCGCTTGCGGCGGAGCTGATCGATGACGTGTTCAAATGGGTCATCGGGAACGCCCATCACCACGGAGCCAAACATCTGAATCAAGCGGCGGAACGAATCATAGGCAAAGCGGGGATCGTTGGTATTGCGGATCAGGCCTTCCACAGTTTCGGCGTTGAGGCCGATGTTGAGGACGGTGTCCATCATGCCGGGCATGGAGAACTTGGCGCCCGAACGGCATGAGACGAGCAGGGGGTTGTTGGGATCGCCAAACTTCTTGCCGGTCATCTCTTCAACGGCGTGCAGGGCAGCGATTTCCTGTTCCCACAAACCCGCCGGGAACTCTTCGCCCGCGGCCAGATAAGCGTTGCAGGCTTCAGTGGTCACCGTAAAACCCGGAGGAACGGGTACGCCAATGCGGGTCATTTCGGCCAGGTTCGCGCCCTTGCCGCCCAACAACCCACGCACCTTTTCCCAGTCGCCGCCAACCTTAGATTCCGCTTCTTCGACCTCGCCAAAGAGGTAGACCCACTTGTTCTCGGCAGCAGCCTGAGATTGTTTTGTGGGTTCAGAGTAGGCAATAGTCATGGGTACATTTCTCCTTCCATATTGCATGGACGATGAACAGAATTGCCGTCCAGCACTTTCAGTGATTGAAAATAATCTGCGCAAGATTGCGCTTGTTTTGAAAATTCCTGTGCTTTGTCCAGGATACGTGGGATCGGGAAATCTATACACCGAACTTTGGGCGGTATTGCGGCTAGTCAGAGGTTGGGTCAGGGGGCTGGTCAGGTGGGGAGGAAGGAGATAGGAGATTAGAGATTGGCGCGCCAAAGGCGAAGATGCGCCAGACGCCACACTCGGATCAGGCGCGCTTAGCGATCTGTGCGGCGATTTCAGCTAAGTATTGATGAACAGACCCAACCGCCACCGAGCCTTCGCCTACGGCCCCTGCAACACGCTTGACAGATCCGTACCGCGCATCCCCCACGGTAAATACACCTGGCATGTTGGTCTCGAATGGCAGCAGTGGCCGCTCCAACGGCCACGATTGTTGAATAACATCACGACCTGTCAGAATGTAACCGCGCTCGTCAAGCCCGATGATGCCCTGGAGCCATTCGGTGTGCGGCTCGGCGCCGATAAGGACGAAAACTGCCGAGGCTGCTACTTCCTCACGCTGCCCCGTCTCTACATTCTCCACGGTCAGCGCTTCAAGCCGCTCCTCGCCGCGACCATCGACCACTCGAGTTCGCAGGCGAATGTCTATATTGGGGATGGCTTGCAGTTGGGCAATCAGATAGTCGGACATGCTGGCTGCCAGAGATTCGCCCCGTATGATCATCGTTACGTGAGCGGCGAATTTGGCGAGATGCAGCGCCGCCTGACCCGCGGAATTGGCGCCGCCGATCACGTATACTTGCTGCCCGACCATGGCGGGGGCTTCAACGCCTGCGGCGCCGTAGAACACACCTACGCCGACAAGCCGTTCGAGTGCGGGGATGCCTAAGCGACGGTATTCCACGCCAGCAGCGATCATCACCGCTCTGGCGCGCACCTCACCCCCACCACTGAGCGTGATGATACGCTCAGTACCCTGTGCCGTCAGCCCGACTGCTCGTTGGGCGAACACAAACTCTGTCCCGAAGAGCAGCGCTTGCTGCCAGGCGCGGAAAGCCAACTCGCTGCCGGTGACGCCCCACGGGAAGCCAAGATAGTTGCGGATCATTGAGCTTGTTCCCGCCTGGCCCCCAATGGCCTGACGCTCGATGACAAGGGTGCGCAGCCCTTCGGAAGCACCGTATACGGCTGCTGCCAACCCGGCGGGTCCTGCGCCCAGGATTGCCAGATCGTACACCTGGGTGGTTGGCTGTGTCGTGACCCCGAGCGCAGTGGCAATGCGCTCGGGGGAGAGATCGTACAGCACCGATCCATCGTAGAGTATTGCCACCGGTAAGCGCCCTACATCAACTCCATAATCGCGCAATAAGCGCCGCCCCTCCTCAGAATCCGCTTCGTAGAATCTGAACGGTACTGTATTGCGCGAGAGCATATCGCGCACTTCATGGCTACGCGTTGACCAGCGCTCGCCAACAACCCGCATCACTGCATGGCGAGGACGATTCACTCTTGTCCACGCCGAGAGCGCCTCCTGGATCTGTGGATACATCAACTCTTCGGGGGCCATCCATCCTTTCACAACCCAAAAGTCGATCCAACCCAGGGCAATCGCGCGCTGGATACGTTCCAACGCCCAGAATGGGATGCGCGTGCCGCGCCTGTCCATTGTTACAAGCAGCGCTCGTACAGCGCGCCGGTGCAGGGCACGTGCGCGATCCAGAAATTCAACGGTTTCCATCCCAGCCAATCCGAGGTCGACGGCCACAAGCGCTACCTCGTTGCCCTGCTGAGCCAGATCCGACAGGATCTCAAGCCCAGACTGGGGGGAGTCGGCTGTTACCACACGATAGTCGGGGGTAAAGCGACGGGCTAAGACCGATTCAAGCGCAAGCCGCGCCTCCTGATCGGTGTCCACAACGAACAAGATAGGCGAATCCTCGGCCACCGTACCAGGGGGTTGGTTGTGCTCTACCATTCTCCGTATCACTCCTCACAAATCTGTAGCAACCATCAACTCAGTACCCTCTAACATCTCGCTGAGGCCGAGTGTCTGCAAGCGTTCCGCCGTAGGGACGCCCTCCGCCGTCCAGCCCATGAGACTGTACCAGTGGTTGCGCGCATGGAGGAATGCCTCCTGGGTGATCTCCACGCCGGCCAGCGGTCCTTCTACAAAGGCTTTCATCACCCGGCGCGGCAGGCGATCATCCTCTGCCGAGAAGCCTTCGCGCAAATTGAAGAGGCGGCTCAGGGTCTGCGCCCGTTCGCCCACGGCCAGCAACTCCTGCGGCGTGTACTCGTGGCCGGTGACGCCGGACAGCACCTCGGCCACATGGCTGGGATAGTAGGGCAGGAAGTGGCAGATCACTGCGCTGTCCAGCATGTGTTTACGGTTCACCTCGTGGTAAAAGAGGTCCATTTTCTCGTCGCCCAGATAGTTGAAGGGCATGGGTTCAAAGCGCTTGATCTCGGCCACCCGCTCAATGCCGTCGCCGGGCTGGGCAAAACCAGTATCGTGCATATTCATCATATGATCTGCGCCCACCGGGGCCACGGCATAACCGATGCCCAGCGCGTGCTTGGCGCGGGGTTCGTGCATGGGCAACTCCTGGCCCTTGACCTCGACCAGCGATTCCGCAGCGTCGCCGCCGATCCATGCGGCCAGCCGTTTGGACCCCTGGCCCATCTGCACACCGAAGCCCTCGCCGCGGGCGATCATCTCCACGGCTTGCAGCATGTCGGCGGCGCTGCCAAAGCGGGGCAGGAAGCCGCCAGTCTGTTCGGCGGTCAGCAGCCCCCGCTCTACACATTCCATGACAAAGGCGATGGTCATGCCCAGGCTGATCGAGTCCATGGCCCAGCGCGCTGTATGCTCGTTGGCTTTGGCGATGGCGATGAAGTCGTCCACGCCGCAGGCGCTGCCCAGCGCGGCGATGGATTCATATTCCGGCCCACCGTACTCTTTGGAAATTGTGAGCTTGTGCAGAAAATCCGAGCGCAGATAGGGGTTCTCTGGATATTCTTTATCCTCGTATTCCACCACCTGTTTGCAACTGATGGGGCAGGCCTGGCAGGTATCCCGCCCAATCAGGATCGTCTCTTGCATCAACTGTCCGCTGATGCTCTTGTGTTGGGGGAAGAAGGGATCTTGGAAATTGAGAGTGGGCAGCGCGCTGGCCGGGGCCAGGGAATTCACGTTACCCGGTGTGCCGATAGCGACGAAGCTGGCGGCTTTGGTCTTGTAGTTGTCGCCCAGCCATTTGGAGACGACCGTCACCCGTTTGCGCTCGCTGACGGGGATGTTCAAATTGCCGCGCACCGCGATGGCGCGCAGATTCTTGCTGCCCATTACCGCGCCCAGCCCGCCGCGACCGGCGGCGCGGTTGATGTCGTTGACAATGTTGGCGAAGAGGACGCCGTTCTCGCCGGCGATGCCGCACTGGGCCACGCGGATGCGCTTGTCGTTCAGTTCCGCCTGCAGGGCCCATTCCACGTCGGCGGTGTCCTTGCCCCACAGATGGCCAGCGTCGCGAATCTCCACCGCGCCATCTTTGATCCAGAGGTAGACAGGTTTCTCCGCCTTGCCATGCACGATGAGCGCATCGTAGCCGGTGCGCTTGAATTCGTGACCCCACCAGCCGCCTGCTTCTGCGCTGGCAATGGTGCCGGTGAGCGGACTCTTGGCCCCCACGCCGTGGCGACCCGCGCCGGGGAGATTCGATCCTTGCAGGATGCCCGGCGCGAAGATCAGCAAATTCTCCGGCCCCAGGGGATCGATCCCTACGGGCAGATCGCGCAAGAGTAAATAGGCCACCAGCCCGCGCCCGCCCAGCAATTTCAGGTAAATCTCGTCCCCTGGCTCCTCAATCCAGTGACGACCCTCTGTCAAATCCACATGTAACAACTTGCCCCAAACACCGCCAACTGCCATGAAGTTCCTCCGTTTTGAATACAAGATAAAGAGAATAGGTCTCTGAGTTGAAAATAGGGACTGGGGACTGGGGATCGGGGACTGGCTGTCACCTTGCCATTGTCCATTTTTCACTGGTGATTGTGCCCGGAACGGTCATGAACACTATCCAGCAAATAATCCACGAAGGCGCACGAAGTGACACGAAGACCAGAGAAAAGCTTTGTGTTCCTTTGTGTGGCTTCGTGGATCAAAAAATCCTGGGAAGAACCGTTATGAACCGCCGCAGATGGCGGGGATGAGTTCCAGAGTGTCGCCGTCCTCTAACGGGGTCTGCCAATGCGCCATCTGCCCGTTGACCAGCATGAGCATGGACCCGACAGGGGGCAGGGCCAACTGTTCGATGGCCTGGCCCACGGTGGCGACATCCTCCACAGCCGCGCCGGACGATAGGTGTTGTTTGAGCGTGCCCGCGCCTTTAACGATAATAGACATAGCTCTCCCTGTTGCCCCTACAGCATCGCATGTCCGCAATCAACAAAAGTGGAGCGATTATAGCACAGATGGGAAATGATAGATATATAATATTGGCCACCACTTCACCTATCCAAATTGCAAAGTGGAATATCGCTCACATTCCTCCCCTCTCTTCTTGCCCGATCCTTAAGAGCGCAGCACCGATCCGATCTGTACCCCCAACAAGAAAGGATGGTTTTCATGGACAAAGAGAACCGTAAGAATCTCCCAGAGGAGAAGAGGGCAGCGCGCAATCGCTATGATACCAGCGCAGACAATATTCTTGAAGACGAACCTGAGGGCCGTCATTTCAATGAAAATATAGAGCCTCGTCATAGCGAACAGAAGCCGGGGACGGCAGAAAATCCCAACGCACATCTTGGCGCTGAAGAGGTGGAAGATGACGAAGCGGTAAATGCGCAGGGCAAATATGTCACCACAGCTATTACTGCTCCACAGATCCGCGAGAAAGCAAGCGAGACCGAGCAAGAGACATTGGACGAAATCAAGAAGGATATGACCAGCGGGTAAGAGAGACAGCGGTACAGCCACTCGAAAGCAACGGCGGACGCTCTTCAAGTGGCGTCCGTCGTTGCTTTTCATAGATTTTGAAACATTCCCAGGCCTCTCTCCAAAACATGAATAAAAAAACCGACAGTCGAATTTTGACCGTTTTTCGACAAGATGATAAACTGAGAAGTCGCGCGCCCAATGCTGCGTTGTGTCAGCGAGCGTCATCGTCAAAGGAAGTGTATCAACGCAA
>JAHBVG010000006.1 GCA_019637695.1 Caldilineaceae bacterium | reverse complement strand
ATGGGCAAAGAAGGCGCGCTTTCTCCTTGCCAGCACCAGCGAGATCTACGGCGATCCGCTGATCCACCCGCAGAAGGAAGAGTATTGGGGTAATGTCAACCCGATAGGTCCACGTGGCGTCTATGACGAGGCCAAACGCTTCGCCGAAGCCATGACCATGGCCTATCACCGCGCCCACGGCGTGGAGACGCGCATTGTGCGCATCTTCAACACCTACGGGCCGCGTATGCGCATCAACGATGGCCGCGTGGTGCCCAACTTCATCAAACAGGCGCTGAACGGCGAACCGCTCACCGTCTATGGGGAAGGCAACCAGACGCGCTCGTTCTGCTACGTCTCCGACCTGGTGGATGGCATCTACCGGCTGCTCATGAGCAACGAGACCGATCCGGTTAATATCGGCAACCCGGTCGAGATGACGATCTTACAGTTTGCCGAGCGCATTAATGCCATGATCGGCAATGCGGGCGGCATCATCTCCAAGCCCCTGCCCAAGGACGATCCACAGCAACGCCAGCCCGATATTTCTAAGGCGCGGCGCGTCCTCGGCTGGGAGCCGAAGGTAAGCCTTGACGCCGGTCTAGAGCCGACCATCGATTATTTCGCCAAACGGTTGGGAAAAGGCTAAGTAATGGTCAAATAGTTACCATGCTTTTTTGGACGAATCGTAATTAGCACGCCGAGAGGATTATCGCCTCTCCACACTGCGACGCTATGTGACGGCGCTGGGCGGTGAACTGGAGATCGTCGCCGTTGTGGATGGCAAGCGCATCCGGCTCTCGCAGAGAGAGTAGCTGTTCGGAGATATAGGCGGACACGGAAGTATTTCCGGAATCAACTACCAATTTGGGGTGTTATGCGGAGTGATTCCGTATAATAATGGTTTGGACATTTCCCGATAGCCAAAAAAAGTATTTTATGAATCTTCTTGACACCCAGATTATCTCTTATTCTTTCAAAGGCGCTTACGAAGGACAGGTTATGCGACAAAGCATATCATCTGTCACCGCAAAAGAATTTTTATTGGTGCAAGGCTCAGAACGCACAAAAGCGAATTATTATATTCCCATGCCGAAGGCGGTAAATCATCTTTCAGAAGGTAGTTTGGACTTTCCCAAACGTGACCATCCGTTTCCGAAAGGTAGTACCGACCAAATTATTTTAGAATTTGGGAATGATTACCCATCCATGATTGAGTTTGGAAATTTGGCAGTCTCAGAAACAATAAACTTAAAAGCCAAGCAGGTTTTTACGGCTTCAATACAGTTTTTAGAAAAAGAAAAAAGAAAAATCATTATGGATAGATTCGGGTTTCTTCTAAATCAAAATATCACCTGTTTGCCCCTAAATAAAAACACGGTTGAATTGGGTTTGAATTTATTCCAAGAATTTCTTTCACGCTATAATACTAAAGAAAATTTCAAAAATACTATCAACGATATTTTTATTCTTGCGACTGCTATAAACACAGAAAGCACTCTTGTTACAAAAGATTCTCTGCTCAACAGGTTTGCGTCTGAATACTGCAAAGCATCGCTGAAAGAAGTTGCAGGCACTTTGTTAATTGATTTTGGTAAAGAGAAAAGCATTGAAAATCCTAAAAGCAGAGAGAGCAAAGGATACATAAATAAAGGTTGGAGAGTTCAGGTTCGCAATTATCAAGGAGCCTGGTAACAGCAAAAATGCCCAACAAAGCGTGCACCTAGCGCTGAGGATTCTGCGCACATCCCAAGTAGTTTTCTACGCTCCGCGCTCTACCCCGCATTCACCATCGCAATCCACCACAACGGATCGCCGCTTTTGAATGCTCATCACACCATCGGACGCGGACAGGCGATTGAACGAGCACCGTTCAATCGCCTGTCCGTTTTATCACTTATTTTTGCAGATGACCCTACGCCATCGCGTACTCGCGCGGACCGTCTACCCCAACCAGATCCAGCTCGGCTAGCTTCGCCTCGGTGGGGACGCCTTCAGCCGTCCACCCGGCCATTTGATAGTAGAGGCGCAGGGCGCGGTCGAAAGCCTCGCGATCCAGGGCGACGCCCTTGAGCTTGCCATTTTCCAGTGGATCGAACATGCGCTGCGGCAGTTGATCGTCCTCAATGCCGAAACCCTCGCGCAGGTTGAAGAGACGGGACATGGTGTTGGCCCGCTCGCCCACTTTGACCAATTCCCACATGGTCATATCGTCCCAGCCGGTGGCGGCGGCGACATAATCGCGCAGCGCCGTCAGCTTGAGCGCGCCAATGGGGATGCCCACAAAGTCGCACATGCCCACGCTGTTGTAGAGGCTCCAGATCGCCTGGGCATAGAAGAAGGCGCGCACCTTTTCGGGGCCGAAGTACATGCGATCCAGCGGTTCGAGCAGCCCCACTTCGCTGAGACCATTGTCCAGCACGCCCAGCCCCTCGAAGGATGGATCGTGGATCGCTTCCATGTGGTCGGCGCCGGTGGGCGAAACGGCATAGGCCAGGCTCAGGGCGACCTTGCCGCGTGGCTCGTGCATGGGCAATTCCTGCCCCTTGACGTGGATGGCGAACTGTTCCGAGCCGCGACCGACGCGTTCGGCGGCGCGCTTGACCCCATCGGCGAGGATGTCGCCAAAGCCTTCGCGCCGGGCGATCTTGTGGATCATGGCGAGCATGGCGTCGGCGTTGCCCCAGGTCAGCTCGATGCCGTCGGTGTCCTCTTGGGAGAGGATGCCCTTCTCGTAGCATTCCATCGCCCAGGCAATGGAGACGCCAGCCGAGATGCCGTCGATGACATAGCGGTTGACCCACTGCGAGGCTTCGGCGATGGCTTCCATGTCGCCCACGCCGCAGGTCGAGCCGAGCGCGCCGATGATCTCATATTCCATGCCGCCGAACTTGGGCGAGACGCCGCGCGATTCCACTTCAACTTCGCGCTTGCAGGCTACGGTACAGGCGTAGCAAGTGCCGCGGTTGACGAGGATCGTCTCGGCCATGCGCTGCCCGGAGATCTCTTTGGCGTGTTCAAACGAGCCATTGCGGAAGTTGTTGGTGGGGAGAATGCCGTCAAGATCCAGGCCGACGACGCCGCCCGCCGTGCCGTAGAGGTGCATACGGTCGTTCTCTTTGTCATAGTTGTCGCGGAACCATTGCAGCACGCCGTTGGCCTTTTCCCGTTCCTCGGCGGCGATGCGTTCCTTGCCGCGGGCGACGATGGCCTTGAGATTCTTGCTGCCCATCACTGCGCCCAGCCCGGCGCGGCCGTGGAAGTGGCGAAGCTGGTTGACAATCGCGGCGTAGAGGACGCCATTTTCGCCGGCGATGCCGGTTTGCAGCACGGTGATGCGGCTATCGCCCAGTTCCTCTTCCAGCCCTTCTTGCACTTCGTCAGCGAGCTTGCCCCAGTAATGGCTGGCGTCGCGGATCTCGCACTGGCTATCGTGGACGTAGAGATAGACCGGTTTCTCCGCCCGCCCGTGGATGATGGCGCCGTCGAAGCCGGTGCGCTTGAACTCCGGTCCCCAATAGCCGCCGGCTTCCGCTTCGCCAAAGCCGCCGCTCAACGGAGACTTGCCCGCCGCCGTGTAGCGGTTGGCTCCCGAAAGGGGCAGGCCATTGATGACACTGGTCATAAAGATGAGCAGATTTTCCGGTCCTAGCGGATCGATACCCGGCTTCATATCGCGCAGCATAAAATAGGTTGCCAGCGCGCCGCCGCCCAGATACCTCCGATAGATCTTCTCATCCAACTCCTCGACCCACCAACGCCCGTCGCTGAGGTCCACATGCAAAATTTTTCCATTGTAACTTTTTGGCATTCCATTACCTCCTAGTGGTTGAAACATTTAGGGATTGGTGAATGGTGATTGGTGATTGGGGAAGAGATTAGGCGATTGGGCGATCCAGGGATTGGTGAGGGTCAATCCCTGGATCGCCCAATCGCCTGCTAACCTAGTCACTAATCACCATTCACCAATCCCCTCTTCTACCGATTGCGCCAGCTCTCCGCGTCGGGGACGAAGAGCGGTTGACCAAAACGATCTATGCCAAATTGGGCGATCTGCTCCTGGGCCGGGAGCGAGATCATCCAATCGATGAACTGGTTTGCCAACTCGCCCTGAATGTTGGCGTGTTTGGCCGGGTTGACGGCGATGATCCCATATGGGTTGAAGAGCGCCGGGTCCCCTTCAAACAGGATGACGAGTTCGGTCCCTTGCAGGGTACGCGCCAGATAGGTGGCGCGGTCGCTGAGAGTGTAGGCTTGCTGCTCATTGGTCAGGGTCAGCACGGCGCCCATCCCCTGCCCGGCGGAAATGTACCAATCGCCGGTGGGTTCGATCCCGGCGGCGGCCCACAGAGACCGCTCCATCACATGCGTGCCCGATTCATCGCCGCGCGAGACGAAGGGGGATTCGTTTTCGGCGATCTTCGTCAGCGCTTCGGCGGCGCTGGCGCTTCCGGCAATGTCGGCGGGATCATCAGATGGACCGACGATCACAAAATCATTATACATGACATCTTCACGGCGTACACCATGCCCGGCGGCCATGAAAGCGTCCTCTTGGGCGCGGGCATGGACGAGCAGCACATCGGCGTTGCCATCCTCGCCCAGTTTGAGCGCCTGGCCGGTTCCCACGGCGACCACATCTACGTCGATCCCAAATTCACTTTCAAAACTGGGCAGCAGAAAGTCCAGCAGCCCCGAATCCTGGGTGCTGGTCGTCGTCGCCAAGATTAGCCGAGTTCCCGTCATTGCGGCAGGCGTCGCCGATAGTTGCAGCGGCGCGGCAGGGATGCCCTGGCAGGCCGCAATCAATAAGGAAAAGACGACAAGGAACGTAATTTTCGTCAACCTGGTCTTTCTTTGTGAGGCTTCGTGGATCATCATTTTCGGGGATAGCCTTAATAGACCATTTCGCCGCGCACAAACGCAGATGTGCGTTCGTCGCGCGGCGATTCAAAAAAACGATGGACATCCGCAGCCTCGACAATGCGGCCATCGAGCATCAAGGCTGCGCGCCCGGCGAGCCGTTTGGCCTGAAAGACGTTATGGGTGACAAGCACAATGGTCGTGCCGTGTTCGGTGTTGATCTGTCGCACCATCTTTTCAATCAGCCCCACATTGTAGGGATCGAGATTGGCCGTCGGTTCGTCGAGCAGCAGCACATCCGGGCGCAGGATCATGGCGCGGGCCAGGGCCAATCGCTGCGCCTCGCCGCTGGAGAGGGTGCGCGCCGGCTGCTTCACCAGATCCGCCAATCCCACTGCTTCCAGCGCAGCGTGGACCTGTCCGTTGACCCGTTCCCCGCGCAACTGCAGCCCGTAGGCCACGTTGGCTTCTACGCTG
Source organism: Caldilineaceae bacterium (assembly GCA_019637695.1). GTDB lineage: Bacteria > Chloroflexota > Anaerolineae > Caldilineales > Caldilineaceae > RI-153. Next base: position 125,090 of record JAHBVG010000006.1, on the reverse strand, counting down.
CGCCGCAAGAGCACAGGCTTTTGGAAGACGGTGGTGACGCGACGACGCACAGACAGCGGCACATCCTGGCCGCTTTGGAAGGTCCGCCCCTGAAAGCGGATGAGACCAGTGGTGGGCGGCTCCAAAAAGTTGAGGATGCGCAGCAGCGTACTCTTGCCCACACCGCTCGGTCCCACCAACGCCAGGATCTCGCCCTTCAAAATATCGAATTCATCAATGGCGAGTACACAACGCTTGCCATAAGACATGGTCACATTGCGCACCTCAAAAATGGGTTCAGCGTTCATGGATGCGAGGGCGATCCCTGTAATGAAACAATCACAAAGTTTGTCGCAAAGGCAATACCCAAAAGGATCAGGCCCAGCGCAATCGCCAGTTCAAAGTTGCCTTTGCTCGTCTCCAACACAATGGCGGTGGTGAGGACGCGTGTGCGCCCTTCGATGTTGCCGCCCACCATGATCACCGCGCCCACTTCAGAGATAATGCCGCCGAACCCGGCGACGATAGCGGCGATCACACCGGGCCGCGCTTCATCGAGGATGGCGACAATCGTCTGCCAATGGGACGCGCCCAGCGCCCGCACTTGTAGCCGCAACGCCGGGTCCACGCTTCCCACCGAGGCCATAGTGAATCCCGCCACCAGCGGAAAAGCGATGATCGTCTGCGCTACAATCATCGCCCACGGGGTAAAGAGCGCCGGGATGATCGCCCACCCCAACTGCCCCAGCGGTCCACTGCGCGAGAGCATGAGGTAGACAAAAAGCCCAATCACCACCGGCGGGAAGGCCATCCCCGTATAAATTAGCGCCACGGCGATCTGCCGCCCTGGAAAGCGCGTCAACCCCAGCATAACCCCAACGGGGATGCCAAGCACTGTACTGATGACCAGGGCGATCCCCGACACTTGCAGCGACAGCCAGACGATCTGTAAAAGCGCAGGGTTGCCTTCGCCGATCAGTCGCAACGCTTCGACAAAGCCCCTGAAAATTTCGCCGATGGTGATCCTCCTTTACACTGTGTACATCCAAAGTCCCTGGCACTTTTTCTGGCAATGTTCGTCAAGTGCCGGGACTTTGCAGATCTCTGATGAGTTACAGCTCGGCCAGGACTTTGCCCATTTGGGCGACGCTGTAGCCGCCCATCCGCTCCACTGCGTTCACAAAATCGGCATCCGCGCCGCGGATGAGCGACATCAACGGGGAAAGCGTCTCGCTCTCAAAATGCTCCACGGGGATGATCAGATCGTAGCGTTCGTCCAAGAGCGGCACGAAATCGAGATCCAGCGCCCGCGCCGCGGCCAGGATGCCGAGACCGCAATCCGCTGCGCCGCTCTTGACGGCAGCGGCCACGGCCAGATGGGTATACTCCTGGCGGTCGTAGCCGGTGATGGAACGGGGATTGATCCCGCGCTGCTTCAACACATAGTCGAGCAGCACCCGCGTCCCCGCGCCGCGCTGCCGGTTGACGAAGACCAGATCCTCGCGCACGAGATCGTCCAAGCCGTGGATCCGTTTGGGGTTGCCGCGCGGAACGATCAAGCCCTGCTGTCGATCCACAAAGCCGAGCAGCACCACGCGCACGCCGTGGGGCGTCAAAATGCGGCGGATGAAATCGACGTTGTATTCGCCGCTCGCCTCGTCCAAAAGGTGCGAACCGGCAAAGTGGGCCTCGCCGCGCTGCAAAGAGAGCAGCCCGCTCAGACTGCCCACATGCGCCGACGAGAGGGTGCGATCCGGGTGATCGCGGCGCAGACGCTCGGCCAGCAGATCGAGCGTCATGTCATGGCTGCCGATGGCGACGATGGTCTTGTCGATGACCGACGGCGGACGCAGCAAGGCCACGCTCACCCGTTCTCCGGCTCCATGCCCTTCGGAAAAGCGGGGAACGGTGACGATGCCATCGGCCTTGACCAGCGACATAAGCACGCCAGCGCCGCCCGCCAACGGGGTCGCCACCACCCGATCCCCGACTTTGCCCAGAGTGACGCGCACAAAATGATCCTCGCCCATGGGCGACGCCAGCTTGCGGGTGATAGTCGCCTCGATCTGAGGCAGTTCGGGGGGGATGATCCCCTGCCAACGATAGAGGATGGGTTTGACGATGATATCGAAGGTCATTGCCGCCGAGACGGGATAGCCGGGGATGCCGACCAATGCTTTCCCCTGCGCCACGCCCAACACTACGGGATGGCCGGGGCGGATGGCGATGCCGTGGACGCGTAATTCGCCCAATTCGCGCACAATCGACGCCGTGAAATCCTCGGAGCCAGCCGACGACCCGGCGTTGATCACCACCAGATCGTGATCGGCCAGCGCACTTTCTACGGCAGCCCGGATGTCGGCGTAATTGTCCACAATAATGGGCCAGCGGGTGACGACGGCCCCGGCTTCCTCGGCCTGCGCGCCCAACATGAGCGAGTTGTATTCCACAATGTCGCCGGGCTTGAGATCGCTGCCCACCGGCACCAATTCGCTCCCCGTGGGCAGCACCGCCACGCGCGGACGGCGAAAGACCGTCACCGTGCTGTGTCCGCTGCCGGCGGCCGCGCCCAAATCTTGCGGACGCAATCGGTGATGGGCGGGCAAGACAAGTTCGGTCGCCACCATATCCTCGCCCATGGGGCGCACATGGGTCCACGGCGCTGTCGTCGCCAGAATTTCGATGCTGTCGCCGACGATCTGCGTGTCCTCGATCATGATCACCGCGTCGGTGCCCGCGGGCAGCGGGTCGCCCGTATCCACGGCGATGGCCTGATCCCCCATGCGCAGCAACCGCGGGGATGTTTCGCTGGCCCCGCGCGTATCGACGGCGCGCACGGCGTAGCCATCCATGGCCGAGGCGTGGTAATGGGGCGACGAAATGCGCGCCCAGATCGGCTCCGCCGTCACCCGTCCCAGCGCCTCGACCAGCGAGATCGTCTCCACGCCCAGCGGCGCCAGCAGCCCGTTGGCGTTCAGGGCCGCATGCCAGTTTTCCAGCGCCTCGCTCAGCGCCACATCGTGGAGGTATATGTTGCGTTCGGGTGGAATGGACATGGTTGTGTTTCCGGTGGTGCAGAGAGCAAGTAGCATTAGCAGTTAGCAGATAGCGCAGAGTGCGTCGTCTGTCGTCAATCGTCAATCGTCAATCGTCAATCGTCAATCGTCAATCGTCAATCGTCAATCGTCAATCGTCAATGCAGATAGACCGTCACCCACGTTCCCTCGCGGATGCCGTTAGAATCGAGCGCGACTTTGACCGTCCCTTCGGCATGGACGAGCGTGTAGATCAGGTTGGATTTGCCAAAAACAGGAACGGCCCACAACTCGCCGCCTCGTTCCTCCAGCCGTACCTGCACGTAATCCTCGCGGCCGGTGGTGGAGGCGACGTTGCGCGAAAGCCGCGCCTGTACCTGTTGTTTGGGTTGGGTGGTCGCGCCCAAATAGGATCGAATCGCCGGCGCTACCACCAGATCGAAGATCACCATGGCCGAGACCGGGTTGCCCGGTAGCCCAAAGACAGGGACGCCATCACAGACGGCCATGATCGTCGGCTTGCCGGGGCGCACACTCAACCCGTGGACGAGGACGCCGGGTTTGCCCAACGCATCAATGACCTCGACGCTCAGATCGCGATAGCTGACCGAACTCCCCGCGGAGAGGACGACGATCTCAGCTTCGCTGTGGGCTTTGGCGACGGCAGCGGTGAGCGCGTCCCGATCATCGGGGATGATGCCGCCCAACACGGGTTCCCCACCGGCGCGGCGGGTGAGGGCGGCCAATGTGTACGAGTTGATGTCGCGCACCTGCCCCGGCATCGGCGGTTGATCGGGCGGCACGACTTCATCGCCGGTGGAGAGGATGGCGACACGCGGCGGCTTCGCCACCGTCACCTCGGTGATGCCCAGCGCCAACAGCCCGCCGATCTCCTGTGGGCGCAGCATCGTCCCCGCGACCAGGATGGGATCGCCGCGGCGGATATCCTCGCCGATCTGGATCACATTTTCGCCTTCGGCCACCGGCTTCAACACTTCGATGCTGGCCGCGTCCACCCCTTGCGTCTGTTCGATCATCACCACGCTGTTGGCCCCATCGGGGATCATACCGCCCGTGTGGACGAGCGCAGCTTCGCCCATCCCTACCTCAATGGTGCTGGGCTGGCCCATGGACACTTCCCCAATGAGGGTGAGGAAGGCGGGCAACGTGGCCGATGCGCCATAGGTATCGGCGGCGTTGACGGCGTAGCCATCGACTGTCGAGCGGGGGAATTCGGGCAGATCTTGTGCGGAAGTCAGATCTTCGGCGAGGACGCGATCCAATGCGGCGAAGGTGGGCACGCGCTCCTTTTGCAGGCGCGGCGTAAAATGTGTCTCGAACAACTTCCAGGCATCAGGTGGTGTTTTTACGTTGAAAAATTCGGGCATCGCCAGTTCCGGCTGTTCACAATCGGGGATAGGGAAATCCAATCCTGACAGGTCTTTTCATTATTATAACATTGGTCGCTGTGCAACCACCGCCAGGCGGGTAGATCGATCCTGTGCTTGTGGGCAGGGAGAGGGGACTGGGGATTGGTGATTGGGGACTGGGGACTGGGGATTGGGGCGGGCTATGTGGAGATAACGTCTCTCGCTGAAACGCTATCTCCACATGGTCGTCGGTTGTCCGGCTGTCTCCAGCGGCGGCGTCCGTCGTCGGTCGTCCGCCGTCGGTCGTCCCACTGTCACGCCGGTTGCAACGCGGCCTTTAGCGTGCGCTCGGCGTACTCGGCCACGGTCGTCATCTGCATGGGGAACGCCTTGAGCGTCTTGCCCATATCAATGGGATCGCCGCCGGCGTAGCCAAGCATGATGGCGCTGAACGACTGCTGCATGGGATCGGTGGCGGCTTTCCATTGGGCGGTGAGCGCTTCGGCGGGAGCGAATTGTAATTCAAATTTGCGTCCGCCGATCCGCTCGAAGATTTCCACCACTTGCAGCGGCGTGAGCGCTTCGGGACCGCCCAACTCGATAATGGCGTTGCGCGCTGCCGGATTGTCCAGGCTGGCGACGGCAAAGCGGGCAATGTCGGGCACGGCGATCCACGACAGCGGTTTTGTGCCGTCACCGTAGATGGTGGCTTTGGCGTGAGCGGCGTCAAAGCCGACCGCCGGGCTGAGCCAGACTTCCATAAAGTAGCCTGGGCGGAGGATGGTGTAGATCATCCCGCTGGCGCGCAGATATCTTTCCACGGCGCGCTTGGCGTTGGGCAGCGGCGCATCGAGTTGGATGTTGCCGGTGGCCGAGGTGTAGACGAAGTGGTGTACACCCGCCGCTTTTGCCGCGTCGACGAGATCGTACATCCCTTGCACATCCACATTTTGGATGTTGTTTTCGCCTGGTTTGTACGAAAACGGCATGGCCGAGACTGTGACGATCACAGCATCCACGCCGCGACAGGCCAGATCAAGCGAAGGGCGATTGCGCAGATCCCCGTAGACGAGGGTTGCACCCCATTGGCTCAACTGCTCTAATTTGGCCGGGTCCGCACTGGCGCGCACGAGCGCCCGTAACGGTTTGCCGGCAGCACACAATTGGCGGCAGATCTCCTGCCCTAAGATCCCAGTTGCCCCTACGACGAGATTCATGGTTGCCTCCTTTTGAAGGGATAAGATTGGTCGAGACCTGCCAAGTTTTCTGGAACCTGGCAGGATTCCTGCGGTAACTCCTCTGTAGCATAACGGGCCGCCGTGACAGGATCATCCCAAGTTCGTCCCAGCCTGCGTTCGATTGGAATTGCCAGCGGATAGAGTATCTATTTCGGTGGAAATTCTATTCCCTGTCTTGCCCTAAAAAACTCCCTCAATTACAATAAATTACGGGAATCAATTCCCGTAATTTATTGTAATTGAGGGAATTACGAACGGATAAGCTGTTTTAGGGACAAGGAGGCTTTGATGCTGGACCGCTTGCTTGAGGCACGCGTGGAGCGCTATCTCTTCCGTGGACGCGTCGTGACCATTCTGGGTGCGCGGCGTGTGGGCAAGACCACGCTGGTCAAAAAGATTTTGGACAAATACGCCGCCCACAAACGGACGCGCTATCTCAACTGCGACCTTCAATCTATACAAACGGGCCTTGCCACTCTGGAGGCAGAGTCGCTCAAAGCCTTCATTGGGGAGTACGATCTGGTGGTGCTGGATGAAGCACAGAACATTCCCGAAGCCGGGCGGATGCTCAAGATTCTGGCGGATACCTATCCAGAGATGCAGATTATCGCCACCGGCTCCTCCTCCTTTGATCTCCTCAACCGCACTGGCGAGGCGCTCACCGGGCGGGTCTATCCTTTCTATCTCTATCCCATCTGCTTACAGGAGATAGTGGGCAACGGGGGGTACAGCGTCCTCGAACCTCGTTTGGAGAACCTGCTGCGCTTTGGCCTCTATCCCAGCATCCTCGACCTGCCAGAAGAAGAAGCCCGTTTTGAGTTACAGGAGCTGGTCTCCAACTATCTCTACAAAGATGTACTCATGTACCTCGGCGTCAAGCGCTCAACCCTGGTCAGCAATTTGCTGCGTTTGCTGGCGCTTCAAGTGGGCAACGAAGTCTCTTACCCGGAACTGGGGGCGCAACTGGGCATTGACCGTAAAACAGTCATCTCCTATATCGACGTGCTGGAGCAATCGTTTGTGGTCCACACGCTGAGCGGTTTCAGCCGAAATCTGCGCAAGGAGGTCGCCAAGACCCAGAAGATCTATTTCTACGATGTGGGCGTACGCAATGCCTTGCTCCAGGCGTTCGCGCCGCTGGCGCTGCGCACAGATGTGGGTGCGCTCTGGGAGAACTTCTGTATCAACGAGCGTATCAAGCGGGCGCAGTACGCCGGCCAGTCCGCCAACCGCTATTTCTGGCGCACCTATGATAAGAAAGAGATAGACTATCTGGAAGAGCAGGATGGCATTCTGACCGGTTTTGAGTTCAAGTGGAACCCCAATCGCCAGACCAAAGCGCCCCAGGAGTTCATTGAGACCTATCCTGGCAGCAGCGTAGAGCAGGTGGATCGGGGAAACTACTGGCGCTTTCTGCTTTAGACAGCGGAGAGTCTGAGGATCGGGCGCTGGGCGAACAACCCTACATTCATCACAAAACGAGGTAACGTACATGAATTTGTAGAATATTCATTCCGGTAACCATTGATCAACGTGGGTGGCTGCGCGATAATAGGCGCAGGAGGTTTTCATGCCTGGGCTGGCTTTGACTCTGTTCGGCGCTCCTCGAATTGAGTTGGATGGCAACCCCCTCTGTGTTGAGCGACAGAAGGCGCTTGCACTCCTGGCCTATCTGGCAGTGGATGGGCGACCCCATCGCCGCGATCTGCTGGCGGCGTTGCTCTGGCCCGAATCGGATCAAGATCATGCGCGCGCCAGCTTGCGCCGTGTCCTTTCCTCACTGCATGGTTCCCTGCAACATCGTTGGCTCTCGATTTCCGACTCGATTGCGCTTCCCCCTGTGGAAAATCTTTGGGTTGATGTTGCACGCTTTCGTCATCTGTTGACCACCGGCCTCAACAGCAGCGATAGATTGGCCTTGCTCGACGAGGCGGTTGCCCTCTATCGTGGGGATTTTTTGAGTGGCTTTTCCCTGCCGGATAGCCCAGAGTTTGATGAATGGCAGCGCGCAACCGAGACGGATCTGCGCCAGGATCTGTGTATAGCGCTGGATCAGTTGAGCGCAGACTATGCCAGCCGAGGCAATTTCATAGCCGCGATCCGGCAGGCGCGACGCTGGGTGAGGATCGATCCACTCTCTGAAATGGCGCAACGTCGGTTGATCGAGTTCTATGTGCAGACGGGTCAACATGACGCCGCATACCGCCAATACGAACATTCTGCGCACCTGATCAACCAGGAGATCGGCAGCGTCCCCGCGCTGGCGATGACAGATCTGTATCAGGCGATTCACACAGGCGCGCTGCCAAAGATCGCCATCTCCGCTCTGCCGCCAGAGGAACAAACTTCTACGCTCGCCCACCCCACAGAATCGAGCAACAGCAAAGAACGCTCACCCGTTGCCGAGGATGCTCAACTCCATATCCGGCTCTTCGGAGGGTTCATGCTCGCAGTTGGGGAGCGACCTGTGATCCTGGCCGGGGCGCGTCTGCAAGCGCTGTTGGCCTATCTACTCTTGCACCGCCAATCCCCGTCATCGCGCCAGCACCTGGCCTTCCTCTTCTGGCCCGACACCGACGAGACCCAGGCGTTGAGCAATCTGCGCAATCTGCTTTACAAACTGCGTCGCACCCTGCCCCAAATCGATCCTTACATAGATGCCGACGCACAGATGATCCAATGGCGCGACGATCTCGCCTTTAGCCTGGATATTGCCCGTTTCGAGAGCCTGGCCGTCCACAGCAATGATCTGCCCAGTCTTGAGGAAGCGGCAGCGCTCTATCAAGGCGATCTCTTGCCCAGTTGCTACGACGATTGGATCCAGCCCATCCGCAGTCGGTTACAGCAGATCGCCATGCGCGTCTTTGAGCAGTTGCTCGATCTGCTTGAGGAACGGCGCGACTATGGCCGCGCCGTCGAGTATGGACAACGGTGGCTGCAACTTGATCGGCTGAACGAGTCGGCGTACCGGCGGCTCATCTATTTCTACACCCTCAAAGGGGATCAGGCCGCGGCGCTGCGCGTCTACCACACCTGTGAAACGACGCTGCAACGGGAACTCGGCGTGCAGCCGGGTCCGGCTACACAAGCGATCTATGAACGGCTGTGGCATATGGAAGCGCCACCGCCCCCGTCCACAGTGGCAGGGGATCTACCTCTGATCGGGCGCGAAGACGAATGGAGAGTATTGCAGCGCGCCTGGCGCAACGCTTCGAATGGTCGCGCCCAGACGGTGGTCCTGGCCGGTGAAGCGGGGATCGGCAAGACTCGCCTGGCCGAGGAGCTGATCCCCTGGGTCGAACGGCAGGGATTCGCCGTGGCCGTTGCGCACTGCTACGCCGCCGAAGGCGCGCTGGCCTACGCGCCGATGGTCGCATGGCTGAGATCGCCGACGATCCGCCAAGCGCTGCCGTCGCTCGACGCTGTATGGCTGGGCGAGACGGCGCGCTTGCTACCCGAGTTGCTGGTCACCTATCCCCAATTGCCGCCGCCATCGCCGCTGAATGAGGGATGGCAGCGCCAGCGATTCTTCGAGGCGCTGGCGCGTGCGCTGCTCCACCGCGGTGAGCCGCTGCTCTTGTTTCTCGACGATCTCCAGTGGTGCGATCCCGACATGCTGGATTGGCTCCACTATCTGCTGCGCTACGATCTACAAGCGCCGCTGTTGCTCTTGGTAGCCATGCGCAGCGAGGAAGTGACCGCCGATCACCCGGTCAACGCGCTGCTCACCGCGCTGGATCGGGACAGCCGATTGACGGAGATCGTATTGGGGCGACTAAATGCCGCGGACACGGCCAGGGTTGGGTCAGCGGTGGCGGGCTATTCGCTGCCCGCAGAGGAGGCAGCGCAGCTTCACCGTGAGACTGAGGGCAATCCACTCTTTGTCGTCGAAATGGTGCGCGCCAATAGGGGGAGGCTATCCGCGCCATCTTCGGAATCTGCGTCCTTCGTCAACGCTGGCGATCTGCCGCCCAAGGTCCACAAGGTGATCCATACCCGGCTTCTCCATCTCTCGTCGGGTGCGCGCGAACTTGTCAGCCTGGCCGCTACCCTGGGGCGCGAGTTCACATCGGCGGTGCTGGCAGCGGCAAGCGATCTGCACGAAGATGACTTCGTCCACCATTTGGACGAACTCTGGCAACGGCATATCCTGCGTGAAAAGGGGAACGACAGCTACGATTTCAGCCACGACAAACTGCGCGAAGTCGCTTACCAGAGCATGAGCGAGGCCCACCGTCATCTGCTGCATCGCCGCGTCGCCGTCGCTCTTGAAAGAGGAAACCCAGGGGTTGCCGACGCCGATCAGGGCTATGACAGGATCAGCGGGCAGATCGCCATCCACTATGAATCGGCTGGGGACATTCCGAAAGCGATCCATTATTATCAACAGGCTGCCGAATCTGCGCAGCGCCTCTACGCCAACGCCGACGCCATCCGCAACTATCGACGCGCCCTGTCCCTGCTGGAAAAGGAGTCTGCGCGCTCCCCGGTCGATGCGTTGGCGATCTATGAGAAGTTGGGCGATCTGCTCTTTTTGACAAGCCAGACTGAGGAATCCACGGCCATTTATCAGCAGGCCATCCCCCTGGCGCAGGGTATCGATCGGGCGCGTCTACACCGCAAGCTCGGCAATGTCTGGCGGCAGCAGCACCGGTATGGGGAGGCCCAGGCCGCTTATCTCATGGCTCGCAGTGTGCTGGGGGATCCCCTCTATGGCGGCGACGCGAAGACCGAATGGTATGGAGCAGCCTGGTGGCAGGAGTGGATCCATATTCTGCTGGAGATCGATCTGGTCTACTACTGGCTGGGCAAGGTGGACGATAGCGCCCGATTGCTGATCGAGTTGGCGCCCGCCGTAGAGCAGTGGGGTGGCTACGAAGCGCGCGCCCTGTTCTTCCAGCACCGGGCGCTGATGAGCTTTCGGCGCAATCGCAGTGTGGCGTCGGACGAGGCCGTCGCCGATATAAGCGCGGCATTGGCTGCCCAATATGCGGCGGGCGGCGGCTCTACCATTCGGAGTTTTCATTTCTTATTGGGTTTTTTCATCCTCTGGCACGGTGAACCCGACGCCGCACAGATCCACATGCAGACGGCGCTGCGCATGGCCGAAGAGCAGGGCGATATTTCCTTGCAGGCGCGCTGCCTGACCTATCTGACCATCGCTGCCCGCCAACTCGACGCCGTGGACAAGGTGACGGCGCTAGCGGCGCGCGCTTTCTATATAGCCAACTGTGGAGGGATGCCCGAATATATCGCCCTGGCGCGCGCCGCCGAATGCTGGCTGGCCTGGCGCGCCGGGGATCGATCCCCAGCGAAACAGTACGGGCACGCCGCCCTCAGCCTCTGGCAGCAGTTGCCCACCAACCACGCCAGCCTCCCCTTCAAGTGGACAGCGCTCTGGCCGCTGATCGACATCGCCAGCGATGAAGAGAATCTGCGCGCCGCCATCGACTATCTCCACATCCTCGCCGGGGCGGATCAACAGCGTCTGCCCGACGTCCTCGCCGCCCGTATTGACGAGATTCTCCTCGCCTGGCGGCGCGGCGAACAAGGGACGATCCGCGCTCAGATCGAATCCGCCATCCGCCTGGCCCGGCAGCTCCGCTATTTGTGAGTTGGGGATTGGGGATCGGGGACTGGGGATCGGGGACTGGATATTGGTCTGCGGTCTGCCGTCCGCCGTCTGCGGTCTGCCGTCCGTCCTCCGCCGCGAGACGCGCGGAGAAGCGCTTTAGAAACGGCGCTCTGCGAAGATAGACATAGAACCCTTCGGATAGGGTGAAATCACCAATCCACAAACTACCAAGGAGGTATCTATGTTTCACAGAGTCGTTCGAATACGGATGTTTGGATGGGGCGCGATCGTGTTGCTTGTGGTGAGTCTCGTCCTGGCGGGGTGTCAGGCGCCGATCTTGGGCGCGTACAGTGTGGGGCAGGCCATGTTGACGCCCGCCACCGTCGAGACCACGGCTGTGGAACCGGCGGCTGAGGCCAACAAGGATCTGATTACGCGCTACTTTGCCCTCTTCAACGAGGACCATGAGGCCGCCATTGAGGAGTTCATCGAAGACGAGGTGTTGATCGAACACATTGAGATGTTCAATGCCTCCTTCCCCGGCTATCAGCTCTTCGCCGACGACATGATCGCCGAGGCGGATCGGATCTTCGTACAGGCCAGGTTCGTGGGCGTCCACAACGGTGATCTCATGGGCATCGCCCCCACCGGCAACGAAGTCACCCTGGTCCTGGCGCTGACCTACGACATTGCCGACGGCAAGATCGTGAACCACTGGATGTACTTCGATCAGGTAAGTCTGTTGCAGCAGGTTGGCGCGTTCCCGACGGAATAGGACGATCCACCCGTTGGGAAAATATGAATAACGAGTAATGAGTAATGAGTAGGCAGAGCATCCCCCGCCTACTCATTACTTGTTTAGTTAAGCGAAAGTTTACATCGTCGCATATCGAAGCGCTTCGCGCCATGCATCAACGATCAGCGCTCTGTTGCCTGGGCGTCTATTCAGATTGGACGGTGACGGATGCGGACACTCGATGATGTGGAAAGTCTGGTCTGTTGGAGCGTAATTCCGCCATACCTCTTGGGCTGCCTTGCCCCCAAGGATCACAACGCGAAGCAGCGGGAGAAGATTCAACAGATCTGACAACAGCGGACCAACAGCGGCGATGTCGTTGTGGTCATATGCGCGGATCTGGGTCTCGGTACCGATGTAGTATGGGATGGCATTCCAATGAACCACCATTTTGCGAGGGACACCAGCTTCCACGCGGGTCTCCCAGGTGTTCTTCGCGGTGATGTCGTTATTGTTGCACGAGATGAAGCCACTTCCACCCCGTTCGCGTGTCGCTTTTGGCCCCGGCGATTGAAGGAGCCAGAGGATCTGCGCGTCACACCCACCGTCACTGGGATCGAACCAGGGTATAATCGCATCGGGACCAAGCCGATTCCGCAGCGAGCGCACCCAATTGTTGAGCGGCGCGACATGCGGTAGGTCGATCTCCGTTTCTCGCAATAGAACTTCATTCGGATCTCGTAGTAGCCGTTCCCGATCTCTCATCATGCGACTCCTTTGCCAATAGAGGATAGTGTCACTGGCGATTGGTGAAGATCTCGTTACGCCGTTCCGTCTGCGCGGCGAGCTTGCCGCGTAGGATGACGAAGCGTTTGTCCGCTTGAAATTGGATCGCTTCGTGCCAGTCGGCGGCGTTGAGGACGAGGAGGTTGGCCGCCGCGCCGATCTGCAACCCGTAATCGTCCAGACCGAGGACGCGGGCGGGCGTCGTCGTGATCATGGGCAGGACGCGATCCACCTCACCGTTCCAGGCGAACTGGCCGTTGTGCGCCATGAACTGCGCCACTTCCAACAGATCGTTGCGGCCAAAGGGATAAAACCAGTTATCGATGTCGTCCTGGGCGCAGGCCACGGGCACGCCTCTATCGAGCAGTTGGCGCACACGGGTGATGCCGCGCGGCCAGGGCTGCTGCGGCGGGAAGTCGGTGGCGATCAGCGAGACGTGGCTGTTGCTGAAGATGGTCATCCCCGCCGCGGCGACGGTGTCGATCACTTTTGCGGCGTAGTCGTCGGGATAAAAGGCGAGGGCGGCGCATTGGGTGGCGCTGACCCGCCCGTGGAAATTGTGGGCCAGGGTCTGTTGCGCCACGTACGCCAGCGAGCGGCTTTGGGGATCGGCCACATCGTCGCAGACAAAGTGCAGATCGCGGTCATACGCCTGAGCCAGGGCGAAACATGCATCGGTGTGGCGGCGCTGCGCTTCTGCCGGGTCTTCAATCCAGGGGATGCCGCCCACCACATCCGCGCCCATTTCCAACGCCTGGCGCATGAGCGATTCGGTGCCAGGCGCGGCGAAGCCATCCTGTGGAAAGGCGACGATCTGTACTGTCATCAGCGGGCTGTACTTCTCGCGGATGCGCAGCAATCCCTCCAGCGCGGTCAACCCCGAATCGGCGTCCACATCGGCGAAGAGGCGGATGGCGCAGGTTCCGTTGAGGATCGCCAGCCGCATGGTTTCGTCCACGCGGGCGAAGACATCCTCAACCGTGTAGAGTCGCTTTACATACGCCGCCGCTTCAAAGCGGGGCAACGCACGGACGGCATCGGGCAGCGTGTGGAGCAGTCGCCGCCAGAACGATTTGCAGGCGTGAAGCTGTCCGTTGACAAAAGCGGGCAGCGTCAACCGTTCCCCGGCGTCGAGTTCCTGGGCCGCGGTCGCGCTGATCCCTGTTTCCAGCGCCACAATGCGCCCGTCCATCACGCCGATGTCGACAACATCCCCGCTTTGTAAGCGAGCGCGGCGCAGAATGAGATCCATGGGTGGGAGATTCCTTTCAACGTGTTGCGTGATTCGTGTTGCGTGTGATGGACGGACGGCGGACGAACACAATTCCCGATCCCCAGTCCCTAATCCCCAGTCCCCAGTCACCAATCACCAATCACCGATATCTCCGTCCGCACGATGCGTCGTCCGCGCTTGAAGGTGGCGAGGCGGATCGGCGGCGCGGTGACGGCGTCGAGGACGCGCTCGGCGTCGAGGATCACGAGATCGGCGGGCGCGCCGACACGGATACCGTCATCGGGCAGACCGAGGAGACGCGCTGGGCGGGTGGTGACCATGCTCAAAGAGTCGTAAAGTTGGGATTCGCCGGTCATGTGGTTGAGGGCGGCGTTGAGGCTGGCCGTTTGCAGCAGATCATAGCTACCGAACGGATTGAAGGGATCTTGCACATTGTCGGACGCGGCGCAGACGTTGACGCCGCGGGCCAGCAGTTCCCCCACACGGGTGACGCCGCGGGGCGTGGGGCGCATGTTTCGCCCCATGAGGACGAGATTGCAGAGCGGCAGGGTGATCACATGGATCTGCGCCCTAGCCACCTGATCAATGACGGCGACGGCGCTCGCATCGTCCATAAAGGCCAGCGAACAGCAGTGGCCCGCCGTCACCTGCCCTTCCATGCCGTGGGCCAGTGTGCGATCCGCCAACGTGGATAGCGTGCGCATCTGCGCATCTTCGGTCTCGTCGATGTGGAGATCGATGGGCTTGCCAAAGCGTTCGGCCAGGGCGAAGGCGGCGTCCACCGTCGCCGTCGGATCCGGGGTGATGGCGGGCGCGCCGCCGATCAGATCGACGCCCAGGCGCAGCGCGCTTTCTATGGTTTCGTCGGCCTCAGCGCCGTTGCCGGGGAAGCCCAACGCCACCAATTGCAGGTCGATGCGATCCTTCATCTCCTCGCGCAGAGTCAGCAATGCTTCCACAGCTACGAGATCGCCCCGATGTTCGGTGTCAATATGGGAGCGCATGGCGGTGACGCCGTGGGCGATGGCGCTTTTCAGCGCCCGCCGCGCCGACCATTCAAACTCCGCCGCGGATCGATTTTGCTTCACGCGCCGCCAAACTTCAATGGCCTCCATGAGCGTGCCGCTCTGGTTGGCTGCGGCCAGATAGCTTTTGTCGAGATGGGTATGGGCGTCGATCAGGCCGGGGATCACGGCCCGCCCGGCCAGATCCCATTCCTGATCCGCCCGCTGTGGAAGCGTCGATCCCACGGCGGCGATCACGCCGTTGGTGATGGCAATATCGACGAGATCGGCATCGTCTCTGATGCGGGCATTGCGCAAGATCCAATCCATCGGCGTCAACTTCCTTTCGTGCGCGCCGGCAGTTCAAAGCGGCTAATCGCTGTGAGCAGCGTCGCCAGCCGATCCGCCGCGGATTCGATCAGCGCACTTCCTTTTTCGGCTGTGCCCAGTGTCGCGTCGCCAAAGACGCCGCTTTCGCTCCAATCGCGGCTGAGCCAGGCCGTCATGGTCGGGCCGAAGAAAAAGAGAGGCGTGCCCGTGTCGGGGAAACGGGCATAGTGGGCCAGCGCCCGCTCCATGTGGACGAGGTCGGGCGCAATGGCGAGGATCAGCGAGGTCTCCACCTCCCCGGCGTGGAAGCCGAGCCGCCGCTCTTGCTCCGAGATGGCGAAGGGCGGCTCCACCAAAAAGGATGGCTGGATGCAAAAGCAGAGCAGCCCCGTTGCCGCGCGGATGTCGCGCGCCGCCGCTTCGAGCACGGCCACGTTGCCGCCGTGCCCGTTGATCAGCGCCAGCCGTCGAAAGCCCGCCGATGCCACGCTCCCGGCGATGTCGTGGAGCACGGCGTTGAGCGTGGCATTGGAGAGGCTGACCGTGCCAGGAAAGCCGCTGTGTTCGTTGCTCTTGCCGTAGTTGAGCGAGGGCAGCGCCCAGGCGCGCACCTCCGCGGGGAGCCGCGCCAGCGCTACGTCGAGCAGATGGGTGACGATCAGTGTATCGGTGAGCGTGGGCAGATGAGGTCCATGCTGCTCCACCGCACCGATGGGCAAGATCACCACGCCCTCTTCCTTGTCCAGCGCGGCTATCTCTGGCCAGGTGAGATGGGCTAGATAGCGAGTCGTGGTTTGGGACATAATCTTGTTGAAAGTAGCTGATGGGTCCGGCAAATGAGTAATGAATAATGAGTAAATCAGGTTGAGGAACTCAACAGGTAAAGAGTCTTTTGTTCTCGTTGAAGCTCTACCCACTCATCATTCAGTACTCATTTTTTCCTCACTCAATCCAATCCGGATTGATCTCCACCCCCAGCCCCGGTTTCTGCGGCGCGGCGACGTAGCCTTCGCTGTCCACAACCGGCGGCTCGGTGAACATGGACCAGCCGTGTTGATACTCGCCGATGGGCGGATCGTGGAGGAGTTCCAGGTAGGGTGCGTTGGCCAGGGCGCAGACCATGTGCAGATGGGCGACGGTTCCCAGGCCACGTCCGCCGTGATGGGGGACGACCTTCTTGCCATAGGCGTCGGCCAGGATCGCCACCCGACGCACCGGCGTCATACCACCCAGCACCATCCCTTCGGGTTGGAGGATGCCGTAGACGTTCTTTTCCAGCATTTGCACGAATTCATGGATGCCGGGGTTGTTTTCACCGCCGGCGATGGGCATTTCCACCTTTTCACCCAGCCGGGCCAGTTGATCGAAGTAGTAGCGGGGCAGCGGCTCTTCCAGCCAGTAGACGTTTAAACGCTGGAGTTCGCGCGCGGTCTCCACGGCGCGGCGGAAATCCCAGTGCAGGCCGGGTTGCCAGTTGCCGCTCGACTGGGCCTGATTGGCGTCCACCATGATCTCCATGCGGTCGCCCACGGCTTCGCGCACGCGCTCAACCAGTTCGATGTCCTCGCCTATGGTTTCGTAGTGAAGGCGCAACTTGATCGCTTTCCACCCTTCGGCGACGAGACGGGTCGCCAGTTCCACGCGTTCCTCAATGGTGGAGAGGCGCACCATGCTGGCATAGGCGGGGACTTTGTCCTTCGCCCCACCCCAGATCTTGTAGAGCGGCTGCCCGCTGATCTTGCCGATGAGATCCCAGAGGGCAATGTCGAGGCCGGCGCGTCCCCGGTAATGGTCGCCACCGATGTAGTAGCGCATTACCGCTTCGTGGCGTTCCATGTCAAAGGGATCTTGCCCGACGAGGATCTCGCGGGCGCGCCCGATCTGGCTTTCCTCCACGCCGGGGCCGATCCCCACCAGCCCGGCGTCAGTGTGGATCTCGACAATGGGCACGCCGCCCACGCTGAAAGGCATCCTGCCGCCTTTGTCCCAGGCCGGTTCGATGAAGCCTAACTCTTTCACCGTCTTAAGACGGACAATTTTGATATCAGTAATTTTCAGAGCCGAACGACCTTCCATACCTTAGCCTTTCGTTGATAAGGTTACCCTGTTATCCACTATCTGTTGCAGAATTTGAGAAATCTGCTCGTGTAAATCTGTTTCGCTGCACCACTCCAGCAAACGAACTTGGCCAATCCGCGCATTGCCTGTTTCCAGGTGGGGCTGTATCTGAGCGATCTGTTTATCAAGATACGCCAACCGTTCAGGGTGCGGCTGTGCGCTGTGCATCGCCACCACCAAGACCGTTCTTTCGCTGATACGTAGCGGTTTACTTCGAAAGGAAATAGACTCACCTAGCAGGGTACTCAATACATCACCCAGCAGCACCTTGGGTTTGTTAGTGGTCTCTTCCACTTCGATCAATAGGCAGATTTCGTCTGTGTCTGCCCTTACAACGGCAATATCGATGAATGAAAGTTGTCGCTCATGGTTTTGACTATCTCCGTACCAAGATACGATCCGACCAACTGCTTCTGCTGACGGGCCGTGGTCGTAGAGGACCCGGTATGGCTGTCCAATCAAAGATTCAGTAAGCCTTTGGGCAACCTGGGCAGTGCGTTTGCCAGCAGCCATGATTCAATCGGGTTCCTTCACAAGGACTTGAGAGTAAATAGGACTGCTCACTGTTTACTGTTCGCTGATCACTTGGATTTTAGACCGGAACGGCGGCTTCCCCTTCACGTCTAATTTGAGATGGTAGAGCGCGCCGGCGGTTTCGCCGTTTTCGGCGGTGTCGTGGCCGCCAGCGGTGGTGACGTAGACATCGGTGTAGTCGTCGCCGCCGAAGGTGAGGCTAGAGACCTTCTTGGTGGGGAAGATCACCACGTCCAGTTCTGCGCCGTCGGGGGTGTGCTTCACCAGCCGATAGCCATCCCAGCGCGCGGACCAGAGATTGTCGTCGGCGTCCACGGCCATGCCATCGGTTTTGCCGTACTCAGGCCGCTCCTCGCGCACGATGACCCGCGGATTGGAAATTTCCCCGGTCGCCCGATCATAGTCGAAGCGAGTGATGGTCCGCCGTTTGGTGTCGGTGTGATAGAAGGTGGTGAGATCGGCGCTGAAACCCATGCCGTTGGACAGCCCCACATCGTCGATCACCAGCGTCAACGTGCCGTCGGGATCGAGACGGTAGAGTTTGCCGTTGCGGTCGCCAATGGGCATGGTGCCGCAGAAGACGCGTCCTTCGGGGTCGGCGATGACATCGTTGAATCGGCCATCGATCTCCTCTTCAACATGGGGGATCACATCGGTCAGCTTCCCATCGCGCAGATGGGCGATGCGTCCTTTGGCCATGAAGAGCAGCAGCGAGCCGTCCGCTTGAATGGTGTAGCCGCCGACGGCCTCTCCAGCTTCGAAGATCTGTTCGTGCGCGCCTGTCGCCGGATCATAGCGGAAGATCTTGCCCGGCGGAATGTCCACCCAGTAGACGCGTTTCTCGTCCGCGTGCCAGAGCGGCCCCTCGCCGGTGACGCAGTGATAGTTGGCGCAGAGGGTTAAGTTTGGGGTGTTCATGTGAGACTCCTCCTTGTCTACAAGAAACAGAAAATGATCCACGAAGGCACACGAAGAAATACGAAGGCAGAGAAAGACAAGAGTTGCAGACTATTTGGCCAGTCTTTGCCACTCCAATTTGCTGACACTGCCAAAGTTGATTAGAAGACCAACACGTAATCCGGTGGCTTTCAAGTAGTTCAGAAGCTGTGCCTGCTCACGTGAGGTTAGAGATTCCATCGCTTTCAACTCTACAATGACGGTACCATAACAGATCATGTCAGCGACATAGCTCTTGCTCAACAGAGATCCCCTATAGTAGATATGCAATGGCTTTTGCGATTCAAAGGGAATTTGGCGACTCTGGCATTCTATCTCCAACGCCTCTTGAAAGACAGCTTCAAGAAAACCGGGACCCAATTCTGTATGGACTGCCATCGCCGCTCCGATGATCGTATAGACTTCTTCCCTGAGCAATAGCATACTTCGATGCTCCCTTTGATGCTTCTTTCTTCTGTCTTCTTTCGTCTTTCTTCTTCGTGTTTCTTCGTGTGCCTTCGTGGATCAAATTCTGATCTACATCTCGATGGAAACTTCCCGCCCCTCGCGCTGACTCCGATAGATCCCGTCGAGGATGGAGAGGACTTGCAGCGAATGCTCGGCGGGGACGGGAGAGGGCGCGCCGTCGACGATGGCCTGGGCAAAGGCGACGCACTCCAACGCGTGCGGTTCCATCACGTCATTGGTCAGGCGCAGACGGTTGGTGTAAAGCTGTTTGGTCTGGTAGTTGGTGCTGTGGAAGTGGGCGGACGGCCAATGACAGCCCGCCTCGGTGCCGTAGAGCCAGATCTGCATGTCCTCGCCGTCGGTGTCGTGGTGGAGCAGCCAGCTCACTTCGATCATCAAGGTGGCGCCGTTCTCGAAGCGTACAAAGGCCGCGGCGAAATCTTCCACGTCAAAATCTTGGGGGATCAAGCCGCCGCCGCGCCAGACGGCAAACGCGCCTTCGTGATGGGCCAGCGGCGCTTTGGCGACGCCGCTCACCGCCACCGGCTGCGGATTGCCCATGAGCCAGAGTGTGAGATCGAGGACATGCACACCGATGTCGATGCAGGGTCCGCCGCCGCTATGCTTCTTGTGGATAAAGGTTGGGGTGGCGACGAGTCCATTGCGGCGCAACATCCAACTGCGGGCGTGGTAGATATCGCCCAGCGTGCCCAGATCGATTTCCGCCTTCATGGCCTGGGAGGTCCCCTTGAATCGGAAATGTTGGGCGGTCATCAACATCTTGCCCGAGCGGTCGCGGGCTTCGATCATCTGGCGGATCTCGGCTGGGGTGGGGGCGAGCGGCTTCTCGCAGATCACATGCTTGCCGGCGTCCAATGCAGCGATGGCGAGTGGCGCATGGTACATGTTGGGGACACAAAGATCGATGATGTCGATATCGGGATCAGAGAAGAGTTCCCCCGGATCAGTGGTCAGTTTGGGGATGTTGTAATTTTGCGCCCACACCTGGAGCGCTGCCGGGTTGATATCACAGGCCGCTATCACCTCGGCGTGTTCCGAGGCGGCCCAGCCGGGCATATGCGTGCGCAAAATGCCGCCGACGCCGATCACGCCTACTTTTAATGTTTCTGCCATACAGAGTTCCTTTGTGCGTTGGGGATGATGATGGTTGAACGTGGATGTTCTTCAGTCTATCATTTGGGAATGAATGATACAAAGCGCAGTGCATGTTGCGTGTCTTCACCAACAACTCCCTGTCAACGGCAGGCGCGTCATATTGAGAGCGGTGACGCCGGAGCGATCCAGGGTGATGCGGTAGCGTTGCCAGGGGATGTAGAAGTAGGTATAACCACGCAAGCAGATCTGCACTTGGGGTCGATCCACGCCGCCGAAGGTATCGGGCACCTGGATCGGTACGTAGCGGATATCCTCCAAGGCCAGCCGATGCACCCACAGCCCGGTGACGTTATAGGTAAGCTCGGCGGCGCGGCGCGCGTTGACTGACAGGCGCAATTCCTCGCCGCGGACGGGCGGTTCAGGTGGGTTGAAGTAACGGGGCAGCAAGGCCAGCGGCAGCACAAAGAGGACGGTAAAGAATCCGATTTTGAAGCGGCGCGTACGTGTGGATAGATCCACCGCTTCGGCGCAGAATCGAGTGAACACAGTCAAGCCAAAGAGGAACAACCAGATCAACAGCAAGTTGAGGATAAAATCCAACAGGTAAAGATGGGTTGCACCGTTCAACCCAATCACAACAAAAGGCAGTGGATATCCTATTTGCCCAAGACAACCGTCCGGGCAATTCACCTGATGCGGCGGGATGACAAAGAAGTAAAAGCTGGCGACATTCATCAGTGTCGCCAGCAACAATGTCCCCGCGAAGACGGAATACCAGCGGGTACTCTGCTGCCGCCACCAGATCAGCAGCAGCGTACCCAATACTAGACCGGCCCCCGCAAAGACGAAATCAGACACTGTGGCAAAGTAAGACCACTGCGACATGCGGTTCGCGCGTTACTCCATCTCTGTAATAGGGATCTGCCAACAGGCATGGATACGTAACACACGGAAAGGCAGTTCGACGCGTCGTTCGGGTTCATCGATGATCGGCCAGGCCCCCAGCCACGAGCCTTCTTCCTCTTGCTCAGAGGCAGAGACCAGAATCTCCCCGTCGAGTTGGCAGACAGCGAAATCATCCAGCAAGGTCCCTGCTGGCAGCAGATACGAGACATCCACCGCGTCTGCTTCGCCGGTTTCCGCATCCTCGGTTAAGAGGATGTGGACAATGCCAAAGCGTTCTAGTTCAAAGACGCCCGCCGGTGAGAAGCGGCTGCGCGCCAGGATCAACTCGTTGTTGGAGCGCCAGGCCAGGTTCGGCGGCAAGAACTCGAAGCGGGTCTCTGTTGCGTAGACGAGCATTGGCGCAGGTCCAATTTCCTCAACTTCAGCTTCTTCGACCTCAGCAGCCTCTGTCTCGACAGCCTCGGGCTCAACGATGTCGGTTTCGGCAACATCGGTCTCGGCAGCGGGCGCTTCAACGGTTGGCGTCTCGACGACAGGTGTCTCTCCTGTTTCCGCCTCAACGACCTCAACCTCATTCGCCTCAGTTTCTGTTGCCTCGGTCTCCGTCGTTTCGTCTGCGCCGGGTTCAGCGTCCTCCACGCTCTGGATCGGCGCTGCTTCATCCGCTTCGCTCACGTTGGGATCGCTCTCTGTTTCCTCGACCTGCGCGGGAGTCGCCTCGATTCCCTCTACCCCTTCGCCTTCTTCAATTGGCTCAATGGGTTCGGTCGGGATCGATTCTGCCGTATCGCTTTCGGTCATGACAGGTTCATCTGCGAGGATCTCATCCTCAGTTTCGGCAAGCTCAACCTCATCCTCAATGGGGGGCAGGGGCAGCACCCAAAGCTGATTGGGCGGTTGGATAAAGCCTGCCGTGAGGCTGGGATACTCAGGATCAAAGACGAAGTAGGCCAGACGCTCGCCGTTGGGGCTGATCCGCAACGGACCGCGGTAGCTGCCAGACGGCAGCAATAACTCGACATCGTTCACCGTATCTTCTTCTAGCCGCAGCCGGAAGACGCCGGTAAAGAGTTGTTGATTGATCAGATCAGCGGTGTCGATCAGCAGGGACAAGCCAGTGGCGGTGGCGCGCACATCGATCAGCGTGGGCTGGAGCGGATTGGCTGTGCCGTTGTCGAAGAGGGCAAGCGGCAACTGCGCCGCCAGGATTAGTTGTCGCTCTTCGCTATCGTAATACCACAATTGCCAGTGGTCCAACATCACCTGGGGCGCTTCGATCCACCAGAGGTCGCCGTCGCCATCGCCGACAATGCCCAGCAGGCTGTGGAAGGGCTGCGCTGTGATCTCGACCATAATGCCATCGTTGCGGATGTAGACGAAACTGCTGATCCCTGAGGCGATGTTGCTGCTGGGGATGATAGCGCCGCCAGCCGCGCCTTCGACCGCTACGACCTCTTGTCCGTTACGCCAGATGTGGGTGAAGTCATCATCGGTCTCTAGCAGAGAGATGCCGGGTTGCTCGCTGACCGAAAGCAGCGCCATCACTTCTTTGCGGACAATGGCGGTGGCGTAGCGCGGCACGGTGAAGAGGCGCAGTCGAGACCATTCGGGCTGGGGCGCTGCAATGCGCGCCCGTTCCACAAGCAGAACGGTTTCATTGTCTTCATCCACTTGCCCGCGCAGATAGACCAGCGTCCCCGGCCAGAGGAGTTCGGGACGGGCGGGCAGCCAGCGTCCTTCTTCTTCGCCGAGGATGGCGCTCCAGATCTCCACCTGATCCGGCTCGGAGAGATCGAAACGCAGGGCATACTCAGTGCCATCCTCGGCAACTACGGGGATCAACCCAAGTGGATTGGCGGGGATGTCCTCGCCGATCACAGTGACGATGATCTCGTTTTCGTCAAGAGCGGGCAGTATCAGTACAGGTTCCGCCTCTTCCTCTGCGGTAGGCAGAGGCAAGGGCAGCGTCTCTTGCGTCACTTCCTCGTCCTCGTCGGGGATCGGCGTTTCGATGGGTTCCTCGGTTGGTTCCCCAATTGGTTCTGTGGTTGGTTCTTCCGTGGCATCGGGCGTCGGCGCTGCTTCTTCCGCTGGCGGCGTCAAGAGGATGCCATCGAGATCGAAGACGGGCAGTGTTTCCAGATCTCCGTCGATTTGGAGAAGTTGCAGCGACATCCACCCTTCCAACCCATCTTCGTCCAGGGTTGGATCGACGACTTTGACCAGCACCCAGGCTCCATCCTCGGTGAGACCACCGATGACGACTGTTGCTCCTTCGGGCAGCCGGGCGAGAATCTCGGCTTCGCTATTGGGCGCCTCACGCATTCGCGCCGGGAAGATTGTAACGATCCCGGTGACCAAGTTGGGATCGGTCAGATCGATCTCGGCAGGGAAGATAGAAGTTGCTGCCGGCGTCGGCGTCTCGACGATAGGTGTTTCGGTCGGCGTCGGCGTTTCTGTGGGCAGCGGTGTTTCCGTCGCTGTCTGTGTCGGCGTCTCTGTGGGCAGCGGTGTTTCCGTATCCGTCGGCGTGGGCGTCGGCGTTTCTGTGGGCAGCGGTGTGTCTGTTGCTGTCTGTGTCGGCGTCTCTGTGGGCAACGGTGTTTCCGTATCCGTCGGCGTGGGCGCCGGCGTTTCCGTTGCTGTTGGCGTCGGTGTTTCGGTGGGCAGCGGTGTATCCGTTGCTGTCGGTGTCGGCGTTTCGGTGGGCAGCGGCGTGTCCGTTGCTGTCGGCGACGGTGTTTCGGTAGGCGTCTCCGTCGGTGTTGGCGTCGGCGTTTCGGTGGGCAGCGGCGTGTCCGTTGCCGTCGGTGTCGGTGTCTCGGTTGGCAGAGGCGTCGCCGTATCTGTGGGCGTTGGCGTCGGTGTATCCGTCGCCGTCTCCGTCGGTGTTGGCGTCGGCGTCTCTGTGGGCAACGGCGTCTCGGTTGGCGTTTCTGTCGGCGTTTCTGTGGGCAGCGGTGTATCCGTTGCCGTGGGGGATGGCGTTTCCGTCGGCGTCTCGGTCGGCGTCGCCGTCTCTGTTGGCGTCTCCGTCGGTGTTGTCGTTTCTGTCGGCGTCTCGGTTGGCGTCGCTGTGGGGGATGGCGTTTCCGTGGGCGTCGCGGTCGGCGCTGGCGTCACCAGATCGACTCCGGTATAGACAGGCGTCGCGCTCAGCGCCGTCAGCATGGAACGTCCCTGCGCGTCTTGTTCAAAATAGGCGGCAAAGGTCCGCTCCCGATTGGCGTTATCGAAGAAGCGCAGCCGCTCGCTAACGACGCCCGCAGGCATCGGTTCGCCGCTATCCGCATCCAGATAGAGACCGATCCAGATCCCAGGTTCATCCAGTCCTAAATTCTGGGCTGTACCGATCAGGGATGGGTCCAGCGTCTGGGTAACGGCGCGTTCCTCATTGGCGGTTTGCAGCGCAGCCAGGAATTCGCTCAGCGCTGTCAATGGGGTGGGCAGCAGCGTTCCTTCCTCTACTTGATAGATCAACCGCTCGGCTTCGCCTTCCCCAGTGGGGGCGACGAGGATCGGTGTCCAGCGGGTGCGCACAAGCTGTTGGGCAAAGGGCGGACGTTCAATGAAAAGGTTGGGAACCTCCAACATCTCGCGCATGACGCTATCTTCGGGCAGCGGTGACACAACCGAGAGCGTCGGCAACGATCCGTCCACGGGGATCAGATCAAGTGAGAGGCCAGCCGCCTGCGCAATCCACAAAGGATCGTCGCTGCTGCGCCAGACCCATTGGAAGCGCTCCTCGGTGGGGGCCGATAGCGCGTAGACCGTCAACTGGTTGTTGAACGATGTCCGCTCGATCAAGAGGACATGGATTCGTCCTTCTGGGTCGGTTTGGATGAAGGCGTGAGACGCGCCGCTGAGGAGTGGCATGGCGTCGGGGGCTGTAGCCAGCAACGGAAAGATCGTCTGCCCGCGCACCCCTTCGCCGGTGGCGCTCTGCCAGAAGAGTGTGGGCAGCGGTTGCCCTTCCCCGCTGCGCGGGATAGCCAGGGCCGCCCAGCGATCCCCGGTCAATTCGGTATAGGTCAGCGGCGAGAAGAGCAACCCTTCGGCGTCGGCCACTGTTTTGAGCGCAGCGGAGATAGCGCCAGGGGTGCGATCCGCAGGCTGCAAGGCAGTGATGGCATCCGCCCCCAGGCGCACAAATCGCACAGCGCCCAACGAAAGCCCTGTCTGCTCGGCGGCGGCCAGATCCTCCGGGGTGATGGGCGGCGTCGGCGTCCACGTGGGCGTGTGGGTAAGGGTTGGTTCCGGTGTAAGCGTCCACGTGGGCGTGGGTGTAGGCACAATCGAAGGCAGCTCGATAATGGTAGGCGTGGCCGTCGGCGCTGGCGTCGGCGTCTCTGTATCCACCGGCGGAATCGGGATCTCATCGGTGGGCGTCCATGTGGGCGCGGGCGTATCCGTCGGCAGCGCCGCGATCTCGGTTGGCGTCGCTGTCTCGATGATCGGCTCCGGCGTGGGCGGCGCAGGCGTATCCGTGGGTGTGGGCGTGGCGGGCAGCGGCGTGGGTGTGGCGACGACGGCGACGGCTGCCGAAGTTGGCGTCGGTGTCATCGTCGGGGTATGGGATGGCGTCCACGTGGGCTGCACAAAGATCCCCTGCGCCACAGCGGTCATTGTCTGCTGGGCGATGGCGGTGGCCTGCTGTTCCTGCGAACCCTGGACGCGTCCTTGACGCTGGCCCAGGCTGAAGAGGACCAGCGAGACCGACAAGAGTAAGACGATGAGCGCCCCGGCGCCGATCAATAGCACACGGGTGAGTGGGGATGGGGGAAGGTTAAACATAGGACGTAACTCGCCTCAATTTTGAACAGTCAAAGTCACCCGGCACGGCTGCGGATAATTCCCGCTGGAATCAACCACCACCAACTGAATTGTGTACACACCATTGGACAGCCCCGTGCTGTTGAGGTTGCCAAGCAACCCGCCCACCACCTGACTCTGCCCACCATCAAAGTAACTATAGCCTTCACCGGCCGCGCTGCCTGCGGCGTATTCAAGTTTGTAATAGCCAAATTGATCATGTTGCGCTGTTCCCACAATCGCAACAGATCCGTTGACAACAGCGCCATTCCCCGGCGATACAATCGCCGCACGTCCATCGGGGCAGAGCGCCGGGGCTACGGGCGGGGGCGGCTCAGGCGTGGATGTAGGCGGCTCTACAGCCTGGGCGTTGACCGCACTCTGGGCCAGTTGTTGTGGAACTGGCGTCGGCGTGGATGTATCATCGTCCACTTCTGCCGTGGGCGAAACAATCGGCGTGGGGGTGGTCGGCAACGGCGTATTGGTGGGTGTTGGCATCATGGCGACCGCTGCGGGCTGTGGGTTGCGCGCCTCTTCCACCAACGGTTCCACGGCTTTAGCCAGCGTCGTGCTGACAAAATAAGTCATGCCCATCACCATCAGCAGGGCCATCGCCGAGATAAAGATATTGTAAAGATCGTTCAGAGATTTCTCGCGTTCCAACGAGAAGATCGCCTGGCGTCGCTCTGCCCGAGTCTGCCAGGTGCGGTAGAGTTGGAGCAGCGCGAGGAAACCACAGACGGCATAGATAAATGGCGCAGTGTCGGCAACAAATTGAATCAGAAAACCCATAGCATTGACAAGATAGACTCGATAACTTCAGAATAGGTGAAATCATCATAACGCACTTAATAATTGGAGTATAGTCTACCGTAGCCGATCCATTCCGCCAAAAAGCCAATCGCTGCCCCCAAACTGACCGTAAGCTAAATCGTTTCTTTGCAAATCTCCATCCATCTTCTATGATGGTTCGACCGACAAGCTATTGATTCCATCACTTCAACCTCCAAAAGGAGTCTCTGTGAAATACGATTTTCAATTTCGATCTCGCCGCAGTAATGTGCTGGCGCGACATGGGATGGTCGCCACCAGCCAGCCGCTGGCGGCCCAGGCCGGGTTGGATATTCTCAAAGCGGGCGGCAACGCCGCGGACGCCGCCATTGCCACCGCCGCCATGCTCAACGTCGTCGAGCCAACGTCAACAGGCATCGGCGGGGATTGTTTTGCGCTCTATTGGGATGCAAAAACAAAACGTATTACAGCCCTAAATGGTTCCGGTCGGGCGGCCAGCGCTGCCTCAATTGAAGATCTGCGCGGACATGGCTACGACGCTATGCCCCACTTCACCGGCCACGCTGTCAGCATCCCCGGTACGGTGGCGGGCTGGAGCGATCTACTCGAAGCGCACGGACGCATGACCCTGGCCGACGTGTTGCAGCCCGCCATCCGCACTGCCGAGGAAGGCTACCCCGTTAGCGAGTGGATCGCGCGCGGCTGGGCCACACAGGTCAAGAAATTGTTGCGCAGCCCCGATTGGCAGAGCGGCGATCTGGACAATGGACCTGAGCAGCCCAGTGGCGAGGAATTGCTCATTGAGGGTCGCGCGCCACGCGCCGGCGAGATCATGCGCATCCTCACCCTGGGTGAAACTCTGCGCGGGATCGCCGCCGAGGGCAAAGACTACATCTACCAAGGGGAATTTGCCCGCAGGTTGAGCGAACATGTGCAGCGCTACCAGGGCTGGATCACGCCCGCAGATATGACCGCCCACACCAGCACCTGGGATGAGCCGATCACGGCGACATTGGGCGATGTAACGCTCTACGAGTGCCCGCCCAACGGCCAGGGATTGGCCGCGATCATCGCCGTCAATATTGTGGATGGCTTCGATCTGGCGGCGATGACGGTCGCTGAGCGGCTGCACATTTTGATCGAGGCCATGCGTCTTGGTTTTGCCGACGCCCAACAGTGGGTGGCCGATCCGCGCGTGGTTCCGCTGCCCTTGAACGAACTGACCAGCCGATCCTATGCCGAGACGCGCCGCGAGTTGATCGACCCGCAACGGGCGGCGCCGCGCGTGCGCTACGGCAATCCTATGTTCGGCTCCGATACTGTCTATTTGACAGCGGTGGATGGGGAAGGCAACGCCTGTAGCTTCATTAATAGCCTCTTCGAGGGGACAGGCACTGGGTTGGTGGTGCCGGGTACGGGCGTCAGTTTGCAGAACCGGGCATCGCTCTTTGTCCTCGACCCGGAGCATCCCAACGCCCTGGCCCCCAACAAGCGCCCCTACCAGACCATTATCCCCGCCATGACAACGCGCGGCGGCGAACTTCACGCATCCTATGGGGTGATGGGCGGCTATATGCAGCCACAAGGTCATATACAAATGCTGGTCAACATGGTGGCGTTGGAGATGAATCCACAGCAGGCGTTGGACGTGCCGCGCTGGATGTTGGCTGGTCCTGACGCCAGTTTGGGCGCGCAGGATGCAGGCGGGTTGGTGATGATCGAAGAGGGTTGGGATTTTGGCGTGTTGGCTGAGTTGACCCGGCGCGGCCACCGGTTGGCGCCAGTGGATGGCGGAGGACGTATCGGGTTCGGCGGCGGGCAGATCATCCTGCGCGATCCTGAGAGTGGGGTGCTCATCGGCGGCAGCGATCCGCGCAAAGATGGCTGTGCTGTGGGTTGGTGACTGTCAACGCAAAAGGGAAGCCACGAGCCGCCATTTCTGAGCGGCCCGCGCAAAATTTTACTGTGGCTCAATCACTTTCACCACTATACGCGATGTTTGATTCTCTAGCTCACGGATACCAACCGTTTCAGCCGTCATAAACCGCCTGGAACAAATGTGGGCGCATGGGAATTCCCATGCGCCCACATTTGTTCCAGGCTATATTCTCGGCAACTACTCTTTACACCTTACTTCCTATTCGAACCATGTCGTCCCCTCGAACTGGTAGCGCTGGCCGATCTCTTCGTCCAGTTCTACGCCGATGCCGGGGCGGTCGTCCAAATGGATGTAGCCATCCTTGATAATGTCGGTCTTCTCCTGGATGATGGTCGTCCAATAGTCGCGGTGCAGCCAGTGAAATTCCAAGACCAGGAAGTTGGGCACGGTGGCGCAGACGTGGGCCGAGGCCAGCGTGCCAATCGGGGACGAAACGTTGTGCGGCGCGAACGGGATGTAATAGAGTTCGGCCATGTTGGCGATCTTGCGGCACTCGGAGAGACCGCCGCACTTGGGGATGTCGGGCATGATAATGTCCACGGCCTGTTGTTCCAGCAGATCTCGGAAGCCGTGGCGCAGGTAGAGATTCTCGCCGGAGCAGATGGGCGTGCTGGTGTGCGCTTTCACCTCGCGCAGCGCCTTGATGTTCTCAGCAGGCACCGGCTCCTCTAGCCAGAGCAGGTGATACTTCTCCAGATCTTTTGCCAGACGGATAGCGCTGGGCACGTCCAGCCGGGTATGCACGTCGGCGGCCACGTCGATGCCCTTGCCGGCAGCGCTGGTGACCATGTCGATCAGTTCCACCATGCGTTCGTGTTCGTACTGCCCGGCGGTGTAGTTGAAGCGATCTTTTTGGATGTGGGCGACTTCATCGCTGAAATGGCCGTATGCGCCCAGATCGAGGTCGATCTTCAGCGCCGTGAAGCCCTTCTGCACAACATCGTCCACGACTTCCTTGATTTCGGCGAAGTTCATGCCTGGGGAGACCTGGCAGTCGGCGTAGACGCGGATCTTGTCGCGGAATTTGCCGCCCAGCAACTCATAGACCGGCACGCCCAGCGCTTTGCCCTTGAGATCCCAGAGCGCGATCTCAATGCCCGTCAGCGCCGTGATCAACGCGCCGGCAAAGCCGCCGTCAAAGACGTGGGAACGGCGCAGATCCTCGAAGAGGGCGTCGATGGCGAAGGGATCTCGCCCGATCAACTTGGGCGCCAGATATTGGATGATCGCGATCGCCTGCTTGCCGCCGTGAACGCACTCGCCGATGCCCGTAACGCCGGCGTCGGTCTCCACCTTGACCCACAGGTGCATCCCGTGGCCGCGGGTGGCCGCAGTTTTAATTGATGTGATTTTCATGGGTATTGGACTCTTTCTAAGGAGTGGGATAGCTACAATGTGAATTTGGTTATGTCAATTCACAGGGACGATCAGCCATGAGCGGTTCCTGACGCTGGATGATCTGATTTCCCTTTCAAAATACCAACCAAAATGTTAAGAAGCTCACCGAGATCCATTGGGACACGGTAGAGGTTCAGATCCTGAATGACGTGTTTTTGTTGTCGATCCAGACGACCAAACCGCCAAACGTCGCCAACAGAGATGGCGCCGTACAAAATCTCTTCTGGGCTTTCCGTCCATTTGTCCAATGCAACCAACTCGACGGCCAGCTGCGTAAAACCACGCACCAGATCGGCATTCTTCGCTTCCACGATCAAGAGACGATGCTCTGCCTCCAAGTAGTAATCAAGGGTTCCTTTCAACTGATCGTTGAATACGAGTGGGTACTCCACTCGCACCCAGGCCTTTGTGTGGTGAACAACTTCAAGCAGTACTGGGGCGATGAGGAACTCACGTTTTGCTGCCTCACTGGTCATACTCAGGTAGGGCAGGCTCTCAGAAATCCGACTGCGCAGGGCATCGATGCGCACAAGATCAACCGGCCACTGGGGCAACTGTGTTGTCTCCGCCGAGAATGAGTACCCAAAGTGGGAAAGCACATCTCTTGCGTCAACGTTGAGTGCGAAATAATCTAAAAAAGTGTACGACGCCTTTTCGTCCAGTAGCGCGTATGTCATCGCTCTCCTCTTCTCATCATACCGGAGACATGACCTGCGAACGAAGACCTGGCAGGTTGCAGAAAACCTGCCAGGTCTTCGTCTCTTTACCCATGCCCCATGTAGATCGTCTTCGTGCGCGTGTAGAACTCAATCGCCGCCTGGCCCTGTTCCTTGAAGGTGTTGGCGCTGGAGTGTTTGAAACCGCCGAAGGGGGCCTGCAGGGCGAGGCCGGTGGTGGGTTCGTTGACCTTGACAACACCGGCGTCAATGCGGTTGGCGAACTCGAAGGCGCGCTTGAGATCGTTGGTGACCACGCCCGCCGAAAGGCCGAACTCAATGGCGTTGGCCTTCTCGATGGCGTCATCCAGATTTTTGGCGCGGAGGATACTGATCACCGGCCCGAAGATCTCCTCCTGGGCGATGCGCATATTGACATCTACATTATCGAAGACGGTAGGCTGTACAAAGTAGCCGCCGTCGCCAGCGCGTCCGCCGCCCGCCAGCAGTTTGGCCCCTTCCTTTTGGCCGATTTCGATATACTCCAGATCGGTCTCCATCTGGCTCTGATCCACCGCCGGCCCCATCTGCACACCCGATTCGAGACCGTAGCCCACTTTGAGATTGCGCGCCGCCTCGGTGAGTGCTGCCGCGAACTTGTCGGCGACGGCTTCCTCCACGATCACGCGGCTGCTGGCGGTGCAGGCCTGGCCTGTGACGCCGAAGCCGCCCATCACCGAGAGTTTGACCGCAGTGTCGATGTCGGCGTCGTCGAGGACAACGACGGGGTTCTTGCCGCCCATCTCCAACTGGACGCGGGTCAGGTTCTTCATGGCCTGTTCGTAGATCTTCATGCCCACGTAATAGGAACCGGTGAAGCTGACGCCGTCCACTTTTTTACTGCTTACCAGCGTATCCCCCACAGCGCGACCTGCACCGGTGACGTAGTTGACCACGCCTTTGGGGATGCCCGCCTGCACCAGCGCTTCTACCAGCAGCAGGCCGATGTGAGGCGACAGCGAAGCCGGTTTGAAGACCACCGTGTTGCCGTAGATCAGCGCCGGGGCCATCTTCCAGGCGGGGATGGCGATGGGGAAGTTCCACGGCGTGACCAGGGCGATGACACCCAACGGTTCGCGGCGGGTGTAGAGCAGTTCGCCCCCTGTATTGCTGGGCAGGGTCTGCCCGCCGACGCGCCAGCCTTCGCCCCCGTAATAGCGGAAGATGTCGCGGGCGCGGGTCACTTCGCCCTTGGCCTCGGCCAGCGTCTTGCCCTCCTCGCGGGTGAGGGCTTCGGCGAACTCGTCCATGCGATCTTCGATGATGCGGCTGGCCTTGTCGAGGATGGCGCCGCGCGATGGCGGCGGCATATCGGCCCAGGCTCGTTTGGCGGCGTGGGCGGCCTCAATGGCCCGTTCCACATCCCCCGCCGTGGCCGAGGGGAAGGTCCCCAGCACCTCGTCATAGTTGGCGGGGTTGCGGTTCTCGAAGGTTTCACCGCTCGACGAATCGACCCACTGGCCGTCGATAAGGTTCTTGTACTGTTGCATTAGAGTCTCCTTTAGCTTGGCTCAATGTCGTTCAGTGATCAGCGACTACCCTCTGATGACTGATCAATGGAATCACTGATCACTATCCGGTTCAGCGCCCGTCAGGATGCCGACCAGGATGCTCATTAATTCGTGCAGATCCGCAGGGACCCGGTAAAGCGAGAGATCCTGGGTGACGTGCTTAATAGTACGATCCAGTCTGCCAAAGCGCCAGATCTCGCCCGTGGAGATAGCCCCATACAGAATTGGCTCTTTGCTATCGGTCCACCCGTCGTATGCGATCAACTCAGCAGCCAGTTGTGTAAATCCCTGGACTAAATCATCTCGCTTCGCTTCAATAATCAGCAGCACTTTCTGTGCTTGCAACAGGTAGTCTAGCGTTCCCTTCAACTGGTCATTATACCGAATGGGGTATTCTGACCGGATTTTTACCTGAATCAAATCAATCAACTCCAGGAGTACTGGCGCAATCAAAAACTCGCGGCGAGAAATTTCGCTAGAGAGATCTATCGACGGCAAATGCTTATTCAACTTTGTCTGAAGGGTGAGTACACCGTCCGACCTTATCCCAACCGAAGGCAGCTCCATATCACGAATCTCAAAGGTGTACCCAAAATGCTTGAGCATATCCTCTACGTGTATGCCCATATTGAAATAATCTGAAAACGTGTATGAAGCCTTCTCTTCAAGCACCGGATAGAGCATGTGACGCTCCTTTCTAACCGCCGGACCCCGAACTATGCCACCCCATTCTCCAACGTGACTTCGCCCACAGAAATCCGCACGAGATCGCCGCTCTTGAGGGTGAAATCGCCGCCGGGGACAAGGCAAGTTCCCGTCATCAGCAGCGCGCCGTGGGGAAAGCTCAACTCACGGAAAAGATACGAGACCAACTCCGTGGGCGTGCGCTTCATCTGGCTGGTAGCGGCGGTGTCGTCGAAGATGGTCTCTCCGCTCCGTTCGATGACGAGATGGATGGGCAGATCGGTCATGCTCTCCACGCCGGTGAGTTGGATGCCCGGCCCCACAGCGCAGGAACCGGTATAGCTCTTGGCCTGGGGCAGATAGAGCGGGTTTTCGCCTTCAATATCCCGCGAGGAGACGTCGTTGCCCGCGGTGTAGCCGACGATTTCACCCTCGGCGTTGACCACCAATGTCAGTTCTGGCTCTGGCACGTTCCAGCCCGAATCCTTGCGAATGCGGATGGGCGCGCCGTGGCCCACAGCCCGCCATCCCGCGGACTTGAAGAAGATCTCCGGGCGCTCAGCGTCGTAGACCTTGTCATAGGCGTCCGCCGCGGATTGGGACTCTTCTTTGCGGGCGTCGCGGCTGCGCAGATAGGTGACGCCGCAGGCCCAGACCTCTTGATTGGCTTCAATCGGCGGCAGCAGATCGCCATCGGCGCTCGATCCAGCGGGGAGCGATTCCAACAAAGCAGTCATAGATTGGCGGGGCATCGCCAGCAAAGAGGCCAGCGTGATCCCCTGCGGCAACAACTTTCCATCCACGGCCCAGCGGGGACCGGTGTAAGTTTGGTGTCGGGTGAGAAACATGAATATCTCCTCGGGTTAGGATCATGGTTGGATAAATGAAGAATGATGAATAAAGATTGGGCAGAGA
Source organism: Caldilineaceae bacterium (assembly GCA_019637695.1). Taxonomy (GTDB): domain Bacteria; phylum Chloroflexota; class Anaerolineae; order Caldilineales; family Caldilineaceae; genus RI-153. Next base: position 90,958 of record JAHBVG010000006.1, on the reverse strand, counting down.
TTGTCCCGCCGCGGCAAGTACCTTGCTGTGATAAGAGAGCCTTTGCCCAATCTTTATTCTTTATTCATTTCTTTTCTTCCACGCTTCATACTCCGCCCAGCCTTCATCGTTGAGTGGATAGTATTTGCTCAGCGCGCCGCCTTCGGCCAGTTTGATCCGGCTGAAGACTTCCCACTCTTCATGTTCCAGTGTGTGTTCGAGGACGAGTGGAATCATCTGCTGGGGGACCACCACTGCGCCGTCGTCGTCGGCGATGATCACATCGCCAGGGAGGACGAGGACGTTGCTCAGGGTGACGGGGACATTGTAGGCCCAGGGCGCAAGTTCCGCCTGCGAGGCGTAGTTGGGCGTGAAACCGACTGTCCACAGGGCCACGTCGATCTTTTGAATGTTGGGCCAATCGCGCACACAGCCATCGACGACGATACCTTTGCCGCCGCGACCTCGGAAGTAGGTGGCGAGCATCTCGCCCAGACAACCGGTATAACGGCTGCCGAACGCCTGCACACAGAGGATGTCGCCTGGCTCTACCGTGTCGAAGACAGCCCACAGCGCGCTGCGTTTCTCGGCTCCTTCCTGCGCCTTGCCTGAGAAGACATCCTCGCGCTGGGGCATGAAGGAGAGCGTTACCGCCGGGCCGACCACCTTCCGCCCTAATGTACGCGGCAGTGGACCCTGGATAAAGGTCTGGCGCACACCAAGCCGGTGCATCATGGCGCTGGCCGTGGCGCTGCTCACCTGCTCTAGCTGTTTCACCAAATCAGGATCAGGACGTTGAACGGGTCCGCCGTCGATGGGCAGGCTGATCGCGGCGCGGGGAAGATCAATATCACTGTACTTAGGATCGGGCTTCGCCATGGGGATCTACTTTCTATTTGATGGTAGGGTGGAGCTACTGTCCTAACCGGTATGGTACGCGATTTTGGCGCGGAGGGCAACTATGGTCGCGGAGGGGTGCATTTGACAACGCGATGGATCAGAATACAATATTTCTCAGTTCCCCCTCTTTATGCATTCATCGTCGGCAGTCTCGATTCCACTTTCAAATAGACGTTCGATTCGCTGTCAGCGATGGTACCTGCTGTGCATTCCTTTCTATTTCGCATTGGAACAGATCAAATCACTCTCGTAAAGGAGCATGTTATGAAGCGTAGGGAGTTTTTGGGGTTGGCAACCAAAGGCGCTGTCGGGGCCGCAGCTTTGAGCGTCGCCGGTTGCGCTGTCCCCGTTGGGCAAGTACAACAGGCCGTCAGTGAGAATCCTTCGTTGCCCACGATTGAATGGCAGATGGCAACAAGCTGGCCGGTTTCGCTCGACACCATCTTCGGCGGAGCGACGGCATTTACGAATCGGGTGTCTGCCATCACCAATGGCAAATTTACAATTATCCCACGCGCCGCAGGGGAACTTGCCCCGGCCACACAGGTCCTCGATGTGGTGGCGGATGGCGCCGTACAGTGCGGACACACAGCCTCGTATTACTACATCGGCAAATCCACTGCCATCGCTTTTGGCACCACTGTTCCCTTTGGGTTGACTGCCAGCCAGCAGAACGCCTGGCTCTACCACGGCGGTGGATTGGAGATGCTTCAGTCGATCTACGCCGAACGCTTCAACGTCATCCAATTCCCTGCGGGCAACACAGGAACACAGATGGGCGGCTGGTTCCGCAAGGAGATCGAAACCGTCGCCGATCTTCAGGGGTTGAAGATGCGCATCCCTGGGTTGGGCGGCCAGGTGATGAACCGTCTTGGCGTCACCGTGCAGGTGCTGCCCGCCGGCGAGATCTTCCAGGCGCTGCAAACGGGTGCGATTGACGCGGCTGAGTGGGTGGGTCCCTACGATGATGAGATCCTGGGGTTGAACGACGCCGCCCAATTCTACTACGCGCCAGCCTGGTGGGAACCCGGCTCGACCCTGGAATTGGAGATCAATCTGGACGAGTGGAACAAGCTACCGGCTGAGTACCAAGAGGCGATTAAGGCGGCGGCGGCGGAAGCCAATGTCTCGATGCTGGCGGATTATGATATGCGCAACGGCTCTGCACTCCAGAGGCTAGTGGACGGCGGCACCCAACTTCGCCGCTACAGCGATGAGATCCTGACGGCCGCCCAGGAAGCTACCTTCGCCATCTATGACGAGCTTTCTCAGCAGGACGCCGATTTCAAATCCATCTACGATCCGTGGCTCCAGTTCCGCAACCAGGTCTATAGCTGGCACCAGTTCAATGAATTCGCCTTTGCTGGCTTTGTCTATGCACAAAATCAGTAGGTAGACCCACTCCCTTCACCCTTAGATTTAGAGATCAGGCGATTGGGCGTACGCCCAATCGCCTGAATTATGGGACGACCTCTCACTATAAATTTCAGAAGAGACAGGTGCAAAGCATGACAACATCCGTGACGAATTCCCAAACGGAACGGCTTGGTTGTATAGGGATCGGGCTAAGAATCCTAATCGGCTTTGTGATTTTCCTGGTTATTATTGGAATTGTCGGACTGATCTACGAAGCATGGGCAGAGGCGACGGTCAAGGCTCAATTTCCTGCTCCTGGACAGATTATGACGGTGGATGGACGTCCAATGCATATCCATTGTGTGGGGAATGGCACTCCTACAGTCATCCTGGATGCTGGACAGGGTGGCTGGTCTAGTGATTGGGCAGCCATTATGCCTGAATTGAGCCAGCACAGCCGAGTCTGTGCCTATGACCGGGCCGGGTATGGCTGGAGCGGATCAGCCGATGATGAACGTACACCTCAACAAGCTGCGGATGATCTAGCGGGATTGTTGACGGTTGCCCAGATCGAATCACCCTATTTACTGGTTGGCTTCTCTCATGCTGGGCTGGCTAACCGCCTCTTTGCTGCCCAACATGCGGATGAAATGGCTGGGTTAATCTTGGTTGATCCTGCAACAGAGTATGACAATGAAATTTTAGGCGCAGAGATGCTTCAGCAGCAACGAGGAGCAGTGGGTCTCTTCAAGAGTTTTGGACTGTTGGCCAGACTCGGTCTGATCCGGTTGCTCGGTCCAGAGGGAATGGCTGGCTATGCCCCCTTTATTGCGACTGCGGCAGCCGATCCGAAGGTCTATTACACCTTTGTTGCAAATCCACAATGGTGGGATACCTCGGTACAAGAATTCGAGAGCCGCCTTAACGATGCCAATCTCACCCTCGTGCGCGCACAGGGACAAATTCCCAATATTCCGTTGATTATTATTGCATCTGACACGCTTGAAGTTGGCGGCAACATGGCCGACTCTATGCAAGCAGCCCGCCATGAACGAATGTCCTTAATAGCCGCCCAGTCTACCCACGGCGAGTTCATTGTCGCTGAAGATAGCACCCACAACGTCCTGATAGATCGCCCCGATGTCGTCATTCAGGCGATAAGGAGTATACAGGTACAAAACTAAGGGAACCGACTGTTATTCATAGCTGGTTACGGGGAAACCCCTAACTTCGATAGGGATGCCCCTACCCTCGGATGAATGTCATCCCCCATTGAGGGCTAGAACACTCTGTACTAAGATAGAGCCAGCAGAACACGAGAGAGAATGACTGAACGGCACGCTAAGAGCGACCCTTTGGAACAGCGAACGTACTCGCATGGACGACACTTTGGCTGTTTGCGTTCTCCCCACCGTTGGTATTTTCGACAAACGGGGTGTTCAATACAAAAACCTTTGATATCCCCGTTAGTCCTTCCCCCCGGCTAGCGGGGTTTTTGATCCAGGCGTTAGTATCGGCGTTTTCCTGGGGATGAGGAGGTGATCTATGGTTCCCGTACGCGTTGTCGTAGCCGATGACAGCGCTACCTATCGCACCGCTCTCTGTAAATTTCTCAGTACGGTGCCTGATATTGAAGTGGCGGCGGCGGCCCAGGATGGGGTAGAGGCGTTGGCATTGATCCAAAAACTACAGCCTGATGCGCTCTTCCTGGATATTGAAATGCCAAAAATGAATGGTTGGGAAGTGCTGCAACGACTGCGGACAACGGCGTCCCCCGTACAGGTTCTAATGCTCTCTTCCCACGCAGAAACGTATTTCCAAAAACTTGCCCTAGAGCGAGGCGCGTCTGCTTTTATTAATAAGGGAAATGTTGAGCAGGTGATGGACACAATCGATGGATTGGTCAGCAGTTCCCCAAAAATGTAAAGATTAACCGCATGGTGAACGAGTAAAGAGTAAAGAGTAGCCGAGACATACCTCGCCTACTCATACTCATTACTCTTTACTCATTACTCTTTACTCATTACTCATTACGTTCATCCACACAGGTACCGATCTACGTAGTTCTCAACTAACGGATGGCCGCGGCGTTGGCAATTTCAATCAGCCAGCGCACCGTCTGCGGGAAGGCGATTACCACAATCAGGGCAATGGCTTGCAATCCCATAAAAGGCAGCGCACCCTTGTGGATATCAATGGTCTTGACTTCGGGTGGGGCCACACTCTGGAGATAAAAAAGCGAAAATCCCACCGGCGGCGAAATAAAAGCCATGTTGAGGTTAACGGCCATCATTACGCCGAACCAGACGAGATCCACGCCCAGCGCCATGGCTGCGGGGACAAGCAACGGCATGGCGATAAAACTGATCTCGATGAATTCTAAATTGATGCCAAGCAGGAAGATAATAATGTTGGCCACAATGATAAATCCCCAAAAGCCGCCAGGCAGACTGGTGAGCAGCCCTTTCACATAGTTCTGGCCACCCAATCCATCGAACACAAGACTAAAGTAGGTCGATGCAAAGAGGATCATAATCACCAGCGCGGTGATGTTAGCGGTGGCGCGCCCGGCTTCGAGTAGCAACTTCCAATTCAGGCGGCGGTTGAAAAGAGTGAGCAGACAGGCCCCTGCTGCGCCCACTGCCCCGGCTTCGGTGGGGGAGGCGATCCCAAAGAAGATGCTGCCCAACACGGCGAAGATTAACAACAGCGGCGGCACCACCGTCAGGATCGTGCGTTTGAAGAGAGCGCCCCCCTTCATTGTACGCGCTTCGGGTGGGAGAGCAGGCGCAAATTCTGGCCGGAAGAAGGCGATCACGACCACGTACAGGGCATAAAGCCCCGAAAGGATCAGCCCAGGGATCAACGCCCCCAAAAAGAGTTCATTAAGCTTGACGCCCAACTGATCGCTCAACACCACCAGCACCAAACTCGGCGGCAGCAACTGCGCCATCGTCCCTGAGGCCGTGATCACCCCTGTCGCCAGTTGATGGTTATAGCCATAGCGGAGCATCACCGGCAGCGAGAGTAAACCCATCACGATCACTGTGGCCGCTACCACACCGGTGGCCGCCGCCAGTAGCGTCCCCACCAAGACAACCGCCAGCGCCAGCCCCCCGCGCAGCGGACCCATGAGTACGCCCACCGTCTCCAGCAGATTTTCCGCCAATCCCGATTTTTCAAAGACCGCGCCCATAAAGACAAAAAAGATGATCGCCAACAACGTAAAGTCCGACATGGTCTGGAACCAACGGCTGGGCAAGATGCGCAGCAAGCGTCCATCAAAAGCGCCGACAGCCATGCCGATCAACATGAAGACAATCGCCGTCCCTGCGAATGAGAAGGCCACCGGGTATCCGTAGAGGATCAGCACAAAAAAGAAGACAAACATCAGAATCGCAAGCCACTCATAGCCCATCGTGTCTCTCCACAGGATGAAGTATACGATTGCAAGGGATAACAAAGACGCGCTTTATTCGATGCGCAGGGGTTGTTCGGTATCCGTTTTGGCGATGTTGAGGAGATGATCACGGCCGCGCATGATCAAATAAAGTTTCATAAGCTCGGCCAACGCTTGCAGCGCCAACAGCGCAAAGCCCACGATGATCATACTTTTTAGTGGCGCGCGGGGTAGTCCACCCGCATCGGGCGACATCTCCCACGGTCCCCAAGTGCCGTTTGCCAGCCGTCCCCACGAAGCGAGGATCGGGTTGATCGACACCCAAATGCCGATCATGCAAAAAGGAACGAGAAAGAGGAGGTGACCCCAAAAGTCGATCTTTGCCTTACGCTCTTTCGGCCACTTGCTGTAGAGGAAGTCCACGCGCACATTGATGCCGCGTTTAAGAATGTAAGCAAAACCCAGCAGAAAAACCACCGAATACATGTACCATTGCAGTTCAATAAAGGTATTGCTGGAAAGCTGCATACCGATGAAGCGTCCTAAATAGCGGGCGACCACGTTGTAGAAGCCAACCGCAACCGTAGCGACGACAGTCAGCGTGATCAGTGATCCTAGACGCTCGGAAATAGCATCGACAATTTGGACAAACTTAAGCAGAACTGGCATCTAGCGTTGCTCCTGTGGCTGCACCTACGCACAGAGAGGATAAAGGGGGTGTGGACAATCATACCTAACTTTGTAAAAATAACCAAAGTCCCATATCCTCTTCAGATATAAGATAAGATACATTTCACCTATAAAAGCTGGACAGTTGCTTGCAGCCAGATATGGAAATGACTATACTCTGAGCAAAAGTCCGCCATCCCTAAAGATTGAGAGCAAAGATGCCCACAGGAGATACAACGCTACACGGCAATGCGCCGGACAGCGCGCCCGTCGCGCTCCTTTTGATCGATGTGATCAATGATTTTGAGTTTGAGGGGGGTGAAGCGCTCTTCCAACGGGCGTTGCCTGCTGCCCGCTCGATTGCAGCGCTCAAACAACGAGCCAGGGCGCTAAAGATCCCCGTGATCTACGTTAACGATAACTTTGGCCGCTGGCGGTCCAACTTTTATGAATTAATCGAGCATTGCCTTCAAGAGGAGATCTGCGGTGAGCCGATTGTGCGCCTGCTGCTGCCCGATGCCGACGATTACTTTATCCTCAAACCCAAACATTCAGGATTCTATCAGACGGCGCTCGATATTCTGCTCACCCATCTCGACGCCAAAACGTTGATCCTCACCGGCTTCGCCGGGGATTTCTGCGTACTCTTCACAGCGAATGACGCCTACATGCGCAGCTACAATCTGATCGTCCCCTGTGATTGTGTTGCCTCCGAAAGCGATGACTACAACCAGCAAGCGCTCGATCTCATGGCGCGCGTGCTGAAAGCGCAGGTATGTGATTCCAAATCTCTCGATTTGCAGCAACTACCTTAGAAAGATCTGTGATCCTCTCAATTCATCAAAGGAGTAAAGAATCAGATGTCCTTCCCTCATTCCCTAGGATCTACCCATCCTGTACGGCGACCGCTCATCTTCATCAGTCCGGTGGTTGTCACTGCGCTGCTCTGCGCGTTCCTCTTTGGCGCTCTGGGCCAGGCCGTCGCTGCGCCCCGGTTCCAAGAGGATACGCACACACTCTCTGTCAACGCTCTCCAAACCAGTTGGATCGAAGCCACGGTAGACGGTCAGCGCCGTTACTACGGGATGATGAACGCCGGCGCTCAGGAGAGTTGGACCGGCGCGTCGATTATCTTGCTCATCGGCAACGCCGGCGGTGTGGAAGTCACCGCGGATGGGCGCTTCCTGGGGACGCTGGGCCAACCCCGCCAGGTGATCACCCTGCGCTGGCCTGAGGACGCCGGGCGCTATGCTGTGCAGAACGCGGATACCGTATCTCCAACGCCATCACCGACGGCCATGCCTAGCCCGACGCCATCGCCTACGGTCATGCCCAGTCCAACGGCGACGCCTACCGAGACAAGTCTACCAACAGCCGTCGCTTCGCCCACGCCGACAGTTTCAGAAACGCCCGCAAGGACAGCGGCCTCGGAGCGTAACGCCATCGCGAGTTTTCTGGAACAGATCCTCAGCGCCGCGGCCAAAGCCGCTGAGAGCGCTGAAGACGTTGAAGTTGACGAAGTCACCATCGCTGAGGATGAAGCCGTGGACGAGGAGAGTGCTGAAACTGAGACCGACGCAGATGAAGTTGAGGTGCGCACCCATGTGGTGCAGCCCGGCGACACATTGGGACAGATCGCCATCCAATATGGCGTTGATGTAGAAAGCTTGCAAGCGGCCAATAGCCTCGATAACCCCAACCTTCTCGCCATCGGCTGGACGCTGGTAATCCCCAATGAGGATGGATCGGTCCCCGACGGGGCTAGCCCGATCTTTGCCGTTGCCGGCGCGCCAACGCCGCCGGGCGCCCCCATCCAGGCGCGGGGTACTATTACAGAGCGGATGACCATCAACGCTCGCCAGATGAGCGAAGATTCGCCTTTTTACGGCCAAACCTGGCTCACTTATTATGGCAGGCCCAATGTGCCAATCATGGGCATCCTGGGCGAGTTTGATGTAGATGAGTTGACCGTGCGTCTCCAGGAACAGGCGGACGCCTATGATGAGGCCAACGGCCCTTATTTGGGGGTGAAGCCTGCCTTCCACCTTGTCTATGGGATGGCGACGCGCGCGCCTGGTGATGGCAGCTATCTCGGCTTTATGACCGATGGAGCGGTGATGACTTATATCTCCAAGGCGCTCGAACTCGACTATGGGGTGATCCTCGATGTGCAGATCGGCGCGCTGACCCCTGCCCAGTCGATTACCCCGGCCCTGCGCTATCTCCATTATGGCAATGTCCACCTGGCTATTGACCCTGAGTTCGCCATGATCCGCCCAGGGCAGGCCGTGCCAGGCAACCCGATTGGCTTTGTCACCGCTGAACAGGTCAACGAGACCCAGGCCGTAATCCAGCAATACATGGAAGAGAACGACATCCCCGGCCCAGTGATCCTGCTCGTTCACCAATTCCAGGATAGTATGATCCAAAATAAGGATCAGATCGACAGCAGCTATGACCGGGTCGCCCTCACCCTCTCGGTGGATGGATGGGGCGGTCCATGGGGCAAGATCAGCAAATACAACTCACTGGTCAACGAAAATACGCCCTTCATTTCGTTCAAGCTCTTCTACCGTTGGGATGAGCCGTTGCTCAACGAGCGTCAGGCCCTGGGCGAAGAACCCTATCCGAATATCGGCTATATGGAGATCACGCCGAATATGATCATTTATCAGTAAAGATTGGGGACTGGGTGTGATGCGTGGGCGATCTCACCTGCCACTTGCAAACCTGCAATTCATGACACTGACCAGATTGCAAGTGGCGAGTGACAATTACCCCCGCAACACATTTTACGTTTCACGAATCACGCCCTCAACCATCGCGTCGTATTGTTCCGCTACTTGCGGCCAACCATAGTGAGCGGTCACATAATCGCGCAGCGAAGGGGGCGCCGGGCGGTTCATACGAAGACGCTGGGCTGCTTTGGCGTAGAGATCCGCTTCATCGGTATAAATACAGGCCGGGTGCAGTTCCTTCGGGATCAGTTCGGGGTAGCTCAAACGGTTCGGCAGCAGCGGAAAAGCGCCAGCCGCCACCGCTTCCAAAATGCTAATGCCGAAGAACTCATGATCCGTTGTGCTGATCACCAGATCGGCCTCGCTCAAAAGCCGAATATAATCGTCCTTGTGGGGCAGAAACCCCCAATGGACGATACGCCGGGCCAGACGCTGGCGAGCTTCCTCAAATTCCTGCGGCGAGTTGCGGAAGTTCTCACCAGCGACAGCCAGCCGAAAGTCATATCCGTCTTCTTCAAGTCGGTAGAGCAAGGCAAAGAAACGATCTGGCCGTTTGTCGTATTCCCAGCGTTGATTCCAAAGAATCAGTGGTGTTTGAGAACGAGTGGTTCTTTCACCGTCTCCCCGTGGGATCGATTCGATCCCGACGGGCAGGACCGTAGATCGGGCGGCCACTTTGCTGATCTGCGCTAAATGATTGTAATCTGGGAAGTGTTTGAGCAAGCGCGGCGCTTCGTCGAACCAGCTTTCCTGATGAAAGCGACTGTTAAACAGGATGCGGTCCGCCGCTAATTGGCTTAGCCAGTTGATCATGCCATAGGTGAGATCCGGCGCTTCGCCAGGTCGCCAGGGATAGGTGAGCTGATTCTCGTGCATGTAGAGTAAAATTGGGATCGATGAAGGCAGCGACCGGCGCAGAAGCCCCAACCACGTGGGCAGATTGAGCATATCCGTCGTCAGGATTGCATCGGGAGGGGGATCTATTTCCAGCCGTTTGCGCGCCTGTTCGGCCAGTTCCACAGCGCCGCCCTGCATTCGCCACTTCCAAAAGCGGCCGGTCATGGTAAGCAGATCCACGCGATGGCGGCTGTGGCGCTGATAGCCTTCGGCCCAGGCGCGGTGACTGCCCGTGTGGTAGGGCGAAAGCAGCCAAATGATGTAGCGATCTTGTGTCGTATCCATGGTCAATTCGGTATTAGAGATTGGAGATTAAGGGACTGGGCGATTGGATTCGTTGAGCAAGAGGCTTCCAGTCCAACCTCCAATCCTCAAAGTATCACTTTGCGGCCTAAATCAGCTATGCTATAATTTTCTAAAGAACTTAGCGACTCTGCAAACCCTGGGATGGGTGCGGATATAAGTTGTAGTCGGGAGCCCCAATTATGATTGAAGTGACCATAGACAGTGTTCGGGTCAGTTTGATGTCCCAACATCGTATTGTTGTGCTGCGCGAAGAAAATGGTGAACGCTATTTGCCCATTTGGATCGGTCCATTTGAGGCTGACGCCATCACCATTCAACTACAAGGGATCGAAGTGGCGCGGCCCATGACGCACGATCTCCTCAAACAGTTGATCGAAACGCTGGATGGCGAAGTAACCCATGTTATCATCAGTGACCTCCAAAATGATACGTTCTACGCCAAGATTGTCCTCAATATCAATGGCGATACCCTCGAAGTCGATAGCCGGCCCAGCGATGCTGTCGCCCTGGCCGTGCGAGTCGATGCCCCCATCTATGTGGACGAAGATGTGATGGACCGTGCGGCGATGGAGCCGGAGGAAGAGTTAAGCCTGGCGGATAGTGAGGGTCGAGGACGCCGTGAGAGCGTCGGTGACTACGATGAAGACGAAGAGGATCTCGACGTCTTCCGCGACTTCATCGAAGGGCTTGACATCGATAACTGAACGGAGTTCTCCTGACTGATTGGATCTCTTTGGGTAGGCAAACCGAATTGGGGCGGCAACGACGGGGTTGCGGCTATGGACCTATGTACGAAACGGCGAGGACGGCAACATGTCCCGCCGTTTTTCTACCCTGGGGCTTTTCCACAGCCTATCCCCAACCTTTACCCACAACTGTCCCCAGTGCCAGGTTGCCCATGACCATCATTGCCAGACCGGTGAATAACGCATGACAGAATCTACAGATGCCTTGGTGAAATCGATCCCGGCGAATATGGAAGCGGAACGCGCCGTCCTCGGCTCGTTGCTTATCGATCCTGATGCGATTGTCAAGGTAGCCAGCTTTTTGCGCGCCGAGGACTTCTATCGCGAGCGCCACCAGTGGATCTACAGCGCACTCATCGCCCTGCATGAACGCCGCGAACCCGCCGACTTTGTGACGCTGGTCGATGAATTAGAGCGGCAAGAGCAGTTGGAAGAAGTGGGCGGGCCCGCCTACATCACTGAGTTGATCAACAGCACGCCCACCGCCATTTACGTCGATTATTACGCCCGTATTGTCGAACGCACCGCCATCCTACGCCGGTTGATCGGGGCAGCGGGCAAGATCGCCGAACTGGCCTACGACGAAAGTAACGATGTCGATGAAGTGGTGGATCGGGCCGAGCAGATCATCTTCGGCGTCAGCGAGAGCCGCATCCACCGCGAATTGATGCCCATTAGCAGCATCATGCAGACTGTGGTGGATCAGATCGACTTCCTCGCCCGCAACCAGAACACGTTGATGGGTGTGCCCAGCGGTTTCACCATGCTCGACAAGATGCTGGGCGGCTTCCAAAAGAGCGATCTGATCATCCTGGCCGGGCGACCCGGTATGGGGAAGTCGAGCCTGGGGCTGAGCATTGCCCAGAACGCGGCCAAGCGCTACAGCGCCCGCGTCGCCGTCTTCAGTTTAGAGATGAGCAATGAGCAGATGGTCCAGCGTCTGCTTTCGGTGGAATCGGCCATCGACAGCCATCGGCTGCGGCTAGGCCAGATCTATGAGGACGAGTGGCCCATCCTCATGGAAGCGGCCAATACGCTTTCGGCGACCCATATTTTTATCGACGATACGCCCGGCGCCTCGGTGATGGACATCCGCACCAAAGCGCGGCGTCTCTACGCTGAACACGGCATCGATTTGATCGTCATCGATTATATGCAGTTGATGACCGGCGGCAAAAATTCCAAAGGCGGCGAGAACCGCCAGCAAGAGATCAGCTTTATCAGCCGTTCGCTCAAAGAACTGGCGCGCGAACTCAACGTGCCCGTCATTGCGCTCAGCCAACTCAGCCGCGCCGTTGAAAGCCGTGCGGATAAGCGTCCAATGTTGTCGGATTTGAGAGAGAGTGGTTGTCTGGCCGGGGATACACCTATCTATTTGCCGTTAGAAGGGCGCTACGTTCCTATCCGTAATTTGGTGGGGCAGCAGGGATTCTCGATCTCTGCGCTGAACCCAGAAACGTGGAAAATGGAGACGCGGCCAGTTAGCCATGCTTTCTATACAGGTGAAAAGTCGGTCTATCGATTGACAACGCGCCTCGGACGCTCGATCCGGGCGACGGCTAACCACAAATTCCTCACATTTCAGGGCTGGAAGAGACTGGACGAATTGTCTATTGGAGAACGTCTAGCGTTACCAAGATGTTTGACAGGTCCAACCACGGCCACGATGAGTGACGCAGAGCTTGCTTTGCTGGGGCATCTTATCGGGGATGGCTGTACACTGCCCCGCCATGTGATCCAGTATACGAGCCGAGAAATTGATCTTGCCCGTCTCGTCGCTCAACTTGCAGTAGATATTTTTGGTAAAAAAGTGACGCCGCGCATCCGACAGGAACGGCAATGGCATCAGGTCTATCTATCCTCTACAGACCATTTAACGCATGGCGTACGAAATCCCATTGCAGCCTGGCTTAATAATCTAGGCGCCTTTGGACTTCGTTCGTACGAAAAGTATGTCCCGCATTCGGTCTTTTGCCAGCCAGCGCCAAAGATCGCGCATTTCCTGCGCCATCTTTGGGCAACAGATGGCTGCGTACGGATGGTAGGCGGTCAATCACCGAGACCAGCAGTTTATTACGCGACTAGCAGCCCACAACTGGCGGTAGATGTGCAATCTCTCTTGTTGCGGCTGGGGATCAATGCTCGGCTGAAAGTGCAATTCCAAGGTGAAAAGGGACGCGACCAGTTTCATGTAATTGTCAGTGGCCGTGGAGACATAGAACTATTTTCCTCGATTATCGGAACAGTCGGGATCGCCAAGTGTACACAACAGGAGTTAATCCTAACCCATATATCTTCTCGACCTGCCAATACCAATCGCGACATCATTCCTAACCAAATTTGGCGGATGTATGTTGTGCCATCCATGCAAAAGATTGGAATGACAACGCGTCAAATGCAATCAGCGCTAGGGAATGAATATTGTGGAACGCAACTTTACAAGCAGAATATCAGCCGTGAACGGGCTATGCGTCTTGGCGCGGCTGTTTCGTCAACCGAGATCAACCGCCTAGCCCAGAGTGATGTCTATTGGGATGAAATTGTCTCAATAGAAGAGGACGGCGTCATCGATGTTTACGATCTAACTGTGCCTGGGTTACACAATTTTGTGGCCGCCAACATGATTGTCCATAATTCCATTGAGCAAGACGCGGACGTCGTCCTCTTCGTCTATCGCGAGGACTATTACGTCGAGGACACGGATCGCCAGAATATCGCCGATATTCTGATCGCCAAACATCGTCACGGTTCCACCGGCTCGGTCAGCCTCTTCTTCCGCAAAGAACTCACCCAGTTCCGCGATCTGGAAATTCAGCGCGAGGAGTTGGAGTATTAAAGTTGCAGGTTTGCAGGTAGCAGATTTGCAGGTGACACAGCATCCAATCGCCTAATCACACCGATTGCTGCAATCGGAAATCGCTTAATCTCAAATCTCTAATCACCCATTCATCATTCTTGATTCATTCTCTTTTTCTGCCATGCCCAAATCACTTCCAGGCTTCATCGGCTTTCCCGACAAAAAGATGAAACAGGTGATCGTCCCCGATCTCTTTTTCACCGATCTTCTGCCGCAGATCGACGATCTGGCCGAGTTAAAGTTGACGATCTATATCTTCTGGCTGTTGAATGAACAGAGCGGGGATCTGCGCTATCTGCGCGGGGATGATCTGCGCAAGGATGAAACGCTGCTGCGCAGCCTGAATTTGGAAAGCGACCTGCGCACGCCGCTTTCCACCCTGGAGGATGCATTGGAACGGGCCGTCGCCCGCCATACCCTCCTGCGCATGGAAGTGGAAACCGGCGAGGGCGCGGCGGCGATCAGCGAGGATTGGTACTTCCTCAACACCGCCAAAGGACGGCAGGCGGTGGCGATGATCCGCCAGGGACGGCTGGCCGAACTCCAAAAGATCATCCCTGACGAGGCGCGGCTCACTGTGGATCGGCCCAATGTTTTTATCCTCTACGAGCAGAACATTGGCCTGATGACCGAGTTGATCGCCGAACAACTGCGCGACATGGAAAAGAATTACCCGCCCGATTGGATTCAAGAAGCGTTCGAGATTGCTGTCAGCAACAACAAACGCGCCCTGCGCTATATTCAGGCTGTGCTGAAACGGTGGGAGACGGAAGGAAAGGACGAAGACTATGGAGGATCTGGACAGTATTCTGAGGAGAAGCGGCGTAGAGAATTCTTCTCCGCAGAGTAAGTATTGGAATATCAGAGAACATCAAAATATTCATAAGGATTCTCAAACGAGTTATTCATCGTCAGAGTTTGGGGAGCCCAGAGAATGTCCTAAATGTAAGGGTACGGGTTATGTCATGCTTGATGTTCCTTTAGGTCACCCTCAATTTGGGAAGGCGCTTCCCTGTGACTGTAAAAAAGAGGAAATGCGGCTGAAAAAACTATACCAGTTGAGAAATATGAACGGTGTTCAAGATATTGCAGGTTACACCTTCGAAAGTTTCGTTGTAGATATACCAGATATGTCTCTCGAAAAACGTGAAAAATTATCCAAGGCGTTATCAACATGTCAGAATTTTGCGAACAATCCAGAGGGGTGGCTTCTAATTCTTGGCAGCTATGGTGTTGGGAAAACGCATTTAGCCGCAGCAATAGCAAATAAGCGTTTTGCGAGTGGGAAGCCTGCAACTTTTATAGTGGCTCCTGATCTTTTGGATCATCTTCGTTCAGCGTTCAACCCCGAAATGTCTGTGTCCTATGATAATGTTTTCCAACATTTGCGTACTACTGAATTGTTAATTGTAGATGATTTGGGTACGCAAAGTTCGACTGCGTGGGCGCAGGAAAAGCTTTTTCAACTCTTTAACGCCCGATACAATTCTCAACTACCCACAGTAGTTACAAGTAATCAGCGGCTCGAAGATATTGATCAAAGGCTTCGCAGTCGTCTCATGGATATGAAATTGGTAAAGAAGATTGAATTGCGATTACCTGATTATCGTTATGGCTCTACTCCATCAGAAATTGATCTCAGCATGCTGAGGATTCTGACTGACAAGACATTCGATAATTTCCGAGACAAACTGCAGAATCTGAAAGCTGATGAATTGAGTACGCTCAGACGTGTAAAGCGGAGTGCTATGCAGTATGCAGAAAAACCTTTAGGGTGGTTTGTCATGTTGGGAATTGAAGGAGTTGGCAAAACACACCTGGCCGCTGCCATTGCTAATCATTGGGCAGAGGAAAGCTCCTCAGATGTGCTTTTTGTTGGGGTAGCTGAATTTTTAGATTATCTCAAGTCTACGTTCAATCCTTCGTCACCTGTCGCGTACGATATGCGTTTTGAAGAAATTAAGAATATTCCTTTCTTGGTTTTAGACGATCTTGGTATGGAAAGCGCTACACCATGGGCGAGAGAGAAACTTTTCCAATTGCTTAATTACCGCTTTGAATGTTCATTGCCAACTGTAATCACATCCAAAATTCCTGAACATAAGCTAGAGCCGTGGCTATCCTCAAGAATAAATGATAAACAGCGTTGCAGAAAGGAGATTTTGGATTTGCCTGGATATCGAGGAAGCAAGAATCAAATAAAGGATAAGCTTGATAACTATTACAACGATGACAGGTTTTGAACTTTTGCTAACGCGAGTAACTACCAAGCCCTATGCTCTAGGCGGGTCCGTGACCTGGCTAGAGCATGGGTAAGTGTATTTAGATATCGGCGAAGCGCGTATAAAGATGCTGGTGCTGGGCGGCAATTGTAGACCAGGCGAATTGTCCACTGGCGTGGCGAGCGTTGCTGCGTAACCGTTGCGCCAACGCCGGGTCGTCGGCAATGCGCAGGATGGCAGCCGCGCCAGCCGTGGCGTCTTCGGGCGGTACAGTGAGCAGCTCTCGGCCATCCACCAACTCTGGCAGTGGATCTCGAGGCGCAGTGGTGACAATTGCACAGCCGTTGACCAACCCGGCCATTAGCGTGCCGCGGCGCAGGCTCACCCCATCCACATAAGGCATAAAAAGGATGTCGGCCGCATTGAGATCCACCCCAATCTCGGCGTCCGATTGGTGGCCGGTCCATTGGACGCGATCTGCCAACCCCAAAGCGGCGATGCGCCCTTCCACCTCTTGTAAATAACCATAGTTGGTTGGATCGCTGGCCCCGACCCGTTCCCCGATCATAAGCAGATAAGCGTTGCGCCCGGCGCGCACAAGCAGATCCAGCGTATTCACCAGGGTCAGGCCGCCTTTGCTGCGGTTGAGGAATCCAAAATAGCCGATGACCAACGAGTCATCCGTATATCCTCTTTGTCGTCGCCGCTTCTGCCGTTGATCGGAGGAAAGCGTCCGCCCTTCAATGTTGCTGCCAATGGGGATTTTGAAGAGACGATCCACGCGACCGGCCAGTTGCCGGAAATCGGCTTCATTGGTCACCGTGGTAAAGGTGGCGTCAAAGGCCGGCCGTTCTGTGATCCAGCGGCGCAGAAAACGCCCGGCCTTCGGGAAGAGATACGGAACAAGCAGATCGTGATAGGTCCATGCTGTGTGCAATCCCCATCGTCGCCAGAGGTAGGGCGCAAAATTAATGGCCGGGTGCATCTGAAACGCCGCCGTCTGGTATTGGACATGGAGCCAATCCGCTCCCTGTTGACGGGCAAACCGGGCAATTTCCCCCACAGTTGACCATCCCCAATGGCGAATCTGGGGATAACTTTGGGGATAAATTGATGAATCTGCTTTAGCCTGGGGATTCATCCCCAGGGCGGGATTTATCGTAGCCTGGGGATTCATCCCCAGGGTGGGATTCATCCCCAGGGCGGTAATAACAGAGACCTTGACACCCAGAGGCAGCAAGGCGCGTCCTAATTCGGCTGTATATGCGCCCACGCCGCCGCGCATGGGTGGATATTCCCCGGTGACGAAAAGGATGTGCATTAGAGACGTTTCTCAAGCATATAACCGCGGTAGTTAATATCCTCGAAGCCAACATGCGAGAAGAGAGAGATAGCAGTGTGGGCAGAGTGGTTGACGTGGACCACCAGTTGGCAGCAGCCTGTCAGGTAGGCGTCGTTGAGGAGACGACGAATCAGCCAGCTTCCGAGTCCCTTGCGCCGCCATTTGGGTGAAACCTCGAAGTGGCTCAGATAGGCGATAGGGTTCACGCCAGCGGGGTGGATGACCTGGCGTTTGAACAGGCGCGCCATGGCTACCCGTGTATCCTCAACAAAGAGTTGATAGGTGCTTTCTGTATCCAATCCCTGCGGGCGAAATGTATAGATTCCTTCGGGCAATGTCTCGGCCACCAGCCGTTGTAGCGGATAATGCAGACAATAGTAACGTTCCACCAATCGGTAACCCGCTTCTGAAAGCCAGCTTAGCTGTTCTTCCCACACGCCTGGTAAGATCCCACACCCAGATTGAAAGGCAGGATAGCCCGTGGTGGGCGTAAAAGCGCGGATTCGGCGTACATTCGCCTCTGCCCAGAAGGTATCAGCGGCGGCCAGCAGTGTCTTTGCCACCCGATTGGCGACGAAATACTCTTCTGGCACGGCCAGGAAGCGCAATAATCCGAGGGGGCGTTCGCCATCTAAATGTAGGGAAGCCTGATCATAGCCCGTCCCCACGTCGATGAAACCCAGCAAGGTTTCGCCATCCCACGCGCCGAGGATATCGTGTTGGAGCCAGCGCGTTTCATAGATCGACGTTGGCGCTGGCTGAAAACATTGATCAAGTACTTCAATGTTGTCCATTGCGCTGCTGTAGGGCGCGCGCGCCAGCCAGGGGTGCAACAGTTCCACCATCTGTCGGCTTTCAGATGCGTAGACCCTGCGGACGACAAGCTGATCCTTGACCATAGCATTGATTCGCATTTCTATACCATTACTCAGGAATTTCGCGATCCAGAATGGATAGTAGTTCTTCTTGATTTTGCATGGCTGGCAAATAGAGCGTGCGCGGATCATCCATGTTGACAAGCCCATTCCCGGCCAATGGATAGTAGACCAGGCTGATCCCAGCGATGGCGCGCCCGGCTTCGTAGACGACGACCATCTGGCGGAAATCAACGTGCGTTGGTGGGATCAGCGGTTCGTAAAGTGTGAGGCCAGAAGGTGTCAACTCGGCTCGTGTAAACATCCATCGCAGGTTGATCATGGCAAATAAGGCCGCAAACGAGAGGAAGATGAGCGTGACCCAGTCGAATGCCTGAATCAGCGTCCACACAAGGAGCAATGTGATCGACAGCCCCACGAATGTGAACACGGTGTAAGCGCGGCGGGCAACATAAAGGTGTTGCTCAGATCTCATCATCGATTTCCTCAGGAACTATCCAGCAACTATCGAGTGTGCAACGCATCCTGATTCTAGACCACCACGCATTTACAATTGATTGGCCTTCCTGGTCTCGTCGGTCTGGGGCGCCGAGCCTGTGGACGGCCTCCGGCGCTCCTGGCGGGCGAGGAAGGCGAGGACGATAAAGCCTGCCAGTGAGGCCACCGCCGTTACTATGATCAACATGCGCAGCACAAAACTCTCCCAGACGGCGGGCAGCAGTCCGGCAAAACCACCAAGGATGCCCGCCAGCGGCACTGTCGCAATCAGGAAAAGTCGCACCATGATCGCTGTCGAACCCAGCCGCGGCAGCGTCGGATGGTTCATCCGTCGCACCATGGCGACCATCGCAATCAATGGGTAGATGATGCCGATGATCAGCAAGAGAACGGTACCGATCGTTACTAAAATATCTGGCAATGAATCCTTCCTCTCACTGGAAGTCAAGGCTCATTTCAGGCAGCGCAAACTGCCCTATCATATCAAGGAAGGGGGAAAGCGCAAAACAGGGGGAGCGAGTTGCGAGTTGCGAGGGGCGAGTTGTAGTGCGTGCGGGATTCGTAATGAGTAGTGCATAGCGCGTGAACAAGCGTAGGTTGCCACTTACAAACCTGCAACTCCCCCACCACTTTTGCCTTTACTTTCTGCCCTCGATCAGCCCTTCATAGATTGAAAGCAGGTGATCCGCGTGTTCGGCCATACCGGGCGCAGGAACAATCTGTTCAGCCATTTGGGCCAGGGCGTGAGGATGGGCCACGAGATCGCGCAGAACGCCGGTCAAATCGGCTACGTTCCCCGCCTCAAAGAGGCGACCGGCGCGGCCATCCTGCACCTTTTCGGGCATGGCGCCCAGACGGCTGGCTACCACAGGCACGCCGACGCCGTAGGCTTCCTGGATGACGAGGGGAGAATTTTCGTACCAGAGCGAGGGGACCACCAGACAGTCCATCTGGCGGAGCGCTGCCCCCACCTGTTGCGGCGGCAAGAGACCGGCAAAACGAATATGCGGATGCCGCGCCAGCGCCTTGAGTTGCGCCACATAATCGGGGAAGAGCCGCTCACTGCCATAGATGGTCAGAGAAGCATCTTCGTCTACCTGATTGAAGGCTTCGATCAAAATGTGGACGCCTTTTTGCCAGGCCAGCGATCCTAAAAATCCAAAATGAGGACGCGCCGATGGTTCGGGCAATGGCGGCAACGCCGAAAGGGTAAGTTTGCTCTCATCCAACCCATTTTCGATGACGACAATGCGATCCGCTGGGAAGCCGTGGCGGATGTATTGGTCGCGCAGAAAATCACTGGGGGCAATAAAGAGATCCACTTCGTCGGCCAACTTGCGCAGATAATGATTTCGATATGCAAAGGGGAGCGCGACCAAAGGCCGTAATGATTTCATCCACTGGAGATCGGCGCGCTCAGTCGCGCAGTCTACACAATTGCGGCAGCCCGCCGAAGGTCCATCACAGGGGCGGTGATCCGGGCGGATCAACTGGCTGTTGGCGCAAAAAAACCAATAATCGTGCAAGGTCACAATGTGCGTGCGCGGGGCAGCCAGTTCGATCAACCGCGCCGAAACGCCTTGCACATGCTGAAAATGGACAAGTTGCGGATCCACTTCGGCCAAAAAGCGTTGGAACGCAGCCTCCATGCTCAGATCGCGGAAGGTATGCCAATACTGGCTGACCGGATTCTCGTAAAGGCGGCTATCGGGCAAGGGCACACGCCAGAGATGAACCCCTTCGCGCTCGACCTTTTCCTCACCGGGGAGCAGTTGGGGCGTGGGGTAGAAAATGTGGATCTCGTGTCCGGCCTGGGCCAATGTGCGCGCCAGACTCCAGCAGTAGAGTTCCGTACCGCCTAGACTTTCGGGCGGAAATTTATGCACAACAAAGGCGATCCGCCTGAGCGTTTGTGGCGCAGGCGCTATCCGCCGAGGGTGGGATCTATCCGCAAAGGCGCGCCGATTGGGGGCAAGGTTATAGCCGTTTCTATCCACGACGACCGTCTCTTTTCCATCCGCTGAGGGGAGCCGTGGCGGGTGATAGGCCGTTGGCGGTTGAAGATTCGACAGCGTGGATGAATCCTGGACGGTCGATTTGTGTGTAAAGATGTGATAAGGCTGCATAAGTATGATCCCAGGTATAGCGAGAGCGCACACGGTCACGTCCCTCTTCGCCCAACCGCTTTGCCAGCACCGGATTTTGGAGCAGGCAGGTGATGGCAGCGCTCAGGGATGACACATCGTCGAAAGGGACAAGCAGACCTGTCTCATCCTGCGCGACGATCTCACTTAATCCACCTTCAGCCGCGGCCACAACCGGCTTGCCATGCGTCCACGCTTCCAATAAAACGATCCCAAAGGAATCGACGCGGCTGGGCAGCGCCAGGGCTACACATGCGGAAAGGAGCGAACGTTTGGTCAGCTTATCCACAATCCCCAGCAGGCGGACCCGTTCCGTGAGCAGTCGCCGGTCGGGATCGGGTTGTGTGTCGATGAAGCGCTGCAATTGCTGCTGTTGGGGACCGGCGCAGACCACCCCAATCTCGATCCCCCGATGGTGTAGATCCACCACTGTACGCGCCAGCGTGAAGGCTCCTTTGTCATAGGTCGCCGCCCCCAAAAAGAGGACAAACGGATCGCGCACCCCGGTTTGTTGCCGCCACCGGGCCGAGAGCGTTGGGATCTCTCCGCCATCTTCTCGCTCGACCCCCATCGAGAGGACGTGGATCTGATCCCTGGCAACGCCCTGCTCTGCTAACAGATCTTTTTCACGAGCGGTCAACGCAATCACAGCCTCCGCCTGGTAGTAGACCGTCCGCTGGTGAGACATGGTGGCATGGGCCAGGATGTGAGCGCTGCCCGTGTGGATAAGCGGCATCGCCACAAAGGGTTTCCCTGCGCTGTGCGCCGCCCCACTCGCCGCCGTGAAAGGACCATCCCAGGTGGCGTCGATGGCGTGTACCAGATCGGCTTCAGCCACAAGACGCTCTGTTGTCGATTGTAGATCGATCAAAGGCGGCATAGAACGAGCGAAATAGCCTAAGAGTGGCTGCTGGATTGGATCGGGCAGGGCGCTACGCTGTAACCAGTGCCCGGCCCGCCGCAACAGACCAAAGTGATAGGGCGCAGGCCAGGGATAGCGGATGGGTAACCGCACCAGATCTACACCGTCGATCCGCTCGTGTAATGGCAATGGTTCCCTGCATGACGGACGCCAGTAGTCGTCCGCGCATTGAGCGGTTGTGGTAAGCACTGTCACTGTATGACCATCCTCAATGAGGCGACAGGCCATGGCGCGCACAAATGTCTGAGCGCCGCCCACAAAGGGAGTGTAAGCAGGGATAACGAATAGAATTCGCATAGATTCGGACTCAATTGATAATTGTACAAGATCTTTACTCGGAAGATCGTTCTTTAAACTGCGCCAGCTCGGCTTTCAATCGTTCAATCTCTTCTGCTTGCTGTTGCCGCATCCCTTCTTGCTGGTTTTGGCGCTGTGCAACGTAGAAGATCACCAGTTGATGTAAGCTCTGCCGCAAGCGTCTCCACACCGGTCCTAGAATAGGCAACCGCTCTATGGGAGAGGGCGTCAGGATAGGATCAGGCAGTTGAGTAGGCTTAAGGTTATCACCACCTGAGATTGGGTTATCCCCAGACTTATCCACAGGCACATAGAAAGGTTGCGGCGCGTAAAACTGTTCAAGTTGCAATGCGGCTTGCCGGATCTGTTCAGGAGTTGCACGCGTTTGCCAGAGATCCACCAGCATGGGGATCGCCTCCAGGTAAGCCACAGCCACCGTCGCGCCTACATCCCCACTCAGGACAGACTCTAAGTGGATTTCTTCGGTGGGCAAAAAATGATCGAGAAAAAAAGCGGGCGTCTGATGCTTCAAGCAAAAGCGCAACCGTCCACGCAACCGCGCCCACTGAGTAAACAAACGATTCCGAAAGGAAGAATGTTCTTGGTGAATCAGTATCGCGTCAGGTTGGTAACGGATGCTGTAGCCAACCTCCCTGGCCCGGTAACAAAAATCTGTGTCCTCATAGTACCCTGGCCAGAAGCGTTCATCGAAAAGACCGATGTCGTCCAAAAGCCGGCGTGGGAAGGCCATCGCTGCCGCTGTGACAAAGTCCACCTCGGCGGGTCGTTGCCATTTTTCTGTCAGCGGCTCGCCATAACCCAGGTGATGAGCGATGCCCAGCGGCCATTCGACGCGCCCGCCGGCATGTTGGATCGTCTGCCCGTCGGCCAAAAAAGCCAGTGAACCGACAACGCTCCTTTCGTCCACAGTCGCGGCCAGGGTGGAAAGCCAGGCTGGGCTTACCTCAGTATCCTGATTGAGCAGCACCAGCGTCTCGCCGTGAGCCGCACGCATCCCTACATTGCAGCCCGCAGCAAACCCCAGGTTGCAGCCATTGTGGATCACACAAACAGTGGGGAAGTGCGCCTCCGCCCGTAGCGCCGAATCGTCGGTCGATCCATTGTCCACCACGAGAATCTCAACCGGTCCTTCACAGCGCTCAACGGCGGCGAAGAGCGCCCCCAGACAGGCGTCAATGTAAGAGCGACCATTCCAAAGTGGGATGATGACGGAAATCTGGGGATCAGCCATAGTAGGCCGCCTCCAGTGCAGCGATCCAATCGGGATGGCGATGGGCCAAGATGCGCGCCTCGTTCAAATGGCGGTGGGCATTGGCGGCGAGTTCCCGGCGTAGATCGGGCTGTATCGCCAGCGTCACCAGCGCTTCGGTCCAGCTTTCGGTGGTAGCGTCGGCCAGCCAGCCGGTCACGCCATGCTCCACTGACCTTCCGTAGACGGGTTCGCGGCTGTAGATCCCCGCCGCGCCCAGCGCGCTGTAATCCAAGAACTTGACATCAGATTTGGCGCGGTTGAAAGGCGTATCCACCAATGGAGCCAGTGCAATATCCCAGTGGAGGGCGCCAGTGAACCAGGTGAGAAACTGTGGATATTCGGTTGTCGGCGGGTCAATCCGCCGCGCCGGAAAGGGCAACGATGCAAGCATGGCCCAGGTTTCGGATTCCAGGGCAACACCGACAATTTGCAGTTCCACCGGGTGAGGAGAGAGACGCCCAAACTGATGCAATGCGGGCAAAATCATGCGTAGATCGGCGTCGTGGGTGCGCGTTCCCATATAGCCGATGGTGATCCCATCCGCGGGGAAGGGGAGCGCATGGCGGCACCGTGGCGCGACGAGCAGACGTTCATCCAATGCGTTGGGGACAATTGAAATGTGCTGATTCAGCGGGGCCATGCGTTCGGCCAGGAGCGGTGTCGAAACCAGCAGCGCATCGGCTTTACGAGCAAAGACATGTACCGCCTCACGCTGGGCTGCGGTATAGGATGCCGTAATGGGCAGGCTGAGGAGATCATCGTCGAGTTGATAGAGCAGCTTTGCTCCACTCTGCGCGACGGATTCCGTCAACTCCAGCGCCAGATCGCCGCTGACATCGGGGCGCCAGGTGCGATCCACAATGACGATCTCAGTCTGTTCTCCTCTGTAAAGCGGCGAGGGCGTGGTATCGTATCGTTCTCGAAGGGCGGGGTGGGTAAATGGACGTAGCAGGCGCAGGTAGGCGCTGCTATGAGGTAGCCCAACGACACTGTATTCGTAGAGAAGCAGGACGCGGCGCTTCATCGTTGCTCTCCGGGTGCAGGAAAGAGTATGTTTAAGAGTTGATAGGCGGCGCGCTCTGGGTGAAATCGGCAGGCGTCGTAGATGGCTCGTTGGCGCAGCCAGCGGCGTAGATCATCATCTTCCATCAGGCGCACCAGCGCGGCCCAGCAGGCCGCCTCGGAGGCGGTATCTGCCATCAGCGCGTTTGTATCCGGGCGGACAAAAGAGATAGCGCCTCCCTTTTGTGGAACAATCACCGCCGCGCCCGATGCCATCGCCTCTAAGGCTGTCAGCCCCATGGCCTGATAAGTGGAAAAATCAGCGAAGATGTCGGCCTGCGCCAACAAGGTCGCCACCCGATCCGGTTCAAGGATGCCCGCCAACTGCCAGTGAAAATCTTGGGGCAGGGTTGCCAGGGCAGGGTCGTTGGGTTTTACCCCAAAAACTGTGATCTCGACATCGTCACCGTAGCGATGCGAAAGGCGACGCAAGAGGCGCATTGTTAAATCTGGCGCGCGATGGGGTGAACTGGGGCGCACCATCGCCGTTACCCGGAGCGGGCGTTCAACATAGGAGAGTGGATCGAGCCGCCGGGGACGGAAGCGGTCGATTTCGACAGAAGGGCCAACCAGCGCAGGTTGTACGCCGACCTGACTTGAGACTTCTTGTTGGTTCCACGTCGTTTTGGTGAACAGACGCAGATGAGGGATGGCCGTATAACTTTGCAACGCCAACTGGCGCTCGACGCTTTCGGGCGCAAAGAAGTAAGGCTCGAAATCCTGAATATAATAGCCCAACACAGGGGGCGACCGCCGCGCCGAGAGAGGCTGCATCCATGCGACGGTTGTATACCATGTGGCGATCACCGCGTCGTATCCGGCGGCCAGCGCAGCCAGATCGGTTGGTTCGCCATAGTACACAGGAATCCCCAGAGTGGGGTAGCTCTTCTCGAAATCCGGCTGTTTTTCTCTCTGATTGAAAACGGCGACCTCTACCCCCATGGCTTGCATGGCCCGGCTTTCGGCAATTACAACGTTGGCCCCGCCGCCAGGGCTGTCCACGGGAAGGAGGAAGAGTACGCGCCGCCCTGCGAAACGATTGCGCCCCTGGGCGAGCGTCCGTGCGCGATCTGGCAGAGCCGCCGCGCGAGCGCGGATCCCCTCCAGAATCGGGGCTTCGCGACAGATATCAACGCTCGTTTCGATCACCGTTGTCCCATGTTTGGCCGTCAACGCTGTCGCGGCCTGAACGCTCAACTGTTTGCGTCGTTCATGCGAGTAACTGCGCGACTGAGCATGGTAGATATAGGTATCGTCGGCCAGCGCCAACTTCCAACTGGCGGCGCGGGCGCGCAGCGCGTAATCGTTCTCCTCACCGTAGCCTGCGCCGAAGATCTGCTCATCAAAGAAGCCGATCTCGTCGATCAACGCCCGGCGGATCAGCAGACAGAAGCCGTTGAGCAGCGGCATGGACGGGTAGAGCCGCGCTGATCCTGCCGCCAATTGGGTAGCCCATCCATTCAGATCCATACCGGTGGGCAGTGGATTCTCAGCCCAATCCGCCCCCAGGGCGATGTCGGGTATCGACTGCCAGGAAGCTGTATTGGAAAGCGGCCCCACGATCCCGATCTCAGGATCGGATTCAGCGCAGGCGACCAACCGATCCAGCCAGCCCGGCGTAACCCGCGTGTCGCTGTTGAGCAACAGCACAAAATCAGCGCGACTGTGACGCATCCCCTGGTTGGCGGCGCGCGTGTAACCGATGGCCGTTTCGTTGCGGAGAAGTGTTGCAGCGGGATGGCTACGGGCGAATTCGGCCAGATAAGCGCGGGTGGGATCGTCACTGCCATCGTCCACCAGGATCAGCGCGTAGGGTTGTGCGGTCTGCTCGATGACAGAAGCCAGACAGCGCTGGAGATCCGCCAGCGCGTTGTGGACGCAGATCACAATATCGACGGGCGACTGATGGGCGTTGATCTCAGGCCGAGGTTGGACGAGTGGAATTTCAACTGTTTCAATATGGTAGTGACGGCGACGATCAAAGCGAGCGGTGAACGAATGGGTGCGCCAGCCGATTTCCCCGTGCAGGTGGTTGACGAGTCCGCGCAGGCCGCGTCGGTTGAGGATGCGCGCCCAGCCGATGCCCATCTCAAGCAACTGTTCGCGCCGGCTGCCTGGGGGCGCAACCCTGGCGCGGGCGAGCTGAACTCGTTTCAAGAGGATATAACCCGGGCTTTGTTCCAATTGTGACCAATTGCCGCTCACTTCATCCCATGCCTGGTCAAGGCGCGCACGCTGTTGCATGGCCTGCGCGATCTGCTTGTCCAGCGCAAGGCTGAGCCGGGTCAGCGCGATCAGTTGATCGTCCTGGGCAAGGGAGATGTTGCGCTGGCGGTCGAGCCGCGCTGTCTGTTCGTGTAGCGCCAGGGTGAGGTAGCCCAACGCCTCAGTCGCAGGGAGTTGAGCGCGCCGCAAGAGAAATCCCTCGCTCGGCGAGAGCAATGCCTCGCCGTCAATGTCGTAGATCAGGCCCGCTTCGGCGAGGAGACCCAGCCAATCGCGCAACTCTGCCGCCTGACGGATCGGGTCGGCCATGAGGCAGGGTGGCGCAAAGAGAAGACGCTCGCAACGCTGCGCCAACTTCTCAATGAATTCACCCCTATGCGCCTCTTCGGGTAGATCCAGGCAGAGGCATAGATCCCATGTGGGATCGTCGGGCAGATTACGAGGACCCGCCGTGATCACGGTGGCGTCCGCGCTGAGCGATTGCCCGAGGATCTGGACCTCTGGACGCTGAGGATCGCCGATGATCAACAAAACAGGGCGCTCAAGATGGCTCCAACGAGGCAGGGCGGCGCGCAACGCTGCTATCGCAGCTTTGGGGGCAGATAGCGCCGGGGAAGGTGGTTTGCCGGACATGGGGTTACTGTCCATGCGAGCGGATAACCTCGGTGTAGATGCGCTGCAGGCGCGCAATATGTTCGTCTACCCCCAACGGTGGACGCACCTGTTGGCGTAGCTTCCCTAGCAGTGTGGGGTCATCGATCAGCCGTTGGAGTGTCTGCCGCCATGCCCTGGTTGAGCCAGCCTCCACCAAGAGGCCATCCACTTCGTGATGGACGGCTTCGGCCAGCGCGCCTAGATTGGAGGCGATCACGGGTACCCCGGCGGCAAATGCTTCGTGGATGATGAGCGAAAATGTTTCGTACCAGAGCGCCGGGACCACGACAGCGTCCACGCGGGTCAACGTTTGCCAGAGATCCTGGCGCGACAGCTTGCCCAAAAATGAGATCTGGCTGTCGGGGTATCCGTGGGCAATGGCGCGCAACCGGCGACTATACTCAGGATCAAAGGCTTCGTCGCCTGCGATCCAGAGTTCACAGCTTCCATTCATCCCCGCTAAGGCTTCCATCAACACGTGGACACCCTTTTGCCAGGCCAGACCACCCGCGTACAAAAGGCGTGGTCTGGCGTGCGAGGCGCGCAGCGATGGCAGCGCAGGCAGATCGATCCCATGTGGCAGCACTTGAATGCGGTCACCTGGGATGCCGTGATTTGTGTACCAATCTTTGACAAAGTGGGAAGGGGCGATCAATTGGGCGGCCTCTCGCAGAATGGCGCCGAGTACTGTATCGCGTCGAGCTAACATCCCCGCCAGCAGAGGAATGGCCGGCCAGAGCGCGCTGCGTCCACTGCGCGCCAGAGCGCATCGCGCGCAGTTGATCCACAAATTGGGGCCATCGCAGATTTCGCCGCTGTAATTGGTGATCAACTGCGCGTTGGCGCACACCCACCAAAAATCGTGGAGCGTCACCACAAAGGGGATGCGCCGTCGCCGGATCTGTTTGAGGAGGGTGATCGGCAACCCCATCAGATGTTGAATATGGATCAATTCAGGCTGAAAGCGTTCGAGGATGCCGCCGAATGCCTGCTCTAGATCGGCGTTGCCAAAGGTGGAAAGGAAGCGTTGGGTGGGGGTGAGCGATCCATTCCAGGCCATGTGGACGGCTACATCCGCCTCCAGACGATCCTCGCTGCCGACCCCATCCGCATTGCGCCGGGTGAAGACGGCGACGGGATAATCGCGTGCGCTGAGCGCTTTGGCCACGGTTTGGGTATAGAGTTCTGTGCCGCCCAGATAGTCTGGCGGATATTGATGGACAAGATGAAGAACGCGCAGTTGCGGATCGTCGCTCATCTGGCGACTAACTGCGCGTAGAGTTCGGCTGTGATCTGATATTTGTGCGACCATGTATGGCACTGTTCTACTTTGGCTCTGCCTGCGCGGCCCATTGCCAGGCGCAGATCAGGATCGCTGAGAAGATGGGCGATGGCATCGGAGAGAGCAACGATGTCGCCAAAAGGCACAAGCAGGCCATCGGCGCCATCCTCGATCAGCCGATCTATGCCCCAGGCGCGTGCGCCAATCACGGGCTTATTGTAGACCCATGCTTCCAGGTAAGCAATCCCAAAAGAATCAGTGCGCGAGGGCATAGCGAGGAGATCGGCGGCAGCCAGCAGATCGAGCTTGGTGCTATCCTCGATTGGCCCCAGCAAATGGATGCGCTCGCGATCGGCCCTGGGCAGTCGGTTCAGATAGGCGCGAAATGGGGACAAGATTGCGCCCGCCAGAACCAATGCAACATCATGGCCTTGCTGCCAGAGATGACGCACCGCTTCCACTGTGTGGACGGTACCCTTGTCTGCGCTCATCGAGCCAATCGCAGCGACCATTGGCCCAAAAATCGTATGCTGTGCGCGGAACCGTTCGCCATCGCCGCCGAGGAGTTGATCCACATGCAGACCGGGGCCGCCGACCACGGCGCGTGCGGGGGACAATCCACGCGTGAGGTAGAAATCTCGCTCAGTTTCTGTTTGCGCCACCAATCCATCGCTTTGCACCACTGTCTCCACTTGATGGCGCATGGTGTAGAAGCGGCTGAGCGCATCCTCGCCCGGCGCGCGACCTGCGCCCAGATGGGTGAGCGGATAGACGACAAAGGGGATGCGGCGACGGCGTGCCAGGCGCAGCCCTGCCGTCGAGAAGGGTTCAAAGCAGATCGTCATCCCTGCGATAAGGTCAAAGGGATCGTTGGTTTCGTCGAGCCAGCGCCAGAGATCGGGCACATAGGGGGTATACCGGGCCAGGTAATCCATCCACACCACAGGGATCGGCCGCAAGCGCGAAAGTATCCAGAGCAATCGGCGCCAGGCTGGATAGCCTAGTTGGGGAATGGGCAGATGGCGCACAGGAAAGCGCATAATCTGCACACCGTCACGGCTCTCTTGCGCTTTCGCCACACGACGGCGGCGCGGATCCCAGAAGATCTCAAAATCGAGCGCGTCTGTCGTGGCGACAGTAACCTCATGTCCATCCTCAACCAAACGGGCGGAAAGTTCGTGTAGATGGGTCTCTGCGCCGCCAATCGCCGGCCAATAGCGCTGGATCAGGTGGAGGATGCGCACTTACCACCTCAGCCAATTGCACAACTGGACCATGCGCTCTGCTTTTTCCTCAATGAACTGGTTCAATCGTTTGTTCAACTTTGCAGGATCTTGAAAGATCGGAATTCATGGTGGACATTTCAAAATCTTGGAGACGGGGAAATCATTGCTTCCCGTTATTAGCTAGCTCGCTGCGCAAACGCTCAATTTCTTGCTGTTGCTCTGCGTTCTGCGCCATCAGGCGTAGCAGGGCAGCGCCGAAGGTTTGGTTCACCTGTACCTGCCGCCCGGCAAGCTGATTCACGTAGTAATAGACCAGATTGTGCAGCGTCCGGCGCATCTTGTGTAGGATGGCCCCAATGACGGGAATGTTGGCACCGCGCACGTGGATTGGTACGCTCAGCGCCTCCGCCTGCATGGCCTGCTCCACCTCCTTTTGGTCTGCCGCAGGCATTAGAAGCGGATTGCCCACAGCAGCAGAGGACGGGGAACGCGCCAGGGCCAGCCATTCCTCAGGCAGGGTGTCTGTTGTGTCCTTTGGCAAGGTTGAAGGTTGACTCTCTTCCCTATCATTCTGGGCGCATGGTTCCAAGTCCAACGCAGCGTGGTTGGGGAGCCAGAGGCCCAGGTCACGCTGTTGTTGTTCCAGGCGCAACAGATCGCTGGACATCTCTTGCAGTAGACTCAAGAGCATATCATTGAATTGAGTCTGGCGGGTGATGATCTCCCTGCCCTGGAGCGTATCACCAGCCACGGCCAGCAGTTCTGTGCGCAGGTTGCTGTGGAATTTGCGCACAGCCTGCAAACTCTGTCCCAACTCATCCTGGCGAATAGCCCCCTGGAGCAGTTCAAACTCAATGTCCCGGAGAATGTCCTGGGGATCAATGTTCGACTTCATTTTGACACCTCAGTTTGCACGGACTTGTACGGATGCTTGATGGTGGACAATCGCCTGCCGGTAGACAGCTTCAAAGCCTTTCGCCATTTGAAGATATGTAAAGCGCTCCAACAGACGTTGTCGGCCTGCTAAACCCATATCGTGGAGCCGCATCGGCGCGTTGAGCAGAGACACAATCGCTTCGGCCAGGGGCGGGGCTGCGTCCGGCTCTACTAGCAAGCCGTTGACCCCATCATCCACCACCTCTGGAATGCCGCCAGCCCGGCAACCGATCACAGGTTTGGCGTAATTCATGGCCTCCAGATAAATCAGCCCAAAAGATTCGTAGAGAGAAGGGGCCACAAAGAGATCGCAGGTACGGTAGAGTTCGTTCTTCTCCTTATCGCTCACCTCTCCTAGAAACTTCACCCGATCCTTTAAGCGGGGATATCTGGTCGCGAAGAAGTCGGGGTATGTGTAGCCCGTACGCCTCTGAAAGCCGTCATGTTGGCTGTTGTCCTGACCGGCGATGAGGAAAAAGGTATTGGGCGCTTTGTCCAAAACTGCGGGAATGGCTTGAAAGAGGGCCTGAATGCCCTTGCGCCGCTCCAATCGCCCTACATAGAGTACGCTCAACTGGGCGGGGGGCCGCTCCAGGGGGAAGGGCGAGACCCATTCCTCTTCGACTGGCTCAATGCCGTGGGGAATGATCTGATAGGGTTTGTCCTGGGTGTCAACGTAGAGTTGCCGCACCATCTGGATGACCGCCTGGGAATTAGGGACAAGATAGGCTGCCCGCTCCAGCAGCGCCCGTTCCATCTCGCCGATGAGCCGCTTGCCCTCATCCTGATCCCGCTGGATATCGGTGACTTTACGCACACTGGTCTGCAACCGTACCACCACGGGCAGCAGATCGCTCACCGCGGTGACCAGGGCCTCCATCTGCCACAGAGGAGAGTCTACTATCTGAATCCCATCGTTCAAAATCAGCTGCTTCACCTTTTCGTGCAGGGCATGGCTGTAATTGAGGGAGTGGTGCAGATCCGGCAGGTGGCTATAAAGAGGGTAACGATCTAACCGATAGGGAATTTTATGGACAAAGGCGCCATCGTAAAAGGTGACCTCTTCTCGCTCCGATCGGGTGATGACATGGACAGTGTGGCCCAGTTCAAAGAGGCCCTTAGCCATTGCGTTGGTGTGGCGGCCAATTCCGTCGAAGCGTTCCGGTGGGTAGAGGCCGCTGGTAAGGCAGAGGCGCAAAGGCTGCTCAGGCATGGTGATCACAGGCTGTCGTCCCTGGATTGGGTCCACGCTGCCCTGTCGGCGGGAATACTCACGGGGAAAGGGCAGAATGGGTTCATGGCGGTTTTGGAGCGTTTGAATTTCAGCAGTGGGGATCAGGCGACGAGGGTGGAAGGTGGCGCGGGTAAGGGCATCCGCGCCGGCCCAGACTTCTTCCCCCGATTTCCACAACATCTGTCTTAGAGAGATCTCCCCATTCCGCCACATCTGGGTGTACCATAGCCAGTGGCCGTTGATCAGATGAAGGGCTGTCATGGCGGCAGCACGGCCGTTTTCGCGCCGATCCCGGTTATTGCGGATGGTATAATAGATGGCGGATTGGGTCTGTACCCACCAGCGGCCGATATTGGTCCTGACCACTCGATTACGGCTGGAGGCGGGTACATGATAGACAGCCGCCTCTTTAACTGGGTGAATGAGATGACCAGCGTTGACCATACGCATCACCAGATCCGTCTCATCAGTCACCCAGATGTAGAATTCGTCAAAGCCCCCTACATTCAGGATAGCCTGACGACGGAAGGCCATGTTGGTACCCATCATGCGGGTGAACCACTGGCGCCCCTGACCTGGAGGAACCAGGTACTCCAATCCCGATTTGCGGGCATAGTACTGCTCCATTAAGGAGGAGGTGATGCCCAGCCGGTGTTGAATCGAGGGCGAATTGGGGTGGATCAGATAGACCACGCCGCCGGTAGCGTCCACGGCTGGATCGGTAAAGATCTGGTTCAACTGCTCCAGCCAGCGCTGACAGGGCACGGCGTCGTCGTCGATAAAAGCCACCACATCACCGTGGGCAGCGCGCAGACCAATGTTGCGGGATTTGCTCAGGTTGGCTTCATCGCATCGCAACACCTGGAGTCGGCCCTGGTAGCGGCTCAACATCTCCAACGTATCATCTTTGGTGGGGCCAACCACCACAACCACTTCAAAATGAGGGTAAGACTGCTGCTCCAAGCTCCTGAGCAAGATGGAGAGGGAGTGGGAGCGGTCTGTTGTGTTGACCACAATGGAAAAGGTCAGAGGAGATGAATGCCCATTAACGTTCATCATAGTCCATCAGCAGTTCGATCAATTGGAGCCGCCTATGCAATTGAATTAGTATATCCAGATGGCGATTTCGCGCGTCAGCCATGGACTGGCGTTCCTGTGCCAGCCAGCCGATCAGCTGTTCCAGCGTGTGCTGGTCAACAAATTCTTCCTGACTCCTCATCACGTTGAATTGTTGTAGGGCGTTTAGCCGTTGAGTCTGTAACACGTCCAATCGGGAGCGCAGAACAAATTCTCGACCAGAGAGTATGCTCGTCACGCGACACGCCAACCGAGAGAATCGGCGGAGCAGGTTCTCTTGCTCCGGTGCGACGTCTGTAAAACAACTACGTTCCAGCAACTCGCGTTCTTCCGCAGCTATCTGAGCCAACCTCTCCAGGGCTGCTTCCTGTTCCTGCCAGCGGGCTGTCCGTTGCATCAAAAGGTGGTGAATCTGTTGCAGAGGGGTATCGTTCTCATCGTCGCCCGTTTGATCTGTGGAAGGTGTGGCATATTCTGGTGACAATTGGGCCAACAAGCTGGACAGCGAGAGGGTTTCATCCTGATAAAGCTCGTGCCATGCCTTGTTCCGCTCGAACAGATCTACCAGCGAAACTCGCTGGGCCGACACAATCGCCCGGTGCATAATCTGGCGAAAATTCTGTTGCAGAAGCCGATAGCGGGTAGAGTACTCTTCTCCACCTGCAGCCGATTCTTGGGCAAAGAGAGCGGACAGGGCACGCAGCGTTCTGCGGGCGGCGACAGCCTTGGAAAGGATGCTATCGTAATAGGGCGACTCCCAGATCTCCTGCAATTCGTAGGCCGCAAATGCCTGAATCTCTTCTGGGCTGAGGTGCTTGCAGATGAATCGGTAACGGGAAAGCTCCTGATTGACCCAGTGAAGCAGAGGGTCTCGCAGCCATTCCCGGCTGCTGCGGGTGTGAACCGCTTGGGCCAGGGGCACGCTCCCAATGCTGTATCCTGCAGATCTGGCCCGAAAACAGTAATCTGTCTCTTCATAATAGGCGGGATAGAACCTCTCGTCCAATAGGCCGATCTCTTCCCACACCGCACGGCGAATGGCGAACAGCGCGCCAGTGACGTACGGCTTCCCGTTTCTGGTCTCCTGCCCAAACGCATTGGGCGCAGACAGATCTTGTGGCTCCTGGCTGAGTAACGCCCGCACATGGACACCCTGGATCTCAGGGTAGGCCAGGTATGCGGCCACATGCTCTACCTCGCCCGCCTCGTCCAGCAAGGTGCAACCAGCAATGCCCCATCCCGGATGCTGTTGAAACGCATCCATCATGTGATCCAGCCAGCCAGGCTGCACCAAGCAGTCCTGGTTAAGGAGTATAGCAAGATCCGTTTGGGTCTGTTGGAGGCCAACATTGACCCCGCCAGCAAAGCCTAAATTCACCAATTGACGCACAAGGCGAACCTGAGGGTAGCTATGGGTAATCTGGTCAGCAGACTCATCGACAGAACCGTTATCTATGCAGATCACTTCATAAAGCTTATCACCGCTGTTGGCATAGAGCGAAGCCAAACAGTCAAGAATAACTGCTGCTCCATTCCAAACTGGGATGATGACGGTTGCATTCATACAAAAAACACTAGCGAGAGACTGTTGGGATGAACAACAAGATATCAGTCGGCATCGCCTGGCGGCTGGTAGACAGAAGAGCATCCCCATCCGGTCCCATAGCAGCAACTACGATGTCGTAAATCTTGTAATTCTCCAGTCCATCCAGAACCGCGCCACTTACTGCGCCAGAATAGCTGATCCGATCCCCACACTGGAGTTTTCGAGTCCTCGCCTGAATGTTGGGACAGTTGATGGTAAGCCGATACTCCATGATCCCTGGGTGGATTCCCCAGTACACAGTCAACTCTCCTGATGATGTGGGGAAGACCCACACTTGGAAGGGTTGGGCTTCGTATGCGCCAATGTCGGGCACACGTGTACGAGGTCGGTTGTGGATATCTATACTCTCCTGGCTGCCTATTGCCTGGTCTACCGCCGGCGACGTGGCCGCAATCTGGTAGGAGATGCCATCCACATTCGGGTCTTCGGTCACAAAGTAAGGATCGGCCATTACCGATGAGTCCATCCCCGTGATGGTACCAACCTCGAATTGATTGACCTGACTATGATTGCCGTGGAAGAGGTTATGAGACAGATTGGCTGTATTCGCCAGTTTGACATGAAGGGCGGAGGCATTGCTGTCCGTGTGGTTGGCAATGATGTTGTAGCGGATATAGGCTGGACGAGGCCCCTGGGTTCCGTCGCTCATGACCAGGATGGCTGCTCCTTGCAGGGGAGAGGTGAGGGTGCGATTACCCACAATGGTGTTGTGTTCCAGCCTTGCCTCGACCCCTTGTAGCCAAATGCCACCACCACCACCGCCAACTGTTGGGCCGTTGCCTGCCCTGACACTATTGTGGGCAATGAGGGAATCTTTGACTGTAGCGGTCGGGTTGGGATAAAAGATGTTCTGTAAGTAAAGACCGCCGCCACCCGCTGGTCCCTGCGCTGTGCTGCCATTTCCACCTTGTGATCTGTTGTTTTGTATGTTGCAGCGCTCGACGAGTAGCGTACTATGGATCGTCTCTAGTGCTCCACCGGCGGAGATCCCACCTATGGCGGCGTCTCCACCTTGAGCAAGATTGTTGGTCAATGTGCAGCCGAAGATTCTCAGTGTTGCGGTTTCATATACACCGTCACCATTGAGGTCAAGGGTTGGCATACCTTCTGATTTGATTGCGCCGCCAAACGCTCCGCCAGCGTTGGTTGCGGCGTTGCCACCGATTGCCTGATTGTCACGTGCTACAACATTGTATAAATTCACGTCTGCGTATCCCATCACCGTGACGCCAGCGCCAAACGAATCCCCCTTCTGGTAGTCGGGTGTTTGCCCATTCCCTTGCGTGCTGCCTCCCAAAGACCTGTTGTTGTAGAACTCGAGGTTCCTCCCATCCGCTTCTGCCAATAGGAGATAGAGTCCACCACCGATGCCGTAACCGCCTCGTGTTCGCCCAGATCCTCCCTCGGCGCGATTCTCACTGAATACAATATTCTCAAGGGTTGCGCGTTTGGGCGTGCGTCTGATTGCCACACCGCCGCCAGAGGCGCTTCCGCCGTATACATTCTGGCTGCCGCCGCCGATCGCCCGGTTATTCTCAAACCGCATGTTGCGTAGCTCAACCGACGCATAATCCGTCAGCATTCCGCCGCCAAATGCGAATGTTTGCGTGTCATTGCCAGATGAAGCACCCTGAATCAGTCCATTCTGGACAATGAAACCTTCCATCTTGATGCCAGCTTCTGACGGCTTGCGAGGATCTGAACTCAGGACATATACGCCGCGCGCACGGGCTTCGCCATCAATGATCGTGGGGTAAGTGGCCGGATCAGCCACATTCCAGTTACCAGAAGGATAGCCTCCCCGCAGAACTACTTGCTTGTTGACAATACACACAACGGCTTTGAGTCCGCCCAGATATTGATCGCAAGGGTTGTCTGTGCCGGCATAGGTATAGACGCCGGATGCAACCAGGATCGTATCGCCGTTAACCACCTGGTTGATTGCGCGTTGGATGGTGCGGCAAGGTGTGGCGGGATTGAGGCAGTTGTTGCCGTTGTCGTTCCCGATCAATGAATCTACATACCGCAGATTGCCAAGCGTTTCAGCTCGCAGCGGATGAGCCATCAACCCTATGCAAGTCAACACGCTGCACATCAGTATCACAACACTCCAATGAGTGTAGGTTTTCATATTGCTCTCCATAGATTACGAACCTGACGATTCTCTCATCGCGGCTTAATGCGTTAGCATCACGTCAATAGGCATCAATGCAAAACTCAATTGTCGATAATCTCCTGTGGAAGGGTCAAAGTCCGCAGGGCGAAAATTCCCTGCATCTAGTGACAGTTTGACCTCATTCCATCCTTTGCTTATCTTTAAGTTTATCACAGATTGTATGCCGATTTCCACAATCAGTTGCTGCATTTCACTTCCGTTTGATGTAATGTTTAACGCACCCTTTGCGCCTTTGCCGTCAGGGGA
The DNA here is from genome assembly GCA_019637695.1 of Caldilineaceae bacterium. Taxonomy (GTDB): domain Bacteria; phylum Chloroflexota; class Anaerolineae; order Caldilineales; family Caldilineaceae; genus RI-153. The sequence goes on along the minus strand of JAHBVG010000006.1, from coordinate 53,812 downwards.
GCCAGGATCGTGTAGGGCGATTGGCGTCAGCGTGAAACGCAGTTGGCCGGTTGAGGGTGAGTATACCCACAATGAACTGGGCGAAGCAGCCCATCGCCACTCTATCTCGCCATTGCTCTCTATGCCTTGCCAGCCGCTTACGTAGGCGACAATTACCTTTTCTGTGTCTGGAAGCTCTTTACCCTCACAGGTCTGTCGCACAGATTCGGTAAAGACATCGCACCCGTGGCTTGTGATGGTGAGTGTGTCGAGGTTCAGGGTGCTTGTGTCCATGTTGACTGTTCTTGTTAAGTCTTCATTAGACGTAAGTGTAAGCGTGATAAATTGACTACCTTGCACCAATGCCACGGGGACGCGGATTCCTTCATCAATCTTGATCGGTAACGATATCTGCAAGGCACTGCCAGCCGAAGTCACCGTTAGCAGTGCCTGTTGGTGATACTCATCTTCCTCAGGCTTGTGAAGAATCGCAGGATTGATTACCAGTTCGGCCAGTTGCGGCGCCTCCGATGTTACGAGAAAGCGCGCTGGCGTTATGATCCAACGCCTACCGCTTGGAGCGAGCGCCGAAACGTCGCTGCGGTCAAACATCAGGAAATTGGGGACAAGCTGCTGATCCTCCGGTGGCTCGACTGCATAAACTTTGACTAGATCATCCTCGTAGATTGGTGAACGTTCACCGAAAACTGTCTTGATCAGAGACTGAGCAGCTATTATTCCCGCCGAATCTTCGCTCAACTCAGGAATCGCAGGTTGCGAATTATGCAGCACTACATAGCGATAGAGATGGCGCGCCAGCTCATATTCGAGATTGATAAATAGATTGCCCGGCTGACCATCGATTGTAATGTCGGTTTGCAGTGCTGTGTCCATCGGTGCGTTTTCCGAAATGAGGTAGCCCAGTGTCGGATGAACATCGTAATACCGTGACAAGTAGCCCGCTGCAATGCCCTTCTTATGAGTCATCTGGAACGCCTGATAATATGAGGAGAAATAGATATGCCAGTTAGAGAATTCATATGGTGAATCAGGTCTAATTGGCAAATCAAGTATGCCATACCTGTTTTCATCCTGTGCAAGTTGTTCAAAGAAAGGGGACACAGACGGCAGACTTTCCATGGGACGCGATGCTTGTGGCCAAGTCTCTAGTAGCAATACAGTAATAATGGCAGCCGATACAACGTATCTCCCTGTTCGAGTCATTTTGTGGACCAGTGCCTGTAGTCCATAGGCCATCACAATTCCTAATGCAGTGTAGCCAATAAGCATGAAACGACCAGGGGTGCGCATGTAATCAAGTCCGGGAAGGCCGGTTAGCAACGCATATGGGAGCATCACAGGCAATTCATATTCAGTGAATTTGGTTGTACCTGCGAAACTCAATCTGGGGCCAAGTGCAAAAACGATGCTACTGACAGACAACACCAGCCAAGCCAGGGAGCTGCGCCTATTCTTCAGGAATGCAACTAATAAAAGGAAAATTCCAGTCCAGGTAAGAAAAACATAACCTTCAAAGCGATGAAACTCTTGTGAAAATGCCGAAAAAGTACTAGCAGCAAAGCCAAAGTCTATAGGAATAATAAATGCCAAAACGTCAGGTTGGTGCAAAAGCGATTCAATATTTCGATCTACTTTAATCCCGCTGTTCGACGATGCGTACTGAATCGCGAACAATAGGGGTAAGGAAAACAATAGCACGAACGCAGTAACCCACACTGCTCCTTTTAACTGCTGAGCTTTCTGCTCTGGACTCACACGGAGTAGATTGACTGCCAGGATGATCCCTATCCCAAAGCCTGCATAGACAAACTGCTCGGCTGAATGCAGCAGCGTCAAGAGCATGAACACTCCAGTCAGAACCGCCCACCAACGGTTTCTGCGCATGTCCACCGCTTTCAGTGCGGTGAGCATCGTCAGCGGAATCAATGCGAGAAATACCTTGTTCATGTGGCCGTACAATGCTGCTACATGAATCGGTGCCACCAGCAAGACAAGACCGGCAAAGAAGGAAAGCGAGATGGAGAAGCCAAGTGAACGCGCCAGAAGGTACATGGCATAGCCCGTTATTGCGAAGGCAACAAAGACTGTTCCATTGTTGGCTGCCTCTGGTCCAAATCCCCAGAACGGCAATGCGATGAATCCAAGCACCGGACCTAATGCATGCGTCAACAGAGAGATGCCTGTGGGGAAAAACAGCAGATTCGTGTAAAACATCCCATCATGCCCTAAAAGAGCTTCACGTGTGTGCCACAAAATCCAGAGATGGTGACGAGCGTCGCCACTGCCAATGATCGCAGACGTGAACTGGGCGACAAGCGGCCACGTGTAAAACACTGTGAGCAGGGCGTATAAAAGGAACACCCCTACATGCTCGCCTACTCCTGCGACACGTAAACGGCTGCTATCTGTTGGCTTCGCTACAACTTCAGTCGCTTCAGGTGTGTCAACCGAATCCTGTTCATAGGGATGTTCAGACTTCATGTAATCGTCCACTCCACCTCTTGAAAACTGAGGGAGTATTCATCCAAATTGTCAGCTTGTTGCCAAGGCGCATCGCTCCCCGATGAACGCGATCTGCTCTGCCGTGTTTGATTCAGCCGCTGTCGCGCACATCATGCAAATTATCAAGCTGCTTGCCGCTCAGGTGCGGCAGATGCCTGGCGACAGCGATCTTGCTGCACGCAAGTATCTCCGCGATAGGAAGAAAACCTGCATCACGCAATTTGAAGGATGGATTGCGGTTGCTGAGTGGCCACCACCAGCATACGTGTCTCTCCGAAGTAGTGAGGTTGTGAGAAATATTTGAAACCTGCTGTACGCAACATGCCCAGCACGCATTCTTCATCTGGAACCCACCAGTTCGAGCCATCGCCGTTCAGCTCATATTTTTCGATAAATTTCATGAAGCCTGTGTGGCTTGGCGTGACAACTGAGCGTCCAAGAGGCCCCTGTCGCACATGGAGGACGTTTCTGTGTCTAGGTGAAATCACTTCAGTCTCGACAACTATGGCGTCATTGCACAGGCTAGCCATCTGCTCCAACACCCCGAGCGGATTCTTCAAATGGTATAAAATGCCTGTGAAGATCACGAGATCGAAGCGTTGTCCCATCGTATGGAGTTGAAGCTGGTCTATGTCGGTCTGTCGATAATCAATATCGAGCTTCCAGATGGATCGACAGGTTTCGGCCTGCTTCAGATACCTGTCCTCAAAATCGACACCGACCACCTGGGCCGCACCATTTAGTTTGGCCTGGATGCAAAAGTATCCTGCATTTGTTCCGACATCAAGAATCGAGGCACCCTTGAAGCCGTCTGGCAGCATTGTTTTAATCGTCTGCCAGACGTAGTTGTGAAGTTGCACTACGGGCAGGGTGTAGACGCCCTGGCCCAGGTATATGCGCTGATACCAGTACGGAAATGAGTTGACCAGCGCAATCAAGGACTCTCTATCAGGTGGATTCGACGGCTCGATCTCAGGCTCTGGCGAAATGCTTTGCCACGGTTCATGTTGACGCCAGATAGTCCTTCTCTTGAATACGTTGCTGAGTGTATGAAACAGTCCCATAACTTCTCCTAATGTACCAAAATTTTAGTATTTTTGTTGGTTTCAAATTTCAAGAAAACGCCAATGTCAAGCAGCAACCCGCCTCCGATGACTCGTGTTGTCGGCTTGTGACTCGAGAAATCATTTAGCAAAATAAAGCAGGAAAGGAGAACCGAATTGAACCAAAACGTGGTCAAGCCGAAACGGACGGCAAAAGCTCAGATAAACGCAAACCCCACAATCGCCGCCTACGGCCCGTAAAGCCGCCAAACTCAGCCGTTGAGCAAGACAAATAGGAGGACAACACTGTCGCGTGAGCGATTCGCAGCGCCAGGATGCCATCATACCCGACGATTCGTTGGAGCCATACCAGCAATTAGAGATGCAGTGGACTGCGCTCATCTGCAATCTGAAGATAGGGAACAAAGCTCTGGTTGAGCAACCAGGGCTGCAGCATCATGCGCAGGTCAGCGGTGATCGAGAGTCTGGTCGTCGGAAAAACTGCGAGCAGTGCGCTGACGATCACCGCCACGAACGCATACACCGCTGAGAAGCGTCTTTCTATGTGTATGTGATCTGTTGGTGAGTACACTGTGTTCGTCATCGATTCGACAGGCTTGATCTGGTGTGCGGACGGAAAGTGCAGCATCGGCGCGATGATCTGCTCAAGCGACAAAGTGGATTTCAGGCCGGAATATACAATATCCGCAGACCGCCCCACTCAACTCTGCCCCCATCTTCGCTTTTGTCGACGGTTACCTCGCGCGTCATCAACCCAAAGTCAACAATGCGCCCGGAATGCGCGTCGACGAACTCGTCGATCGCCCGACGAACCTCTGGGAAGAAGCTATCATGAAATACAATGTAGCTACCCGGCCCTACGTATGCAAGCACACCTTCAGCATCACGTTTCGCCCCTGCGTAAGTGTGATCGCCGTCGATCAGCACCAGGTCGAACGGCTGCACAGCTTTGGCAGCCACCTTGCGCAAGATGTCCGGCGAATACCCTTTGAACAACTCAGCGCGATGGGCGATCTTCAACCAATCTTCTTGTGCGATTTTGGGTGTCGGGTCAACCAGGTACATTTGCCCATTGCTCTTCAGCGCATCCAACGCACTGCCGACCACAAGAGCGGAACCACCTTGAAATGTGCCGATCTCCAGATAACGCTGAGGGCGTAAACAAAAAGCTAGGCTGAACATCATCAAACGTTCAGAGCGCGACATCCAGACTGGAGCGCTCTTGACCGGCTCCAGCCAGCCCAGCTCAAACTCACCGGCAAACGCCGTCACGTCAAAGGGAACAAGGTTGGCCTGCTGGCTCCGAATCATTTGGTTTTGGGAGGCAGACGGTGCTTTGACGCCCCTGAAGATTCTGCGAATACTCTGGAACATGTACGATACCCTCTATAGCGCTTTATTCAGCGCTCTGGCTGCAGTGACGCTGGTGCAAGCCGGATCCAGTCTATCAGGAAGCCAAGACTGCGCTGGTCATTGTTGACGCCAACCGTAGCTGGCACAAATGCATCGGTGGCGAATTGAATCTGCACAGAATGTGTTGTTGAGATTATAGCCTCCGACACTGGAAAAACAAATGTTGTCCAAGCTTCAGTGGGAATAAAACTGCCAACCTCCTGGTTGTTGACGTTGACAACCACTTGCGCCGGCTCAATGCCCTCGGGCCGATAGATCATCGCCCGCACTTGCAGATCCCAGTGCTGGCTTCCATCAGCCATACCTGACTGCGGCATCGGCACAGTCAACTTAGCGCTCTCCTCAGTCCAGCGCATCGTCGGAGCGCCTGGGATATATTCTTTTGCGTAGAAACCACTGTCAAGATAAGCAGCATCGATCGAACCGATGTCTACCTCGACTGCATCGGAACCAGTCTGCTCGTCCTCGTTCGTCATGACGTCATAGATCTCAATTCCATAGTGAACGATCTGCGTGACTGACGGGAAATCATCGTATGTGTTCATCAGCATTTGGGTGGTGAATCTGTAATCGTTCACCGGCTGCAAAGCAAGATGATTGCGGACAATTGACGGAATCGGTTCCACAGCCAGCAACTGAATCGGCCGTTCCTGACCCACCGCGAAGCTCTTTAACTTATCTAAGAACTCGACTGTCTGCGCTGCCGATTGCCGTGCCTCGGCAGAGTCGCTGTTTTCATCAAGTTCTCTTCCAATACGGACTGTAGCGATCGGATGATCGAAGAATGCCTGCAAGGGTGCGCCAAACGCATCGGCGAAGAGCGCCTCCGATGGTTCTGCAATCAGTACGATTGCGTCCGGACGCAACCGCTGCTGCAACTCGTTCACCTGGCGAAGCGAACCGGCAAAGTCGCGCGCGGGTGTGACATACCGATCCTGATAAACGAGGCCGCCAACCAGCGCCAGCACGAACACCCCGCGCAATGTGTATGTCATCCATGGCCTAGAGAACCGCGGCAGTGACGTAATAGCGTATGCTGCAAAGATCCAAAGCATGGGAATGACAATCGGGACATAGCGACGCATGGCATAGATATGATAAGGCGTATTCATGATATTGTAGACATATTGGAATATCGTGAACACACCAATGCCGATGACGACTACCAGTCGTGTCAGCCGCTCGCGCACCACCATCATAGCAATCCCTGCAGTTGCGAGACCAATGCCAAGCGGCGTCAGGTACCACCCGAGACGGACCCAGTTCTGCCCATTGAGAATTGGAAACTGCGTGTCGCCCGGCCACGATGTCGCCATACGCAGCGGTTCTAGCACTGGGCGCAAGAAATAGGCATACAGGCTGAGTGCAATCAGCAAAATCGCCAGTGACCAACGTACTGCTTTGGATATCTCCTGCCTCTGCATTTGCGCCCTGAGACGCTCAGATCCAAGCAAAATGGCTGCAACCGATACAGCCAGTACAGTAATGGCTGCTGCACTGGCAAGCCAGATCGACCGCGATAATAACATGAACACTGAGGAATAGGTGTTCCATACATAGGGCCAAACAAACAGCCAGCCAACGATCACCAACTGTAGCACGAACAAGAGAAAAGTCGCTGCGAAAGCGCTCCAGGCGCGACTCCAACGCCGAAGCCAAAGTCGCAGCAGCAGTGTCGCAATGATCACTGTCACCACCAGCGGGAGATCGATTCGCGTCAACAATGCTGCACCAAGTGCAGCGCCGCCAAAGACTCCCCAGGCTGGCGCAGCATCGGTTTCATCCCACAAAATCTGGAAGGAAAGAAATCCCGAAAACAGCAAGAGCAACGTCAATGGTTCGGTAGTTGGGTAACGCCCGAAAAAAATTTGCGTACTGGTTATAGTCAGGAACAGCGCTGACAGCAGCGCTACAGTCTTCCCAAACAGCTGACGCGCCAGAAAATAGAGCGCCGCAATACTAAGCACAGCAGCTAGCGGCGTCACCAGGAAGCCAGCCGCCACCCCGCCCAGGCTCATTGCCACGCTCAATAGAACTGGATGAAATGGGAAAAACTGTGGGCGCACCAGTGACGGGTCACTATCGTCAAAATACCAGCCCACAAATTGCAGATGACGAGTACGGAAAGGAGGTGGCTGCGAACGCAAGGCAACATCAGCGTTCTCGGCCAAAAAACGATTCCATTCGCTGGTCTGTAGATACGATCCTGTACGCGCGGTGGTAGCAGCCGTATTGATATAGCTGCCCGCATCGCTGCCGCCTAATACGTATTCATGCGGCTGAAAGTAGAGCAGCGCGCCGGTGACTAGCAGCACAACAAGGCCAAGTTCGTGCCAACTTCCTCGTTCGAATGCCTGCAAACCGCTCCCAAACCTACCTGCCGTGACCACAAGTACTGCGCCGATGCCAACCAACACGACCGTCAATAGTCCTAATGAATATTGTCCAACCAAAGCCAAAACAACGGCGACCCATCCAAGCATCAGCAGCGTACCTACTACTGAGACAAACAGCGCAAGCGCCCAGTCCGGTCGACCGCTGTGCAACCATCGAGGAGCAACGAACAACAGCATTGCTCCGCAAAACAGAAGCATAACAGCGGAGAAAAAAACAATCTCTCCTGGCGACGATTGAACTAGATTCATGTGGTCTTAGTGTGAAGGTTGATTGCCTCAGCCGTTACGTGGCGCCACGTGGCTGGAATATGCACGACACCTTCCTCACCTTTGCCGCGCAGCGACCTTACTTCAAAAGGATACATGCGGTGATGATGATCGTATGCCACTGTAGAGTTTTGGTTATAGATAGCGACCGTCAGTTCATAGTGACCAGGATTGAGTGGCAATTCATCAATTCGATATTCCATAACCCCTGTCCCATCAATGGCATCCAGATGATATCCTTCATCGACTGAATTTGGTCCATTGATGTGAGATCCATCTTGTCGGTAGATAGCCAGTCCAAAGGTTGGACGATCGATGCGCATGTGGGTCTTATAGTAGATGTAAATCCGCAACATGGAACCTGGGCGAAATTGGTCTACTTCCACACCGTCTTCATTGCGTAGTTCGACGCGCACAATTTCAGCTTGAAATGTTCCCCAACGTCGAGTTTCCAGTTGGGGTATGGGTTGTGTATCCTCTGCAGTTGTCGTCTGTTCAGATGCAGGCGTCTGTTCAGCACGACGTCTTGCGTAATAGAGATCGTTAGTATAAGTAAGATACTCATCGACGGTGTCAAAGGCGGGGCCATCCGCACGGACTTCACTGTTGTGCAGCCATATGGCTCTATCACAGAGTCGGCGAATATCCTCTGCGTTATGTGAAACCAGAAGGATAGCAATGCCAGCCGCTTTCATTTCCAAGATACGCTGCATACACTTCTGTTGGAAGATCTGATCGCCAACCGTGAGTACCTCATCAATGATCAAGATTTCCGGTGATGTATGGACCGCGACCGAAAATCCAAGCCGCACATACATGCCTGAGGAATAATTTTTTACCGGTGTGTCGATAAAGTCACCGATTTCGGCGAAGTCAATGATCTGATCCAATCTATTCTGAATGGTCTCCTTACTCATGCCATAGATTGAACCATTCAGGAATACGTTTTCGCGCCCGGTCAGGTCAGGATGAAAGCCTGCACCAAGTTCGAGCAGAGATGCAATTCGCCCATTGATGCGGACCTGTCCTGTGGTGGGGGGCAATACACCTGTAATTACCTTGAGCAGGGTACTCTTTCCAGATCCATTTTGTCCTAAAATGCCTACACTATCGCCAGGACAAATACGTAGTGATATATTCCGCAGCGGCCAGAAATATTCACCGTGCGCCCACTGTCGTTTCCATAAGTGAATGAACGTATCCTGGATCGAACGCCGCCGCTCACGCTGAAGCCGGAATCGTTTTGATACATCGATCACATCGATCAATGGATTATAACAGTCGCCAGAGTGAAGTTGAGTGGTTGTACTCATACTACAGATATTGCCTTTATTCAGATAATTGCCCGGTACATAGGTAAACACTGACGCATACATTTATGCATAGATGTCAACTTCCTGTTTTACGGGCTTCCTTCAGATACTCCATTGATTATCTTTGCATTCATTGTTCAGATATCATCATGGATTTGCGGGTAAAGCCAGTTTATAAAGCGTTACGTCGTTGATGTTAATTAATTCAACCGAAAAGTGCGACGTTAGGGTTTCGGGGAGATCGTTGATAAAGTTGTTATGGCCTGCCACAAAGTATACAGGTATATGCTGTTTCAATAAGGCTGTTATGACATCCATAATCACCGGTATTGCCTCAACGATATGATATCGCCCTTGAACAGGATCTGAAACGGGAACGCGTCGGTAGTTGAATACTGAGCGATCTCCGTAAATGGCAATTAGATCGTTCCATGCGTATGACATGAATACCGCATTGGATTCTGTTCTAGCTGTTATCGACTGAATTAGCGCAATGTGTTGTGTATTTGTCTGATTTCTATTTGCAGGAGATTCTAACGTGTCTGGTATCTGCCATATAGCCAGCGCCACAAGGAGAAACGCGATCGCCACTTTAGGGAGTTGCGGAATCCGGCGAAGCATCGTAACAATTGCCATTGCTGCGCCAATGGCTAACAATGGGAATAGAGGAATCAAGAACCGCGCGTTAATTCCGGTGGGGGCAAACGCATAGATTGCATGTATTCCAAAGATAGCCAGTGAGATCCCTGCGAAAAATCCCCCTGTGCGCCCTAAAAGAATCCACCCCATAACTGCAAGCGGCAGGAAGATGCCAAAATTCTGCCATAGAGTTGTTATCCCAGCCAGCAAACTATAGCCGTCTACAAAAGAGGGTCCCAAAGCATAATCTAGTGAAAAGGCCGGCCAGGGATACCAACCATGTGCAGGGCTATAGCTGGTTATGTTCCAGCCTCCATAATAAAAATAGTTGAACAGTGGAACTGCAACGATTACGAGAGCAGAAAGACCCCAAAGCGGCCAGTGTGATGACAATTTACTTCGATCTTTCAAAAGGCGGAGGGTATCAACTGCCAGAAAAACAAGCAAAACAACCAGGTTGGTATAGCGAATAAATACATTGAAGACAAGCAATATTCCTATCAACCCCATCAGTGCAGTTTCTGTTCGCCGACGGACAGGATAAATTTGAGTAAGCAGATAGAATGCCAACGCTGCGCTCATTACCGCTGTGCTGGGAAATTCAGACCATATCGCCGTGCCAAAGTACCATAAGTCAGGCGTGACCGATAGTAGTAAAGTAGCCCAGAACACAGACCATATGCTTTTTGTCAACGCCCATGCAAGTATACCGCAGAAGATGATACAAAGTAGAACGGTGAAGGGAACGACCCAGAGTACAAGAGAGGATTCTACGTTGAACAGCAGTGGAATGGATAAGAGCAGCGGCAAACCAGGCGGGAAGCCGAGGTAAGCCAGATCTGAATCCGGATGACGGATCTGAAAAGCATATAGAGAAAAATAAGGGCCTGCTAATGAGTTATTAGGATCGTTGTAAACAGGGCCAATGCCTGAGGCAATACTCTGGGCGGCATATAGATATCCAATAGAATCACCGATGAGCGATTGCCGTTCGACAAGCAGTATTAATCCTATCGCTGTAGATAGAAAGATAAAAACGATAAGGAGAGCTGCAACCAAACGAGAAGGGAATGAGTAGATCTTGGTTGGGGTCGGCAAGATCGCTTTTGAGTGGCTTCGCGGCAGCATTTTACAAGTCTCAGAACTAGCTCTTGGCTGTAGAAACCCGGTGTCTGACTGCTAGCTGAAGTTCAAACGCAGTATCAAAAACCAGGTTTCTACAGCCTATCATTCTAGGGATGAATATGCACATACACCGGCTGCGCGCCAACAGACAGTGTAATGTTTCCGTCTACTTTACCATCATCACCATCGTTAACAGTCCGCGTCGTCCCATAGATGTCGCTTACAATGGCCGATGTACCGGGCAAGTTGAGTGACTTGCTATCATTCCGCGAAATTGGACCAAGCCAGGCTACAAACAGTTGTTTGTTGTTTTTATCAATGAACTTGTAAACAACCATCTCCTTATCTTTGGTTTCTTCTGAGCTAAAAGTACGCTCAAACCGAGCCCCGGCTAACTTTGATGCGGCGGTTTGGTATGCAACGAATGCTGGTTTGCGTTGTGGCCGCGGATTGGCACTGCTGACGTTTGTTACGAGACCATTTCGAAATGGGTAGCTCTCGCCCGGATCATAGAGCATAAACCAGATCAGTGTCTCCACATTGGTCACCAATGCCTGGGTATAGAGCATGGTAACATAGCGGGCCTGATTTTCCGGGCTCTCTGGGGAGTTGCTGTGCATCCCAGCTTCTGTGATCATAATCGGTTTCTGAAGATTATACTCTGCAAGCTTTTGCCGGATGGCATTTGTCTTCTCAACCAAACCGGGACCATTTGGCGCTCCCCAGTTTGCGGCAAACGGGGGATACTGGTGGAAGCTCATGATGTCGAAGTGAGCGCCGCCTCCATTCTGCAATACCGCATCAAGGAAGGTGCGCACAAAAGGTCCATTATGTTCAATGAACCAATCGTAGGCAATGCCGCCAAGCAGTATCTTTGCATTGGGGTTCGCAGCTTTGGCGGCTTGGATATACCGCCGCTAGCATTTCCGGCATATTATTGCTTGCCGCTGTTGCCCCAGCGAATATCATTGGGGCGAGCAATCCAGGCATCGGGTTCATTGTACAACTCAAAATGCTCGACCACAGGTGAACCTGGGGCATCGTTAATGCCGTCTCCATCATATCTTTCCACTAGTGCAGCTACAAAGTCAGCAAATCTTTTCACTGGCACCTTGTCAATTGGCCCTTGATAATAGGTAGCTGCCCAAGATGGATTGTAGTTAATGGTAAGGATTAGGTTGAATCCGCCTTGAGTAGCCGTCTCAACCACTCGGTCAATCGTTTGCCATCGGTATTCAGGTGGAGAAACATTTGTTGGTTCTGTGCTGCGCCAACTAGCTTCATTCCGCACCCAGGTTGCGCCACTGGCAACGAGTTCACAATAATAGGGGCTTTGAGGACCCATATAGCCATATACCTGAATTCCGAAATGGTTTTTTGTAGTGTTGCGAAAGCCACTGCAAGAATTTGTATGAATCGTAGGCAACCAGAGTTTGTGTGTTGCTGTCTGTTCGGCTGGGCTAACAACGGGATCCGCCGAGGTTGGTTCCTGCATCAGGGCAATCGATGGGTGGATCGTAACTGACCCTACGATTGCTACTATCAGCATCAGGGAAAGGACAAGATACTTGGTCCGGTTTATGATATGTGTATAGTTTTTTCCCACAGGGGTTCACTCCTTGATCCATAGGATCAGGTACAGAAGGTTTCATCTTCGACATCCAGACAACATATCCACTCGACTAGCTATGAAACAGGATGTTGAGGGATTGATTGGGGCTTCCTCTGCAAATGCGTCTTCAAATAGATAGTCGACTTTCCCTTACTTTGAAATGAGCGGGGCGTAAATGTCCAGCAAAAATGGAGATTTCCAATACACGACTGTATTGGCTGCTCCACATGTGAACCAGGCGTTACCATCACTATCTGCCTTGATACCCAGAGGTGTACAATTGGATCCGGGGGCAGATATTTCCTGAATTCGGCCAACGGCGGTATTCGTGCCGATATGGACGCGGCCAATACGCTTTGTCATTTCATTTGCATAAAACAAATTTCTGGCTCCATTACCCCCAGTCAGGGCGATGTGTATGGACCCGGTTTCTTCTTCGCCCTGTGAAGGGAGTTGATCCCATCTCCACAAAGCCAAAGTGCCAGGATCGTAACGTCCGATACTATTCCCACCAGCCACGCTGACCCAAGCTATCTGGGCGGATTCCAACGCAATGCCCGTAGGCCGGGTATAGGGGAAAAGGTGATTGCTGAAAGTGGGAATGTTAATGAATTGCTCCTGGGGTGGTTTAGATTCATCAAAATAGACTACCCTGTCTACTTTGGGCGCCGTGAACCAAACGGAATCTGCGCCGAAAGTAGCGACCCTATCGAGACCACCGTCCGCGATTGGATAGGCATAGGATTGCTGCGCCCCCGACGACGGATCCAACCTCCCTAACTTATTGGCTTTTTGCTGGGCAAACCACACAATGCCATTGGTAGCGACGTGAATCCCCGTGGGGCCGCTGTCACTATCTGTGAGAGTATATGTTTGCAGCGTATTTGTCGTGGAATTTAGGCGACCAATCTTGTTTGTGCCATAAGCGGTAAACCAGATTGTATCTCCCTGGATGGCTAAATCGTAGGGCTTGCTACCCCCCTCCAGGAAGTAGGTGGTGACTTCATATGATGTTGTCGTCTGCTCTATCTGCGTAACAGAGATGACGCCAATTGCATCGATATCGGGCAACGTCACCCAGACCCGGTGTGGTTTCTCCACAGCCAGGCTGCTGGGTTTGCCTGCAATTCCGTATTGCACAAAGAAAGGTGAGCTTGATTCGGTTACTTTTGACTCAGTCTCAATTTGCAATTCCGCCATCGGGCCTTGAGTTGCGATAGACTGGCCGTGAAAAATCAACCCTGCAAATACCGCGAAGATAATCACTGCGATTTGTTTGAGCATGGAGCTATCCTCTCTGAAATCAGTACATTGCCAGGATTGGCAATCAATGCGGCAATAGAGCGTGGCATCATACCTCTTCGCTAAAATTGCCGCTGTATCGAATGAAGAACCAGTACCCCGCAAGGAATACAATCACCGCGGTGACCGCAGTTCTCAGAAAAAAGTCAAGATCCGTTCGAGTTCCACCGTAGAGCAGATCCCGATACATATTAATCAGTGAAGCCATTGGGTTAAGAATATAGAAAAGACGCCGTACATCAAGCGTGATGCCCCAAACAGTGTAAGAGACTGGTAACATACTGGCTGAATAAAAAACCGGCGTCAGGAAAAACCAGGCCAACAGGACAACGTCCATCACAATAAGGGTGTCATGATAATAAACCTGCAATGTACTCAAGAAGAAAACAACACCCAGTGCAAAGAGCGTGTGAATGAGGATCACAACGGGAAGCAGCCAAAGCCAGGGGCTGAAAGGAACACGCAACACTATAATCGCAGCAAAGAGGACGGTTAGCGCCAACAAAAAATTGACGAGATTTGCCAAAATTGCCGATATGGGCAGAACTTCAGTCGGAAAATAGATTTTTTTAATTAGGTGACCATTTGAGACCACACTATTTGTACCCGTCATGACGCTTGCCGTGAAAAAGTTCCACGGCAAGATCCCCGCTAACAGGAAAATTGGATAATTCTCAATTGTCTGATCTCGGAAAAGTACCGTTGCTACAACTGTGAAAACCACCATCATCCCAAGCGGGTTCAGCAAACTCCACAGGAACCCCAAGACGCTATTTCGATAGCGCGCCTTGAGATCTCGCATTACCAGATTGTAGATCAAGAATCGATAATGCAAGAGAAGTTTTGCCCGTTTCCCCATATAGGGGATCGATTCCTTGAAACTTGTGGATTCGACTGGCAAGTGCAGAAATTGACTATGCATAGCTCTCCCTCTAGGAAGGATCCACGGACGAGATCTGACGGCGGGGTGTTGCGTGTGGGAGAGATTTTCCGAGTGCTTCTAGATATGTATCAACAATTTTAATGGCTGCTTGATTCCAGTCATATTGCCTGATCGTGCGCTGACGCAGTTGATGACCGATCTGTTTTTGGGTCTCTTGATCATTGATCAAATCGATTAACTTTGTCGCTAGGCTCTTGGGATTACCACGTTCGGCATAGATTCCCCAGGATCCAAGGTATTCACGAGCAACCGGGGTATCAAATGTAACAGTGGGCAACCCTAGCGCCATATAATTCAGCAACTTCCCAGCGCCTTCAGTCAGACTCAACTTGGGGGCTACGGCCACATCACCAAGTTTCAGATAGGCAGGAGCTTCTTCGTAAGGAATTCTCCCTGTAAAAATGACACGATCCGCAACGCCAAGTTGTTGCGCTACACTCTGATAAAAATCTACTCCTGGGAATCCCATCAACAACAAATAGGTGGACGGTTGTTGTGCGCGGATATACTGCATTGCTTGCAAAAGCAGATCGGTTCCCTGATATTCTGCTAACAATCCTAGATACGAGATTACTGTGGCATCCTGTGGGATACCAAGCTTTGCACGATCAGCATTGCGGTTGGTAATTCCCTGTTCGGTCAGCGGTGTGAATGTGGTAACGTCTACACAATCTGGGAGGATGTGAATACGTGCTGCATCAGATCCAAAGTCTTCAACCAGGATTCTTTCTGCGTTAGCCGAACTCGTTAGCGTTATTTGTACCGTATGATCGATCCATTGCTCTAGCCTGCGCAACCAATTATGGACGCGCCCGCCGCGCCGCAAAAACCGATGGTCGATCATCTCCTCCGTAAGGCTTCCCTGGAAGTCGAAGACCACTGGCAACCCAAACATCCCCCCTAAGATCAGGCCAATTAACGCTCCTTCATGCAGATGTCCGTGGATAACATCAAATCGCTCATGTAGGAGTATCTGAACTGTTTTCAAACCGAGCAGCGCATCGAAGGCAACTTTATGCCGGCTTGAGCCGACCTCATAATGCTGCCGCCATGGGATGGGCAAGGTGCGGCGTATATCCAGATCCGGTAGATCTCGTCCATTTCGATATGTAACAATCGTCACCCGATGTCCAAGCCGTTGGAGCGCGCGTGCTTCTTCAAAAATACGCACATGGCATCCATAATCGGAAAAGAAACTGGTGGGGGCGATCATCAGAATACGCAATCGTGAAGCATCAATATGTTCTGATTGCTGAATAGGATTACCGTCAGTATGGCCCATAAAAATTCCCCCCTTTAGACTGTAGCGACGGTACTATCTGTTGACTTTGGGTAGAAAGAGTTGATCTGTCCCAATCATGATATCCTGATGCAGTTGGTTATTGGCAAGAGCATTCCCTTCCTCCATCAGGCTATTTGGATCTCCGGATACGATGACATAGGCGGTATGGACACCTTGTGAAAGAGATGTCCACTGCACCGATGCATGATCCACATCACCACAGCCAGAGAGCATCACACTCTGAGTCTCCCCAATTTGAGCGCCGCCCTGGCTTGGGTCCTTGTCGTAAAAGCGTACCTGTACCCGTTGGGCGGCCAGACCGTTCCCACTGTTAGCGATCTGAACGATTAACGTAACTGTGATTGGCTCACCCGTAGAAATCAGCGAGGCCGGTTCTGTGCTAATTTTAATAGGATAAAAATCAACTGTCTCTTGAATTGATTGGGTATAGTTCTTGTAGAAGCGTCCAATTTCAGTAAAATCTCGGCTCTGAGAATCGAATAGCTGTCCGTTAAATTCTGGGTAATCTGTACTAAACCAGGAGAGGCGCTGCACCAGTCTATTTCCGTCGGGTGGGTAGCCGTACTGGCTGTCAGTTGCTGTCAACAGATAATCGAAGGTCTTCTCCATAAACAGGTTCACGCGCTCAGGGGTAAAATCCGGCTTGAATCCGCGGCCCTGAGGCATCAACACTCCATATTCGGACAGAAAAAGGGGAGTATTTTGATAACCTCGGTTCCACATCCACTGACGGAAGCGCTGGATCTGCTCCACAAAAATCCCAAAATTGTCATTGTCCTGAGCATCTACTCGGAGTCCCTCAGATCTATTGACGCCTGGGGGAATATCTGCACCCCAACAATCACCAGGGAAGACATCACAACTTGCTTCATTCAAAATGAAGTTGTGAATGCTCCAGCCATCTACTGGCATCGCGTAACCATATGTCTGGCGGTAGGCGTCCAGCACTTTGTCCAGGTAGAGCAGACGAATAAGTGTAGGCTGCACGATTGACCCAGCGAAAATACGCGCCGTAGGATCCGTTTCTTTGATTAGATGGTAGAGATCATAATAGGCTCTGGCATAAAGATGCGGCTCCATGCTGTCCTGGTAAAACTTTCGATCCGGTTCATTGCCTATATACCAGATTGCCCCAGGGTTCAGAATCGCTGCTTGCGTAAGTATACTGGCCGAAGGACGATAGCTGTACGTATTGGCGCTTGTCTGAGAAAGGCGGATGGTTTGTGCGAATTCCATGCCTTGCGGACGATCTGGGTTTGTACTCGTAGCGTAATTTTGATACCACCCCACCCGTAACTCGCCAACCGGATAGTTGCCCACGCCGCTTGGCGCGTTGACCCCAAAGCGGCATAAGAGCGGATTTGCATTACTGGCGCGTTCACTACTGACCCAGGGTAGAAAAAAATTCGACGCCTCTTGGGAGTAGACTAGGATACTTGAATTTTTTGTTGCTTCATAGGCTTGGGCCGTTGTTGACTTAAACAGGTAATCCCCACTTAGGATCAAAGTTATCGCCAGACAGAGTAAGAATCCAAATAAATATCGACCGCGCGTATGGAATTTCGGCGGATGCTCATTATCTAAGGGCATAGGTTTTCATTCTCTTTTCGGGGGGCATACATTTCAGAAGGCACAGATCCACATCCGGATATTTTTATGCATTCTATAGCTTTGCTACCGAAAGCCCAAAAGTTGATTGCAAAGAACATAAATTTCTTGCCTGGATTCATGTACTTCTATAGTCATCCTCGTTCATAGACGCAGCGCCATTCTAATACACAGAAAAGGAATCTACATTCCCAAAACTCTACGTTCTACATGACTATTTCCCTACCCTGCGTTAAAAACCCGTAAGGTGCAGGTAGTTAAACCTGACTCACGAACGTATGATAGCATGACGAAAGATAGAAAGATCCGCAGTGGAGAGTAGGCCAGTGCGCAAAAGGATAATAAAGTAAAGACAAACTGCCCCCAGACCATAGATAGGCCAAAACTGGGGTGGACCATTTTCGGCCAGGAGGTAGAGCCCCGTGCCAATCCCAGCAGTGACGCCAAGCAATATTGATAATCCTCTTCCCAGCCCAGCAGGGATACCCTGGCGACGTAGCAGCCAAAGTCCCCATACGCTGCTCACAGTGACGGCGGATAGAATAGCCATGCCACTACCCGGCGCCTGCCACAGTCTGGAAAGCGGCGGCAAAATCGCCAGAGTTACCAGAATCTGAACGCTTGCTACCGCCATGCCAAGCCGAGGATGACGTTCGATCAACAGTAAATTGATGCAGTAAGTAGTTAAGAGGAAGAGCGGAGCAGCCCAGATCAATAGGCGCAACACAGGTACCGAAGCAGCATAGCTCTCTTCTGGAAAGATCAGGCGCAACAGGGGATCTGCAAGACCGCAGATCAGTGCAGATGCCGGTAGCAAAGCCAACAGTCCGTAACGAATTGCCATTTCCGCCAATCGATGATAGCCGTCCACCGATTGTAAGCGCAGGCGACTAAGTGTGGGATAGAGAGACTGCCAATAGGTCTGGCCAAGGATCAAAAAGACCCGTACCACTAGATAGGCCGCGCTATAAATGCCGGTAATCAACTCCCCGGCCACTGCACTCAGCAGCAGTAGATCCAACCGATGCAGTAATACATTGGCAATCGCCAGCCCATAAAAAGGACGAGATCTCTGCCACAGCGTGAGAATAGAATTACGCGTGAAGAATTGCGAGTCAGGTGTAGCTGCTATATTCCCTGCCTCTTCAACTTGGGGAATGTCAAGGATCTGACCGCGTTTGAGCAGAATGAGGTAGAGTAGACCAGAAATAATTTGGGTCAAGACCAGTAGGAAGGCGAGATGAATAATGGTGGCGTTCATCCACAATAGGGCGACGCTCCCTACCAAGATCAGACCGTTGATTAGCATCTCCACGCCCATTACTACCTCCATTCGCTCATCTGCCTGGAAGAGCGTAATACAGATGGATGAGAGGGCAAAGAAGGGGAGAGATGCCGTTACAATGATCAGGACCAGTCGAGTCGTTTCTGTAAAGAAGGAAAAGCTGGTGAGCGCCCAGATCCCCAGCCAGATCAATATGCCCGCCGCAAATTGCATCAGCAATGACTGCCAGAAAAGAGACCGTCGCTGAACTGGAGATTGGGCCAAATCTCGTATTAGCAGTTGAGGTAACCCTAATTCACTCAGCACCTGAGATACATTTAAATAGGCGAGAGCCGTAGCATATTGGCCCAGTCCTTCTATTCCCAATCGGTTGGCGATCAGTAGTTGCAACACAAAACTCAGACCAATCCGCCACAAACTGGAGCCAGCTAGCGCTCCCGTATTGATCAGCACTCGCCGACCAGTTGAGCGGGTAGGCCGAGGATCGTTGTCGCCTGTATTCGAATGTTCGGGTGATCCTGCATGCAGATTCATAAAGGATCCATCAGGGGGTAACATGCCTGTTATTGTTATTCATCCAACCGTACCTTCCCCATCCGCACAAAATCCATCAAATTTGACAACCGGTAGAGCTGGTGTCGCCACACGAACCAGCCCAGCGCCAGCATCCCGCCTAGCTCCCAGATCCACAATTCGGGGCGGCGCGTGAAGGCGATCCAATAGGCATTGCCGATTTCGCTTTGCTCGGAGCCGCGCTTGCCCCACACGTGGAAACGCCAGCCGCGCAGGGGCCAATAGAAGGTGTCGGGAAAGAACCAGAGCCGGTCGAGGATGGCATGGCCCACAAAGGCCAACCCATAGATCCGCCATTGAGGAAACTTGCGCCAGAGCAGCAACAGTACAGCCAGGAAACTCCACAGGGTATGCGCAAAGAGGACAGCCGATTTGTAGCGTTTGTAAAAGTAAGCCCAGGCCAGAGGCTTGTCGATCAGATCCGGGGCGGTGGCGGCCAACGCTGCCAGCCGGTAGTCTGCATCGGGAAATATGTTCAATCGCGTCTGAACCAGGGAGAGCGCAGCCCAGGTATACGAAATATGTGCGGGTGGTAACATATTTTAGGGAGCTACCATCCCCGTCATCATCAGGCCGATCTCTTCACGCGTGGCCTGCCGGGCATCGACGATCCCCATCAGGCGGCCCTCGTAAATCACGCCGATGCGGTCGGAGAGGCTGAAGAGTTCGTCCAGATCTTCGCTAATCAAGAGGACGGCCACCCCCTGCTGCTGCTGTTCGAGCAGACGATTGCGCACGGCCTCCGACGCGCCTACATCCAACCCCTGGGTGGGATGGGCGGCAATGATCAACGTCGGGTTAGTCGTCAACTCGCGCGCCAGGATCAGTTTTTGCAGATTGCCGCCAGAGAGGGTGCCAGCGCGGGTATCGATCCCCGGCGTTGAGACGTTGAACGCTTCCACCAACTCGCGGCTCATGCGGCGCAAGCGGCTGCGGTCGAGGAAAGGACCGGATGCGGCGCGATAATGCTTGAGCGCGATATTGTCTGACACGCTCATCGCGCCCACCGATCCTGTGTGGATGCGGCTTTCGGGGATGTGGGCGATCCCGGCGTCGATGATGGTTTTGGGGTGCGCGTTGGTCAGATCCTTGCCTTTGAGGCGGATCGCACCACCCGTGGCGCGACGCAACCCGGTGATGACGTCGGCTAGCTCCTTTTGACCGTTGCCCGCTACGCCCGCGATTCCGAAAATTTCACCACTGTGGATCTGGAATGAGATCTGGCGCAAGGCGGGCAGCCGTTTTTCGCCCAGCGCTGAAAGCTCCTTTACGTCAAGGCAGACCCCGCCGATGGTTACCGGTTCCTTATGGATGCGAAAAACTATCGAACGACCCACCATCAATTCGGCCAGGTGGCTGGTGCTGGTCTCCGGCGTCACCCGCTCTGTAGCCACCACTTCACCCTTGCGCAGCACGGTGACCTCATCGGCAAAGCGGATCACTTCATCCAATTTATGGCTGATGAAGATGATCGTCTTGCCTTCGCCCACGATTCTTTTCAAAATCTGCCCCAGCGCGTCGGCCTCCTGCGGGGTGAGGACGGCGGTGGGCTCGTCCAAAATCAGGATGTCCGCCCCGCGATAGAGCGCCTTGAGGATCTCAATGCGCTGCTGTTCGCCCACGCTCAACTGCCAGATGTACGCATCGGCGTCCACGTGAATGTCGTATTGGCGACCAACAGCCTCGATCTGTTTCTTGACTTGAGCCATGTCAAGATGGAAGCGCGGCTCGCGCAGCCCGAGGATCACATTTTCGGCCACCGTCTGATTCATCACCAATTTGAAGTGCTGATGGACCATGGCGATGCCTAGATCAAAGCCATCGCGCGGGGAGCGGATGACGACCGGTTCGCCGTGAATCCGCATTTCCCCAGCGTCGGGGACATAGAGACCGGCGAGTACGTTCATGAGCGTCGACTTGCCCGCGCCGTTTTCACCCAGCAGCGCGTGGATCTCGCCTTTGTGGACGATCAGGGTTGCACCCCGATTGGCGATGACACCGGGGAAGCGTTTGGTAATGTTGATCATCTCGACGGCGGGCGGGGTAGAGGCTGTGGTCACGTGGCAGATCTCCTCTGGCAAAGAAGAGATTGAGCGATTGAGCGATTCAGAGATTTCAGATCATGTCGATGATCCCCAATCCCTGAATCGCTCAATCGCCTAATCCCCAGTCATTCATCACCAATCACTACTGCGGAATCTCACCCGTCACCCCTTCAACGAGCCAGTTGAAGCCGAGCAATTCTTCATCGGTCATGCATTGGCCTTCGGCGACGCGTTCTTCGCCGGTATTGTCGGCGATAGATCCACAGAAGATCTCAAATTCGCCAGCGATGATGGCGGCTTTCTGCGCTTCAACGGCCTGCGCGACTTCCGCGGGGACGAAGTCGGCGATGGGCGCCAGGTCAAGGACGCCTTCGGCCATACCCCACCAGATCGGTTCATTGGTCCACGTACCGGCGGCGACATCATTGACCTTCCGCTCGTAGATCACGCGCCAATCCCAGATCGGGGCGGTGAGGACGGCGTTGGGCGCCACATCCGCGCTGATGGCGTTGTAACCAATGGCATAGACGCCCGCTTCCTCGGCGGCTTTGTCGGGTTCTACGCTATCGCTTTCGCGCGCAACCACATCCGCGCCAGCGTCGATCAAGGCCAGCGCCGCTTCCCGTTCGCGAGGCGGATCATACCATGAGAAGAGCCAGATCGGGCGCACTACCACATCTGGGTTGACCGACTGCGCGCCCAACGCAAAGGCGTTGAGATTGCGCACAACCTCGGCGATGGGATAGGGGGCAATGTACCCCAGCACATTGGACTCGGTCATCTCGCCGGCGACGATGCCGGCCAGATACCAGCCCTGATAGCCGCGACCATCGTAGATGCCCACGTTGTCGGCGGTCATGTAGCCGGTGGCATGCTCGAATTTGACATCGGGGAAGTCAGCGGCCACCTCAAGTACGCTGTCCATATAGCCGAAGCTGGTGGCGAAGATCAGATCATAGCCCTGGCTGGCATAGGTGCGTAGGATGCGGGCCGCATCTGGCCCTTCGGCGACCAGTTCGCTGTACGCCGTCTCGACGCCCATTTCCTCCAGCGCCAGGCGTCCTTGATCGTGGGCATAGCTCCAACCGAGATCGCCCACAGGGCCAACATAGACAAAGGCCACGCGGGGCAGTTCGGTTTCGACAGCTTCAGCAGCAGGAGCAAGCGTGGGGGCGGCAGCCGGTTGCGGAGCAGGCTGTCCTTCAATCGGCGCTGCCTGCGCCGGCGCCTCGCCGACGACCCCTTCCACGAACCAATCCATATTGAGTACCTGCTCATCGGTCATGCATTGACCTTCGGGCAGGAAGGGCACGCCGTTCTGCCCAACCAGCGGACCGCAGAAGACATCGGTCTCCCCTGCCGTGATCGCAGCCTTACGCGCTTCAACCATCTCAATGACTTCTTGAGAAACGAGTGGGCTATAGGGCGCCAGATCGACCACACCCGTATCCAGACCGCCATAGAATTGCTGGGTCTGCCAGTTGTCGTTGATCACCTGTTCGGCAAACATCTGGTAGACAGGACCCCAATCCCAGACCGGGCCAGTGAGGACAGAGTCGCCCACAAATTCCAACATAGGGCTGTTATAGCTGATGCTGTATGCGCCGCGGTCGGCGGCGGCTCGCTGGGGCTCAGTGGTATCCTGGTGTTGAGCAATTACGTCTGCGCCCTGATCGAGCAGCGCTTCGGCGGCTTCCCGCTCCAGCGGCGGATCAAACCAGGTGCTTGTCCATACAACGCGTACTTGCGCATCCGGGTTGACTTCGCGCACCCCCAACGTAAACGAGTTGATGCCCACGATCACTTCGGGGATGGGGAAAGCCGCTACATAGCCGATGATGTTGCTTTCGGTCATACTGCCGGCGACAAGGCCGCTCAGGTAGCGGGGTTGGTGCATGCGGCCAAAGGCCGTACTCATGTTGGGCGCCGTCATGTACCCAGAAACGTGGACAAAGTGGGTGTCGGGGAATTCCTCGGCCACGGTCAGCGTTGGGTCCATATAGCCGAAACTGGTGGTAATAATGAGATCGTAGCCGCGCTGGGCAAAGTCGCGGATCACACGTTCGGCGTCCGGCCCTTCGGGGACATTCTCGATGAACGCCGTCTCTACATTCAACTGCTGTTCAAGATAGAGACGTCCTTGATCGTGGGCCCATGTCCACCCCAGGTCGCCGATAGGGGCGACGTAAACAAAGGCGACGCGCAGCGGTTGCTCAGCTTCAGCGGGCGCAGTCTCGGGGGCGGCTGCAGGGGGCTGAGCAGCCGGTTCCTCGGCGCCGCCACAGGCGCTCAGCACCAATAAAGCAACTAGCAACAAGCTCAAAAAGGTCCAAATACGCTTTCTCTGCATTGAATCGCTCCTTACTAGGTTATGGATCTGTCACAGTCCAGATCGGATAAAGATGGGTACTTATGTCCTGCATAAACAGCAGAGGGTCGATCTTCGTGCCGACCCTGCATCCACAATGATGGCGCTGCTGTGGTAAACAGAGAGTGGTTCAACCGAGAGACGCTCCATCGTTCCTTTCTTTTTGCTGTTGAAACGGATAGTGACGCGGAATGGAACGATTGGGAACAGCAATTGCTTCTGCAAATTGACGAGGTTGTAAAGCGTTGAAAACGTTCAAGAGGTCAGTCACAACTGCCATTCCAGTAGGGATGCATCACCAATTAGGAACGATTTCAGAGGACTATACACTAGAGTCAAGAGGAATGTCAACGCACAACGCCCTTTTGCGGAGGCGCTCCGGTTGGGTCCGTGACCCGACCGGAGCCGGTCGCGGACCGGCGTAGAGCATCCTTGCTCCCTTCAGTTTAGGGGCGCTCCGGGTTTGAACTATACTCGCTTTAGTAAAATTTGCTTGCAGCGCCTTCTGGCGGATGCTATAATGAGTCTATGATCACAAAGCAAGCATTCGACAAGTGTCCTGACACCTTGCGCAAAGCGTTAGAAAGAGCGCCACATGCCTCTTACGATCTGATTCTACGCGTCTCAGAAGTGGGAGAGTCCCAAAAGCGGCAGATCGAAGAGGCCGGGTTTACTGTTCGTCGCGCAACCCGAATCGTCCCTACCTTTGCGGTCACCGGCTCTGGAGATTCGCTCATGGGCGTGCTAACCTGTTCATGGCTGATTGCCGTTGAACAGGATAAACCCGTCCATGCGTTTTAACCTGCCTAGAATGACACAGATCGAGTACTGCGGTAATGCCGATTCAAGCGGGCGATCAGAAGTATACCTCATGGCGTTGTCCTTTCTCCCCACTGTTGCCCATGCAGATTGATACCCGATAGAGGAAGACCGGCAAATGGCAACAGACAAAATGACCTCGCGTACCCGTTCAATCATGGATGAATCTCGTCAGAATGGCGAGCAAATCCCCATCATCGTAAAGTTCCACTCGCTGTCCAGCAAACAGGCATTTCATTATCGAGCGAGCATCTCATCCGTGCGTAGTCTGCGCAAGGATTTCCACCTGATCCCGGCGACGGCCATGACTGTGGAAGCGGATGAGGTGGAGAATCTGGTCGCCAGAGAAGAGGTGGCTGAGGTCTGGTACGATGAACCTGTGCGCGTGCTGCTCGATACCTCTGTGCCGTCAATGGGCGTCCCTGAGGTATGGCAAACAACAGGCGTACAAGGGGAGGGCGTAACCCTTTGCATTATCGACACCGGAATCGACACAGCGCATCCTGATTTCCGCGGGCGCATCACCCGCACCGCTGATTTTACAGGTCTAGGCTCAGTCGAGGATAGTCACGGACATGGCACTCACGTCGCTTCTATTGCGACGGGTTCCGGGCAAGCCTCATCAGGGCGTTACCAGGGCATCGCCCCGCAGGCCAATATTATGGCGGCCAGGGTATTGGATCATCGGGGCGATGGGCGAATGAGCAACGTGATGGCCGGCCTGGAGTGGGCAGCCGATAATGGCGCACAAATTATGATCCTCTCGCTGGGCACAAATGACACGAGCGGTGGCATGGATGCCCTCTGCGACATGGTCAATGCTGTGGTTGCAATGAGCCGGATCGTGGTCGTGGCCGCTGGCAATGATGGACCACGAGATGGCACTATTGGCAGCCCTGCCGCCGCCGCGGGCGCACTCACCGTAGGCGCAACCCTTGACGCGGCAAGGATGGCGCAGTTCAGCAGCCGTGGCCCTACATCGGATGGCCGCGTGAAGCCAGAGATCGTTGCACCGGGCCATAACATTATCGCCGCCCGCGCCAGTGGCACATCCTTCGGGTCGCCCGTGGACGCACACTATACACAGAGCATGGGCACCAGCATGGCTGCTCCTCATGCGGCGGGCGTCTGTGCGCTCATCCTCGGCGTCAATCGCAGCCTCAAGCCAGACGATGTCAAGTGGCTCCTCATGGATACGGCTGTGGATCTCGGCGTCAGCCAGAATACGCAAGGCATGGGCCGCATAGATGCCCTGGCCGCCGTGCGCGCAGCCCAAGCCGTACTCTCATCGGGGCCGGAACCTTTGTCAGCCTCACAACCGAACTCGGAACCAAAGCCGGATGCAAAACCAGCGTCTGATCCAGAAGCATCAGCATCCAATACGGGATCCTCTGCGCAACCGTCGTTGGGTTGCTTCGGCTCGTTACTCCATCTTTTCGGGATCATCTAGAACCATGCGAGTTTCACTCATCCTATGACTACCTCACTTTCACCCGAAGAAGAACGCGCTCGCAAACGACAGGCCATTGGTCTCGATCCTCGCCGCCCTAGAGCCAGGGAGGCGATCCAATTACCGCCCGAACAGAGCGGAGGGGATGGACGATTCTGGATCGCCGTTCTCTTGCTGGCTGCAATGATGATCGCCACCGGTTGGATGGTTTACGACACTGTCCGCGCCCCGTCGAACGTCGCAATGGGCAGCACGGATCTGCATCTATTGTTGCGCGATGACTTTAGCACGCCCCAATTGGCGCTGGCTAGCGCCCATGTCGATGGCGTGTGGGACACCCGCTTTGAAGACGGTCACTATCAAATTTTGGTTGAACAACCGGGCAATCTGATCTGGTCCACGTTGGGGCTTCTCAGCGCCAGCACTTACCGCGTCGAAACATCGATGACGCTGGTCGATTCGGCGCTACCAAACGAACAGTCCAATTTGTGGGGCTATGCGGGATTGCTGGCGCGCTATGCCAATCCTCAAAACTTCTATCTCTTTGCCGTGGATGGTCAGGGAGCTTACCAGGTGCAGCGCCAAAAAGAGGAAGTCTGGCAGATTCTGCATCCGTGGACACAGACACCTCTCCTCAAGCGCGGCGGTGACGCCAACCTGCTGGCCGTAGAGGATGATGGTCGCCAGATCCGTTTCTACGCCAACGGCGCGCTCCTCTTTACGGTTGGTGAGCCACGCCTGCCCAGCGGGGACGCTGGCCTGATGGCTGGCACTCGCAGCCAGGGCAGCGCCAGGGTCCGCTTCGATTGGGTAAAAATTTACGGTGTCCCGTTGGCGCCCGCTGACGAATAGTCGTTACGACTGGCGTTGGCTTGATTGTAATTTAGCGCACGCTTAAAAGCTGGCGGATCTCTTGGCGGGTCTGCTCGAAACTCTGACGGAGCATAATATCGGAGGTTTTCTCGGCGGCGACTGTGCGACGCGCACAGGCAATGCATCCCAAAGAGGCTTTGTAACTGCTCTGGTCACAATTGAGACAATCACACATACGAATCATCATTAAAGAAAAAGCGAGGGTATCTTCGTTACCATCTTTTTGATTTGCTACCTGTTCAACCAACTCTTGCCATTCACCGCCGCGTTCCTTTCGTAAAGGGGCAATGGCACGATAGGGGAAGAGGATCTCGCTTTCAGGGTACATGAGTACTCCTTGCACTAGTAATTGGATGATGGATAAAAAGTTGACGGCGGGTCCTGAAGCGCCGGGGACTTGTTGTCGGGTGCGACAGTGTTTCTCTTGTGTCGCCATCTTCTTTGTGAAGTCCCCGGCACTTTCGCCCAAAGATGAACTACACCCCGAATGTTTGATAATGCAGGAGAATATTTGTAGGTTGTATTACACTTAACTTACCAGGGATGGTAGCATAGCCGCAAAATTGGTGTCAAAAATTCGGAGTGCAGCCGGAGGCAACCGTCAAGCCGATTAGACAAGAGCAAAAATCAAGGAAAAGGCCAATAAGGCCAACAGCGCGAAAAGAAGCAGAAGCAAAATCCCCGCAGGTAGAAACACAGCCGTTGCCGCTTTAGCAGGCGGGAAGCCCGTTACATCCTGATTGGCGCGCACATAAACAGCCACCGCCCAAATTGTCCCTAAAATCACAGCCAACCATCCCAAACATGGGATCGGCGATAGCCCTGTCAACAAGAGTGGAACGGCAGCATACCCGGTCGCAGCATAAAAATGCTGCAATGTTGGGGTAGCGCCCAATGCCTTGTTGACGACCATCACAAACGCGCCATAGACGATCCAGATGCTCAGCCACTGAAGAGGCCAATTGATCCATTCGCCCAACGCGCTCAGTCCACCCGCCGCCCAACCTGGCAGCGGCTGCGGCAGACCCGCAATCGTTGGGAAAAGCTCGCTAACGAGAATAGGGCTGATCCCCGGTAGGCCAATAAAGATAGCGGGCAGAGAGTCTCTTAACTGGACACTGGCCTGCGCAAGCTGGGCAAAGGGCAGCGCTGTATTCATCCGCGCCGCCCAAACCCAATTGCTGATAAAAGGCAAAAGCCCAGCCAATAACCCCAATAGCACGATCATGCCCAGCGCCTGTTGCATAGAGATGTTGGTATAGGCGTTACGGCGCAGTTGAACAGCATCGCTCATCTGCTGGGGGACCGGTAACCAATCGCGCCAGATCATAGACCACCTCCAGCCAGCGCCGTCAAGGATGCGACCATCGCTGCGATTAAGAACGAGATCAAGGCCAAAATCAAAATCGGTAAGAGCGCCGCCATTGCTGCCTTGCGTACACCCAAATCGTGCGCGACTTCCAACCCTCGATAGGCAATCAGGATGCCCCAAACCTGAAGCAAGAGCGACCCTACCGAAGCAAACGGGATCGCCGTCGCCAACAATAGCACACGAGGGGCCATGCTCAAGGCTGTCACCCCTAACGTCTGGCTCAGAGAGCCTGTCCCGCCCAATGTCTTGGCGAGAATATGACTGATCACGCCGTAGATCACCCACTGCACCACGAGTAAGAGCGGGGTCACCACCAGCAAAAGAAGACGGGCCCATCCAGTTCCATAATGATAGAAACCGGTGATCAGAGGCCACCATTGACGTATGGCGCTTTCCACAGCCAGCAACTCAGGAGCTGTAAAACCTGCCGGCCGCATCTGACGCACCACCTGAAGAATGGCTTCGAGCAGCGCTGCTGGCGCAGGCAGTGTGGCAGTCAAGAAGAAGCCGCCAATGATCTGCCCAATCGCGATGACAAAACCAATCACAGCGGTGAAGAAAAGACCCTCGACCCAGGGGTTATCATCATCTGTCATAACCACAAATGGGTCTGGCTCAAAAACGAGCGCCTGTCCTATCATTCTGGGGTATTTTTGCGGTTGCAGCATAAGAGATCCAACCAGTAGGTGATTGATGAACTTGTCATAGGATGCTTACGTGGAGACGCTTCAATCGCCGTAAGCTTATCTCTGTTTGTACCTTCCTATCATAGCATAGTCCAATGATCCCCTGCAATTAAGTTTGGCAGAAATTTCCTCTCCTCTGGTAGCGACGAGAGAGCAGGTTTGACAGACGACGCTAAACCGAGTAGCCTACCTATAGGATCAGCACCTTCCTCGACATTGGCTAGATCCATCCTCATTGTGATTGTTGACCACAACTCAGGGTGATCCTCATGGACCCAATCCAAAATCGCTATGGACTGTTTGTCATGCATTTTTCACGACCATTTATGGGGCGCGTCTGTCTGGCGTTGCTGAGTTTGGGACTTATCTTCCTGATCACGGTAGATGCCTACACGCCTCAAGCGGCCGCCCAGCCATCGGAAAACACAATACACGTGGTGCGTTATGGCGAGACACTTAGCGAAATCGCCCAATCCTACCAGGTGGCAATGGCTGTAGTGATGCAACGGAATGGCATCAACAATCCAGACTCGATCTATGTGGGCCAGCCTTTGCAGATCCCCGTGGTGGAAGCGCGCAGCGAACCCGCCATCATCCCGGCCACCGAAGATGCCTCATCCGCCCCCCAATCTGTCGGTATCACCAGTTTGAATCGGACATACACCGTGCGCACCGGAGATACCCTGCCCTGGATTGCGCTGCGTCTGGGATTGGATCTGTCGGCGTTGCGCGCACTTAACAATCTAAGCGAGGGACAAGCCATTCGGTTGGGGCAGCAGTTGATCCTCCCCGCCACCGAGGATGAACTGCGGGTAAAACCGGCGCTGTTGCGCCATACCGTCCGTGCGGGTGAAAGCCTGGGGTTGATCGCACAGGCCCACAACACCTCTCTCTCGGCGTTGATGGCGATCAATCGCATCAGTAACCCCGATATTATCCAGCCTGGCCAGGAATTGGTGATCCCCGACCCGGCTCAAACCGAACGAGCGCCCGCAATTGGGCCGGCGCGGGCGGGTTTCTATTATCATGATGTGCGGCCTGGGGAAACACTTTCGCAGTTGGCCGTACAATACAACACCACACCGCAGGCAATTGTCCGTTATAACAATCTGCCCAACATCGAGACGATCTTCTCTGGCCTGGAGGTGCGCATTCCCTTTGGTCCGCCCGTGTTGAACCGGCAGACGCCGCAAGCGCCCCGATCGGGCACCGAGTTTGTGATCAGCATTAGCCGTCAGCGCTGTTGGGTCTTCCAGGGGGATCGAATCCGCCACGAATGGAAATGCAGCACAGGACAAGGGGAATGGGTGACCCGTACCGGTACTTTTTATGTGAAGACCAAAATGGAGATGGCGCAGAGCCGGGCTTATCGGCTTGACATGCCCTATTGGCTGGGGATCTACGACGTCGGCTCCTACGAAAATGGCATCCACGGCATCCCCATTGATTGGACAACCGGCGAGCGGCTTTGGGATACACTGGTTGGTCAGCCTGCAACCTTTGGCTGCGCTATGCTGCTGGATGAAGATGCGGCTATCCTCTTCAACCTGGCTTATATCGGGATGCCAGTCCACATTGTAGATTAATCTCGACTCTCTCTGAATTGGATCGCCCCTGTGATTCAACGCACATGGGCATGATAGCGCAGATCGCTGCGCCACCTGTGGGAAACGGATAAACTTGGGTTAGCCATCAATTGCGTAGGAAAATGGTCTGACTTATGTAGAAACTCAGGCAGCGGATGGTCCAACAAGAGCGCCATGAGAACCGTATAGTGAGCGATATCTTGGGCCAAAGTGGTGGTAGTACTCAAATCCATCGCGTTGTACGCTGACTGCAAAGTTAACCCTCTGTTCGTCCATTGAAACGCACCCGCAAAATAGGCCCAAACTGCGTTTCATCCACAGGAAAGCGAAAACATGAATGGTGAAGAATCAAGACTATCAAGCCTTTGATCTCATTCTCGCTTTGGCGCTGCTGGCAATTCTTTTAATCGGGTCAAGTGGACGCCTGCCAGGTTTTTGAACCTTTATGCCGCCAGATCAGCCTGACTTGCCCGGTTCTTCCTTACCCGATCCCTCGGCATCCTCTTCATTGTTGACCGGGGGGAAATTGCCAGCGCCGCTGCTGGCCCGACTGCTGACTGCGTTACCCACCCAACACCCACAAGTGATCCTTGGGCCGGGGATCGGCGAAGACGCCGCCGTCATCGACTTTGCCGCGGATCGATTGCTCGTCGTCAAGAGTGATCCCATCACCTTTGCCACCGATGAGATCGGCTATTACGCCGTGAATGTCTGCGCCAACGATCTGGCCGTGACCGGAGCCACACCCCGTTTCTACTTCCCCACGCTGCTCCTGCCCGAAGGCGCTACGGATGCGCGCCTGGTCGAATCGATCTTCGCACAACTTGCCGATGGCTGCCAGCAATTGGGGATCGTCGTCGCCGGCGGACATAGCGAGATCACCGCGGCGGTGACCCAACCCATTATCGCGGGGACGATGCTGGGCGAAGTAGAGCGGACGCATGTTGTGCGCACTTCTGGCTGCCTGGCTGGGGATCTGGTTTTGATGGCCGGCGTTGCCCCTGTGGAAGGCGTCAGCATTATCGCCCGTGAGAAACGCGCCGAACTGCTGGCGCGGGGCTGGTCAACAATGCAATTGGACGCGGCGGCGCATTATCTCTACGCGCCGGGGATCAGTGTATTGCGTCCTGCGCTGGCGGCGGCACAGCATGGATTGGCCACTGCGATGCATGATCCCACAGAAGGCGGTGTCGCGACAGGTCTGCTGGAACTGGCGGTTGCCTCCAACCTGGGCATGGAGATCGATCTAGACGCCATCCCCATCGACGCCCTGGCCGCGGATCTTTGCGCTGAATATGATCTCGACCCGCTGGGGACAATTGCATCCGGAGCTTTATTGGCGACAACATCGGCGCAGGATGCAAATCGCTTACTGGCGCTCTGGCAAGAGATCAGTTGGCCGGGGCGAGTCATCGGACGAATGTTGCCTGCCTCCGCCGGTATCCGCGCTGTACGCGGCGCAGAGCCGGTTCCCTTTCCTCGCTTTGCCGCCGATGAAATTGTGAAACTCTGGCGCTAACGGTTCCCCCATTTACCCAAAACAGCATCAAATTCTAAATCTTCAAATATTCCCTGTAATAAAAGTTAGAATCGGATCGTTATATTTAACGTAGCCGTAATTCTGTGAAGCGAATTGCGGCTTGATTGTCCGAACTTATTGATGATCTCTTTTATGGAGATAACTCCCTATCCCCTGTGGAGGAACTATGCCATCGTCTCTCTCTTCTCAACAGATCGCAACTGGCCCACGGATCCTGGTGGTTAGCGACGACCAGGACATGCACAAGTTACTGAATTTCTTCATAACGCAAGCGGGCTATCAGGTGATTAGCGCCAGCCACACAGAGGCTATCTCCATTTACCAGACCCAAGAGATCGATCTCGTGCTGCTGGATCTAATGTTGGCGCCAACCACTGGGTATCACTTTTGCCAGCAACTGCGCCGCCACTCCGACGTTCCTCTGATTTTGTTGGCAGCGCTCAACCAGCCTGAACAGATCGTGGGCGGGCTAGAGCTAGGCGCCGACGACGCTATCTACTATCCCTTCGCCATGGTGGAATTGATAGCGCGTATGCGGGCATTGCTACGCCGCCAGCAGTGGATCGGCACAACAGGCTTTCGTCTTGCCGGCAAAAAGACCTCGGAAGCGGATGCCACGCCCAACCCGATCTGGGTGGGGGAATCACCTTCTTGGAATCAGTCGTCGTCGATCTCTGGCATGTAGGGGTAAATGTGAATGATGCATAAGGACCTGATCGTATCGCTCCCGACGGAAAAAGTGTTCAACCGCCCAAGCCAACTTATCATTACCGATGAATACCTGAGTCGGGATTGGGCTAGCAGCCAGCCGCCACATGGCGAACGGGGCAGAACCATGTGGGATACAATGACAGTCGTGGTTGTCGGGGATGATGTCCCGACTGAGTTGATCCGGCAAATCTACGAGACGATGAAGTCCACAGGGGGGATCGATGCTCCCTGTGGACTTCTTGGCTGGCTCAATGAAGAGCCGCAACGGTGGAATTTGCGCTGTCGCGTGCTGGCAGATGAGATCGTGAAGATCTTGGGGTTGCGCACGCAGCAGTTGGCAATGACGCACATTGCCGCCTATCGAGAGATCTACCAGCAGAGTCTGCGCGATGTGGACGCCATTATCGACATGCTCACCTATGTGCCTAGTTTGAACTATCTTATCCCCACCGATCATTGGGGCGGGCAGTGATTCAGGCCACCCCCTGAATGGTCTCCTCGATAAGGTGATCCACGACGGCTTTCAAGTCGCCATCGTGGGTGTCATGGACGCGCAACTGGCGGTCGGCGCTGGTTCCCGTCTGCAACATGCGATAGATCGGTTCGATCTCTTTGCGCGAACCCAACTCGTCGATCTCCTCGGCGAAGAGGTCGAGCATCTCGCGCACCAGCGAACGGGCGGGTAGCTCGATCTGCTTGCCGAAGTCGATCATCTTGCCGTCCAATCCATAGCGAGCGGCGCGCCACTTGTTTTCGTCGATCAGCTCCTTGCGATAGGTGCGGAACGAAATATTCTGGCGGCGCAGCTTCCAGTGCCAGAGGACCATGGCCTGGCAGAGCGCGGCGATGGCGATGGCCTCATCCACGCGGGTGCAGATGTCGCAGACGCGGAACTCCAACGTGGGATATTGGTGATGTGGGCGCACGTCCCACCAGATCTTGCTGGCGTTGGGGATTGATCCTGTGTTGACCAGCGTGCGGATTACCGCTTCGTAGTCGGCATGGGAGCGATAGATGTCGGGGATACCGCTGCGCGGGAAATCCTCGAAGATCACGGCACGGTAACTCTTGAGACCGGTCTTGCGTCCGGCCCAAAAGGGGCTGCTGGTGCTGAGGGCGAGCAGATGGGGCAGCATGTAACGTACGACGTTCATGGTGTCCACCCCGAACTCTGGATCGTCAATGCCGATGTGAATGTGCATCCCGAAGATGAGCAGTCGCTGCGCCAGCACCTGCATCTCTTGCATCACGCCCAAATAGCGAGGGAAGGGCGTTACCTGCTGCTCTCCCCATTTGCTGGTGGGATGGGTGGCAGCGGCAATGATCGCCAATCCCTTGTCGTGGGCCAGCCGGTGGATGAAAGCGCGCTGTTTGACGAGTTCTTCCATCGCCTGGGCGGGCGTCTCGCAGATGGGCGTGCCCAATTCCACCATGGATTGGTGCAGCTCTGGCTTGATCTCCCGTTCCACCATGACCACTTTGCCATCCTCAATGAACTGGGTAATGAACGAACGCAGCAGCCCAGTCTCAGGATCGACGACCTGATATTCTTCCTCAATGCCGATGCTCAAATTGGGTCGTGAGATCATGCCAACCTCTCCGTCTCTGCAATCAGATAATCGACAAGCGCTTTGCCGTCGCGTCCGCTTTCTTCCCACACCTTCACCTGTAGATCGGCGCTGGCGCCCCGCGCCAACATGGTGTGGATATGTTCGATCTCCTGGCGGCTGCCCAATTGATCCACCATTGGCTCGATCCGTTGCAACAACTCGCGGATGAGATCGGGCACGGGCACTTCCTGTTCGATGCCGAAGTCGATGAGCGTTCCTTCCAGCCCGTAGCGCAGCGCCCGCCATTTGTTCTCGGCGATCAGGATGCGCTCGTAGAGGCGGAAGGTCATGTTGCGCTGGCGCAGATTGACCATCCACGCCACAATCGCCTGGATCAGCGCGGTGATCGCCAGCGTATCCTCAATGCTGGGCAGCACGTCGCAGATGCGGATCTCAAGCGTGGGGAAGCGATGATGCGGGCGGATATCCCACAAAATGTGGCCCGGACCGGGAATGCTGTTGGTGCGGATCAGCGTTTCGATGTATTCCTCGTAGGCGTGATAGCTGCGAAACTCGCCGGGGATACCCGTGCGCGGCAGGGCGTCGAGCAGCACGGCCCGGTAGCTCTTTAGCCCGGTGTTGCGCCCCAGCCAGAAGGGTGAACTCCCCGAAAGGCAGAGGATGTGGGGCAGCAGATAGCGCATGCCCGTCATCACGTCAATGGCGAGATCGCGATCCTCAACGCCGATGTGGACGTGCAGCCCAAAGGCCAGCAGCCGCCGGGCGATGATCTGCGCATCCTCGACCAGCCCGCGATAACGCGATAGGGCGGCGTCTCGATGGCTGTCGGCCCAGTGGCTGAAGGGGTGGGTCCCTGCCGCGGCGACTTTGAAGCCATAACTCTGCCCCAACTCCAGCATCGTCGAGCGGATGCGCACCAATTCCTTGCGCGCGCCGGTCACATCCTCACAGACGGGCGTCCCCACTTCAATCGAGTCTGCATCGATACGTTGGGCAAAGTCGAGGTCCGGGTGGCGCTCGCGCACAAGCATCTGCTCCCGGCTCATGGACTGGGAGAGGAAGCCCAGCAACTCGCGGCTCTGCGGATCGATCAATTGATATTCTTCTTCAATGCCGATGTTGAAAGACGAATGTTTGTAATGGGCCATAGATCCTCCGAATTGGGTATTGGATATTAGATATTATGGCCAATTGCTAGATAGAAGTTGAAGGAAACTCCTTTGGTATGGTAATAGGAAGGGTATCAAATCGACCTATGCCACAACCAAAGGAGTACTTCGATGATACACAATTTTGACGACTTCTGCCTAGTAGTCTACGCCATCGTGGACGATATCTGCCAGCAACTTGAACCGTTTCTGCGTCGTCCGGGTCCTGTGCCCGTGTGTAGCGACAGTGAGTTAATCGCCCTATGCCTGATTGGAGAGTGCAAAGGGTGGGACATGGAAAGCGAGTTACTGAGCAACATGCAGTCCTACCGGTATCTCTTTCCCCATCTGCCCGAGACGAGCCGCTTCAATCGGCGCAGACGCAACCTGATGTTCATCATGAACTGCATCCGGCGCATTCTGCTGAGCCAGTTGGATCTGGCGCAGGACAACCAGTGCGTCATCGACAGCCTGCCCATTCCCGTGGTTCAGTTCCACCTGGTGCCCAGTTCTACCGGAGATTGGCCAGCCCACGAAGCAACCTTTGGCAAGGTCTCCTCAAAGAAAGAGACTATCTTCG
This sequence comes from Caldilineaceae bacterium, assembly GCA_019637695.1. Classification (GTDB taxonomy): domain Bacteria; phylum Chloroflexota; class Anaerolineae; order Caldilineales; family Caldilineaceae; genus RI-153. The sequence goes on along the minus strand of JAHBVG010000006.1, from coordinate 17,718 downwards.
GCTACAAGTTGCACATGCTCATTACCCTCAATGGGCTGATTCTGGATTTCGTGCTAGCACCGGCTAATGAGACCGATCTCGAGGTAGGCTTTGAACTCCTGGCTGAACATACCGACCTCACCGTCATCGGTGATAAAGGCTACATCAGCGCCGACAAGGCTGCTCACCTCTGGCGCAACAATCGCATCCGTTTGCAGACCCTGCCCAGACGTAACCAGAAACAGCAGATTCCTGCTTCCATGCGTCGCCTCTTCAACAGCGTGCGCCAGATCATCGAGACCGTCAACGGGCAATTGACCGAGCAGTTTCATATCGAAACCAATCACGCCCATTCCTTCTGGGGCCTTTGTGCTCGTCTCTATACCAAGTTGACTGCCCATACCTTGTGCATCTACATCAATCGCTTGCTTGGCAATCCTGATTTCTTACACATCAAGGCGCTTGCCTTCCCTATCTAGCAATTGGCCCGATTAGGTATTGGGTACTCAGTTGCAGGCATCCAATATCTAATATCCAATACCTACTTCTCCTCCGCCACAAAGACAGGCACAATCGATCCCCCGCCAGCGGTGACGTTGAGCAGGGTGACGCTGCTCAGGCGGGTCAGGCAACCGGTGACAGATTCGCCGCGGAAGAGGAAGGGGTCGCAGTCCACCAGCCGCTGGGCGATGACGAGATTGCCTTCCACATCCAGCGTGGGGAAATCCTCATAGGCGATGGTCGCCCGTTCCTGCACAATCGAGGGATGAGAGAGCGCGTCTTGCAGCGCGGCGTCCCAGGCGTCCTGCGGCGTCTCCCAGCCGATGATCACCCCTTTGCCGCCGTATTCGTCGTTGGGCTTGAGGACGAGATGGTCGCGGTTGGCGCTGGCCCACGGCAGCAGATCGATGGGGTTGCCAGCCACGTCAAAGGTGGTACGTTCCTCGATCACGCGTGTCCACGGCACATGGGCCAGGATCGTTCGCCGTTCCTCGGGCGTGAGCAGATGAGCGTTGCGTTCGTCGGTGGCAACGGCGAAGCTGGCCTTCTTGTGCAGCGGCTTGCAGGTGAAAGGGTTCATCACGCAGATGGCGCCGGCTTCCAGCGCTTCCACAATTGGATGGTCGAGACCGTAACGTTGCAGCAATTCGGTGATCAACACGCGCTTATAGACGAAGTCCACAGGCATGCCGCTGGCGAACATCTGCCCGTTGCGGAACTCCAACTCGTCGGGGGTGCAGATCAGCGCGTGGATTCCATGTTGCGCGAAGTATTCCACAAAAAGATGGAATTCTGTGGTGGTGGGCACGCCCGTCCAATCCACAATGGCGATGTCGGGCAGTTTGTGCCGATTGCCCCGCCACTCGTCATAGATATGCAGGATCGTATCCAGCGCGGCGGCGCGGCTTTCCAGCAGGCGCAGATGGTACGTCTTCGCCATCTCCTGCATCGCCGGGATCTGGAGGAAGCGATGGCCCAGTACATCTTGATAGGCCATGGAGGCGGGGCTTTCGCCGTTGAATTCAACATAGGTGAGCGTACGCCCCCCGTCTACGTTGCGCGCGAAAAAGCTGTCCAGCCGCGCCGTGGGGATGGTCGTCTCGTAGCCATGGTCGAGGCTGATCAGATATTCCTCGTCCGGCGTCAAATACACCTGTTTGCGCAGTTCAGCGTCGACGAGCATGAGCCGGGCCAGGCGGTCGAAGGCGCGCAGCACCGTCGTCGTCTGCCCTTGCAGATAGCTCCATTCCGCCGGGCTGTAAAAAAGCGGACGCAGCACCGTACACAGCGGGCGGTCGCCAAAGGTCAACCGGTCCCCACGCAGATGGGGGATCAGCGCGTCCCAGCTATCCTGGGCCATGCCGGGCCGGTGGAGAATGTCGTGGTAGTGGTGGATGAGGTTGAGAGAGTTCATGGTTTTTCTTGATGACGTGAAAAAGGAAAGAAAGGCAAAAGGCAAAGAGCAAAAGGCAAAAATGGCAGCGGCGTGAGTTTTCTATTGACTCGCAGTTTTAAGGACGGCGTTTTAGGTCCTGGTTTTGCTTGGCGGTTGCTACGGCTTTGGAAAGGATGGCGCGGATCTGTCGGCCTTCGTCGAGCAGATCAGCCAGACGGTTTGATGGAAGCAATTCCGCTCGATCGATCAAGTTAAGCTAATAGAACGATTCGCGCAGATCTTTCAGGGCGAGTTGCAGTTTATGGACGAAATCTGATCGAGATTCCGCACCCTGGGCTTCTTCATAGTGAGCGCCTACGGAAACGCCACTGCGCAGCAACTGATCAGCGATCCGTCGGCCCGCTAACGTCCCCGGCAGCGCCTCCATCACCTTCACAATCCGCACCGCATAACCCAACAACCGCTCATCCAGATCTCGCCCTTCCATTTAGCCCTTCCTACTTCCTTTACGCCTCATGTTCCTAATAGGGCCAATTGCTAGATAGGGAAGGCAAGCGCCTTGATGTGTAAGAAATCAGGATTGCCAAGCAAGCGATTGATGTAGATGCACAAGGTATGGGCAGTCAACTTGGTATAGAGACGAGCACAAAGGCCCCAGAAGGAATGGGCGTGATTGGTTTCGATATGAAACTGCTCGGTCAATTGCCCGTTGACGGTCTCGATGATCTGGCGCACGCTGTTGAAGAGGCGACGCATGGAAGCGGGAATCTGCTGTTCCTGGTTACGTCTGGGCAGGGTCTGCAAAGCGGATGCGATTGTTGCGCCAGAAGGTGAGCAGCGCTGTCGGCGCTGATGTGGCCTTTATCACCGATGACGGTGAGGTCGGCCCATGTTCAACAGGAGTTCAAAGCCTACCTCCGAGATCGGTCTCATTAGCCGGTGCTAGCACGAAATCCAGAATCAGCCATTGAGGGTAATGAGCATGTGCAACTTGTAGCCGAAGATAGTCTCTTTCTTTGAGGAGACCTTGCCAAGGAAGGTTGCTTCGTGGAGGCTGGCCAATCTCCGGTAGGGCGCGGGTGGGGCTGGGCCACGGGAATGGGCAGGCTGTCGATGACGCACTGGTTGTCCTGCGCCAGATCCAACTGGCTCAGCAGAATGCCGGATGCAGTTCATGATGAACATCCCAGGTTGCGTCTGCGCCGATTGAAGCAGCTCGTCTCGGGCAGATGGGGGAAGAAGATGCCGGTAGAGACTGCATGTTGCTCAGTAACTCGCTTTCCATGTCCCGCATTACTCTCCAATCAGGCATAGGGCGATTAACTCACTGTCGCTACACACACGGGCACAGGACCCGGACGACGCAGAAACGGTTCAAGTTGCTGGCAGATATCGTCCACGATGGCGTAGACTACTAGGCAGAAGTCGTCAAAATTGTGTATCATCGAAGTACTCCTTTGGTTGTGGCATAGGTCGATTTGATACCCTTCCTATTACCATACCAAAGGAGTTTCCTTCAACTTCTATCTAGCAATTGGCCATAATATCTGGTCAGCATCTCAACCACTTTTGCCCTTTGCCTTTTGCATTTTGCCTTAGCTTAAAAACCGGCTCCACCCCATCTCCTCCCGCTGCGGGATCGGGTTATGGGCGCGGCTGATGGCGAGATCAGCCATGGATTTCACCGCCCATTCGAAATAGTGGGGTGTGAGGCTGTTGATGTCCATGTCCGGCGCGGGATTGGTGAAGTCGATGGCGTAGGGGATACCATTGCGGACGGCGAACTCGATGCTGTTCATGTCGTAGCCCAGGGCGCGGTTGAGGGTGCGGGCGTCGTCAACGATGCGTTTCCCCAGTTCGGGCGACAGGTATTCGTGATCCACATAGTAGCGCCGCTCTTTGGGGTTGTAGCGGATGGGCAGGATATTCTCCTGGCCGACGCAGAGACAGCGCACAAACTGATCCCAATCGATGAACTCCTGCAACATCATACAGAGCGTGCCAGTCTGGTTGTAGTGGTAGAGCAGTTCCTCTTTGGTGTGGACGACGTAAACGTGCTTCCAGCCACCGCCCCACGCATCCTTGAGGATGGCGGGCAACCCCACGTACGCAATCAACTTATCCCAATCGATGGGATATTCCAGGTTGCGCAAGCTCTCATTGACCACGCCTTCAATGTAGCTGTGTGAGGGCAGGGCCACGGTCTTGGGGACGGCGACGCCCAGCGCTTGCGCCAGCGATGTGCCGAAGAACTTATCGTCCGCACTCCACCAGAAAGGGTTGTTGATCAGATAGGTCCCTTGCAGCATGGCGTTCTTGAGGAAGGTCCGGTAGTAAGGGATCTCGTGGCTGATGCGGTCGATGATCACGGCGTAGTCACATGGCTCATTCGCCAGCGTGCCGCCCAGCTTCACATATTCGGCAAAGACGCCGACTTCACGGCTGTTCACCTCCTCAATAAAGGCCGGCGGAAAGCTCCATTCGCGGCCCACAATCAACCCAACTTTTTTGATCTCGCTCATGGTCTGCTCCTCTGGGCTAACCGTTTTGGGACAGGATAAAATGCTTGTCAGATCCAGTATTGTCCGCTATGATGGGGCTATGCAAGCACTTACTTTTTGGAAAACCATCACTGTGGACAATGCCGATCTGCTCCAAAAATTCATCGCCTTCTTGGACGAACACGCCATTCGCTATTGCGTGATTGGCGGACAGGCGGTCAACGCCTACGCCGAGCCGGTGGTCAGTCTGGATCTGGATCTGGTGATTGCTGTTGAACAACTTCCTCAACTTAGCGGGTTGCTGGCCGGGCATTTTGTGATGAAATCATTTCCACATAGCCTGAACATTTCCCTGCCGGGATCGGATCTGCGCATTCAGATCCAGACCGATCCCCGCTACGCAGGCTTTCCAGAGCGGGCTGAAGTGCGCTCAGTCTTAGGAATCGAGTTACCCGTCGCTTCCCTGACCGATGTAATGCAGGGCAAGGTGTGGGCCGTAAGTGATCCGGGGCGTCGCCCTAGCAAACGTCAGAAAGATCTGGCCGACATTGCCCGCCTGCTTGAAAACCATCCCCAGTTACGTTCCTATGTTCCCCAAACCGTTTTGGATCGGCTATTTTTATGACGATCATTCCCCAAATTACGAAGCCCCGCCAATATAGAGCCGCACCATCTGCTGCCAATAGGGCCAGTCGTGGGACCAGCCGTCCCACTCGCGCAGGGCATTGCCGATCCCTTTGCCCCAGAGATGACCGCTCAGCCGTCGATTCTCCTCAATGTGGGGATCGGTCTTGCCGACGGCGAGGATGATCTCCAGCCGTTGAAGCTGGGCGATCATGCCTGGGTCCGACAGATTGGGGATGTAGTGCAGCGGTGTGTGGAAATAGATATTCCGATCGTAATAGCCGTCAAAGAAGCTCGTCATGTCATATTTGCCGCTCATGCCGATCACCCGTCCAAAGAGGTGGGGATGGCGCAGCCCAATGTTGACGGCATGATATGCGCCAAAACTACAGCCCAACGCCATCATAAAAGGGTTGTCATTGATGTGACGGCTCAGGGGCAAGACCTCGTTGATCAAATACTGTTCATACTCAACGTGGCGGTGGATGCGCCCGGACGGATGCGCCCATCGGCAGTAGAAGCTCTCCGCGTCGACGCTATCCACACAGTAGAGTTGCAGCGAGCCATTTTCTAACTGATCGCTCAACGCGGCGACCATCTGCCGATCCTCGAATTCGTAGAAGCGACCCTGGCTGGTGGGGAAGACCAGCGCCCGCGCCCCAGCATGGCCGAAGATCAGCAACTCCATATCCCGATTGAGATGAGGGCTGAACCAGCGATGATGCTCGCGATGCATAGACACCTGTAGCGTTTGGTGAGTGGTTGAGAAGTCAGTTCGATTAGGGATATTTCTTAAACAGCGCCAATGTTGATCACACTGTGCGGATGCAAAAATCCACTCTCAGCGCGTAATGGGTTTTCGGGATCGAAGATCCAGCGGCCATTGCCAGAGTCAGCATCGACAATCCAAAATCGGTAAAAATGACGGCCAAGCGGCAAGAGGAAGATGCCGTGCCACCAGCCATTGCGCGCTGGCGAGAGGGGCAACTGATCGAGTTGCCAACCATTGAACGAACCGCTGAGGATGACAGCACGCGCATCGGAGGCTAAGATGCCAACATAGCAAGGAACCAGGCTATCCGCGCTCTCAACTTCGTCTATGGCTACTTTAACCGGGATCGCCAGATTGCGCAACCCACTCTCATCCAACGGTGTTCCGCTGATTGGATAGCCGGCCAATGCGCCGCCGTGGGCGCGCAAAGCCAGCGCTACCGCCGTGGATGGCATCAACACGCCATAACCCACCTTTTCGTGGGGCAGATGGAGCAGGGGCAGCGCAGCCTCTGTCAGCAGCTCTTTAACCCGGTAAGGGGTCAGCGATGGGTTGGCCTCGATCATCTGTGCGGCTACGGCAGCCACTTGCGGCGCGGCTACACTGGTTCCATCCACGTGTTGATAATGGCTGTGGGCAAATTTATGCGGATTCATGCGCAGCCGTAACGCCCGGCGGAGCGTCTCCCCATCCGCGCGCTTGATCGCAGGTTCCAATTGGAGCAGTGTGCGCCACTCCCACAGGATCGCCCGCGCGCCGTCAAGATCCCCTTCGACAAGTTTATCCCATGCCTGGCCCAGGATCCACATTTCGCGGAAGACAGCGCTCACGGGCAGGATCGGCGCTGGCGCCCAAGCCGACGGCGCCACCAGCTCCGGCTTAGGGATGCGCCACGAATCGACAAAAACCGCGCCCCAATTGTGGTGATAGAGACGCAACCGGGCGACCTCTTCCGGCTGATCCGGCTGCCAGCGGCGATTGCCATCATCAATGCCGCCCACCGTCACCGCGGACGGCGCCTGGGCTGGCGGCAACAACTCATGCCGGTTGGCGTTGCCCGCTGCCGCCACCACCAGCACCCCGCGCCGGGTTAACTCTTCCACAGCCAGGCAGATCTCGTTCTCCCACCAGGGATGGGGATAGTCGCCGCCCACGCTGATGTTGACCACACGGACGTTGTACCGCAGCCAATTGTCATCGCGCAGCAGCCATTGCAGGCCGCGTAAAATTTCCGATTCGGGGATTTTGCCGTTGGCGAGACCGATCTTCATGGGCAAAATCTGCGCATCCGGCGCAAAGCCCCGGTAGCGTCCCCCGCTGAGCAGCCCATTGCCGGCGGCGATGGCGCTTGTCATCTGGCCGTGCCAGCTATTGGGGGCGTCGCTCCACAAACTGGGCGCGTCCAACCCACTATGTTCGCTGCCTTCGAATAGATTTACGTAGTAGCGAATGCGCAAGGGTTGCCGTTCGAGCAGGCGGCGCGTGCGTCCCACCTCGGCGTTGCTATGGCTTAGATCCAACACGGTCCGATGATCGTCGATCAGATCCGGGTGGGGATAGTAGCCGCTGTCGAGGAAGGCAATGGTGACGCCGCTCCCGCCGAAGGTGGCATAATCGGGCAGCCGTTCGGTCAGGGGCAGCACCGTGATCTCCTCGCGATGATAATAGGGGAAGGTCGTATGGGGGAAGGTCCTCGTGTGCAGCGATTCTTCGCTACGTTCTGCCGCTAATTGTTGAGCATAGCGCAGGGCGCAGCCAGGGCAGATCCCCTGCGCTGGCGACCACTGGGGGTTCTGCGCGCCAATCAAACGGCGGACGGAAGGTTGTATCTCTTCCGTCCGCGCAAGCCATTCCCATGCGGTTTCCCGATGACAGATCGGGCAGTGGCGCACTACTCGTCCTCCTCTTGGGCGGAGAAGAGCGCCTCCAGCCCGATGCCGAAGCCGGGCTGTCCAGCCTCAGGATCGCGAAATTCCAACATCACCTCAAATTCCTGGCGGTCCAATAGCTCAGTCTGCTCGCCAAAGCCGGTGGAAAGCTCGGCTGTCATCCAATACGTCGCGCCTGGTTGAATGGGTTCCTTGAGATGGAAGGTATGGTTGAGTTTGGTGTCGGTCTGCGCCAACAGGATCAGGCTGTTGTTCTCGCGGCCATCCGGGTTGAAAAGGCGCAGTTCCACGTTGAGTTCTGCTTTTTGCCGAGCAGGCAGCCAGATCCGCACCCAGAGTCGTTTGAGATCCGGGTAGGGATAGATCAGGATATGCTTGAAGGCCAGGGATTCGTCTTCGTCAAAGAGGTTGATTTCGGTCATAAAGGGATAGATTCTCAAATAATATTGGTGAGGTTCGCCAAAGAATGCTCATTGTTAGAGGTAGCGAACCTGATTCTTCAACTCGTCAGCAGTCACTTCATTGAGCAGTTGAAGTAGCCGGTTGACCAGTTCGTGTGGAGATCGTCGCGCTGCGAGGATAATGCCAAAGTAGTCTTCTGCACGCTCAAAATAGACCAGTCCCAGCCGTTCAAAATCGACTCGGTTATGCGTGAGCAAAGCTCGTTGTTCCTGGACTGCGTGGGCCAGTTGCGCATGGTCTTCTTGCCCAAGTGTACCCGCATCTCGTGCCGTGATCGCTGAATAGCCGCGCTTTTTTAGAAGCTCAACCACCAGCACATCGACATCTTCATCCAGATAGAGTTCAACGAACAGCTTGCTCACGGGGTTTGAACTCCAGCCTGGTGCCACTCAGAGATTCGGAAATCCGATTGTGGTCAATATACCCGTGAATTTCAGCTTGATGATCACTGTAATAGCTGAGTGCAGCAAAGACTTGTGCCATCGTCAAATGGGGGAGACGGATTGGAATCTCCTCCGGCGCCAGGCCGAGGCGCCACAATTCGACAATGGCCCGGACTGGCGTACGTGTCCCTTGAATAATTGGCTCGCCACTCAGAATGTTGTCATTGCGGACAATATATCGCTGTTCGATTACGTGTACCATGACTTCATCCACCTCGTAGCGTGCTGTACAGGCCATAGCAAAGTAGCCGGCAAGGGTCAACATCTACTAATGATGCGTATGATATCACGGAACGCCATCGCCCAGCCACTTCTCAAACCGTTGCGGGCGATAGCTCAATCAATTCATCTTGCCCCGAGGCCACTTCCCACTTCGTCCGATAGACGGCTACGGCATCTTCCAAAAACTCAATCCGATCAGCCAGGGCATTCCACAATTCGGGGGAGAGTACGACCAGCGCCGGTTTGCTGCCCCGCTCCACGAGGACGACGGGGCCCTGCTGGGCTTTCTCGATGATTTCGGCTTGACGCAATCGCATGTCACTCATGGGGGCAATTTCAGGTAAGCGGTTCATCCATAGCTCCTTTTTAGCGAAAAGTTAGCGATTTTTGCCAATTTTAAGCTAATTCTACGGCTATGTCAAGATATATCACTGTGGGTCAGCAATTCTCAATTTGGAACACTTTTTGACCCGTGTTCCCTATTTATCGGCAAGAAACGGCCTACCTGTGGGAGAAACCAACCGATTTTCCAGTATTCGGTGGGACGCATGTCCTCGAAAATGTTCAAATTGAGAATTGCTGACTGTGGGTAAGTGTGTCGGGATAATTCAGTATTAGTTTGCTGCGCCAACTTTTATTTGAAACGGAACTTCTGGAGTTCCTCCAGCCAGATACACATCTACATCGGCTCTCCATTGATCTGCCATTTGTGCAAGCATCCTGCTTAGGTTTGTGAGCTCTGCAGCTGCAAAATCAGCGTCTGAAAAGTCAGTACTCATTGTGAGAGTCAGAAACATTTCGGACAACAATATGTTAAGTTCGTGGTAACTAATTGAGGCGTGGTCATAAATCAAGCAGCCCTAAGAAGGGGCTTGATGGCCTTGCCCAAGGGCAGGTGATGTTGAAACTGATAGAGTAAAACTAACTGATAGAACAAAATGGCACCGAGCACAATCAAGCGAGTGTGTGTCAAGCCTCTGACGGGGACATGGCCGTCCCACTCAAAGATGTTCTTGAACAAGCCATTGAAGGGTTCAATGGCAGTCGAGCGCAAGCGATGGAAGAGTTGGCGAACAGGAGCGCCGGCATCGGTATGCGGATAGGGGCCACGCTGGGTGGCCACCAAGAAGTGTCCCTGCTGTTCGCACAACAGACGCAGCGCCGGATCATTGTAGTGAGTATCACCCAGGACGTAGCGTATCTCTGGCGAGAGTTGCCGTACCAGGGCAGGCGCTGTCTCATTGTCGGCATGATTGGCAGCGGTCAGTTCTGCCGCCAACGGAATCCAGAGCGAGGCGGCGGTGCAGGCGATGTGCAGTTTCCAGCCGTACCACCAGCCATGATACCCGCTCTTGGACCAGTGAGCGTCGGTGTCAATGGTGGAGTGGGGCACCACGCCCGCCTCTCGGTCTTTCTTGTGCCAGACGCCGCCTTTGGCGCGCAGCGGCGTACTATCCACCGCGGCTGCACGTCCATCTTTGCCCCACGGTGCCAGCAACTGGGTCAGGTGACGACCTAGACAGCCTATCAACCCAGGCAAGCTATCGGGCAAGGCAACCAACCGCCGTTCCCAAGTGCGTCGTGAGGGAAAGCGACCGTCTTCCCTCAGCAAGGGCCGCAGGGCCACGGTCAACTCGCACTCTTGCTCCAGAAAAGCCAGCAGACTATACGCTGTGTACAACCGCCGTACTATCATGACGATGAGCGCTTTCACTATCAACCGGTCTGAATACTGTCTCTCCCTTCCTCGCTTGCGCTTCTTCGGTGGCGGCGGGAACGGGATGTGGTCTACCAACTAGGGCAATCGCGTCTAAATTGGATTTGAGCAGTGAAAGGGGGATCAGGTTAAACTTGGAGAAAACCAAGGAGACCTGAAATGGTAGAAACAGATAGCACGCAAGCCGCAATAGAAAGTTACTTCGCAGATATCGAGGATCCACGGGTCAATCGGACGCGACGGCATAAATTGATTGACATCCTGATTATCGGCATCTGCACAGTCATCTGTGGAGGAGATGACTACGAAGCGATGGAAGATTTCGGTAAGGCGAAAGAGAAGTGGTTGCGGACCTTTTTGGAATTGCCGCATGGGATTCCATCGCATGATACATTTTGGCGGGTCTTCAGCGCACTGGATGCAGAGCAGTTTGCGCACTGTTTTGTAGAATGGATGCAAGCAGTCAGCCAGATGAGCAAAGGTGAAATCATTGCCATAGATGGCAAAAAGCTGCGGCGCAGTCACGATAAGAGCGAGGGCAAAGCCGCCATCCACATGGTGAGCGCCTGGGCCACAACCAATCGGCTGGTGCTGGGGCAGGTGAAGGTGGACGAGAAGTCCAACGAAATCACAGCTATTCCCGAGTTGTTGCGGCGGCTTGACATCAACGGATGCCTGGTCACCATTGATGCTATGGGCTGTCAGGTGGACATTGCTGCGCTCATCATTGAGAACGGTGGCGACTATCTTTTCTCGCTCAAAGGCAACCAGAGCCACTTGCATGAGGATGTTGTTCTCCTCTTCAAGGACCTGGAAGAGAGCCGATTTACGGCCTATGCCCATGACTATGCCAAAACCGTCGACAAGGGTCATGGACGCATTGAAGTCCGACACTGCTGGGCGATTTCGGACCCTCAACTCATCCGTTGCTTGCGTGGGGCTGACCGCTTCCGCAACTTACAGACAGTGATACGGGTACGCGCTGAGCGCTATATCGGTGACCAACATTCAGTGGAAGACCGCTACTTCATCGGCAGTGCCACCACTCACGCCACACAAGCCCTGCGCGCCACTCGCACCCACTGGCAAGTGGAGAACGCTCTGCATTGGGTTCTCGACATCGCTTTCCGCGAAGATCCCTCCCGCATCCGCAAAGGCAATGGCGCTCAGAATTTTGCCGTCCTTCGTCATATCGCTCTCAATGCTCTCAAACAAGACACAACCGCCAAGCTCGGCATCAAGCATAAACGCCTCAAAGCAGGGTGGAGCGAAGACTATCTACTCAAGGTCCTCTCCCTCTTAACCATTTAGACGCGATTGCCCTAGTCTACCAACTGCACTAACGTGACAAGGATTGCCGTTCTTGGTATCATTCAGTTGCCTCCTTACATGGATGTCTTGCAACTGATATGCTACGGAGGTGGCCGTGCTTTGCCTAATCCGCTGCACGGCCTTCTTCTTTTTGTCAATCTTGATTTATGACCACGCCTCAACTAATTATGGGGTGCTCAATCATGCTTTTCTGCACACGATCAGTTGGTTCTACAAGGTATAAGGTATTAAGTGTGTAGACCCCCTCAACTTCATCTGTTTTCCCCCACATGAAGCTGAATGCGCCCGCACCATATCCCCGACCAACAGCACTTTCTGGCATGATCACTATCCTTAGTGAATCTGCAAAGCGAAACTTACTTACTATGACTTGTTCACTTTGGGTTTTTGTTCCAACGCCATCAAACCAAACAATTGGCGATGTGAAGGATATTGCGCCTTGCTTGTCTGCAAGTAGTGCATCAATAATCTCTAATTCTTTTTCACTACAGGCACCAGTCTGACCATTTAAATCGCAAAGCGCTGCGACAAGAAACGGCGTGACGTATGCTGTAGCATCAAAATCAGGACTGGGCACAATTGTTAGTGAGCGATCTGGGTCAAGATTTCCATTTACGATGTGCTGGTATCCCTCTATCGAAATGGACTGAGGTATAAACGTCTTAACGTTGGGAGGTAGGTTTGTTTCTTGGTTGGTCGGTTGTTCACTTAACACTGGTGATTCTTGATCTATTGCACTAATAGTTGGCACTACCTCCTTCGGATCGTCCACCCCTCCCCTTGCAAGCAGTGGCACTTCGTCAATATCACCATCAAAACCTGAAACATCGAGTCTCAAATAGCCGATATTCCATCCTCCATCTGGAAAACTTACCAGAATCTGCAACCAGATTTGCTCCGCTGACAGGTCAAGATCGCCGCTGGTTTTGCCCAGGACCGTATATTCTGTGCCCAGCGGAAGGGCTGCCACGACCGCCGAATCTGTCGAGGCAGCCGCTCTGAAGTTGACTTCTCGGGGCACGCCCCCGGTCGGTCCGCGCACAGGTTCAACACTCTGCGCGGATGCTGGTGTTGCTTGCCTCGGCAACTTCGCTTGGCGCTGTGCTTTCTACAGACAGGGTGGCGTCCTCCCCTTCCTGGGGCGAAGAGGCAGCGGTGAAGACGTTAGCGGGCGTACACGCCGCCCCATAAAGCAAAACTGCGATCAAGAGCGATATCAACATGTATCGGGTGGCATAGTCAGGGATCGCTGGAAATTTCATAATCGCTCCTCAATGATTTGCGTAGGAGATGTCTTTCGATGTTCATTCCTGGTCAGATTGCGATAGCAGGTTGGCATCCAGCAGGTCGTGGGGTCGACCCGAAGCCAACTTCGCCGTGATGAGATCTTGACGTGAGATGAAGGGTACCGAAAGCTCTTCGAAATCAATCACAACCCGACGTTCCCAGGCTTCTTCAAAATGTAAACCGGGAATACCCATTAATACATCTACCCGTACCGGCGGAACGCCCATCTGATAGAAATAGCCTTCTTCGGCAAAATCAGCATCGGTCATCCCAGACAGGGGCGCGCCGAATTCACGTAGTGCCGCGTATACCGCTACGGCATTTGACGTATCCGTACTGATCCACAAATCCAGGTCCTTGGTGAATCGAGGTTCAGCGTATTGAACGACTGCATAGCCACCGATCACCAGATATTTAACGTTCTTGGCGTTGAAAAGTCTCAACAGATCGGTGAAGTCGGAGTTGATGAACATCGAGGTTTCTGACTTTAGCGTAGTGAATGACCATTTCCCAGGCTGCGTCAAAGCGCGCCGCTGGTGGCTGTGACTGCCAAAACCGCAGGTCAAAGGATCGGTCTAGTTCGCTGAGTTTGCCTCTTCGCTCTACAAAATGGGTTCGTTGCATAGGCTGATTATACCACATCTGGGCTTGAGAGTACGCACGCCTCGCAGAGGTAGTGTTCGTTTCGCTGAAATTCGCTACCAGAAAAGCGTCGTGTAGACGCCTTAGTTCCGGGCGAATGTGTGCGCAACATTGAAAGGTCATCGATCATAAAGGAATAAGTGTCCAAGAATATTAGTGGTTGAGTTCCCCAAAGAGCGTCAGTTGTGTGGCTCCCTCGTCAAGGTGGGGTTTCTCGTCACCGTTGCTTTTGACCTCTGTCATGCCATCATGCCGCGCCGCTGCGCAGACCTCACCCCAACTGGCGAAATATTCATCGTAATAGCAAATAGGGTAATTGCCAAACTCAATCACCTCATCACGCGTGGGCAATCGTCCTAATTCAAGGGCAATTCGGCGTACTTCGAGTTGAAGTGTCTTTTTGGGAACTTCATAGACAACTTTGGGCATTCTGGCGACATGGCTATTCTTTTCAGTCAGGGTTCGTTCTTCTTTGCGGAACGGATCGAGTCCTTCCTCAATTTCGCGGTGACGGGCGGCGGCCATTTCATGGTATTTTTCCGATAATTCAATGCCGATGTAGCCTCTGCCCATTTGATGCGCCGTGAGAGAGGTTGTCCCCGCGCCGTTGAAACAGTCCAAAACAGTCTCGTTTGGTCTAGTAAAAATGGAGATCAGCCGGTACATCAGATGGGGTGGAAGCTGGCAGGGGTGATCCACACGCCGGCTGTTGTGCTTTAAGCGATGAATATCCCACCACAGATCGGTCAACCCTCCTCGATCCGTAAACCCGAAAGCGTTGCGCTGTTTAATGCAACCTGCCCGCAGGCAATATCCTTCCGCCATGGGTTGCAGAGGCGAAAAGGAATCGGGAGCGCTCATCACCGCAAATTTCCCTGCCTCCCCAATCAAGCCGGGCAAGGGACGAGGTTCGCCTTTGCTGAAGCAAATAATCGCATAGTGTGCAGGCATGATCCGCCGCACAGGGAACGATAGCGCGTCCCAGGCAATCCAATTCTGGAATTTCAGGATGGTTTCCATGTACAAAAAATGGCGGATCGCCCACAGAGGAATATTCAAAATGGCAAGGGTTCGCCCTGGCCGGAGTATCCGCGTCACTTCTGCGATCCATTGATCGCACCACGTGAAGTATTCTTGAATTGACAGATCGTCGGTATAGCTGTTGTAGGTTTTGCCCAAATTGTAGGGTGGATCGATAAAGGCAAAGTCAACCGAGTTATCCTCTAATTGCCGCAAACTCTCCAGGCAATCCCCCAAAATGAGCTTTCCATTTGGGCGAACAGGCTCATCCTGAATTTGCAACAGAGAAGGCTGCGCTTGATACGGTATGTCTTTTCTCTCTAAAGTCTTTTCGACCCCGGCGGCTTGCCAGAGCGGACGACAGTCGAAAATATGAAGTTCTTGATACCGTTCAAGCCCGAAGAGATCGGCAAAGCGCTTGATGACGGGTGATAGATCCCCCTCTAGATCGCAGGCGATGTCTCTCCATACATCAGAAATGAGCGTTCCATATGAATTGTAGGTGTGTTTTTTACCGCCGTAGTCTTTGGTCGTCTTGTCACAAGCTGGGCAGTAGGTGTATTCGATTCGCGTATCTGTATGGACGAGAGATTTGGCATAGCATGTGTACACCGTTGCGCCAAAATGATGGGCGGGCAGAGCCGTGTTGTCGCTTGCGGGGATGGGTGTTTGCCGTTTGATGTTGATCCATAGCTGAAACCTTGCTGTCTGGATAGACGGGTGAACATGCACCAATTCCAACGGATCACCGACAACGATCAGCACAGCATGGGGACCGAGCCGGGCTGAGAGGTTACTGATTTCTCGCTGCACTTCTCGAATGAAGGTTGCATAACCCGCTCCTTCCTCATGCGGAGGCAGGATGACCATGTATACGTCGTCAAGAACAACCCCTTCCGCGGACAGAGATAGAGGGCTGTTGAGCCTGTGATCGACTATTTTTAATGGAATTACATTCTCAGAGCGGTGGGTCATAATAGGTTTTCTGCTCTATAGGCCAAAAAACTCGGCTAAAAATTCACACAGGAGATCAAGTTCTGCCCTGGAAAATGCTACCGAACAATGGCTGTAGGCCAGAATTGTACGCAGGGCTGTTTCTCGTTGAAAATTTCCTGAGCCGTCAATGACATAGGCGATTCGATGACCAGCCGTCTCAATTTGATGGAACCTACTTCTTGCCTGCCCAGCCTTGCGCTCAATGGTGCTGTTGGTTGTGACCTGGAAACTGACTTCAATTGCCACGTATTTTGCGCCGTTGCTCACCACCAAATCAAAGGCAGTGTCGCGACCCGTCTGCGGATCAGTATGCGTAATGGATGGCAAGCGTCCACCGATTGTAACCGTAAGTGGGGTGGTCCCCAGCTTTTCCTCGATATACTCGGCTACAAATTTTTGCGCTAATTGGCCCAAGTTGTTTGCTTTGGCCCCACCAGTGATTCGGCTGACCCAGATGTACCTTTGCTTCAAAAAATCAGACAACAGGCCTGGCTTGCCAATATAGTCGCCTACTTCGCACTTCCCCAGGATGGCAGCGGTTGTTTCATCCCCACCACTGTAAGCGCTACCAAACAATAAAAGTGCAATCGCGTCCTGCATCAGGGTATCCAACACAAAGGGACGTAACAGTTGCTTGCCATCAATGCGCAAGTTCTGATTGCTGAGTTTACGCTTTGGCAGGGCGCGGAATGTGTATTCCTGCGTCTCGCCCTGCCGAGAATAGTACAATTTGCCATCGGGAAAAAGCCGATTAAACTCACGGCTGACCCGCTGCAAAAGTTCACCACCGAAATCAGTCAGAATGACCAGATGCTTCATAAATAGATTGGCCGGCAATCTTGATGATTCAATCACAGCAAAGAGTCGCTCCAGGTCAGGCGTGTCTACGCTTAAGATAGCGATGAACTGATCCTGCGTTTCAAGCAACAAGAGGATGATACTCAGATCCGCTTCAAGTTGAGACAGTTCCTCCGGCCAGAATTTTGACGCCCGTTGTTCAAGATCTTCAAAAGAGCGTTGGTAGCGACTTTCGGTATCAGCCATAAGTATCCATTTCTGCAAGGCATGGATATCTCCCAATAAAGGCGGGAGGGCATGGGAGTCGAACCCACCGCAGCCGGCTCTGCGCCGCCTGCCACTGATTTTGAAGACCAGGGCGCCCACCGGGACACATCCCCTCCCACAGCTATTGTACCGGATAGGAGGGTCCGCGCCAAACTCTACTGCAAAAGATGGAGCTAGGACTGACCGCTCGCCTGGCGCGTGTCGAGAGCATGGGCGCGAAAATCGGAGATGGGATCACCCAGCGGCGCTGCTTCCTATCTATTCGCATCCGAAAAGGAGAGAAATATGGTTCTTCGGCGGTTGGTTCAACGGTACGCAGAGATAATCTACTTTGCCCTCGCCTTTGTGATTGCCTGGGGCGGTATCCCGCTGGCTATAGGCCCAGGCGGCCTGTCACCGTCTGTGTCCAGGGAGATGTCATTAGGGTTGTTGGTCTTTTTAGCAATGCTTCTCGGTCCCAGCGTTGCTGGGCTGCTGCTCACTCTTACAATCGACGGCAAAGGGGGAATTCAAGCGTTGTGGGAACGTTGGCGGCACTGGCGTTTCCCCTTCGGTTGGGTTGCAATTGCCCTCTTGTTGGCGCCGCTGCTACTGTTGATCGTAGGCGCGCTGCTTTCGACCCTCTCCTCTGCGTTCATCCCCAGGCTGATCGCCGACAGCGACAGGACAACCATCCTCATCTTTGGCCTGACGGTGGGACTGCTGGCCGGTTTCTTTGAAGAAATCGGCTGGACAGGCTTTGTGCTGCCCCGGCTTATTACCCGCAATGGGATGCTCAAAGCCGGGTTGATCCTGGGGGGCGTTTGGGGGATATGGCATCTGCTGGCCGATTACTGGGGCAATGCCGGGGCGTTTGGGACGCTCTACCCC
>JAHBVG010000059.1 GCA_019637695.1 Caldilineaceae bacterium | reverse complement strand
ATGATGAAGCCGACAAAGCCAATCAGGATCAGCCATCCATAGCGGTAGCGGGCAAACCAGCGCGCGCCCATGTACATCACCGGGATCTCCAACACAACGTTGATGGCCCAGGCCAATCCGATCTGCGCTTCAGTGCCGCCGAGGGCGCGCAACTGCATACTGAGGAAGTTCACATAACCGGCCAGCCCGATCCCCGCCAACAGGATCGCCAGCAAGAAGCTCAGGTAGCCCGGCTGGCGGACCATCTGCTTGAGACCCGCCATCAGATTGACCCGATCCGTGCTGCGCTCAATGGGCAACAACAGCCCCAATAAAGTACAGCCGATGCCGATCAACCCGGCGTGCAACCAGAAGATCAGGCGCAGATCCTCGCCGGCAATGAGACGGCCAAAGATGTACGCCGCCAGCATAAAACCAATACTGCCCCACACCCGTTGGCGTCCGTAGCTGGCGCCGGTGCGCCGCATCATGTCCATCACCGAGGCGTCGATCAGCGTGGGCACAGGTGTGCGTACAAAGAAGAGCATCAGCACAAGCGCCATCAGCGCCCAAAAGGTCTGCGCCGACACAAAGAGCATCGTCACCACGCCCGTGAGGATCGTACAGAGCATCAGCACCTGGCGATGGATCTGCCAGCGATCGGCGATGCTCCCCCAAAAAGGATTTGAGACGAGCGTGATCAGCGGCGCCATACTGCTGATCCACCCGATCTGCGCGCCGGTCAGTCCCTGCGATTCCAGATAGATATTGAAAAATGAGACCAATGGTCCTAAGGATGCAAAAAAGACGAAGTAATAGAGTTTAGCGGCCAGCAGTCCAAACCCGCTACGTCCGAGCCGAGGGCGTTGTCTGGTCGGCAACGCCACGGCGGAAGGGGAAATCTGCGACATGAAATCCTCTCGACAAAATAAAAACGGTCATAAACGCTCAAAGACCCGGAAGATCGCACGGATCTTCCGGGTCTTTTCCAACTCCTGAACTTATCGAGATCTCTTGTACCATGCTTTGCCACAGAACGCAATGGCGCGCGGTCTTTTTCTCATTATCCCGATGTTCGCAAGTTTGGCGCGGCATCAGTGAGTTGAGGCATTCATTGGCAAAGAGGATGCGGATCGGATCTCATCCCAAAATTCCAACCCTATGGGCGACTAGAGTATAATAGATCCCAGTGTTTGTCGATCAACCAGCCAAGGATCTCCCCCATGCATCAGGAGCAGCTTACCGCCATTGTCGATCAGATCACACAGGAGTTCGAGACCATCAACGAGCGCCGCGATGATACGTTACAGCGCAGCCGCGCCCTCATCCGCTCCTGTGCGCACAGCATCCGCGCCATCCATCGCCATGAACTTGACGAAGCCGCCGCCATGCTAACGCAGGCGCGCCAGGACGCCAAAGAGATGGTGGATCTGCTGGCGGATTATCCTAATCTCTACCATACCGGCTACACCCAGGACGCGCTCAAAGAAGTGGTGGAAGCGCACCTGCTCTACGCGTTTGTGGCCGATGCTGATCTGCCCAGCCCTGCCGATCTCTATGTCACCGGCGCTACCTATCTCAACGGCATGAGCGAGGCAGCCTCCGAGATGCGCCGCTTTGTACTCGATCTCATGCGCCGCAATCAGGTGGAAGAAGCCGAACCCTACCTGACGGTGATGGACGAAATTTATACTTTGCTCACCACCGTCGATTTCCCTGACGCTGTTACCGGGGGGCTGCGTCGCCAGACCGATGTGCTGCGCGGTGTCCTTGAGCGCACCCGCGGGGATCTCACCCTGGGCATGCGCCAGGAACAGTTGCAAGAGGCCATTCAGCGGCTAGAGGAGAGGATGATGGGGTGAGGCGTGGTGCGTAGTACGTAGTTCGTAGTGCATAGTGCGTAGTGCGTGAACGACTATCACTTGCCACCTGCAAACCTGCAACCCCCTAAGGTAACGACGCTATGAGCAAAGATCGATCTCTCGTCCGCGCCAGCGATATCGGCGCGTGGACCTTTTGTAATCGAGCCTGGTGGTTGGCGAATGTCCAGGAGGCGCGCCATGAAAATCCTGCGGTACTCGATGCTGGGGATCGGGTGCATCGCGCCCACGGGCGTTTACTGGGACAGTCCGCCCTGCTACAGCAGTTGGGTGGGTGGCTGCTGGCGATTGGCATGATCCTGAGCGGTCTATTTCTGCTGATCCAGCTTTTTACAAATTAAGCATAGATTGAGAGTCAGTTTGAACGCGTTGGCCTCTTCTCCAGTTGAATTCAGCCACCCTCTGGCGCAGGCAGCGGAGAAGGCGCTGCAATCCGCCGATCAATCGAACGTCTCGTTGGCGGATCGGCAGGTGCGCCAGCCCGATACCTGGCTGCTGCGCCGCTGTATGTTGGCCCTGTCCGAACATGGCACAGCCGACGCCGCCTTTACCGCCGTCGATCTGCTGCGCGATCGGGAACCGCTGGCGCTTTACCGATCTCTGCCCATGCTGGCGCGCCGCGCCGCCGATGATTCAGGACTGGCGTTTTTGGTATCCAACCGGCTGCAATCCCTGCGCTTTCTACTCCACCGCCCCTTTGACGCCGATCGCGCCGCCTGGGGAGAACAGATCCTGGCTCTGGCCTGTACCGCCGCCTATTTAGAGGATGATGCATTGGCCTTCTCGCTGCTGGAACGGCTCGATCAAGCTCCTGGCATCTGGACGACTCTGTTTAACCAGCCGGACCGCCGCGAATTGATCGCGGAAACCCTGGGCCTGCTCGGTCTGCACCCGCTGACAACCGATTTGATCCGCCATGCGATCCGCCGGTTTGACGAAGCAGGCGCTCATTTTTTGCAACGAGTTGCTGTGGAAGCAGCCCAATGCATCGACCGGGGACACCGTGTCCGTCGTAGCCGTCGACTGCTGCAACGCTGCGTCGAGACCGTTCAGACATCAACGCTGACGTCGCTGCTCAGCCGACGATACGCGGCAACGATAATGGCGCTGAACAACAACGTCTACGCCATCCTCGAACAGGTGACAACCATCGCCAACATTCAGGATGCGCGGCGCGAAAGCGGTGTCGCCTATCGAGAATCAGAGGGGAAGGTGCTGCGCCAGGTCAAACGACCGCGTGCCAACACCGATGTGGATTTTCAATTCTATACTTTGAAAGAAGCAGTGGAACACCTTAAACCAGCGCTGCTCGACCCCAACGGGCGGGCGGCGCTGGCCGAGCGGCTTGCCACCTTAGGCGTCAGCAGCGACGGCTGGACAGCAGCGGCGTCCACAACGGCTCTGCTCCACCTGGGCGAAGTGGATCACGCCATCTCCGTTGTGGATCGCATCGACAAGCGCGATCCCACGCGCAGCGAAGCGTACCGCGTCCTCGTGGAGGGGCTGCTGGCGCGCGGCGATGCGGATAGCGCGGCGATCCAAACCCAAAAGGCGATCCGCTGGGCGCAGTCGCTGCCCGAGCATCACCCGGAGCGGCTGGTCATTTGGGGGATCGCCGCTGCCTATCTTGCCCACCGTCACGCCCAACAAGCACTCAGCGTGCTGGCGCAGCGACGACCGCCCGATTGGCGTTTTCGTCTTCGTCGGTTTTTTGGCGAGATGCCCAACGAGGAGCATCTGCGCGAAGAGGCATTGCGTATGCACGCCGCCCTCCTCAGAAACGAAGGCGGACACGACCGCGCTGTACCCATCCTCGCCACCATCCGTCGCCAGGCCCCACAGGCGCTTGACGGCAAAGCGTTGGCCCTCTTCTATACCGATCATGTATTGACGCCGCTGCTCGAAACCGGTCACCATGCCCTGGCCTGGTCCTTTTTGCACGACGTGCAGACAGTACTGGGCCGAATCCTCAGCCGGGAGCAACCAGCGCGGGTCGAAGCCGTCGCTAATTTGCTGGTTCACGAATTAGAGAGAATCGCTCAAGAGGATACCACTGCGAATACACGGCTGGAGAATGCTCGCGCTACCCTCCAGGATTTGCTCATCTACCTGTGGAAAAGCAGCGCCAAACAGGGGATCTGGTCTACGGTCTACAGCGTTGGCGGATCGCTGCCGTTGGTCATCGCGCTGGCCGGTTCGGATGCCGTGGTGGAGATTGCCCGTTTTGCTGCGAACGAAGGGCGCAATTGGCGAGAACAGAGGGTGGTTCCCAGCGCCGAGGACGAAGTCGAGGAGATCGAGCGGGTGCGGTGAAGGGGAGATTGGGGATTCTTGTAAACACGGATGAAAGAGGGGACAGATCAAAACTCTGATCTGTCCCCTCTTTCATCCGTGTCCATGACTAGTCTCTCGTCAAGCATAAATTGTGTACTGATCAACGACATGGTGGAATCTGTAGGTGCGGGCCGACCGCTGCGGTCGGACTGCAACCGCACGTTCACCTGTAGACGTGCGGTTTGTAACCGCACTACGTTTCATCATCTTCCTGATCAATACAGTCAAGCATAAATGGAGGGGTACGGGCGCTGCTTGCTGCGCCTGGTGTCCAGAGGGCGCAGCAAGCAGCGCCCGTACCCTGTTTCAATCAATTCATCGCTGATAACACTAGAAAAGGTTCAGCCATCCTGCGCCAAACGCGCTGGCGAAGACGAGGCTGACGATGCTCATCAGCTTGATCAGAATGTTGAGAGAGGGGCCGCTGGTATCCTTGAAAGGATCGCCCACGGTGTCGCCCACCACGGCGGCCTTGTGCGCATCGGATCCCTTGCCACCCAACACACCGGTTTCGATCCACTTCTTGGCGTTGTCCCAGGCCCCGCCAGAGTTCGCCATCATCACCGCCAGCAGGAAGCCAGAGGCAATCGCCCCAATCAGCAAACCGGCCAACGCCTTGACGCCAAGCAGGAACCCAACCAGCAGCGGCACGATCACCGCCAGCGCGCCGGGCAGGATCATCTCGCGCAGCGCGCTCCGGGTGCTGATATCGACACAGGTGCGGTAGTCTGGCCGTCCCGTACCCGCCATCAAGCCGGGGATCTCTTTGAACTGGCGGCGCACCTCCAGCACGATCTCATAAGCGGCCTTGCCTACCGCTGTCATGGTCAGCGCGGCGAAGAGATAGGGCAACATGGCCCCGATCAGAATACCGGGGATCATTGTGGGATCCAGCAGGTCAAGATCGCCCGGCTGAATGCCAGCGGCCTGGGTATAAGCGGCCATGAGGGCCAGCGCGGTCAATACCGCCGAGCCGATGGCAAAACCCTTGCCGGTGGCTGCCGTGGTGTTGCCCAGGCTGTCCAGGGCGTCGGTGCGTTCGCGCACATTGGACGGCAGGTGACTCATCTCGGCAATGCCGCCGGCGTTGTCGGCCACTGGTCCATAGGCGTCGGTGGCGAGCGTGATCCCGAGTGTACTCAACATCCCCACACCAGCCAGGGCAACGGCATAGAGACCGGCGCTGCCGGCGCCCGTGCCGCCACCCAGAGCCAGCGCAATCAAGATCGCCGCCGCCACAATCAACACCGGCGCAACCGTACTTACCATACCCACGGCCATACCCTGAATGATCAGCGTGGCGGAGCCGGTTTCAGCCGCCTTGGCGATCCCCTGGGTTGGCTTTGTGGTGTAGCTGGTGTAATACTCTGTGAAGTAACCGATGCCGTTGCCCGCTAACAGGCCCACCACGACCACAAAGAAGAAATTCCAGCCGACACCCGTCATTAGGACGACAATGGCGGCAAAGAGCAATACCAATGCAGATGCGCCATAAATCGCATAGCGCAACGTCTTGAGGAGATCCTCCTGGGTAGCGCCCTCTTTGGTGCGGACAAGGAAGGTTCCCAGCAGCGCCGCAATAATCCCGACCGCCGCCACAAGGAAAGGCAGGATCACGCCCGCGCCCCCGGCCACCACGGCACCCAACGTAGCGGCGGCGATGATCGATCCGCTGTAGCTTTCGAAAAGATCCGCGCCCATACCGGCCACATCACCCACGTTATCGCCCACATTGTCGGCGATCACCGCCGGGTTGCGCGGATCGTCCTCGGGGATGCCCTGCTCAACTTTACCCACAAGATCGGCGCCAACGTCGGCGGCCTTGGTATAGATGCCGCCCCCCACACGGGCGAAGAGCGCAATCGAACTGGCACCAAAGCCAAAGCCGGTAATGTACTGAATGGCCTGCCCTTCGGGGATGCCCATGCTGGCAAAGAGGAAATAGAGGCCGGTCATGCCGAGCAAGCTAAAACTCACCACGGCCATGCCCATCACTGATCCACTGCTGAAGGCGACGCGCAGCCCATCATTCAGGCTCTTGCTGGCCGCTGCCGCCGTGCGGACATTGGCGCGTACGGCTGTGTACATACCCAAATAGCCCGCTGCCCCCGACGCTACCGCGCCGAGAACAAAGCTGACAGCCGTCTGCCAGTTGAGGAAAGCAGCAATGACAATGGTGACGACGAGAACGAATCCAGCCAGAAAAGTGTACTCGCGGTTGAGAAAAGCAGCCGCTCCTTCCTGAATCGCGTCCGCAATATCGCGCATGACCTGATTGCCAGCATCCATGCCTAGCAAACGTCTCAATTGGAAAACAACATAGATCAATCCAACAATAGCAATTGCCAGGGTAAAACCGATGGCGGTGGTTCCGGTCAACAAGGTTCTTCCTCCTTATACTACTGAACGTTACGGTTTGGAGATCATACCAACGTCAATGTGGAAGAAGGCCAGCCCCTGAGAGGCCCGAATGCAAAAAAAATAGCCCCTGCCAGGATGACAATCCTGTACGCAGAGGCCAAACAGCCTGCTGCCACATCTTCGTAGCATTCACCCCGTAGGGGAGTTTTGTGCTCACTTTCACAAATCTGCTAAAGGTCGCCATATTTTATTGTAGGCCACCGTGGAAGTCAAATCTTTAGAAAGGGTAGGGTACAGTTGCAGGTTTGCAAGTGGCAGGTGTACAGGTTTGCAAATGATCGATCACCAATGACAAACTCACGCACTACGCACTACGGATGCGATCCGTTGTCCGTCGTCGGCTACCAATAGGACATGGCATCTCGAAAGAGACGGCGTAGATCCTCAGCGCTTGCCGGGCGCGGGGAAAGTTTGGTCACCCGGTGTTGGGGCAGCGTCCCCTCTATCAGCGCGTCAATATCCGCCTCGGTAAAGCCAATGGCGCGTAGACCGTTGGGCGCGCCCACCTTTTTCATAATGTCGATCAGCGCATTCGCCAGCAGATCGCCCGCATCGTCGGGCGCAGCGCCGTTGGTATCCACCCCCAGCAGCCGCGCCGCCTGGAGATGACGTTCTGGATTAGCCGGCGCGGTGAAGCGGAAGACGGCCGGCGCGTTGAGGATCACCGACATGCCGTGGGGGATAATGGGGTGATCGGCAGGGTAGCCCGGCGGCTGATAGCCTCGCACCATCCCCGACACAGGATAGGACATGCCGTGGGGCAGGTGGACGCCAGCGTTGCCAAAGCCGATCCCGGCGAAGGCAGAGGCCAGCAACATCTGGCTGCGCGCGTCGTCATCCTCAGGATCGTCCACGGCGCGCACAATGTTCTGCGCCACCATCTCACACGCCTTCGCCGCCCAAATATCGCTGATGGGATTGGATCCTTGATAGGCCGGGCGCAACTCCGGGCGATCCGGGGTCGGGCGCTGATGGTAAGGCAGCGCGGTGAGCGATTCGATGGCGTGGCTCAACACATCCAGCCCGGCGCTGGCGGCGACCATCTTGGGCAGCGTGCGCGTATTCTCCGGGTCGAGGATGCCCAAATTGGGCCGCAGCGCCCGGTGCGCAATCCCTGTCTTGGCGTGCATCTCGGTGAAATCGAAGATGGCGACGCCCGTGGTCTCGCTGCCCGTCCCCGCCGTGGTGGGGATGGCGATCAGCGGCTTCAACGCGCCGGGGATCGGCTCGCCGCGGCCAATCGGCGGGTTGACATAGGCCAGCAGGTCGGCGGGATAGGCAGCGTAGAGATTCGCCGCTTTGGCCGTATCGATCACCGATCCACCGCCCACGGCCACATAGCCGTCGAATCGACCATCCACGGCAAAGTCAATCGCATGGCGGAAGGAGATGTCGGTTGGCTCCACCCGCACCTTATCATAAAGGATAGCGTCGATCCCAGCCTGGCGCAGCGCGTCAAGGGTGACGGCGACCGGTTCCAGCTTCGCCAGCGTCGCATCGGTGACGACCATTACCCGCCGCGCGCCGAGCCGCCGCATATCGCTCCCCACCTCTCGCGTCACGCCGGGGCCAAACTTGATGCTCGACGTATCCATTGTAAAGGCACTTTCAAATGCCATCTCATTCTCCCCCTAAAAAATAACGTTGAAACGGTCAAACGCTTGTCACGCCAACGCCGGTGGACAGCCCAACCTGTCGATGATAGCGCAGGCCGTGTGGATATGCCGTTTGCCGTCTTTGAGGCTGAAAGTCAGGTGGCCGGGCAGCAACGCTTCAAAGTCGATGGTCGCCAGATGTTGGATCGAGGCGATGGATTGGGGCACACTGCAATCCCAGGTGTGCTGCAACACAATGCGCCCACCGTGGAAGATGGCGTCGCCGGCGAGCAAATAGCGACGCTCCCCGCGGGTGACGAGATAAGAGCAGTGATCGTGGCTGTGGCCCGGCGTGGGGATCATCTCAATGGTGAGGTCGCCGATGGCGACGATCTCGCCTGGCGTCAGCATCCGATCCACGGCGCAGGCGCGGTAATGGTAATCCGCCGGATAGACGCCTGCCGCCCTTGCTTCGGGCAGGCTGATGGCGGCTTCATTGCCCGCGCTGACAATGCGCGCCGTCTGCTCGCCAGCGTAGATGGTCACAGCCGTGCGGTCGCGGACGTGGGCCGCGCCGCCCCCATGATCGCCGTGCGCGTGGGTGAGAAAGAGATGATCGATGCGATCTGGCTCTAATTCATCCTCGATGCAGCGCTGCCAGATCTGATCCATGCCCATGCCCGTCCCGGCGTCAAAGAGGACGTAGCCATCCCCGCTGTCGAAGAGATAGAGATTGCAGTCGAAGGCGTCGCTGAGGTTGAATCCCATGTTGCCGCTGCCGACGAGATAGAGACCGGGTTCAACGCGCATGGTCGATCACCATTGGGAATGTTTGTAGCGTTTGGCCCATCCACCGGCGGACGACACCATTTCCACCGGACGGATGAAAAAGAGCCAGCGTGGTTCGTTCATCGTCTTGTCCAGGTAGGCCCTGCCATCGTCGCCGCGGTAGCGCCGCGCCATCTCACGAGCGATCTCCACCCAGCGCCCGCCGACATTGGGTTCCTCGATCACCTGCGCCTCGCCCTTCACCAGCACCCGTTCCCCGCTTTCGGCGTCGATGCAGAGCGACACCCGCGGCTCGCGCTGAAGATAGCCTGCCCACGCCGACCGCGCCCGCGGCACCACGTAGAATCCGCCATCGGCATAGGTGAACCAGCAGGGAACCACATACGGATGTCCCTCCTCGTCGAGACATGCCAATCGGCACAGGACATCGCTGTGGAGGAAGGCGTTGATCTGGTCTTGAGTCATCGCGGGCATGGGGAACTCCTTTCAGGGCGTAGTGCGTAGTGTGTGAACGATTGTCACTTGCAAACCTGCAACTTGCTACGCTCTACCATTCCGCATTCATCATCTTGCATTTGGCGGCGGTATGCGGTCGGTCGTCCGCCGTCTCACGGGATGATCAACGTCTTCAACGACGCCTGTTCCTCGACCTCCGCATTTTCCGCGGCGAAGACGTCGACGATCTGATCAAGGCGGTAGCGCACTGAGTTTTCGAAGATGATGTCAAGGTTGAAGACGCCCCGTTCGACGGCGCGGTAGGCTTCGCGCATGTTCTCGACTGAGCGCAACCGGGTGTAATGGACGGCGTTGAGGTTGCGGATCTCCAGACCGTCCTCGTGGAAGCGGTGGAAGCAGAAGGAATCGACCGGCGCGTAGTTGTCGCCGTAGAGGGCGACAATGCCGTTGTGGCGCACCATGCCCACGGCCTGTTTGATGCCGATCCCTGTGCCGCCGATGGCCTCCACGGCCACATCCACGCCCTCGCCGCTGGTGATCTCGTTCACCGCGGCCACAGGATCGACCTCGCGGGCGTTGATCACAATATCCGCGCCCAATTGGCGGGCGATCTCCAACTTGGCAGGGACCACATCGATGGCGATCACTTTGGACGCGCCGGATTTGATGGCGCCTTGCAGCAGAATGTTCCCCGCAAAGCCGACGCCGTTGACCGCCACCACGTCGCCCAACTTCACGCCCGTGTGGATGGCCGCCCAGGCCGCGCAGCCCAGCGGTTCGTAGAGACAGCCTACCTCGAACGAAACCCCAGCGGGGATGGGCTGCACATGGGCAATGTCGCAGACCCAATAATCCGAATAGGTGGGGTAGATGAGGCTGCCCACACGGTCGCCCACGCGCACCTTGCCGCCGCCCAGATATTCGTCTACGCCCGCGCCCATCTCGACGATTTCACCGCCGCCTTCGTGACCCAACGGTCCCATGGGATAGGCGTGGGCGCGGTCGCTCTTGCTGTGATCGCCCAGTTGGAACTCCGATCCCCCCTTGGCTTCATCCTCCGGGCGCACGTTGATGCCTTGATAGAAGTAGCGCTCCGATCCACAGACCGACGCCTGTTCGGTTTTGATCAGCACCTGGTTGGGCTTCAACACAGGCAGGGTGATGGTTTCGAGTGTGAGTTTGCCCGGTTCAAGATAAACGACGCGTGTATCGATCATCAATCAGTCCTCACTAAGTTATGTCTGACAACAAAAGTTTGCCAACAATCATGGCTTACCCATATTGATAAACTGCTGCAACCGATCCTCGTCAAGCGGATGGGCGGCTGTCAGCATATGCAATCTGCGCGCCCTGGCAATTACCTCAGCCACATCCATGGGCTGGCTGGCAACAGCACGCTCAATATCTCCTTGATTCCATTTCAGAACCATTGTGGAGCGGGAGGCAGCAACTGTCAAATCCGTCACTCATCCCCGCTGGCGGTGAAGTCTTTGTTCAACTCTTACCGTGAACGCCGGAGATCCCCACTGGCCGACGAATCAGAATGAAAATGGCATATCCGTAGGCAACGACTACACCCAGAGCTACGGCGCTAATTGGATGGGCAGGCAAAAGCCACCACAGCCCTGTTGCCAAAAAAGTCCTTAGAACAGCGTGAATGGTCCCTACGGGATGGCCGATGATCCAGGAAAAGACAACCCAGTGCAGCCCCAGCCCAATGCCCAGGCTGAGCGGGAAAACCCTGGCCTCGGTGAACAAGAGGGTCAGGTGCAAGGCCCACAGCAGGTTGACCATCAACACGCACAGCCCCATCAGGCGGCTTAATGGATTGGTGTTGGCGATGAGATTCTCGCCTAGCACTCTGGCGACAGCCAGCCCTATGGGGAAAATTGCGCCAGAGCCAAACAGCAGCACGTACGTAGCTGTTGATTGAGGCAGAATCAGGGCGGCGATCCCGACAATTGTCCACACAAGCGCCCCCGCAATGGGCAGGGAGAGGGAGCGGCCGGCTGCTTGTATAAATTCGGCCCGTAGTACGGTTAATGCGTTTTGGTTCATCATTTCCTTCATGTGTGCTACCGTATGGGATGCTTACTCTAGATCCATTATAATTCCTACGAACATAGAACGATAACCCTGGACTGATTGGGAACCGTGGGCGCAGCCCACAACCACCAATCCCCGATTTCAGAAGGAAATATCGCACATGAACACAACATCAATCACATTGCGCAGCCATTTTACTGGGGCGGACAAAGCAGCGCATGATTACGCCTACGTCCCTTTCACACTGCCCTCCCCCGCGCAGCGGCTGCATGTGCGCTATCGCTATTCGGCGGCGATGTCGTCGGATCAGATCCACGGCGGCAATGTGATCGATATTGGTCTCTTTGACCCACGTGGAACCGACTTCCCCGGCGGCGCCGGCTTCCGCGGTTGGAGCGGATCGGCGCGCAGCGAGTTCACGATAAGCGAGGACGAAGCCACGCCCGGCTATCTGCCCGGCCCGCTGCCGGCGGGGGAATACAACGTGATTCTGGGCCTCTACCGCATCTGGGAGGCAGGCGCAGATGTGGAGATCGAGATTGAGGCGGAGTTGGGGACTGGGGATCGGGGATCGGGGATCGGGCAGAATCGGTCGTCCGCGGTCCGCGGTCGGCGGTCATCCTTTGGGCAGTGGCTGCGCGGCGATCTCCAATCCCACACTGTCCACAGCGACGCACGGGGGACGCTGGAACAGTTAATCGCCAAAGCCCGCGCGCTGGGGCTGGATTTTCTCGCCGTCACCGACCACAACACGGTCAGCCACCACCCCTTTTTGCCCGCACTCTCAGGGGATGATCTCATCCTCATCCCCGGCCAGGAGGCGACGACCTATTACGGCCACATGAACATCTGGAACACGAGCCGCTGGTGCGATTTCCGCTGCAAGACGGACGCTGACATCGCCGCTGTGATCGAACTGGCCCATGCCCACGGCGGGATCTGCTCGATCAACCATCCGAAGCAGGGGGGACCGGCCTGGGAATACACCACGGATCTGCCTGTGCAGGCGATGGAAGTCTGGCAGGGTCCGTGGCCGCACCGCAATAAAGAAAGCCTGGCCCTGTGGGACCGATTGCTCTGTGAAGGTCGCCGGTTGCCCGCTGTGGGCGGCAGCGACTATCACTGCCCGGCTGCGGAGGATACCAATCTGCTGCGCCTGGGCCAGCCGACAACCTGGGTCAAGGTGGCCGAGCGCAGCGTTCCCGCCGTTTTGGATGCGATTGTGGCCGGTCGCGCCTCGATCAGCGCCACGCCGGACGGTCCACGGTTGGCGCTGTCGGCGACGGTCAACGGCAAAACAGCGGGAATGGGCGAAGCGATTGAAAAAAGCGATGATGGGAGGATGCGGGTCAGCATCGAAATCCTCAGCGGACAAGGGAAGACACTGCGCCTTGTGGCCGATGGGGATATAGCCCATGAAGAATTCATCCATGAAGGGGCAGCAACCGCGACCGTCGATCTCCCCGTGCAGCGCTATGTGCGCGCCGAGTTGATCGGCGACATGCCCGCAGATCAGCTTCCGCCCGGCGCACCCGCCGATCTCGATCTGCGCGGCTGGCGTTGGGCGCTGTCGAATCCGATTTGGGTGTATTCATAATCGGTTGATGATTCGTAGGGGTTTGGGTGGACGGCAGACGAGCAATGGCCTACGCAGACGATTTTTGTGAGCCGTCCACCCAAACCCCTACCGACCCCATCTGGGGAAACCATAGAATAGAAATGTCCTATCGCGCGCTCTTCTCCAATCATCTGGCCCAGATGATCCCAGATCCCACGCCGATTTACACCATCCCCAGCCCGGATGGACGCTGGATCGCCCGCGCTCGCGTGGATCCGTCCACAGAGTTGCTGACCTGGGAGATCGACTCGCTGTCAGATCAGGTCGGCGACATCTACCCCAGCGGCATGGCGTGGACGCCCGACGGCGACGGTTTCTTCTATGATCGCATACTCCCCTTTTCGGGCGGACACGGCCTCTACTTTCACGCCGTCGGTATACCCCAGCGCCAGGACCCCTGCGTCCTCTACCACGCCGAACAGCCCGATTGGTTCTACCAGCCCCACGTCAGCCCGGACGGACGCTGGCTGGCGGTGAGCATCCTCAACGGTAGCGCCGCCAATCGGCTCACGGTCATGGCGCGAGTAGGGCGGACTCTCAGTCCGCCCTACTCTATAATCCCCCATTTTGTGGGACGCTACGATGTGATCCATTGGCAGGAGGATCAATTGATCCTGCGCGCCGTGGAGCCGCAGACACCCAACGGCTGTTTGATCGCCATCGATCTGCCCGACGGCGCGCGCACGCTCGTGCTGCCGGAACGGGATCTGCCCCTCCTCGACGCCGCGCCGTTGGGGGAGGGCTGGATCGCCACGTGTCTGCGCCAGGGACGGGCCGAACTGTGCTGGTTCGACACCCACAACACGCCGACGACGATCCCCCTGCCCGGCCTGGGCACGGTAGATTGGCTCGAATCGACGCTGGAAACTCCGCCCAATTCCGCAATTTGCAATTTGCAATTTGCAATTCGCTTCGCCTACACCGATTTCGCGCGACCGCCCCAGATCTACCGCTGGCGACTGGACGAAGATCGCCCCCACCCGGTCGAGGAGATTGATCTCGACTTCGCTCCGGCAGATTTTGTGACCCGCGCCCACACCATCCCCAGCGCGGACGGCGCACCCGTTCCTATCTTTGTGGCCCACCGCCGGCATCTCCCTCTCAAGGACTGCCCCACCCTCCTCACCGCCTACGGGGGGATGGGCCACGCGCTCACTCCTCGTTTCTCCCCTGACGTGCTGGCCTGGATGGAGGGGGGCGGCGTCTACGTCTCGGTCTGCGCCCGCGGCGGCGGGGAAGGAGGGAGCGCCTGGCAAGGGGCGGCGGTGGGCGTCCACAAACAGCGCACCTTCGACGATGTGCTGGCCGCGGCGCGCTGGCTGATTGCGCGGGGAATTACCCGCCCGGCCCGGTTGGGGTTGTGGGGGGTGAGCAACGGCGGCCTCACCGCCGGCGCATGTCTCACCCAAGCCCCGGATCTCTTCGGCGCGGTCGTCATCGAGTCCGGTCTGTTCGACATGCTGCGCTATCCCCACCTCGGCCAGGGACGCCATTGGATCCCGGAGTACGGCAACCCCGTTGATCCGTCCGACCGCGCGGCGCTGGCTGCCTACTCGCCTCTGCACGCCATCCGGCCAGGACGGCGTTACCCACCCACGTTGATCGTCACCCATGACTATGATCCCAGAGTGGGAGCGGAACATAGCCTGACCTTTGCTCAGACTTTGGTCGCCGCGCAGGATGGGGACGCGCCGATTCGTCTGCGCGTGCATGAGGGCAGCGGCCATGGTCCACCCGCTGGGGGAGAGGCGTGGCTCGTATGGACCGAGGAGCGGCTGACCTTCCTGGCGCAGCACCTGGGATTGGGCCAATGAAAAGCGACGAACTTTGGAGATTGGTGGATCGGGCGGTCTTTCTGCACGAACGGCTGGATGAGCGCTGGCAGCCCATCCCCAACCCCTTTGACGAAACGGTGACGGCGCGACGGCTGGAACGCTGGTGTCAACTGGCCGCGGGCGGCGATTGGGAGCGCTTTGGTCGCCGCCTGGCCTGGGATGGGCTGGACGTGGAGGGCGCGCGCCTTCTCGTGGGGACGGGTCGCCACATCCCAGACACACCCTTGCCCGACTGGGCGGACTTTCTGGCCGGGGCGCTCGCATCCTCAACCGATCCTGTGGAGATTGTCCAACCCTTTGTGGATGCAGCCGGGGATCATCTGGCGCGTGGCGTCGGGCCGAAGTTGGCATGGCTGGCGCCGTCAGCCCATCACGCGCTTGTCGAATCCCTGGCCGGGCGGTTGAGAGCGCTCGCCCACCCCACCCTCACCGGCGCGGAGGGCCAGCCCCTCGCCGCGCACTGTCTGCGTTATCCTGTGCTGGCGCGGCAGCTTGCCCGGTGTAGTCTCCACTGGGCGGCGGAGGTGGCCGATTTCCTGGCCCGCCTGGGCGAGGACTGGCCGGCGCTGGCCGGGCGCGTTCCCCTGCCACCATCCCCCACGGCGGGGATCGTAAACGGCGTGCGCCCCGGCCTTTCCGATCCACACCGGGGTGGACGCTCCGTCTGGCGCGTCGATCTGCCTGGCGGCGGCAGCGTGGCCTACAAGCCCAAAAGTTTGCAGATGGACCAATCATGGGCCGAGTTGGTGAGGTGGGCGACCCGGCAGGGATTGAGTTCCGCCCCAGGCCATCTCTGGATCATTTCGCGCCAGGAGTACGGCTGGATGGAGTGGGCGCGCCCTGAGCCGTGGATCGACTCGCTGCGACTGGCTCAAAGCGTGGGGACGATGCTGGCGCTGTTGCATCTGCTCCACGCCGCCGATTGCCACGCCGAAAACCTTTCGCTGCGCGGGGAATCCCCGCTGCTGTTGGATGGGGAGATGTTGGTCTATCCCCAATTTGCCGGGCGCGAGGAAGACGATCCCCTGGACGTGATGCGCACGGGTCTGCTGCCCCGCTGGCTGGCCAATCAGAGCGAGGTTTCAGGCATTGGCGGCTTGCTGGGGGAGCTTTCACCGGCGCAGGTGATCGAGGGCTACGGCAGCGCCTGCCGGTCTTTGGCCGGGATGTGGCCGCAACTCAGCAGCGAATTCGGTCCGCTTGCCCGCCTGCGCCAGGGCCGGGTGCGCGTGGCGCCTCGCCCCACCGTCGCCTATCTGCGCCTGTTGGACTATCTGCGCCATCCTGCCTTCCTCAGTGATGGCATCGATTGCAGCATCGAGACCGATCGGCTGGCCTACGCCTACCTGACCCGCCCAGATCAGGAGCGATTTTGGCCTCTATTGGCAAGCGAGCATTGGGCCGTGGCCCAGGGCGATGTTCCGATCTTCTACGGTGAAATTGACAATCCCGATCTGCGCTACGACGGGAGAACGTTGGCGGACGCGTTACATTGGCCGCCGTTCACTCTGCCCAGCGCAAGCGGCCAGGCCGAACAGTCAGGGTTGATCCACGCCAGCCTGGACCGCTCCGCCTATGCGCCGCGCGCTGGCGTCTCTTTCCTTGAAGCTGCCCGTCACCTGGGGGATCTGCTGGCGCGCCGGGCGATTTCTCCTCTTACCTGGGTTGCCCCCCAGTTTCGGACGGGCGCTGGGCTATGGCAGCATGGGCGGGTAGGCGAAGATCTCTACGCCGGGCGCGCGGGGATCGCCCTCTTCCTGGCAGCGCTGGCCCGCGTCAGCGGGGAAGGACGCTGGCGAGATCTGGCGCTGGCAGCGCTGGCGGGGGACGATTCCGCCGCAAGGGACGGCGGCGGGCGCATCTACGCCCTTAGCCTGGCCGCGGACCTTCTGGGCGAGCCGACGCTGATCGAGCGGGGTGTGTTCCTTGCGCAGGGCATCTCCGCCGTTCACGAGTCTTGGGGAGTGTTGGATGGGATGTCCGGGGTGATGTTAGCGCTGCTGCGCCTCTACAGCCAGACGGGGGAAGCGTGGCTGCTTTCCCAGGCTATGGAACGAGGCCGGGCGATCTGCGACGCCGCGCCCACATGGACCGATCCTCAGCATGGGCTGGGTGGATTTTCTCATGGCACGGCGGGGATCGCCTGTGCCCTGGTTCAGGTGTATCGGGCCAGCAGGGACGAAAGTTTTCTGGCCGAGGCGGAACGGGCGTGGGCTTTTCAGCGCAGTCTCTACGCCGAGCCGCCGGGGAAGTGGCAGGATCGGCGAGGGGGAACGCCGGCCTTTTTGTCCAATTGGTGCAACGGCGCCGCGGGGATCGGGCTGGCCGCGACCGTCTGCGCCGCCGATCTGCCCCATCTGCGGCCTCTGATCGAGCGGGCTGCGGCGCTGCTGGCCGCCGAGACGCTACCCGATCTGGACACCCTCTGCTGCGGTCACTTCGGCCAGATCGAGAGCCTGCTGGAAATGGGCCTGCTCTGGGAGCGCCCGGATTGGATCGAGGTCGCCAGCGCCCAGGCCCGGCAGTCGTTGGTCCGCGCCGCGGAGGCAGGGGCCTTTCAACTCTACGATGACCTGCCCCCGCACCTCTTCAACCCCGGCTTCTTCCGCGGGATTGCGGGCATCGGCTACACGCTGCTGCGGCTGACGACGGCGAGTGGTGAAGCGGATGGAGAATTGCCGTGCGTGGTGCGTAGTGTGTAGTGTGTCTATCGGTGGGGGAGTTTGTGCGCTATTGGAGAAGTTCGTTTTCGTGATTCGTGATGCGTGTACAAGTGGAGGAGCTTAGACACTACGCGCTACGGTTACGGGAAATCTGCCTCAGGATTGATGGATCGGCGGCCAGAGTCGCCAGCATCTCCTGCGCACGGCGGCGAAAAATGAACTGGATTGGCATCTCGTGCAAGACCTGGGTGAGCAGCGCTTGCGCCTGCGCCAGCATTGGCTGCTGGAATGGAACTGGGATGCCCTGGCTCTCTGCCATCAAGAGCGCGGCCTGGTAGACCATCACCTCGGCGCGCAGGGGGGGCAGGCCGCTCTGCTCCGCCAGGCGCAGGCTCTCGTCCAAGAGCGCCTCCGCCTCGGCTATACGCCCCCCCTGCCAGTTGACCTCGGCCAGCCCATTGAGGCAGGTGATCAGCCCACGTCGAAAGCCCACCTGCCGCGCCAGCGCCAATCCTTCCTCCAGAAACGGGCCGGCCTGGGCAAAATCAGCCAGCTCGTTGTGGATCAGCCCTATCACGCTCAGGCTGGTGATCAGGTGGACGGGGTGGCCCACCTTGCGCGAGCGGGCGATGCTCTTTGCCACCCACTCCACAGCCGCGGTCAGATCCGGCTCGCCCCTGGCCCAGGCCGTGATCCCCAAACC
Organism: Caldilineaceae bacterium; assembly: GCA_019637695.1. Classification (GTDB taxonomy): domain Bacteria; phylum Chloroflexota; class Anaerolineae; order Caldilineales; family Caldilineaceae; genus RI-153. Next base: position 22,983 of record JAHBVG010000059.1, on the reverse strand, counting down.
GGCGGCGGCCAACGCCATCCCCAGTTCGTTGCCCATCTCGGTGAAGCGCGCCAGACTCTCCTGGTAGGCCGCTTGTGCGCCGGCCAGATCGCCCACCAGCACATGACAGTAGCCCAGTTGATCCAGGGCGTAGCCGAGGGCGTCCTGGCTGCCGATCTGACGGCTGATGGCCACGCACTGTTGGAAGATATGACGGGCCTGCTCGAAGTCGCCCACGCTGTGGGTGAGCTCGCCCAGGCGGTAGAGGGCAAAGCCGCCGCCAAGCCGATCCCCAATACGTTCGTTGATCCCAATGCTTTCGGTCAATAGTTGGCGGGCGCTGTCGAAGTTCCCCAGCCAGCCTTCAAATTCGCCCAAAAAGGTGAGGCAGAACCCCATGTCCGCTGGGCGCCCATGGCGACGGGCAATGGACAGGGCCTGGCGCAACCTGTCCAGCCCTGCTTCCATGTCGCCGCCGCTCACGGCGAAAAAGCCCTGCCGGGCCAGGGCGCGACCGAAGATCGGCTCGATCTCCGCGTCAGACGGTTGGGCCGACGGCGCGCCTTCCACTGCACCCACCAGCCGGGCAAAGCAGGCCGCGCCTTCGCCATACCGCCCTCGGTTGAGACAGAGGGCAAAGAGACTTTCCTGCGCTTGATCGATCTGGGCGAAGCGGCGGTGATCGGCGGCCCAGCGCCAGGCCGAGAGGATATTTTCAAATTCCTGCGCCACTTCGACCATGATCTCTTTGCGACTGGACTGAAATAGCCCTTCCTGACGAGCGGCGATAAAGTCCAGGTAGAAATCGCTGTGGCGGTTGAGCGTCTCCTCCTGCTCTTGGGGACGCGCCAACAGCTTCTCCTCGGCGTAGCGCCGCACCAGATCGTGCATCTGATAGCGCTCAGCCGCCTCCTGGAGCAAGGTTTTTTCCAGCAGGCGGCTGAGGGAGGAGAGCGGAGCGTCGGCCACTTTCTGCGCAGCTTGGGGATGGAAGCTGCCGCTGAAAATCGAGAGACGGCGCAGAGCGCCCTGTTCTTCGGCGGAGAGCAGATCCCAGGTCATGTCCAGCACGGCGCGGATGCTGCGATGGCGTTCGGGGATGCGAGCGGCGGCGGTGGACAGAAAGTCAAGATCTGCCGCGATCCGCTCGGCGATCTGCGCGCACGAGAGGCGGGTAAGCCAGGATGCGGCCAGTTCGATAGCCAGGGGCATCCCCGCCACCAGACGGCAGATGCGGGCGACATTTTCCATTTCGTCGGCAAGCCCAAAGTCTGGGTGGCGGCGGCGGGCATTGAGGGCAAAGAGGGCCACGGCAGGAGAACTTGCCAGCACATCCGGGTCGGTGACATCCGGCGAGGGCTCAGCCAACCCCTTGATCGGGAAGAACCATTCGTCCCAGAGGTTGAGGGCCTCCTGCGCGGTAACCAGCACTTTGACCCCTGGCGCGGCGTCGAGGAGCGCGGAAATGGGCTGCGCCGCGCCGGGCAGATGCTCGATGTTGTCCAACACCAGCAGCAGCGTCTTGTTGCGCAGGTAAGCGAGTACCTGATCCTCAATTGTGCGGTCGCCGTAGAGGGGTATGCCCAGCGTCTGCGCCACCACCCCCACCGCCCCATATGTCGTATTGGCCTCCAACAGCGGCGCAAACCAGATACCGTCGGGGAAGAGGCGTGCGCCATCTGCGCTTTGGGACAGATCTTTGACGGCTTCCAATGCCAGCCGGGTCTTGCCGACGCCGCCCAACCCCACCAGCGTCAACAGTCGGCAGTGGGGATCGGCGAGATGGGCGAGAATCCGAGTCAGTTGGCTCTCGCGGCCCACCAGCGGTGTGAGCGGAACAAAGGGTGAAGATGTGCGGGGTGCAGCCGGCGACTGTCTGATTTCCGCCGCCCGACCCGGCTGGGAGAGGTTGCCGTTGCGGATGCGCTCGTAGAGTTCGACGGTCTCCGGCGCTGGCGGCGCGCCCAGTTCTTCTTCCAAAATGTGCCGGCAGCGGACGTATTGGGCCAGGGCTGCGCTGCGTTGACCCTGCTGCGCCAGCGCCAGCATCAAGGCGCAGTGGGATCGCTCCCGCCAGGGGGCATGGGCGAGCGACCTCAAGGCATACTCCTGCATCCCGACGTAGTCGCCCCGATCCGACGCGCGTTGGCAAAGCTGATCCAACGCGTCAATGATTTGCCGATGCAGCCGGTCGCCCACGGCGCGCGCCCACGACTCGAAATCGGCCGCGTCGCCCACCGAGAACCCCTCCAAAAAGGAACCGCGGTAGAGATCCACGGCGCGCTCCAACTGACCCGTCTCCAGGCAGGAACGGAACTCGCCAATATCCAGCCATGCCTGATTCCCGACGCGAAACTCTACCGCCTGGCGCGAGGCAACGATCACCCCTGTGCGCGGGTTGTCCACAATGCGGTTGAGTTGGAAGAGCGCCTGACGCAGGCTGCGATTGGCGTCGACCTGTGGCGATTCCGGCCAGAGCAGCGCACTGAGGGCAGCTCGTGTATGAGGACGGTGGGACTCAACGGCCAGATAGGCCAGCAGGGCCTGGACTTTGGTCGAATAAAAGGAAGTGATCTGTGTCTTATCCAGGCGCAGACGAAAGGCGCCCAGAAGCGAAAGTTGAAGGGTTGACATGAGTATAGCGTCGATTTAGATCAAACCGGGTTGAATCATGGTAGTATAACGCTGAACAGGAGCAGATCCCAATTGTCATAACACTTTCATAACGCTTTCACTGTATAGTGGCGACTATGGTCGTAAAAAGGCGTAACCGCGTAATGTGAGAGTGTCCAACTAGAACAAGACATTTTTCTTCCTTACGGATCGAAACACTGCTCTGTCTCGGCGGCTCGACCCTCAACGGGCGTCCCTATCTACACCAGCATGGTTTGATTGGAAGCCAGAACCACACAAAGGAAACTCTATGCATAGCTAAACCAATAGGCGTAAATGGCGGCGATGGTCGATAGGCAGGGCAAGTGTGATCCTAGACAAAGCGTGGTTACAAGGAGCGTGGTATGAAGATTCGATCTCATTCTGAACGATTCATCCGTCTTACCCTGGCAGGCATGATTGGTTTGGGGTTGACGCTGACATTGGCGGTGTTGATGCACGGGTCTACGGCCTGGGCAGCGCCGTCGCTGCCGAGCCAGGTCAATTCCCCTGGCAGTGGAGGGCAGGTACTCCTCTCAGAGGATTTTAGCGGCGTCTCGGAAAAGCTCACGCCGCCGTCGGGTTGGAACATAACGGAAGGGGGGGACGAGCCAGCAGGCGATTGGTGTTTCGCACCAATTCGAGACTGCACTCCTGTGGAGATTGACTCCTTATCGCCCCTGAGTGCACCGGTGGCGGTTGCCGCCAATGTGACGCTCTGGTTCCCCGGCAACGACAGCGTCTTTTTGGAATCCCCTGCCTTTGACGCCAGCGGCGCCACCTTTCTTTTGCTGAGCTACGATCACTTTCGGGTCGGGCTTGGTGGAGACGGGGACGCCTGGGTGGATGTCTATGACCAGGATGGATGGCGCCGGGCGGACACCATTACTGCCTACAATGCGGGCGGCCACCGTTCGATCCAACTGCCTGTTCTTGCCCCGAATACCCAGACGCGCATTCGTTTTGGCTGGACAGGGACCGGTACAAACTGGTTCATCGATAATGTGCAGGTACATGCCTTCTACGATCCCGTAGCGGATCTGCAAGTAGAGCAGTCGGCACCTCGCTACGTCTCCACCGGCGCGCCAGCGACCTTCGTCGTCACGGTGACCAACGCCGGGCCGGCAGCGGCGACTGGCGTCATGCTGACCGACACATTGCCGGCAAACAGTATCTACCAGGATAGCCGCATCTCCCAGGGCAGTTGTAACCAGGCGTTGGGGGTTCTCGCCTGTGCTGTGGGAAATCTGGCTGCGGGCGCGCAGATGACCCTGGCGGTTGACATCACCGCGCCAGGTCAGGCGCAGGTGATGGGCAATGCGATCCAGGCCGCGGCAACCCAGGGCGATCCTTTCCCTGCCAGCAACAGCGCGCTTGCCAACGTACAGGTGCAAAATGGGCCAGCCCCCCGCTACGTGTCCACCGCTGGCGTCGATGGCGGCGACTGCTCGGCCCAGGGCAATCCCTGTGGCTCGATCCCCTATGCCATCACCCAGGCGGCGGACAACGATACCATCCATCTGGCTGCAGGCGTTTACACAGGGACGATCCACGTGGACAGACCGCTGACCCTGTCCGGCGCAGGCGAGGCGCAGACCACCATCAGCGGCGGAAAGACCGATCGGGTTATTTTCGCTCATAACCCCCTGACGCTGAACGCTTTGACCATTGCCGACGGCAAAGCTCAGGGGCGAGGCGGCGGCGTAAATGCCGCCGCTGGTCTGACGCTGACTGATGTTTCCCTGCTGCGCAATGTAACCAGCCAAGACGGGATACAACTTACTGGCGGTGGCGGTGGCATCTATGTCGTGGGCGATCTTCTGGCGGAAAGGGGCACCTTCCAGCAGAATGGGTGCGCTGACAACCCAATCGATGATGTACTCTGCTTGATCGGCGGTGCCCGGATCACAGGGAACGCGGTTTTTACCGGGACCCACTTTATCAGCAACAGTGCACGGGGGGCCGGTGGTCTTGCGGCCTCAAAAGTCTGGCTCTACGATTCTGTCTTTATCAGCAACGCAACCAAGTCGCTATCTGGCGGCGGCGCAACTGTAGGGGAAGCCGTTATCTATGGCGGCGAATTTCGGGATAACCACGCAGACCTTTGTGGGGGCGCGCTCTATGTAGAGGGTTCCACCTTCATCAGCGGCACCCTCTTCACCAACAACACAGCCAAGAGTCTGGGCGGTGCGCTCTACAGCAACGATCTGGGTCAACCCCTAACCATTATCAACGCGCAGTTTATTGGCAATAGTTCGCTTGAAAGTTCGGGGGGCGCCATACACAATCCCAGGTTGGGGCCAGTTCTCATCGAGAATTCCACCTTCATCAGCAATAGCGCATGGGCGAAGGGGGGCGGCATCCGCTCCGTGGGTCCCGTCACGGTGACGGGCAGCCTCTTCCAGCAAAACGAGAGTACCACATCTACCAGTGAAGGAGGTGGGGGAGGGCTGGCTACTGTCTCCCCTGCCCATATCTCTGCAACCCAGTTCATCAGCAACAGCTCCCAATTGCACGGGGGCGGTATCGCCACATCAGCTCCCGTGGTTGTGGAGAATAGCCTCTTTCAAGGCAACTATACCGGTTTCAGCGGTGGTGGTCTGTCGGTGGAGAAGGCCGCTTTGACCATCACCAACACCCGCTTTGTGGAAAATACGGCGAATGTGGATAGCCTGGCCTTTGGCTTTGGCGGCGGCATCTATGCAAAGGAATCCAACATTATCGCCGACCGTCTCATCTTCCTGCGGAACCAGGGCCTGCGGGGCAGTGCCGTGGCCCTGGAAGCCTTTGCAGATGGATACAGCGCCCGCTTCGTCAATTCGCTCTTTGTGGGTGAGGCGTCCAACACGGCTGCGGCCATCTTCCAAACATACGCCTATGAATTGGTGGAAATTCTGCACGGGACATTTGTTGGCCCGGTGACAACCGAGGGGGTGGCAATCTACCACGAAAGCGGCGAGAGCGTCATCGCCAACACCATCGCCTCCACCTTTGCCACGGCGATTAAACGGGGGCAGGGTACTATCACCGAAGATTTCAACCTCTATCACAACGTCGCCAGCCAGGAGGAGGGTGGTGTCACAGCAGGGACGCACAGCCTGACCGGCGATCCCATGTTTGTTGATGCCAGCGCGGATGACTACCATCTTGGCAAGGGCAGCGCCGCCATCGACGCCGGCACGGATATGGGCGTCGCCCATGATCTGGCGCAGACGGCTCGCCCGCAGGGGAGTGGCGTGGACATCGGCGCGTACGAGAGCACCCTCCCGGCTGTCAGTGAATACAAGCTCCATCTGCCCATGACCCGTAAGTGATCGTCAGAAGCAACTCCCGGACTGTACGGGTACGATGGATCGTGCCCGTACAGTCGAAATCGCGTTTCTCATTGCAATCAGCGCGTTCGCCATAGAAGGCGCAAAAACCACCAAGGAGATTCTGATGTACCCTTTTTTACGAAACCGTTCATTCACCAGCGTTCTGCTCCCCATCCCCCTGGCCCTTCTGCTCAGCGCCCTGCTCCTGTTGATCGGCCAAACCGGCGCGTCCTCCGCAGTTGGGATGGCCGCTGCCTCTCCGCGGACCGCCCCGGCTGAGGCTGCTGTCGAACGGTGCTTCACCGAAGTTAATGATCCCTTTGTTGATATTTCAGAGGGCAGTGTGGCCTGGGCCGACTACGATGGGGACGGCGATCTGGATGTCCTCATCGCGGGGAATGGCGGTTCGGACGAGCCTGTGACCCGTCTTTACCGAAACGATGGCGGCAGCTTTACAGAGATCGATGCCGGCTTGATCAACTTGCTGTCCACCAGCGCAGCCTGGGCAGACTTCGACGGCGACGGCGATCCCGATCTCCTCCTCACGGGTCTGGACAGCGACTATGATCGTCAGTCAAAACTCTATCGGAACGACAATGGCGACTTTGTCGATGTTGAAGCACCGTTTGTGAAGGTCAGCAATGGCGCCGTGGCTTGGGCCGACTATGACGGCGATGGCGATCTGGATGTGGTGATTACCGGCTCTACAGACGGCGGTTCAAGAGCATCCACGCTCTACCGCAACGATAATGGCATGTTTGTTGACAGCGGTATCGATCTGATCGGTGTGGATTCTAGCAGCGTGGTCTGGGCGGATTACGATGGAGATGGTGATCCCGATCTGCTGCTGATGGGTCGGTACAACTATGGATTGGGGGAGGGCTATACTTCGGCGAGCACGACACGTCTCTATCGCAACGATAATGGTGCGCTTGTCGATAGTGAAATCGACCTGGTTGACCTGGAAGAGGGCAGCGCGGCCTGGGCGGACTACGATGGGGATGGTGACCTGGATCTCATCCTGATGGGCGTTAGCTACAATTCTTTCTCACCGACGACTAACCAGATCACCTATTTCACGGACACGGTGCTCTATCGCAATGACAACGGCACACTCACCCAAGCGTCCTCCGATCTCACCCATCTGGGAGACGGCGATGTGAGCTGGGCGGACTACGACGGCGACGGCGATCTTGACTTCTTTATCATGGGAACCAAGGGCGGCACCAGAGACGCCGCAAGCCTTGACCCATTTGCACAGGTATCGATTCTCTATCAAAACAATGGTGGTTCGGCCAGCGATTTCTCCCCATTCTTTGATCAGGTCACCGCACTGCGAGGCGGGAGTGCTGCCTGGGCAGATTATGACCGTGATGGGGATCCAGACCTTCTCGTGACCGGCGCAATCGGCGCCAGCCGTACCCCCTGGACGAAGCTCTACCGCAACGGACCGTGCGCAGTCGCCAACGAGTTTGACGTGGCGGATGGAGACGTGCAGGGCTTAATCGACGCCATCCACGCCGCCAACACAGCCAGCACCCAGGAATCGGCGCGCAGCGTAGCCGCGCCTGCGGTGATCAATCTGGCAGCGAATGGGCACTACACCCTGACTGAGGTCAACAACACCTTCCTTGGCGCCAACGGATTGCCCGTGATTACCGGCACTATGATTATCAACGGCAACGGGGCCACCATCGCCCGCAGCAGCGCTGAGGGGACGCCTGGCTTCCGCCTTTTGCAAGCGAGAGGCACCGCCAACCTTACTGTGCGCGATCTCACGCTGACCAACGGCATTGCCGACAGCAATGAGTTCGGCGGCGGAATACGCAGCTTCGGCGCGTTGACCCTGGAACGGACGCGGGTTGTCTCGAACACAGCGGGCGAGGGCGGCGGCGGCATCTTTCTAGGAGACGGGCCGGTTGTCATCACCGATAGCCTGGTGATCAGCAACAGTGCAGGCAGCGCAGGCGGTGGTATTCAGGTGCAGGCAGGCACGGTCAATTTGACAGCCGTCATCATCGAGAACAATCGCGCAGCAGATGGCGGCGGTCTGGTCACCATCGTTGATGATGAGCCGCTTCATCTCACCATCAATCGCAGCGTTATTCGGAATAATGCTGCACCAGGTAGTGACGATCCCATGGCAGGCGCGGGCGGAGGGATTCGCCTCACAATGCCGATTAGCAACGCCGGCGCGGGCACATCGGTAGAGATCAATGATACGCTGATCAGCAGCAACACGGCCATCAACGGCGGCGGTATTGGCATGGGCCTCATACAGCCAGGTTCCCAGCATCTCATCCAGTTGACCCTCAACCGCTCCGCCGTGGTGAACAACCACGCCCAAGGTCAGGCAATCCAACAGGGCAACGGCGGCGGCATCCTCAACGTCAACGCCATGCTACACCTGATCAACAGCACCATCAGCGGCAACACGGCCACTGGCAATCCCCAGGTCCAGTTCAGCGGCGTGGGCGGCGGCATCGCCAACGGACGCACAGGCCTGCCCACCGCCGTCACGATGACCAACACATCCATCATCAGCAACACGGCCCTGGCCGGCGGCGGTATCCTCAATGCCCTGGCTGCGGGCACGACCGGCCCGGTGGTGACCTTTGCCAACAGCCTGATCGCGGGCAACACGGCCCTGGGCGGCCCAACCTTTGGTCCCAGTTGTTTCAACCAGGGGGGCACACTGACGTCCAATGGTCACAATCTGGATCAGAACGACACCTGCGGCTTCACCGCAACGAGCGACCAGACGAACGTCGCTCCATTGATCGGTGCGTTGACCGACAACGGCGGACCCACCCCCACCCATGCCCTGATGGACAACAGCCCGGCTATCGACGCCGCGAACAGCGAAAGCTGTCCCGCCACGGATCAGCGAGGGGTGGATCGCCCTGTGGGGGATGGCTGCGACATTGGCGCCTACGAGGGAGGGACTCGGACGACTGAGTTTAGGATCTTCCTGCCGGTGACGCAGAAGTAGCCGTTCCGCCAGTTGGAATAGAACGCGGATGACGCAGATTGGATCAGCGCAAATTCGCCCAATCCGCGTCATCCGCGTTCTATTCCAGGCTTCACTCGGGCGAGGCCTGAACTGTTCCCTATCGTTCTGCGCACCCCAATCTCATGGAGAAAATCTGCTATGTTCACCCAACTTTTTGTCCGCTCCCGGCAAGCCTTACGCCTCGTTATGGGCGTCGCGGGTCTTGCCCTGTGCGGTCTATTGGCCATCGTCTTCCTGGCCGCCCAGGACCACACGGCATTCGCCATGCCCAGGGCTGTGGTCGACGCTCAACAACTGGCTATCCACAAAACACGGGCACAACCCGTTGCCTTCCCCCCTCGCACCGACCCCACTGGCATTGTCGAAGAATTTGATACGCTGGCAGATGAGGTCTACGGTCAGCCCGACTTCACCAGCGGTGCAGTGCCCACCGACACCAACGCCCTCACCCTCCACCAGCCCGCCGATGTATTCGTCTTCGACACCGGCCAAATCTTCATCGCCGACACCGAAAACAACCGGGTCTTGGGCTGGGACAGCGTGGATCTCTACGAAAACGGCGACCCTGCCGACCTTGTCCTCGGCCAGCCCGACTTCACCTCCTCTGGCGCTCCCAATCCCCCCACAATCAACAGTATGCGCGCCCCCACTGGGATTACCGTGGGCTACGACGGCATCATGTATGTCTCCGATACGGGCAACAACCGGATCTTGGTCTTTGTACCGTGGAACATCTGCGACTTCTACGAATACTACGACGACATCTGGTGCATTGAAGAAGATGGCTATGAATTCTCCGACTCCTTCTGGCCTGAATTTACGAATGGAATGGACGCCGACTATGTGATCGGCCAGCCCGACTTCGTGACAAGTATTGCCGCCCCTACCAGTCGCACCAGCCTCAACCAACCTATGGGCCTGGTCACCGATATTAACGACAACTTGGTCGTGGCCGACCATGGCAACAACCGCGTCCTCATTTACGAATGGCCTTTTAGGAATGGCCTCCCTGCCAGTCGGATTGTGGGGCAGACGGTCAACGGGTTAGGGATTGTCCCAGATTACACGGCGTCAGAAGCCCCCGATCCACCTACGGCCGTGAGTCTGAATGCCCCCACCTCTGTGGCGGCTGGCATATTGGGTACCCAAATATATGTCGCAGATACAGGCAACCACCGGGTACTCGTTTATAACGATGCGCCTGCCGATGGCAGAGCTGATGCTGTCATCGGCCAGCCCGATTTCGTCAGCAACACCCCCGGCCTTGGCCCAGACAAATTCGACAATCCCACGGGGCTGAAATTGGATGCGGGCAACCGGCTCTTTGTGGCCGATACCAACAACCATCGCATCCTCCTCTTTGACCAACTCAATCCCGACGGCCAAGCCGACGACATCTTCGGCCAGCCTGACTATAATAGCAACACTCCCAACAGTGGCGGCATCAGTGACGCCAGCCTATCCGCACCCACGGGCATCGCCACCGACGCCACCTTTATGGATGTCTACATTGCTGACCGTGGCAACAATCGCGTCCTCCAATACAACCAACCCTTGCCCAACCCCGTCCCCGACATCGCCGAACTAGATCCCAACACCGTATTGGCCGGAACCGGGAGCATTACCATTGACCTGTGGGGATCGGGCATCATTGCACAAACTGTGGTCGAGGTGAACGGCGTCCAACGGGCCACGGGCAGCGATTTCTTGGGGTTAACCCGTTTCACCCTCGAAGCGAGTGACCTCATCACCACCACAGATCTGACCATCACTCTGCGCAACCCCGCCCCCGGTGGCGGACTATCAACTCCCGTCATCCTCACCGTCTACGAACCCCAAGTGGGGGACACCGACGCCGACTATGTCTTGGGGCAAAAGGGCTTCGCCACCAACGATGGGGAATTTACCCGCGTCACGGCCAGTAGTCTGGATAGACCGACGGGCGTGGTTGTCGATCTCCAGACTGGGCGTCTCTTTGTGGCTGACCTGCGCAACGCTCGTGTGCTCAGTTGGCCCAGCAGTGCCACCCGCAACAATGGACAACCGGCTGACCTGGTCCTCGGCCAGCCCGATTTTGAGACCTGGGGAGCGAATCCCGCAGCCACCCTCGGTACACCCACAGGGCTTGCCTTGGACAGCCAGGGCACTCTTTACGTGTCCGATGCACTCAGCAACGCTATCCGACTCTTTGCCCCACCGTTTACCAACGGCATGACCCCTACCCACAGCATCACGGGGCTTCGCAACCCACTCGGCCTGCTCGTTGACGACCAAGACAACCTCTACGTGGCCGATAGCGGCAACCACCGCGTGCTGGTCTACGAAGGGCCTGTACTCAGCAGGGACAGTATGCCCGACCGCGTCTACGGCCAACCCAACTTTGACAGCGCCGCGCCCAATCAGGGTGGCGCTATCACAGCCGACACCCTCAATTTCCCCACGAGGTTAGCCATGGACAAAGCGGGCAATCTCTATGTAGTTGACACCTTCAACCACCGAGTGCTGGTCTATCTGGCAGGGGATGATGGGGACACCACCGCCGACATCGTCTTCGGCCAGGGGGATAGTTTCAGCACGGGTACGCCCAACAACGGCGGCGTCACGACAGACAGTCTCAACTTCCCCTTCGGCGTGGCCGTGGATGCGGCGGGCACGCTCTACGTGGCGGATACCAATAACCACCGCCTCTTGCTCTATACCCAGCCCTTTATCACTGACCGCACAGCCGATGCAGTCTTCGGTCAAAACGGCTCCTTCACCGCCAATCAGCCCAACAATGGCGGGCGTAGCCGTAGCACGCTCCATGAACCCATCGATTTAGCCCTCGCCGACGATGGGTTCCTCTTTGTGGCCGACAGGGGCAACCAGCGCATTCTCGTCTTCCAGATGGAACCGATAGAGACGCAGCCACCGGACCGTTCTCTCTATTTGCCCGTCATTACCCGTTAGGTCACGAGAGAGTACAAGATCCACTTGCCCTTGACGCGGAAGTAGATCTACTGGCAGGTGCAGGGATGGTATGTGTTGTAGCCGTCCCTGCATCCGCTTTACGATTCGCTTGACACCCAACAATCCACTCGAGGAGCTTTTTTATGCACATGCTATCTAGAAAGTCAGCACGGAGAGTACTACTACCTTTTGCCTTTGCCCTGCTGCTGGTCACCCTGCTCCTGCTGTTTGCCCATGCAGGAACATCATCTTTCACTGGAATTGCCTCAGCCGCTCCCGCCGCGGGTATCGAATCGCCTCTCGCCATGACTACTGTCGTCACCGTAGCCGATGGGGATGTGGCTGGGTTGATTGCCGCCATCCACTCTGCCAACGAGTTCGGAACGCCTGAAACACCGGCAGTGGTGAACCTGGCCTCGGGGGGGAACTACACGTTGGGCATAGCCGACAACACCGATGGGGGCGCTAACGGGTTGCCGATCATCACCGGAACCATGACCATCAACGGCAACGGCGCCACCATCGCTCGCAGTTCGGCAGACGGCACTGCCGCTTTCCGTATTCTGCAAATTTCTGGAACCCTGCAACTGGACAGCGTCACCCTCCGCAACGGCAGCAGTACAGGAAAAGGTTTCCGTAGCGGAAGTGGCGGGGCGATTCTCAACTTAGGGGTGCTGACCCTGACCAACAGCACGATCACAGGCAACCGGGCGGATAGGGACGGCGGTGGGATCGCGAATGTTGCGTTTGACCAGAATGCCTATCTAGAGATTCACAGCAGCCGCGTGTTGAGCAATACGGCTGATGGCAATGGCGGCGGCATCAGTAGTCACGCGAACGATCAACAGACCGCCATTCTGTTGGTGCGCCACAGCGAAATTGCGGGTAATCAAGTGCCGGACAAAGGGATCTTTCTCTTTGGTGGCTTTGGCGGTGGCATCTATTCCGGTGATAGCAATGTTGAAGATGAATTCGGCTCTGGCGCTGTAGGAGCCACTGGATTTGTCACCATTACACACAGTAGTGTTCACCACAACAGAGCAATGGAAGCCGGGGGCGGTATAGCCAATAAAATGGATGGCACCTCGCGCATTGAGATGGCAGTGATGAGCAGCGCCATATACAGCAATATCGTCAGAGCGGACGGCAACCAAGTGGGCAATGGCGGCGGCCTGGCGAACATAGATGCTGTGCTGATGCTGCAAAATAGCACGGTGAGTGGTAATGACGCCATGGGTTTTGGCATCATCGGGAGCGGCTACGGCGGCGGTGTCTACAACGCCAGCAGGTTTCGTGATGCGACGATCACCTCTCTTAACAGTACGATTGCATATAATCAAGCTATCAATGGCGGAGGAGGGATGGCGTATGCAGATTCGGATGAACCTGCTACTGCCACGATTTCTTTGCAGAATAGTATTGTCTCTAGCCATATAGAGTCTCCTTCTTCTGTAGGAAACTGCGCCAGCGCAGACTTTGTCCCAGGGGAGAACAGAGTTTTTTCACAGGGAAACAACCTGGAAGACAAAGATTCATGTGGGTTTAATCAGGCTGGCGACCTGTCCAATACTGACCCCATGCTGGGTCCGCTGGCGCTCAACCCGGCTCCGGGCGAGAACGCTGCTGTCAACGACTGGACTCACGCTCTGCAGGCAGATAGCCCGGCTATCGACGCCGGTAACAATGCCAATTGCCCGGCCACGGATCAGCGTGGCGTCACACGTCCGCAAGGCCTGGCCTGTGACATCGGCGCTTATGAAGCCACCGATGTGCTGTTCCGCCTCTACCTGCCGACCACGCAGAAGTAGGTTTACCCCCTCTAACTCCCCCCGTGAACAGAACGGGGGGAGGACCGAAGTCGCGAATATGGCATTGGTCGTGTTGAGGGGCATCCAATGGGAAATCGTTCCACCCGCGCGACAACGGCTCCCTCCTCGTCGATACTGCACGGGGAGGGGTTCTCATATTTATAACGTTTTCATAACGCTCTTATGCGAGGATACGAACGCTCTATATACATAAAACGGATGCGCTGCGTCCACCCATAGGGGGATTGTCATGAAGAACCGATTGACCCGACTGATACTTGTATTGCTGACCGTGGGTGCGGTCGCGGTAGGAGTGGTTGCCATCCCGCAATTCACTACCCGCCCCGCCCCGGAACTCGCCCAACCAGCCTTGAAGAAGACCCAGCCCACCGTGGACAGACCGGCGGCAAGGATCAGCCTGGCGCGCAGCGCGGCCGCCGCCGACCTGGACGGAAAATTGGACGCCGTGGCCGATCAGGTCTACGGCCAGCCCGACTTCACCAGCGGCGAGGCGGCCATCCCCGCTACCAACAGCAGTCTCAACCAGCCGGGCGATATCGCTTTCTACTGGTCCGGCCAGGTCTTTGTGGCAGACACGGAGAACAACCGGGTGCTGGGCTGGAACTGCGGCTACAGCTACGCCAACGGCGAACACGCTGACTTTGTGCTGGGCCAGCCCGACCTTGAAACCACCACCGCACTGAACCCGCCCACCGCAGCCAGCATGAACAGGCCCACCGGCGTCACCGTGGGCTTTGATGGCTGGCTCTACGTCTCAGACACGGGCAACAACCGGGTGCTGGTCTTCGCCCCCACCAATTACGACGAATATTGGCACGACGAAGAGATCTACTACGACCCATTCGACTACTACTGTATGGATGGCTGGTGGTCGCCCTCGGAATTCTACGCCCCCATCTATTTTAATAGCCAGGAGGCAGACTATGCCCTGGGCCAGCCGGACTTCACCTCAAGGACGGCCCGCCCCACCAATGTGGACACCCTCAACAGCCCCATGGGTCTGGTCACCGACGTGAACGACAACCTGGTGGTGGCGGACCACGGCAACAACCGCGTGCTGGTCTACAAGTGGAACGAAGCCGGCACCATCGGTCCAGAGGCCAACTGGCTGGTGGGCCAGGAGATCAGCGGCGTGGGCAACGAACCCTTCACCTTCAACGCCGCGCCGGACCCGCCCACCCAACGCAGCATGAACGGCCCCACCAGCGTGGCCGCGGACCTGTTGGGCGACGCCATCTATGTGGCCGACACGGGCAACAACCGCATCCTCTACTTTGCCTCGGATCCCATCGACAATGTGGCGGACGGCATCATCGGCCAGCCGGACTACACCAGCAACACAGCCAACAACGGTGGACTGGGTGCGTCCAGCCTGGATGGGCCGATGGGGCTGGCGCTGGACGCGGGCAACCGTCTCTACGTGGCCGACACGGGCAACAACCGGGTCCTTGTCTTCGATCAACTGAACCCGGACGGCGTGGCCGACAGCGTGATCGGCCAGCCCGACTTTGTCAGCAACACGGCCAACAACGGCGGCATCAGCGCGGCCAGCCTCCATGCGCCCAGAGGCATGGTCGTTGACGACGGCTATCTGGACCTCTACATCGCAGACACGGGCAACAACCGCGCCCTCCAATACAACCAGCCGTTGACCAACCCTGTGCCCGACATTAGCGTGCTGGATCCGGGCACGGTGCGCGCTGGCGCGGAGGGCTTCACCGTGGACATCTGGGGGACCGGTATCATCTCCGACACAGTGGTGGAGATCAACGGGGTGGCGCGCGCCAACCGATCGCGGTTCCTGGGCCTGGGCCAGGTGCGCATCGAGGCCAGCGAAGTGGTCACCACGGGCCAGATCACTGTTACCCTGCGCAATCCCACGCCCGGCGGTGGCATCTCGGCCCCGGTTACCCTCACGATCTACGCGCCCACCCCAGGGAATGATCAGGCCGACAGCGTCCTGGGCCAGCGCAGCTTCACCACCAACTGGGGACCCTTTGCCCCGGTGCGTCCAACCACCCTCTTTGAACCATCCGGGATGGTGGTCGATCCCGCCACAGGTCGCCTCTTTGTGGCTGACACCGGCAACGCCCGCATCCTCAGTTGGCCCAACAGCCAGGCCCAGCGTGACGGCGGCGCAGCGGATCTGGTCATCGGCAAACCGGACTTTACTACCTACTTCTATGACGCCGAGTTGGGCCTCAACATGGGCCGCCCTGTAGGATTGGCCCTGGACAGCCAGGGTAATCTCTACGTGGCCGAAGCCCAAGAAAATGCCGTCCTTGTCTACACCCGGCCCTTCACCAACGGCATGGACGCGGCGCTGATCATCCACGACCTCAACAACCCCCTGGCCGTGGCCGTGGACAGCGAAGACAACCTCTATGTGGCCGACACCTTCAACCATCGGATACTGGTCTACGAGACGCCTCTGGCCAGCCAAAATACCACGCTCGACAGGGTCTTCGGCCAACCCGACCTGAACAGCACTGCGCCCAACAGGGGGGGCAGCATCAGCGCGGACGGGCTGCACTATCCCAGCGGCGTGGCCGTGGATGGGGTGGGCAACCTCTACGTCTCCGACAGCAACAACCATCGGGTGCTGGTCTATCTGGCGGCGTCGGGGGATACCACCGCCGACGTGGTCATCGGCCAGGGGGGCGACTTCACCACCGGCGTAGCCAACAAGGGTGGCATCAGCGCCGAAAGCCTGAACTATCCCTACGGCCTGCTGGTGGATGGGGACGGCAACCTCTACGTGGCCGATTTAGACAACAACCGGGTGCTGGGCTATGCCGCTCCCCTGGCAACGGACACGGTGGCGGATCTGGTCATCGGCCAGTCCGGCTCCTTTGCCCGCAACGGGATCAACCAGGGGCGCACCACCGCCCAGGGCGCGACCGCCCCCAACCAGGGCACCCTGCGGGGACCCACCATGGTCGGCCTCAACGCAGACGGGGATCTCTTTGTGGCGGACAACGGCAACAGCCGGGTACTCGGCTTCCGAGAGAGCAGGATCCTCCAGATTGAGTGGGATCTCTATCTGCCCAGTGTGACAAGATAGGAGATTAGGAGATTAGGGGATTAAGAGATTGGGGGATTGGCGTGGGTCAATCTCCCCATCGTAGGTGCGGTTTCTAACCGCACGATTACGCAAACGGCGAAGGTACGTGTTTAGAAATAGCACAAGCACAAATCCCATCATGTGCGGTTTTCAACCGCACCTACAAGAGGAGAATCATCCGCATGAACCGACTTGAGATCGAGAGCCAACTCATTGAAAAAGCCAGCAATGATTGCCATTAGTCCCACCTACTGACAAACCCAGTACACACAAACAATCGGAGAGAATTCGCCATGATCACCACCCTCACCTCATCCCGAGAGGAGCTGGAAGCCCGCCTCGTCAAGCGGGCCAACGCCGATCCAGCTTTTCGCCAGCGCTTGCTGGACGACCCGAAAGCCGCCATCGCCGACGTGCTGGGCGTGTCCCTGCCGCCGGGGATGACCATCACCGTGCTGGAGGAAGCGCCGGGCCACCACTACCTGATTCTGCCACCCGCTCCGCTCGACCTTGACGCCTTGCCCCTGGACGATCTGGAACTGGCCCTGGTGGGCGGCGGGCGGACGATGCGGCCTCACGCGATCAAATGTGGGGTGAGCAACACGAGAGCCTCCGCGTCCAATGCCCGGAGCAGCCAGCGCAGTTCCTGCTGACAGCCGAATGGAGATCTACCTGCCAAGCATCAAGAGATAAGAAGAGATTGGGAGATTAGGAGATTAGGGGATTCGTTGAAAGCCATCATGTGCGGTTTTCAACCGTACCAACAAAAAGGAGAAACATTCACATGAACCGACACGAGATCGAAAGCCAACTCATCGAAAAAGCCAGCGCTGATCCCGCTTCCCGTCAGCGCCTGCTGGACGACCCGAAAGCCGCCATCGCCGACCTGCTGGGCGTGGAACTGCCGCCGGGGATGCGCATCACCGTGCTGGAAGAGACGCCGGGCCAGCACTATCTGGTCCTGCCCCCGGCCCCGCCATCCTTGGATGCCCTGCCTCTGGACGATCTGGATCTGGCCCTGGTCGGCGGCGGGCGGACATTGCGACCACACAAGATACTGGTCAGTGGCGGCAACACAAGGGCAGCCAATCGTCCTGCCGTCCACACATCCCAGAGTTCCTGCTGAGGTCGGGGAGGTCCAGATGATCGCCATTGATCCACTCGACGCCCGCTCGGTGCAGCCGTTTGCACTGATGGTGCGTCCGGGCCTGCGCCAAGTTGTACTTGACATCAGCACCGATCCTAATCTGCTGGCCTTGGGCGCATCCTTCTGGGGGCAACCGGCGGGCGTGGCGGTCGTCCATACCAACGACGAAGCCGCCCAGTTGCTGGATCTCTACGTGCTGCCGGCCTATCGTGGGGCGGGGATTGGCACGGCCCTGTTGGCCGCGGTGGAGGAAGCCGCCCAGGGTTCCGGCATCGGCAAACTCCAAGCCCTCTACCGCCCGGACGAGCACACCCCGGCCTTCGAGCGGGTCCTGCAGAAGCGGGGCTGGGACTCGCCGACCCTCAGCCACATCGTCTTCTGGACGACACGAGAACAGGACGCGCTCAGCCTGGAGTGGGTCCAGCAGCTCCGCTTCGAGCCGCCTTACGAGGTGGTCCCCTGGCCGGATGTGACCGAGGCCGATCTGCAAGCTATCGCCAAACTGGGGGAAGAGGGTCGCTATCCGCCTACACTTTCCCCGTTTGCGCGCCCCAGAGAGGCGTGGGATGGGGAGACCAGCTTCGTCCTGCGCCATGAGGGTAGGGTGGCGGGCTGGGTCTGCGCCGTGCGGGAGAAGCCCCTGCAACTCCTCATCGACATCCTCTACGTCTACCCGCCCCGGCAGCGGCTGGGCAAGATGCTCATCGGCGAAGTCACCCGGCGCTGCTGGCAGATCGGTATGGAGGATATGTACTGGCGGGTCGCTCCTGACAACGCGCCTATGCTGGAATGGTCCCGCCGCTCCTTCCCCGACAGGATTTTGGAGGAATATGAGGAGTGGACCAGCGAGAAAGTGTTGGGGGTTGATGAGAGGGAGCCTGGCACACCCGACGCCATCAAAGCGGACCTGCAAAATTTTTACGGGCGCATGGCCGAGGAGAATTTGCAGGGATCTGCTGCGCCCGATGATGGCCCCACGGAGAGCGAGGGGCGTTACGGCAGCGCATTCTATCGGGACGAGGAGTTGATCGGCCTGCCCCAAAGCATTGTTTCCGGCTCCATCGCCTGCGGCAATCCCCACGCCATCGCCGCCCTGCAAGCAGGGGAAGTGGTGCTGGATCTGGGCTGCGGCTGCGGTTTGGATGTGCTGCTGGCGGCCCGGCAGGTGGGGCCGACCGGCTTTGTCTACGGCGTGGACATGACCGACAAGATGGTGGAGCTGGCCCGGCTCAACGGGGCCAAAGTCGGGGCGACGAATGTGGAATTTCGCCAGGGCGAGATCGAATCCCTGCCCCTGGCCGACAGTGCCGTGGATGTGGTGATGGCGAACTGCGTCATCAACCTCTCCCCAGAGCAAAGCGTGGCCCTGGCCGAAGCCTACAGGGTGCTGAAACCGGGCGGACGTCTCGCCCTCGCCGAAGTGATGGTAGACGGGGATCTGAGCGAGTTTCCCATCTCGGAAGAGGCGATCCAGATCGCGATGAACTGCGCGGGGTGTATCTTCGGCGCGCTGACCATGGACCAGTTTACCGAGTTGCTGGAGACAGGGGGCTTTTGCGACATCCACATCGACATCCAGCGCCGCCACACCCCGGACGAGCTGCTGGACAAGCTACCCGCGGATGTGCAGAGCCTCTTGGGGGAGCTGGAGCCGACCCTCTTGCAGGAGCTGATGATGCGCTTCACCAGCAGCGCCATCCGGGCGAAGAAAGGGGAATGAAGAGGGAAAAGGAGTTATGCCAGGCTACATCCAGACCAGAGACACCTCATACTCAGACAGTTCGGCGTCTCTGGTCACCAATGTCATGGTACGCCGGTTGGCCTGGGCAACGAGCAGGCGATCAAACGGATCTTTGTGATGATCGGGCAGGGCAACCGTCGCTGGACATCTCTATCGCTTCCACATTCAGGCGTTATGGCGCAGCGCCTGTACCAAACGAAACCAAGGGGTAGACCCGTTCGCTTGATTTCGTTTGGCACAGGCGTTGCGCCTTAGCCCTCGCAGACTCGGCTACTCAATCAGCGCTCACTCGACTGGTTGCTTGAGCAGTTACATCCTCCCAAACATCATCCAGCGATTGAATCAGCTCATTGGGAGGGATGAGCAGTTTTACTTTCACGCTCATGTTGTCCCGCCAATTGTCCCCAGCAGCAGGGACGAGACGGGCAACCTCCTGGTTGTTGCGCTGAATGACGATCACTTCTCCCGATTCAACGATGTCCAAGAAGTTGAACAGGTCATTGCGCAGGTTGGTAGCGGAAAAAGTGCGCATGGCAAACCTCCGCCTTCAATATGGGTGTCGAGCAGGTAAATCATAGCGCCAACATCTCTTCTTCTGTCATTTTGAAGTCGTCGTGAATTTTGAGCGTTCTATCCTGCAACAACCCCAGCCGAATCTTCTTGGATTTGTACGCAGCATACGGAATAAGAACAGCGACTTTCTCTTTTTTTCTTGCCGTAGCTGATGATGATCTCTTCACCGGCGCGCACGCGTGCGATGATCTCTGAGAAATCTGTTTTGAATTCGCCAACAGTAAATGTTTTCATGAAACCAAATTAGCACTGTTCGTGACAACTTGTCAAAGACGATTTTCTCAATGGTGGAAAGTGGCAACAAGAGACTCTGCGCCTCTGCCTCTCTGCGTCTTTGCGTTAAAATGTTTGTTTCTTGGGGTAGAACCAGCGTCAAGGCTGGGCGTGGAGACGGCTGTAGAGTCCGCTCTGCTCGATCAGATCGTCGTGGTTGCCGCGTTCCACAATGCGCCCCCGATCCAGCACGAGGATGCGGTCGGCGCGGCGCACGGTGCTGAGACGGTGCGCCACGATCAGGCAGGTGGCCTCAAGATCATCCAGCGTTTGCTGGATCGTCGCTTCGGTGGCGGCGTCCAGATGGCTGGTGGCCTCGTCGAGGATGAGGATCTTGGGGCGCGGGGCGAGGGCGCGGGCCAGCACCAGCCGTTGGCGCTGTCCGCCGGAAAGCGCGCTGCCTCCTTCCCCCACCCAGCTTTCATACTTCATGGGCAGCCGCTCGATCTCCTCGTGGATGCCCGCCAGCCGCGCCGCGGCCATGACCTGGGCCAGGGGCATGTCGGGCTGGTGCAGGGCGATGTTCTGGCGGATCGTGCCGCCGACGAGGAAGGAATCTTGCAGCACCACGCCGATCTGCCGGCGCAGGCGAGTCAACCCCAGATCTGCCAACGGACGTCCGTCGTAGCAGATTTCCCCCGCGTCGGGCTTGTAGAGGCCCAAGAGCAGGCGCACCAGCGTACTCTTCCCCGCGCCGGTGGGGCCGACCAGGGCCACTTTTTCCCCTGGCTTCAGCGCAAACGAGATCTGCGCCAGGGTGAACTCCCCTTGCCCGGCGTAGCGGAAGCAGAGATCGCTCACCTCGATGCTGCCGGTCAGGGATAGGGGCATCTGATCCGGCTCGGCTTCCTCCGGCGCGCTCTCCAGCACATCGCCCATGCGCTCCAGGTAGGCCCAGATCTGCTGCGCCTGGTGGATGTAGCCAGCCAGGCTGCCCAGCGGGGCCAGGCTGGCGCTGGCGAGTACCACCAACCCCAACATCTGGCCGAGTTCCAACTGCCCATCCTGCACAGCGCCGGTCCCCAGCCAGAGGAGGAGCAGCGGCGTGGCCGTGCTGATGAGCAGAAAGAGGCTGTCGACGCCAGCCAGGTAACGTCCGCGGGCGGCGACGGCTTTGAGGCTGGCGTCAAAGCCGTCGCGCCACTGCGCGGCGATCCACGTCTCCGTCCCCGCCGCCTTCACCGATTCGATGCCGCGCAGCACCTGCACGGCGAAGCTCTCCTCGGCGGCCTGGGTTGCCAGCGCCAGTTGGCTCAGTTCGTGTACACGGCGTAGACTCAGCGAGAGGAGG
Source organism: Caldilineaceae bacterium (assembly GCA_019637695.1). Taxonomy (GTDB): domain Bacteria; phylum Chloroflexota; class Anaerolineae; order Caldilineales; family Caldilineaceae; genus RI-153. The sequence continues at coordinate 1,158 of JAHBVG010000059.1, read as the reverse complement.
AGCAGGTGGGCCAGCGCTGTGCCGGTGACGACCCACCCGAAGAGCGGAAACTGTAGGTAGAGGATCACCAGGTAGAGCAGCACCAGGACGCCGTCCAAGAGGCCGGTCAACACGCCCGATGTGACAAGATCGCGCACGGCGCTGTTGCCTTCCAGCCGCGAGAGCAGGTCGCCGGTGGTGCGCTGTTGAAAGAAGCTGTAGGGCAGGCGCAGCAGGTGGGCGAAGAAATCGGGGATGAGGTGGCGGTCCAACTGTTGTTGGAAGCGCACGGTGAGCAGAGAGCGCCCAAAGCTGATCCCCGCCTGCGCCGCCACCGCCACGAGCAGGCCGATGCCCAGCAGGGGGAGCAGGTTCTGCGCCGGGTTGGGCAGGATGCGCTCCACCACCAGCCAGGTCGTCACGGGCAGGATCAGCCCGGCCAGTTGTAAGAGCAAGGAAGCGCCCACGATCTGCGCCAGCAGTGGGCGGATGCCCGGCACGGCCAGCACCCGCGCCAGGAAGAGGTGCCAGCGCGCCGATCCGTTGGCATCGACGTAGGGGACGACCTTTTGGGCAAAATCGGTTTCAGGGGCAAAGGTGAGGGTGACGCCGCTGTAGCCCGCGGCCAGCTCGTCGGCGGTCAAGGTGCGGCGGCCCAGAGCCGGGTCCACCACAGTGATGCGTTCCCCGCGCCAGGATTCCAGCACGACAAAGTGGGTTCCCTGCCAGTGGAGGATGGCGGGCAGGTCGGCCTGGGCCAGGCCGGTGGGGGAGTGGCGAAAGGCCTGCACCTTCAGCCCCATCTGGCGCGCCGCCTGGGCGATCATCAGCGCGGTGACGCCGCTGGCGCTGCCGCCCATGATGCGCTGACAGCTACCCACAGAGAGCTGTGCGCCCCAATAGCCGCCGATCATGGCCAGGCAGGCCGCGCCGCAATCCGCCGCGCTCATTTGTAAGATCACAGGGACGCGTTTGGAACGGAACATAGATAGGGGACCTTACGTGGTGGCGAGAGATAGCCGATTATACCATTGTGCAGGGGTAGAGGTATCAACCAGCGCAGGCAGTTGTGATACAATGGACTACACCCGAAACAGCCAGGATGCTGTTCTTGCCAGCCGGAACCCACCGTGATGACAGGATACCCCGTTCATGCCGGATAACATTCTTCAATACGAA